>JAFRBK010000011.1 GCA_017404985.1 Clostridia bacterium | reverse complement strand
GTATAAATGCCCAATTATGCTAAATTCGGAAGGAGCTTCGAAGAAGAGCGAGAAGGTTTACTATATCCGAAAAATGTCAAATACCATCCGTACCAACGCAAGGGAAGAACGTGAGCTGATCAGTCTGGCCCGTGATGTACCTATGATGATCGGATTAACCCTCATGCAGATGTGGCAGATATCCGGTCTTTCTGCAAGAAGAAGAACATGCTGAGCAGCCTGTCCGGACAGAGAGGAGAAGAGTCAGCCGCAGGACTAAGAATGAACTGAGACAGCTTATCACGGTAGCACTAAGACAAAACGATCTCTCAATGAGAGAACTATCTGCGCAGTTGGGTTATGCAAAGCTGACAGACTCAGTCCGCCTTGTCGTGAAGGAAATGATTGAAAATGGCGAGGCTGAATATCTGTATCCGGACAAGACGAATAATCCAAACCAGAAGATCAGGTTGAAATAAGGCGGCTGGTTCGGATGTGATAACTGAATACCTTCATCAAACCGAAGAAAGCAGACATGAATCGGCAGTTCGCAGACAAGAGTATCTGGATAATATAATGACAAGGTCGAGAAAAGGAGGTAAACCATGAGAAAGCTGGAAACAAAGAAGGCCTACTTCTATCCAATCAAGGACATGGATGGCTCTCCACTGGAGATGATGAACGTGCTGACGTATATCACAGATTCTGACGGCAAGCCCGTGCTCGATCGTGTGGACACATTCATCGGACGGTCTGACCGCGATGAGTTTACGAAGGTGGCGCATACGGAAAAGTTGTCTCTCCCTGGCACCATTTTCCGCTATGCAAGTTATGTTCAGGAGCAGGAGGCTTTCCTCTCGATCTACCTCGACTGCTACCACACGAACCTGAAGGGGAAGGTGTACACAGAGTCTGGGGCGTATTACGTGCTGAAATAGGAGGCATCATCATGGCCACAACGATTCATATTGACGGATTTGCCGAACGGCTGAAGCAGCTGTGCGTGGACTACTATGAAACGATGATGGATGACCCGCCGATCGTTACAAACACCATGGAGCGGATGAATTCTCTGATCGCGGGGACAAGAAATCCAACCATGGAAGAACTGATCGCCATATCAGAAGCCTACGATGTAAGCATCAATTACCTCGTTACCGGGGATGAATGGTTCCCCAGCCTGCATCGCCTGAAGAAGAGGGACGCAGAGAGGGTTTTGAATGAGATAGAGATGCTGAAACCGGAGGTGGAGTTGTGAGCTTGTATCTCAGGTTCCCAAAAGCAACGAAGACAGACATTATCCGCGGTTTTCTCGATACATGGGATCCGCTTCGGATGCGAGAACAGGCAGGGTACAAATAGACAGCCGGGAAACGGATCCCACGGCGATATGGGCTGATGTTACCGGCAGAAGTCGCTGATCGTGGGTTTGCCCATGGTATATCCCGCTTCCACCACATCAGCCATGGCGGTCACATGCTCGTGAAGAACTTCAATTGTGGAATACGGAAACCACTGCTCGATTTCGATTTCGTAGTAACCGCTGTATCTTTCTGGCCAGATCCGATACTCGCTCCAGGCGGAGGTTAGAGCTGAGCAAAGCTGATCAGCAGATCGGAGATCAGTGGTGAGCCCAATGTACGCCGAGAGTGTGATTATGCCGGACCGGGTGACGATCACATCGATCATTACCTTTCCAATTTCCACGGCGAAGCCGTTTGTGGTGAAGAACGGAACAGAAAGTGCCGTCAAAAACGCGGCATACGCATCAAGGATCATATGCATGACTTTTTTTGTGCCAATCCAGAGGACATGCTTAATCCATTGCTGAGGGAACGCGTTAGCTATTTGAAAGAGACTGAAGGAGGTCGGGAAGAAGTGTGCAAGATAGTTGAGGACCTGATCACAGAGGAAAAGATTGAAATGGCAAAGGCCGCAATTGCTGAAGGAGATTTAACACTTGAGCAGATTGCGAAAACCCTAAGGCTCCCGTTACCTTTTGTTCAGGAACTTGCGAAACAAAAAACAGCTTGAGGTTGATAGAAGGAGATCAGTGCTGTCTGTTGGCTCACCAGCTGCTTATTCATGATATGGACAGGTGGCTTGGTGGGCTTTATCTTTTTATACGGAGGACTAATCTGTGTTCAACTGGCTGAAGAAGCTATTCTCAAAACCGGAACCGGTAGCATCAATGCCGATCAAGGAGGAAACCAAGCTTCTGGAGAAACCATGCCGGACTTGTGGCAAGCCGATCTTCTATGATCCGTCCTGGGAGCATATCCCGAACTACTGCAAGGATTGTAAGCGGAAATACCAGGACGAGCACAACATCCCACGGATCATGAAGCGGAAATGTAAGCGGTGCGGGAAGACGTTTACATTCCTAAGCACGATCAAGCATTATCCGAACTACTGTAAGGACTGCAGGGCGAAGTTCAAGGAGAAGAAGGCATGACCTACGAAGAAGCTGTCGCAACCATCCCGCTCGGTCGCTATCGTCATTTCAAGGGCAACGAGTATGAAGTGATCGGGATTGCCAGGCACTCTGAAACCGAAGAGCCGATGGTCGTTTACCGTGCCCTGTATGGTGAAGGTGGCCTGTGGACAAGGCCCGCGTCCATGTGGAATGAAACCGTGGAGCGTAACGGCAAGATCTATCGCCGCTTCTATCGCCTGGATCGGATAGAAAGGGTTGAAAAGTACGAACGTCTGTTTGATGAGGCCCTAACATCCCGTGACCCGGAGAAGCTCCAGCTTCTCAATACCTATTACACATCTGTTCAGTGGCGGAAGGATTACGAAGCGGATGAACGAGGAGAGCTTCCGCCTGATCTGAAACGCGGAGTATTATCACAGGATGCATTATATGATTTGTTGGAGGAAGACAAATGAGCCGAATCAAAGATCTTCAGAAATATGTCCACCATGTGGTGGAAGGCAATGAGAAAGAAGCAAATCAGATCGCACACCTGCATGGCGTGGCACTTGCCGCTGCCATTCTGGCCAAGAAGCGCGGTGAGGATGCTGAGCTGGCAACAATGGCGGGACTGCTGCATGACCTCCATGCCTACAAGTCCGGCAGCTATGATGATCACGCCCATCTTGGCGCGGATTATGCCAGGAAGGTGTTGAAAAAGCTGGAAATAACGACAGATGAAGAAACGGAGATCATCTGCTCGGCGATCTATCATCACGACAGCAAGGATACGGTTGATGGCCCAATTGATGAAATCCTGAAGGACGCAGATGTACTGCATCACACGCTGGCTGACCCGACAAAGGAAGTCAAAGAGCATGAGAAGGCTCGGTATGAGAAACTGTGTGCGGAGCTGGGAATGAAATGAATCCAATTGACGAATACATCACCGATCAGGATTCTACGATCCAATCGAGGCTTACAGCGATCCGTGAAACAATCCGGACTGCTATCCCAGAGGGAGAAGAACGGATCAGTTACCAGATGCAGACGTTCTGGAAAGGACGGAACATCATCCATTATGCGGCTGCAAAGAACCATATGGTGCTGCTATATAAAGGGGATTGTGAATGAAAGTATTGATTGATACCAATACATTGGTTAATCAATTTTGATTGATTGGCTCTGATTATGGATCCCGAGTTTTCCATAGAATGAATTTGGTTCTTCGGACCATAATTTTTTGAAATCAAAATGGTGTAGCTGGAGCTTATCGAACAGACGTTTTTCTTCGATGAAAGCGGTTTTAAAATCTGAGTCATGGGCGCAGTTGACAAGTTCCCGGATATGCCTTATATCAGTACACTTTATCAGTTCCTGCTCCAGATTTTGGACCTGTGGAATCGTGATGACGGTTTTGACATTTGAAGCTGCTTTCAGAAATCTAATATTTTGTTGCAGGATGTCTGTATTTGTCTGATCAGTATCAAAGATCAGGATAATGCTTGCTTTCATGGGAAACATACGGAGATGGGCCGGCTTAATTCGATCCTGGATTGGATTAAGGACGTCGGCCTGGCCTGGAAGAATAAGCCTGCTTTCAATCAGAATTTTAACAAGCTTTTTCTCACATCCACCTTCTACATAATACTGAATTCTGCCATTCCTGATTTGCATTATGCCTGCCTCCGTCAAAGATCAATAAGCCTGAAAATTTCAGATGTGGAAGGAACAGTCGAAAAAAGATCATTTTCGACGGCATTCCGAAGAGAAACATTATTTTTTTTCAGATAATCGGAAGCAAATGCGGTCGATATCTGGTGATCAGAAGTGTCAGACCTGCGCAGGAAAGCATAAGAATGCAATGGAAGCCCCATTTCCAGGATATCCAGATTGTGCGTTGTAAAAAACAGCTGCTGGTTCGGCCCGAGCAGTTCAATCATTACAGAGAGAAAGGTTTTTTCGATTTCAGTGTGGATATGGGAGAACTTTTCATCACAGTAATAGAATTCGTGGGCATTCAGTTTCATCCCTGTGATCAACTGGGCAAGCCCCACGCCGTCTTTTGTGCCACTGGACAATTTATCCGGTGAAGCAATAATGCCATCCTGGATTAAAACAGTGTTGTTTGGATAGACGATGGCAAAAGTGTTTTTGACGGTGTGGATCTCTTCGACCTTCAGGATTCTGGGGTCCAATGTCTGAAGTGTTTGCTGGAGAATGCCGGCATAGAGATGAGGATTCGCAGGGTCGATTGCGCGCTGGCGTCCTTCGGAAGCAAAAGGATGTTCGAAATACCAGGATAATGCAGGAACGGACTCCAGTGTTTTTACATAGAAGTCCTCTTTTTCAGTTTCTGATCTGATCAGCCGCTGGATGCATGTTTCATAACTGTCGGTGGCGTTGATTTTGGCCTTTTGCACTGTTACGGCCAGATCATCACTGTCATATTCTTCATTGCTGTTCTTCTTTGCCTGAATGTCGGCGGATACCCGATAAAGCATATGATCAGAAAATGCCAGATCAATGGAAAAAGAAGCAGGGAGCTGGCAGTTGTCAATCATAGGAAGAATACTGTTTGCCTCTTTCTTTGAGATAAAATTGAAGATGCCCATCAGGACTTTGCCAAGGGCGGTTTTCCCTGTGGCATTAGCGCCCATTAAAACAATGAGTTTTTTATATCGAAAATTAGGGCGTCCTTCCAGGTACTCATTTTCGATGGTGGTATGAACTGGCTTTTTGGGATAGGAGAGGTTCATCGTGAAGTTTCGGTAAAGGAGCAGATTATCAAGTTGAATATTCAAAATTACCATGGCGGCCCTCCAAGATATTAGTTCAGACAATTTGAACAAATCATATAGTAAAATAAGATATTCAATTTGTCAAGTTTTTTGAGATGGCTAATCTGTTTTTTTTTATATGTTTTATTTGGCGCAACATCATTTGACACAAAAAACGATGGATTACTCTATTACGCCGAATGGAAGATACATGAAATGGATGTCTGCCTTTGCATATACAAGTGTCGGAGCTTTACATATCGGTGTGAACGATGATGGATATGTTATCTTACAGATGAAAATGATGAATAATACGGTTGACATCCATTTGACTGACCCTTATATAGAAAACCTATTAACACAGAGGAGAAAAATCTGGGGTGAAGGTGCGGAAGCGGATTCTGCTTATTGTTATTGTTGCGGTGGTTGCGGCAGCTACGGTGGTTTCAATAACATACCGCGCCCCGACATCGAAAAATCTAAAGACCTCATCTTCAACTACAGCCGGGGAAAACGGGAAGTCGGTAACCACAACTTCTTATGTCAACGATAAGGGATCTGTGGTTGTTGCCAGTGATAAGGGGTATGCCACGCAGCGAGTGACAAAAGATGGGGAGGGGCACACCCTCATGGAGGAATATCTGGATGAAAGCGGCGCACTGATCGCTCTCTCCTCCGGTTATGCAGCTGTGAGCTACACTCTCACCGACGGTCTGGCAACAGAGATCCATTATCTGGACGAACAGATGCAGCCTGTGGTCATTTCTACCGGCTACTTCTCGATCCACAGAACCTACACGGATAAGAAGCTTGCTGACACAGATACATACTTTATTCACACCTCCGATGGAAAAGAAGCGCAGGTAACAAGAAAAGAGGGGTATGCGGCCTACAGCCGTATCTACAATGAAAAGAAGCAGGCCATAATACTGGAGTACAGGGATCTTCAAGGATCCCTTGTGGATATTACAAGCGGCTACGCTCGCCGCATCCGATCATTCAATGAAGCAGGGAAGGTTTGCGAGGAACTCTACTACGATGCATCTGGCCAACCAGCGATTCTTAGCCTCGGCCAATCTGGCTATAGAAGAGATTATGACGATGAAGGCCGAACGATAGAAACTACTTATATCGGTCCGAATGGGGCTCCGATCAACACAACAAGAGGTTATTCAACCATTAAAACCAGCTACCCCTCCGATGGATCCACAATAACTCAATACTACGATGTGGACGGTCACCCCGTCACCGGAGGAAACAGCCAATATGGTGTCCTCGATACCGGCGAGCAAAGAATCTATCTGAATGAAGATGGGGAGATTGTTCACCGTCTGGACAACGTCCTGATGAGGCATCCGGTGTGGGTGCTTGTAATCGGTACGGTTCTTACCGTCCTGTCGTTGTTTTTGCGTGGTCGGGTCCGGTGGGTGTTCTTGTTTGCTTATCTGTTATTCATTGTGTACATGACGATGTACTACAGGGAACCCCAGGGAAGCAGGAACAGATTGGAACTGTTCTACAGCTACCGCCGGATGCTCACAGATGATGGGTTGAGACAACAGGTCATAAACAACATCTTGCTCTTCATCCCCCTCGGCACGATCCTTTCGAATTTGATTTCTTCCAAACTACCCACCGGAAAGGCAACCATAATAAGTGTGTTGATTTGTATGGGCTGCAGTGTCGTCATCGAAGCGGTCCAGTGGAAGTTCGGGATTGGATTGGCTGAAGTCGATGATTTGATTTCCAATACGCTGGGCGGAACGATAGGAGCCATAATCAATTTTCTCGCTGGAGCAGGGAAATGCCGATCTGCCAAACACAAATTATACCGAGCATAGAATAAGAATGGCCAAAGAAAGGTTCTCCGAAAAGCATTATATCGGAATACCGAAATAAATACAACGGAAAAATCGATACCAGAGATACGGTTGTGAAATGATCAAATTTGACGTTAGCGGGTTAAAACTCAGGAAATTCACGTTGTAATGGGCAAGGTAATGCAATGGTGTGTCCAGCAAAGGATGGGACAAATAAGCAGCCGGGAATGCTACCCGGAAAGATTATAAAAAATGCAAATGATTGACTTTGTAATACAAATGATATAATATTAATGCTAAATAGCGTGACTGTTTTGCAAGGAGGATCGTTATGGCTACAACATCTTATACCCACCGCATCGATTCAGAACTCAGAACACAGAGCGAGGCTATTTACGCAGCCTTGGGAATGACGCTTGGAACGGCGATTAATGTTTTCCTGAGAAAATCCGTGGCTGTGGGCGGATTTCCTTTTGATGTCCGTTTGGATGTTCCTACAAGAGAGACTCTTGAAGCTATGCTTGAGGCTGAGAAAATTGCGAAGGATTCCAAGGTTGAAGCACTCAGCGTTGAAGATGCGCTGGAGGAGCTTAAGCGGTGAGTAATGTGGATAAATACAAAGTTAAGTGGTCAACCCGATTCAAAAAGGATTACAAGCTTGCCATTAAACGGGGATACAATATCAGCCTATTGGATGATGTGATTCGTCTCATCGCTAAAGGAGATCAGCAGGAAAGACTGATTGAAGATTATGATGATCATGAATTAAGTGGAGACTGGAGGGGCCACAGGGAATTGCATGTTCTTTCAGACTGGCTTTTGATCTACTATCTTGAAGATGATGTTTTAGTCTTGTCCCTGGCCAGAACCGGAACGCACAGCGACCTGTTCAAAAGATAAGAAAAGATGATTAGTACTAAAGATGTCTGTTTTTCATTGATGGGGATGAGAAAGAGATCGAAGAGAACAGCAATCTGTCCGGGGATCAAGCCGGTTGGTTAGCTTTGCTGCCATGGCAATTTCATTATTTCAGAAAAATGCCATGGCAGCATAGTTGGCCAACAGGCTAAACAATAGAGTTGACTGAAGATGGTCCGGAAAGAACCGTCCCCTCCGGACCACAAGTCTGGGATTCATAGCCCGGAGATTCAGACTCCGGGCTTTATTAAGGGCTTGACGATTTAACAATTTAAAACGCTAAATTATCGGCAGGCTTCATTTGGAACAAAAGCCTTGTATTGGGTACCAAGTCAGAGATTAAATCAAAGGGTGAAGGAGAGGGCGCGTTTTGTTTACAATTCTGAGCATTTTTGGTAAAATATTCATAAATCTTCGGTTCCGAAGGGAAGGTGGAAATTGATGAGGAAACAGGGGCGTTTGTCTGTTTTGCTATCTGTGATTGCGGTGATCACATGCATCCTTTTTTCACTTCTGCCGGTGAATGCCGGTGTGGCAGAGTTATCCACCAATCTGAACCAGGTGGTGGTTTACAATGCCCGCAACAGGAAGCTGGTGGAATCGAAGACCTATGTGGATGCGGACGGGAATCCGGTGATTGCCTCCGACAAGGGATACGCGATGATTCGGTACAGCTATACCTCCGGGAATAAAGTGAGCCAGATTGAGTATCTGGACACGAAGGGAAAACCGATCAACAGTGCTGAGGGATATGCAGTCCGGAAAGATATCTACCGGTCCAAGAAACTGGAGGAACAGTATTTCTACGATGCCGACGGGAAGCTGGTGACGGGCCCGGACGGATACGCCTGGATGAAAACCAGGTACCTGAACGGAAAACATGCCAGCACCTGGCGGTATGATCCGGACGGGAATCCCGTAGGCTGGCATCGGATCACGGAATATGCCCAGATCAGCACCTTCCAGATGGTGACGAGCGATACCTGGTATGACGCGGACGGCAATCTGACGGCGGGGCCGGACGGCTATGCCCGGGTGGAATACAGCTATGTCGGGAAGAACAAGAGCCGGACGGCCTATATTGGGGCAGACGGGCAACCGTATTATTATGCCAAAGCCGGGTATGCCACCATGGAATCCATTTATGAAAATGCAGCGCTCCGGGAAACCCGGTATTACGGCGAGAAGGCGTCCCCGGAGGATGAAGCCGGCAGCCTGATTGCCGGCCCGGAAGGATATGCATACGTGCTTTACAGCTACAGCGGGGGCGGGAGAGTGCGGCTCGCCATGTACTATAACGCGGACGGGAGCCTATATTTTAATAAGAAGGGAATCTGCGGGCTCCAGCGGTGGCTGGGAACCAGGGACCGGATCGTTGAAGAACGGTATTATATCGGCGAAGGGATCCGGGGAAAGAGCACAGACGGCTACAGCCGGACGACACGGGTTTTCACCATGCAGGGCCAGGTGTCCTATCAGCGGTATTTCGACGAGAATGACCAGCCAATCGTGGTGGAATCCCTTGGATATGCGGCGATCAAAAATGAATACCGGGACAAGAAGAATCTGGCCCGAACCGAGTATTACGATGAAAACGGGAAGCTGATGATCGGGCCCAAAGGATACGCGGTGGTGAACTATACCTTTAACAAGCAGAACCTGGTGGTCCGGACGGCTTACTTCGGGACGGACGGGAAAACCCCGGTGAACTGCGCGGAGGGGTATGCCAGCGCCGAAAATGAATACCAGGATAAAAAAGTAGTGTCTACCCGGTATTATGATACGGAAGGAAATCCGTATGCCGGGGAGCAGCATGCGGATGAGGTCCGGAACACCTGGGAAGGGAACAACAAGACAACGGAGAGCTACTGGCTGGACGGGGAACCGGTGGACGGCAGGGATGGATACCATCTGGTGAAATTCGAATACAACGGGAACGGGAAAGTGGTTCGGAAGAGCTTCTTTGACACGGAGGGACAGCCCGTTGCCTGCACGGATGGGTACGCTGCCGTTGAAACGGAATACAACAGCAGCGAAAAGGCGATGGCGACGAAATACTATGGCGTGGACGGGAACCTGGTGTTTACGCCTGGGAAAGAATATGCCTATGTGAGGACGATCTCGTTCAAAGACCTGCAGTACCTGGGCAAGGAGGACGAGCCGGAGGCTGCGTCGGAGGAAGAGGCTGAGGAGGAAGAAGGGGAAGAAGCGGAAGCCGGGAATGCCTTCGATGCTGAGGAAGATGCTTCGGCGGAGGAACCTGAACCTTCGGAACAGGAGAAAGCCGGATATATTCAGGAATATTACGGGACAGACGGGAAACTGATGAACCTGGCAGCGGGATACGCGTATATCGTCAATGATGCAGATACCAAAGGGAATACTATCAAAATCTCCTATTACGACCGGGATAATCATTTGGTGGTGAACGAATTCGGGGTTGCCGTGACTATAAGGGGATACGATGACAAGAATATTTTGAACGAAGAAAGCTATTTCGGCGTGGATGGAGAGCCTGTCTATCACACGAAGAACAAGTATCACCAAATTCAGAAGACCAGTCTGGATGCGAGCCATGTAACCAGCGAGGCCTGGTTCGATACAAACGGTGCCCCGATGACGGTCGGGGATACGTATGTCCGGATTGAGCGGGAGTTTGATGACAAAAAGAATAATATCCGGGTGCTGTATTACGATGCAGACGGGACTGTGATTGCCTGCAATGCCGGATATGATGAGATTCGGCAGGAGTTCAATGAGAAAAACCTGCTGGTTCGGATTGAGTATTATCTGAAGAAAAGCCCGGTGCTGAATAACAAGGGAATTGCAATCATCACGCGGAAATATGACGACAAGAACCTGGTTTCGGAAGAGGCTTATTGGGGAACGTCGAATGAAGCCCTGAAGAGCACGGACGGGTATCACCGGTTTGAGAGGACCTATCTGGATAAGGACCATATCCTGAGTGAAGCCTGGTTCGATGAAAACGAGCAGCCCGTGACCAAAGGAAACACCTTTGTTCGGGTTGAACGGGAATTCGACGAGAAAAAGAACCTGACGAAAGAACGGTATTTCGGGGCAGACGGCCAGCCCATCGCCTGCAAAGCCGGATACGGCGAATTGCGGCAGGAATTCAATGAGAAAAACCTGGTGGTTCGGATTGAATACTGGCTGAATCATTCCCTGGTGCTGAACAACAAGGGAATAGCCGTCATCACACGGGAATATGACGACAAAAACCTGGTGGCGGATGAGGCATACTGGGGAACGTTTGGCGCAGCCCTGAAGAGCACGGACGGGTATCACCGGATCGTCCGGATTTATCTGGATAAGGACCACATCCTGCGCGAAGCCTGGTTCGATGAAGATGACAAGCCGATAGCGCTGAAAGATACCTATTGCGCTGTTGAGCGGGAATTCGATGAAAACAAAAACAATATTCGGATACGGTATTATGGCACGGAAGGAGAGTCGATCGCCTGCAAGGCCGGATATGATGAGGTGCGGCAGGAGTTCAATGAGAAAAAACAGGCGGTAAGGATCAGCTATTGGCTGGGAGAAAAGCCTGTTCTGCGGGAAAAAGGTTATGCATCGCTGGTTCGCGAATATGATGAGAAAGGATTGGTGGCTTCTGAGGCATATTTCGGGACAGATGGGGAACCGATAAAGAGCACGGACGGGTATCATCGGATCGACCGGATTTATCTGGATAAGGACCACATCCTGCGCGAAGCCTGGTTCGATGAAGATGACAAGCCGATGGCGCTGAAGGATACCTATTGCGCTGTTGAGCGGGAATTCGACGAAAACAAAAACAACATTCGGGTACGGTATTATGGCGCGGAAGGAGTGCCCATTGCCTGCAAGGCCGGATATGACGAGCTGCGGCAGGAATTCAATGAAAACAAGCTGGTGATTCGGCTGGAGTACTGGCTGGATGGTTCTCCCGTGCTGAATAACAAGAAAATTGCTGCCATTACACGGGAATACGACGACAAGAACCTCGTGGCGAATGAAGCATACTGGGGGACGTCCGGCGAAGCAGTCAGGAGCTCAGACGGGTATCACAGTATTGTGCGCAGATGGCTGGACAAGAATCATGCTGAATATGAAGCGTGGTTCGATGAAGATGACAAGCCGATGGCGCCGAAGGATACCTATTGTGCTGTTGAACGGGAATTTGATGAGAACGGAAACGCGAACGTACTGAAATTCTTTGACGGCGAAGGGAATCCCACGAAATGCAACGCCGGATACGAAATGGTATGGCTGCGGTACGATGAAAAGAAGCGGGTGAACTACGAGAGCTATATGGATCACACGAGTGCTCCGATGGCTAACGGGAAAGGCGTTTACCAGACGGCGTATGATTACGACGAGAAGAACAGAGTGATCCAGGAGCAGTATTACGATGCAGATGGCAAACCCATGCTTTGCAAGGATGGGTACTGCCGGGTGGAAAGAAAATACGGCGAAGACGGGAAAGTCAGCGAGGAAATCTATTATGGACTGGATGGGGAAAAAGTAAGTTGATGGATGCGGAGGTTTGTAGTACAGAAAGGTGGAAAAACGGCGGAGGGGATGAGCGCGGATGGAGAATGCGGGACTGACGAGAAAACAATTTGACGTGCTGGAGGCGTTGGCGACTTCGCTGGCGCCTTTGACCCAGCGGAAGCTGGAGGGCATGACCGGGCACTCGCTGGGGACCATCAACAAGGTGATGAAGGAACTGGGGGACCGGGGGCTGGTGGACAATTCACGGATCACCAGCGAGGGACTGACCGCGCTGGAACCCTACCGGGCCAGGCGGGCGATTTTCATCGCAGCCGGGTTCGGGACGCGGCTGGTGCCGATCACGTTCAACACGCCGAAGCCGCTGGTGCGCGTGCACGGGACACGGATCATCGACCGGCTGATTGACGCATGCCTGGAAGCGGGGATCGACGAGATCTACATCGTACGGGGGTATTTGGGAGAGCTTTTTGACCAGCTGCTTTATAAATACCCGATGGTGAAGTTTTTGGAGAATCCGGTATACAACGAGGCGAACAACATCTCCAGCGCGCTGGTTGCGCGATACATGCTGAGCAACGCCTATGTGTTCGAAGCGGACCTGCTGATTTCCAATCCCGCAATCATCCGAAAATACCACTATACTTCCGATTTCCTTGGGATTCGGAAGGAGCGGAGCGATGACTGGTGCTTCCGGGTGAGGGACGGCGTGATTATTGAGGAGAAGGTTGGCGGGGAAGGGGACGATATCTGGCAGATGGTCGGCATCAGCTACTGGAATGACGCGGACGGGCATAAGTTATCGCAGGATATTCAGGAGGTTTACAATGCTCCCGGCGGGAAGGAACGGTACTGGGAACAGGTGCCGCTGGTATACCGAAAGGAGCACTACCAGGTTGAGGTGCGGGAGTGCAGGGAGGAGGATATTGTGGAGATTGATACTTTTAAAGAGTTGAAGGCGATTGATAAGACTTATGATGTTTGACGGGGGGAACGGGCGAAACGGAGGGACGGCGAAACGAAAAAGACCGTCCCTCCGTTTCGGCTTGTTCAAAAGAAGAAAAAAGGAAATAGGAAATGAACGGAAAAATCTTGACAATGGGGGTGGCTCTTTCTATAATACTGTTCAGTTCGTCGGAGCGGCGATGCTTTGATTGAACCGGAAAGCCCTCGAACGGACTCAGGCTTCAATGGGGTTTATCCCTTTCAGGTCGGGGTTGGGCTTGAATGAGGGCGCAGGGAGGAGATTTCGTATGAAGAAGGGTGCTTTTCTGATTTTAGTGGTTTTTCTGCTGGGGGTGCTGGGGATTGGATCGGCTTTTGCGGCTTCTGAGCGGGTGGTGATTTATACCGCGGCGGAGGACGAGCGGATCGCTTACCTGCAGGAGAAGCTGGACGCACAGTTTCCGGACGTTGAAATCGTCATCCAGAGCCTCGGAACCGGGCAGATGCTGAGCAAGCTGCAGGCGGAGGGGCGCAGCTCTGACTGCGACATCTTCTACGACCTGGAGGTTGTGAACGCGGAGATCATTTTGAACGCTGACCCGGACCTGTTCGTCGAGCTGAGCGACTACGACTTCTCCATATACGACGCCTCCGTGACCGGGTACACCGAACGGCACCATAAATACGCGGTGAACGGCAAGACCTACGGAGCCTTCCTGGTGAACACGAAGATCCTGGAGGAGAAGGGGCTGGACGTTCCCGCCACCTACGAGGACATGCTGAAGCCGGAATACGCCGAGCTGATTTCCATGCCGAACCCGAAGAGCTCCGGGACCGGATACAGCTACTACAACGGGATGGTGACGATGATGGGGCAGGACGAGGGACTGGCCTACTTCGAAGCGCTGAACCCGAACATCAAGGAATATACCACCTCCGGGTCCGCCCCGGCGAAGGCCGCCGTGCGCGGGGACGTGGCGATCGCATACGGGCTTTTGTGGCAGTGCGTGAACTATGCCAACGAGAACGAGGGGCTGGCGGTGATTGTTCCCGAGCAGGGGCTGGCGTACGACCTGTTCACCATGGGGATGATCAGCGGGCACGAGGAAAAGCCCGCGGTGAAGGACGTGTTCACGTACCTTTACAACGAGCTGAACAAGCCGCAGTGCGCGCTGTTCAACCCGGACATCATCTACACCGACATGCCGGCGGCGGAGATTCCGAACTATCCGACGGGATTCGGGGAGATCACCATGGCGGGCATGTTTGACTTCGAATACAAGCAGGATTTGCTTGACCAGTGGGAATATTAATGAAGGCATAAGGGCAGGGAACAGCGGGAAACTGCTGTTCTTTTGCCTGCGTTTTGGAGGAAGGGCATGGGAGCGGAACCCATTATACAGGCGCAGGGCATCAGCAAGAAATTCAAGGCGAAGACCGTGCTGGAGGACGTATCCTTCGACGTGGCGCGGGGCGAGTTCCTGTCTCTGCTGGGGCCCTCCGGATGCGGGAAGACGACCATTCTGCGGATGCTGATCGGGATCGAGAAGCCTACCGGCGGGAAGATCCTCAAAGACGGCATCGACATCACCGACGCCCCGCCGAAGGACCGGAACATCGGGATCGTTTTTCAGAACTATTCCCTTTTTCCGAACATGGACGTATACCACAACATCTCCTACGCGCTGCAGAGCCGGAAGGCGGGGAAGGCAGAGACGGACCGGAAGGTTCGGGAGATGATCGAGACGGTGGGGCTCGAGGAGCACATCTACAAAAAACCGAAACAGCTTTCCGGCGGGCAGCAGCAACGGGTCGCGATCGCGCGGACGCTGGTGCTGAACCCGGACATCATCCTGTTTGACGAGCCGATGTCCGCACTGGACGCGGAGATCAAGATCACGCTGCGGGGGCAGCTGAAGGAGATCCAGAAGAAGCTGAAGATCACGATGGTCTACGTGACCCACGACCAGGAGGAGGCTTTTGCCCTGTCCGACCGGATCATGGTGATCAACGACATGCGGATTGCCCAGCTGGACACGCCCTACCAGATCTATCACCATCCGGCGGACGCCTTCGTGAAGCGGTTCGTGGTCGACCACCTGGACATGAAAGTGAAGAGCATCGAGGACAGCATCCAATGATCAAGAAAATCATCGGCGCTTTCCGGCATGAAACGCTGCGGGTGATCGCGATCGGGTGCATCATCCTTTTTGCCATTCTGCCGCTGATTACGCTGGCGTTCAACGTGACGGCGAAGGACTGGGAGAAGATTGCCGGAAACAAGGGCTTCCAGCAGGCCGTGGTGAATTCGCTAATCTACACCGGCGCCGCAGCGGCCATCACCACGGGGCTGGCGCTGGGGGCGGCATACCTGCTGAACACGGCGAGCATCCGGCGGAAGAATGTTTTCGTGGTCCTGCTGACGCTGGGGATGCTGGTGCCGACGATCTCCGTCGGGCTGGGACTGCGGATCCTTTTCGGGAAGAACGGCTTCATCGACCTGCTTTTCGGATGGGAAATTGAGATCCGGGGATTTCCCGGGCTGATCATGGGATCGGTGATGACATCCTTCCCGGCGACTTTCCTGATTCTCTACGACGCGCTGAAATACGAGGACAAGGGGCCCTACGACGCGGCGAACATCATGGGCGTTTCCCGGGCCAGCACCTTCTTCCACCTGACGATTCCGTATCTGCGGATCGCGCTGATTTCCGCTTTCTGCGCATGCTTCACGCTGATTTTCTCCGACTACGGGATGCCGATGGAGATCGCAGGGAAGGTGAAGACCCTGCCGATGTACCTGTACGACCAGTTCATGAGCTCCTTCCAGTACGGGCGGGGGAGCATCGCCGGGTTCGTGCTGCTGATTCCGGCGGTGGTTTCCTTTGGGTTTGACCTGATTTTCCGGGACCAGAGCGTGAGCGAGAAACAGAAGCGGCTGATTGAGGCGGGGAAGGGATACAACCGGGGGACGGCCTGCGTGATCATCCTGCTGTGCCTCGTGCTTTTTCTGCCGCAGATCGCTTTCATCAGCCTGAGCTTCACGAAGGCTTTTCCGAACGACCTGGGGTTCACGCTGGACCACATCGGCAATATCTTCTCGAACACGCACGGCGTCGGGCTGACGCAGTATATCGCGAATTCGCTGGCGCTGGCTTTGCTGACGGCTGTGGTGGGGACATGCTTTGCTTATCTTCTGGGATATTTTTCCGTGCGGAAGGCGGGTCGGATGGCGAAGGCGGTGGACCTGCTGGCGCTGTCCACGATCGCCATTCCCGGGCTGGTGCTGGGGATTGGATATATCTTTTTATTTAAGGATACGAACGGGACGTTCTACGGGACGATCCTGATTCTGGTCGTGGTGAATATTTTCCACTTCCTGGGGTCGCCGTACCTGCTGGCGAAGAACTGCCTGAACAAGATCAACAGCGAATACGAAGTGATCGGGGAGACATTGGGGATCAGCAAAGGGCGGATCATCCGGAAGGTGCTGATTCCTTCCTCGGTATCGACGCTGGTGGAGATGCTCTCCTACTTCTTCCTGAACAGCATGATCACTATCTCCGCGGTGGCTTTCCTGTGCACATACGACAACCAGCCGCTTTCCATCCTGATTACTACCTACGAGAAGAACAGCAACTACGAGATGCAGAGCGTGATTTCGCTGATCATCCTGGTGCTGAACGTGGGGGCAAGGGTGATTTTCACGACGATTACCGGCATCATCAACAGGAAGGACAGCCGGGAAAACGACGGGGGCATCGGGCTGAGCCGGTATGAATTCAACCTGCTGGCCTATCTGGAGAAAAACGGGCGGGGGATCTACCGCCAGCGGACATTGGCGGACGACCTGAGGATTCCCCTGGCGAGCACGGAGAAGCTGACGGCGGAGCTGGCGGAGCGCGACTACATCAACCAGCTGGCGGACGGGAGCATCGAGATCAGCGAGAAGGGGAAAAAGGCGCTGGAGCCATACCGGGTGCGGAAGGCGATCATCCTGGCGGCGGGATTCGGGCAGCGGCTGGCGCCGGTGACGCTGGACACGCCGAAGCCGCTGGTGAAGGTGAACGGCGTCCGGATCCTGGATACGCTGCTGGACGCGCTGTATGCGAAGGAGATTACGAACATCACGATTGTGAGAGGGTACAAGAAGGAGCAGTTCGATGCGCTGCTGGAGAAGTACCCGACGATCCGGTTCATTGACAACCCGGAATTCAACCTGGCGAACAATATCAGTTCGGCGGTGTGCGCGGCGGAACTGATCGACCGGTGCTATATCTGCGAGGCGGATCTGTACATCAGCAATCCGGATGTGATCAACAAATACGAGTATCGGACCAATTACCTGGGGGCGAAGGTGGACGAGACGGACGATTGGTGCTTCAGGAAGCGGAACGGGTTTGCGTGCGACTACCAGCGGGGCGGGACGGACTGCTACCAGGCCTTCGGGATTTCATACTGGGACGGGGAGGACGCGGAGAAACTGAAGGCGGATTTGATGAAAGTATACAACAGCCGGGCCGGGAAGGAGAACCTGTGGGAACAGGTTCCGCTGAAGATCTGCCGGAAGAATTACCAGATCGAGATCCGGAAATGCCACAAGGCGGACATCATTGAGATTGACAATTTTATTGAGCTGATTGCCGCGGATGGGAGCTATGCAAAATACCCTGGCTACGAGTCATATAGCGGATAATTGAAGAGTGCGTTGATGATGGCAATTCATTTCTTAAAACAGATTGAAAATTCAGACGATATGGCCTCCTTAGATCCTCCGGCACGGTTCAACACGATTTTCCGGGGGGATTTTGGATTTGCCGGGCTCGCCTGAAGAGGGCGGATGCTTGAAGGGCTGGAAGATTATTGACAAATGGCTTCAAATACGCAATAATATTTCCATAATAATGCAAAGATGGATTGCCGGATAACTGAACAGTCTGGAAGAAATTCGTGGAGGGGAAAAAAGAGAATGAGGCGTCTGGTTTCAATGATCCTGGTGGTTGCTTTTCTGTTCTGCGCTGTGGATGTGCAGGCCCTGTCAGCAGGTTTGATGCTGCCGGGCGGACTGAAGAGAATAGAGGAGGAAGCCTTTTACGGAGACCGGTCGGTGACGGGGCTGGTGTCGCTGCCTTCTGAGGTTGAATCCATTGGCGACAGGGCTTTCAGCGGGGCAGGGCTCCACGGGCTGAAGCTGGGGAATAAGGTGGCAAGCGTCGGGAGCAGGATTGCATCCGGAGCGGTTTATGTATATGCCACAGGTACCGGTACAGTATACCGGGAAGACTCTCTGCAAGGCGTAAAGTACGCCTTTGGCCGGGACAATACAAACATAGCAGGCGCGGGAGCGGAACACTTTGTGGCGCTCGGAGACCTGCTGACAGATGGCTTATTCTATTATCAGCAGAGCGATGAAGGCGCATCCCTGCTGTGTGCGATAGACCCGGAAGCGTTGGGAAACAGCGTTACGGTTCCCGAAACAGTGGGAGGGGAGCCGGTGGCATATATCAGCGCAGATGCGTTTGAAAACTGCGGGCAGCTGCAGAGCGTACGCATTCCAAGATCGGCGGTATGCCTGCCGATGGCACTGAGCAGCCTGATCAATGCGGAGGTCAGCTATTACGGGGAATACTCGGAACATGCACGGAGGATGCTGTTCCCGGAGGCTCCGGTTCTGAACAGCGGCAATCTGGGCACCGACGCGGAAACCGCACCGGACTACGAGAAGCCGGACGGGCTAGAAATTTCATGGGATGCGTCGGAAGACGCGGTTTCCTATGGGCTGACGCTGGCTAGGCAGAACGGAACAAAATGGGAAACGATCGTTGCGGAGCAGGGACTGACGGAATTGAGCTATTCATTTGATGCAGCCCTCCTGAACACGGCCGAAAAGACATTGTTCCGGGTAGAACTATACAGCAGGAATCTGGAAGACGGAGAACCGAATACCTACTATTTCACGGCTTCGCCAGTGGTGAAGGATCCGCAGATCTATCTGAACAATGCAACGGCGGTGACATGGAACCAGGCCAGCCAGAAGGCGGGAACGAGGATATTCGACATTACATCGTCCACCCCGTGGGATGCAACGACAGACAGCGACTGGATTACTATAGAGCAGGGTGTGGATACCCTGACAGTCAGCATGGGTCTGAATGCGACCGGCGCCAACAGGCAGGCTACCGTGAATCTGGAGAACAATTCGACGACCGCCACGCTGACAATCAACCAGGGGAAGGCCTACGCAGCACCAGAGATTTCCTGGCCGGCGATGTCCAATGATTCAGGTGCGCCATCTGCGTTTCCGACAGGCAATCCTTCTTTCGAATTTGACAAGAGCGATGCCCCGATGGTGCGTATTACGGTATACGAAAAATCCGGAAGCAGCTGGGTGTCGAGATTCTATGTGAATACCAGCAAGTCATTCTATTCATTCAACGATCCGACACGATTTAAGCTGGAGAACGGCAAAAACTACAGGATCAGGATCATGGGCATATGGGATAAGAACTTCAGCACCTATGAACAGACAGAGATGCTGCAGTATACGGACTACTATGTGACTGCACAGGACAGCGCAACAGACATCAAGGTCAACAACAAAGCAGCTGAAACGGTACACATTGTGGATTCAGATTCTCCGATGATTATGATCTATGCTACAGGCCGGTTCACAGTTACAGCTGACGTGGACTGGCTGGAGCTGAACCGGGACCCTGATATCGGACTAAGCAATTATTACGTCTGGGCGGATGACAACATGACGGCGGAAGAACGCACAGGGCACCTGACGCTGACATGCAACAACAAAAGTGCGACGATCACAGTGATTCAGGCGAGCATGCTTCCCGTGCTGCTGCAGCCGCAGCTTTCCACGAACTCCGGAAGTCCGACCAGTCTGAAACTGGCAGACGTCAATATGGTTTTCAGAGGCAGTGATATCTCTATTGCCAAGAAAACCAGCAGCGGTTATACCCAGATCGACGAATACTCCGGAAGCTCTTTCGAGACAGAAAGATGGGAAGTACTGCAGAGTGATCTGACTGCGAGCACCACATACCGGGTTACTGTCGGCCATGGCGGACAGGAAGCCAATTATTACTTTAAGACCAGTACGAGCATCTCCGATTACGTTCTGATCAACAACATGGGAAGCCGGGTGTGGTACGCTCCGGCATCGGCGGGAAGCAAGGAACAGAAGATTACCGCGAGCGGCACATGGACAGCGTCTTCTGACGCAAGCTGGCTGACGGTGACTCCTACGAGCGGCAGCAAGAATACAGGAAGCGGAACGACTGTGACCTTCAAGGTGACAGCCAATACGACCGGCAACACGCGCAGGGGAACGGTAACATTCAAGCGCGGGAACTACTATACGGCATATTACACCGTGGAGCAGGCAGCAGATAATCTTTTGAGTGCCTCGTTTGAGGCTTCGGGCACGGATACGCTGGAAGCATCCGGAATGGGCGACAGTTACAGCATCAATATGTGCCAGAGTGAGAAAAGCACGTTTGCGTCATCCTACAGCTGGATCACGCTGAGCTCCATGGGCACGCAGAGCAGCACGATCTATATTGACCAGAACAACAGCGGGGCTGCGAGGACGGGAACGTTTACCTTTACACTGAACGGCAAGACTGTAACAATGACAGTCCATCAGGGGCTGCCGATCGGGACGGCAACGCTGACAAGCCATAGCCTGTCCACGGATCAGAGTAATCCGACCCTGATTCAGTATGGCCCGATGCACCTGACCTGGAACCAGGTGCCAGATGCGGATCATTATAGGATTAAGCTGAGAAAACGGAATACAGGCAGTTCGACACTGATCACATCCGTGTCACTGAACCCATCCGTCACGGAATGGGATATTCCTCAGTCAATGCTGGAGCTGAACGGCACATACAGTATCATGCTGTACACGTACGACAGCTACGATAACTATACCGGCGGCGAAACGCAGACTTTCATGATGATTAACGACGGATCTGTGATGCTGAGCGGACAAAGCAATCCGAGGGAAGACCATGTGAACGATCTGGGAAAGACGTTCAGCTATGCGGTACAATGCTCCGGTAACTGGACAGCGACGAAGAACAGCAACTGGATTACGCTGAACAGGACAAGCGGCGCAGCAGGGTCAACGCTGGAAGTACAGGTTGCCGAGAACCGGGGAGAGACACGCACGGGCACAGTAACCGTGACATGCGGCAATGCGAGCACTACACTGACGATTCAGCAGGAAGCTTATCTGGCAAAGCCATATCCGGTGATCAGCAGCCCGACGCTGTCCGGAAACCGAATCAATCCGACTATCCTGCCAGCCGGGACAAAAAATATGACAGTCACATGGGATTACAAACCGCAGGCGGAATATTATCAGCTGAGCATCAAGGAGATGCGAAGCGACAATACCTGCGTGACGCTGAGCAGTTCCAAACGGCTGCGGGATGGTAATGGCAGCTATACATTCAACGGGCTGACCATGGAAACGGGAAAAGTCTATGTTCTTGCCATCATGAGACAGACGGAGCGGTGGCCGGATTACGAGACCTGGTATTATTTCTGCATCGGAGACAACAATGCCTACATCACTATCGATGACGGGGATGAGAATATCTGGCTGGACGGAACGAATGACTACAGCTATGTGGGTGTGAATGCCAGCGGCGCATGGTCCGCGAAGAGCAACGTAGACTGGCTGATGGTATTTAAAAACCGGGTCAAGGAGTCTTATCTTGAGGAGGAAGAACTGACGCCGGCGGATTATGAGGACTATTTGTCCGCCACTAACAGCGGAAGCCTCTGCATCTCCGCGACGACGAACAATACCGGGTATCCGCGCACGGGCACAGTGACACTGCGATGCAACGGAAAGACAGCAACGGTGACCGTGAAACAGAACGTAAAGTATTCCTACGCGGAAATAACAAATGTGTCCCTGAGCCAGACGTCTAGCACGTATACACTGCTGCCATACAAGGATCTGTATCTGAGTTGGACAGCGGGCGAGGGCGGAACCGGCAGCTATGAGATTACACTGAAGGAAAACGACGAAGGCCTGGTCTGGAGCAGAACGCTGACCGGACGGAACGTGACGATTCCGAAATCCGTGCTGAAGGAAGGCGGACAATACAGACTGTTCCTGGGAACAGAGGCGACGGGCGAGGACGATATATACGGCAACAGGTACTACTTCACAGTTGGATATGAAAACATGCTGACTGCAAGCGCCAGCGTGGAATGGGGTGAAATGCAGGGAAATCCGTGTGCATATATCCATGCTTCCGCCAGCGGCGGATCGGGTACCGGATACAAATATGCCTATATCATCTATCGCGGAACTACGAAGGTTGATGAAACCACATGGATGTCTGACAGCTATTATACCTTCCAGGCACAGGAACCCGGCGACTACAGGGTAAAGGTGTTTGTAAAGGACAGCACAGGCACGCAGGTGGAATATGAGAGCCAGACGCATCAGCTGGACGATGGATACGGAAGACTGAGCGGCAGGGTAACAGGCACGAACGGCAATCCTGTGCCAGGCGTGTCTGTGAAGATGTATTCCTATGGATCCGAAACACTGAAATACAGCACGCAGACCGGAACAGACGGGACATGGAGCATTGAAAACATCCTGCTGGCAGAAGACTATGTAACCTGCTTCCAGAAAACCGGATACAGCTTCAGCGAGGATCAGTACAGGTTCTATCCTCAGGTAAACGGAAGAGATGTGGGCGACATCATTGCTTACACAGAAGGGGAAGAGCCAACGGAAACTACTGCCTCCATCGGCGGCGTGATTCGGACAGGAGAGGGCGAATCGGCGCAGGGAATCAGCGTATATGCCTCGCCCGGAAACAATCCGGACCAGGTGACGACCTTCACGCAGACAAACGCGAATGGTGAATGGCAGCTGAGCGGGATTCCGATCGGAAAAGCCTATATTCTGGAATTTGTCTCCTCTATTTACACAGTCAGCCCTGCCCGTAAAGAGATCACACTGACGGAAGACACGGACCTGAACAATATCCAGGCCACTATCCTCTCGGACACAGAGGAAGAGCTGGATATCAGCTTCACGATGAAGCAAAACGGGCGGAACGTGACCGAGACCAACACGGGTGAGGCCGTGCTGTTTACGGTGACAGCGCCGGAGGCGGACTATGTACGCCTGGTGGTTGACGGGATCCCTTACGAAACTACGCCTATGCCTGCCAACGGCAGAGCAGCGGAGATTTACAGAACGTTCAACAAGGCGGGCGTGAACCGTGCGATTCAGTTCCAGGCAGGAAATGGCAACGGATGGGGCACGCTGAGCGAGACGAAATATCTGACGGTAAAGGCAGCGGAAAACCTTCAGAAGGCCACATTTATCACAGAGAAAGATGCCGTATTTGACATCACGGACAATGTGACCATCGCATGGCAGCCGGTACCTCATGCTACCGGATATGCTATTGACGTATATTATGAAGGCGTTCACTGGTGGGAGCCTGAAGAGCTGATTACCGATGAGTTTATTCAGATTCCGCAGAATGTGATCCAGACAACAGGCAATTACAGCATCGACGTGATTGCTGTTGGTCCGGGATACAGCCAATCCACCAGCGGGCTGTGCTTCACGGTCAGCAGCAAGGATTACCCGCTGACGATTCAAACGCCCAAAAAGAACGACCGGTTCATCATGGGCGACACGTTGTACTTTAAGGTGGAGAACCCGCAGCTAGGCTACGTAATCCTGACACTGACGGATGAGGACGGCGGAGTGACAGTTTTGCCGGAGGAGGGCGTGCTGAGTGGCGAAATCTGCGAAGTGTACTACGCAGTGCCGAAGCATGGCACATTCACCGTAAAGGCGTACGCCAGCCCGACCAATTACCGGTTTGTTCCTGAATATGCCAGGTCAGAGAGCCAGCCGATCACGATTTATGTGGATGGGGCGACAGTAAGCAACGTGCGGGTTGGCGACGGCATGGCTTATCAGTTCTGCAACGATGCGAGGCTACTGAAAGCGACCACCAATAACGCTGTGGATCGGGTTGAAGTATATGAAGGCGATACACTGCTGGACACGCTGGCGTATGAGGAGGAGAATTACAAACGAATCTTTACCGGACAGGCAGAGATGCCTTCAGAAGGTTTCCACAGGTATGTTTTTAAGGCATATGATACGGACAGCAACACTGAAGCTGAACGAAAATTCGGCTTTTATGCCATCAATGAATATACATGCAATGATATTTACCCCAAGCATGATGGGGTGGAAATGCGTGACGGGATTACGACAGGCAGCTTGGTTATTCGTACACTTTATATTTCTGACAAAGTCGATGTCTGGGGCAAGCTGGGTGAGTACTACTACGTACAGCTGGGCAATGACAAAGGCTTTGTAAAAAAGACAGAGCTGAGAAGCACCCAGGTGACAAAGCTGAACAATGTCTATATCCGCCTGATTAACCCTGCTGACAACGGATTGGAATTCAAACAGTCAGGGCATATGATTTCCGTGAGGATCGATACAGACTATGATCTGCCCGCGAGCATGAAATATATTGTGAGCGTAGTGCCACGGTATGCCGGAGACCAGACCAACTATCACTTTGACCTGGGGCAGAACAAGGTTGGCGGCATTCCGTCAGATGCCTTACCGGCGGATGATTACGCAATCAACGTATCCATTGTAAACGCGGAAAATGAGAATATCGTCTATACCTGGTCTGACAGCGTATTCTTTACACTCTATCCGGATTATGCATCCTACCAGCAGGCGATGAATTACAATCCGCTGGACGATTATAAAGCCTTGTTCAATTACGCGGCCAATGTTGTCAGACAAAATCAGGCGATATTCACTGTGGGCGGCGTTATGGATGACGGCACGATTCAGAAGGTTGAAATCGAAAGCCTGACCAACGGAGAAATCAGAGCTCTGGTAGCAATCGCAACAGGGAAAGCAGCAGAGAATTGCGATCTGACAGTTGTGGAAGGCATTTACCTGGCTGACCTGTTCATGCGCAGGCTGGGCAACGAAGGCGCAAGAAGCAATCTGATCGATCTTGAAGTAATAAAGGACTTGCTGGAGTATCTGCAGGTGGAGTCGGATGTTGCTGAAATGATTTATGATTATTTCCTCGAGGCTGATGGCGTCATCAAAGTCATCGGAGGCGACGGAAAAATCAGGATGCAATGGAGCAGGAATGCGTACAAAAAGTCACTGAAGATCCTCGAGGAGGATAAGGCTGCGGTGCAAAAATACGGGAATACAATGGGAAAAATCGGAACGGCGCTGAGTGTACTGGATGCCATGGCGAAGATTATCGACGCAATGATCGTTTACAGCAGCGTGAGCAATGCGGATATTGATAGAATTGTTCCGCTGCTGCAAGCATCCGGCTATGCACCGCTGCAAAAGGCCGCCGGCTACATGAGTGAAATGAAGAGCACGTTTGGAAAAATCGCGTTCCTGACGATCAGCATCGGTGGGCAGGATGTGGCGATTGATCTGATAGAAAATGGACTGAAGGAATACGCAATGAATAAACTGATCGAAGTCGCCGGAAGCGGCCCCTTTGCGGCATTCCTGGTCGGGTGCGATATCGGCGCGAAAGTTGGGACAACGGTGAACAACACATTCCTCAACATTGACGGTATCTATCAGGCAGCATACAAGACACAGTGGTGCGCAAACGCGGCAGAACAATTCTATCATCATGTGTTTGTCAGGAAGGCCGAAGCATTCAACAATGACCCGGCCGGCAAGCGCGGAGAAATGCAGAACGCCGCCTTCATCTACACAGAGCTGACAGGCGCGACATACAGTGCATTTGCCAAGGTTTATCAGGAGCTGGACAATGCCTGGGTCAATCAGATTTCCAACTGGTTTACCCACGACGAAAAGAACGCCAACGCAGCCAGAAACTGTGAGAGTTTGGCAGCAATGATGAGAACGTACCTTGATTATTCGCTGAGCGATGAATGCATAGGCTATTATGTACAGTGATGCATCGTCAGGGGGGAAGCCATTTTTTCCGTGCGTGGCAGGTATTCGTTGGTCGGGTTGACGTTTGGACAGGGGTGAAGCTCGAAGTGCCGGGAAGCCATGGACCGGGACAGCAGACATCGGCAGGAGCCATTGATAGAGAAGGGATTTTTGTGCTACACTACGGGTGAGAACAGAAACGGGAAAGGAAACAGAAACCCTGATGAAATGCACCGATCTCTATTTTCAGCTCTATCACAAGGAGCCGGAGGCGATCGCCTTCTGCCCCCTGCGCGTGGCCCCGCTCGGCGCCCACATCGACCACCAGAACGGCGTCGTCCATGCCATGGCCCTCGATAAGGGAATCTATATCGCATACAGCAGGAAGATGAGCGGCATCTGCGAGATTTACAGCCTGCAGTTCCCGGAAAAGCGGGCGCAGTTCCATGTTTCTTCTATCCCGCAAGAAAAGCAGAACGACTTTGCCGACCACCTTCGCGGGGCAGCGAAGGAGCTGGGCGAGAAATATCCCCTCCGTTACGGCGTCAGCTGCGTGATTGACGGCGAGCTGGCGATTGGCGGCCTGTCTTCCTCAGCCGCCGTGATTATCGCGTTCCTGACGGCGCTGGCAAAAGTGAACGGGATTCGGCTGGAACAATGGGAAACCATCAAAATGGCTAAGGCCGCGGAGAACAAGTATGTCGGCGTGAACTGCGGAAAACTTGACCAGTGCGCGGAAGTGCTGAGCAAGGCCAACCATCTGCTCTGCCTCGACTGCGCTGACGACAGCTACCAAACCATCGCATGGACAGGGAAGCCGTTCGTGATCGGTGTGTTTTTCAGCGGCCTCGAGCGGAGCCTGGCGACGAGCGCCTACAACCTTCGCCAGGATGAATGCAAGGCGGCCGGGCTGAGCCTGCTCGCCTACGCCGGGCTTCCATACGGGAAATTCAGGGATACGGTGCTGCGGGATGTTCCCCGCCCAGTCTATGAAGAATACAAGGACCGGCTTCCGGGCCCGTTCAAATGCCGCGCTACGCACTACTTCACCGAGCTTGAGCGGACGCAGAAAGGTTCCGAGGCGTGGAAGAAGGGCGACATCGAAGCTTATGGAAGGCTGATCTTCGAATCCGGACGGAGCAGCATTGAAAACTATGAGTGCGGCTGCCCGGAACTGATTACCCTTTACGGGATTCTGACAGAAACCGACGGCGTCTACGGCGGGCGGTTCTCCGGAGCCGGGTTCAAGGGATGCTGCATGGCGCTGATGGATCCCGGGAAGGCGGAGGAGATTCTGGCAAAGGTCGGGCGGGCATACCTTCGGGCCTATCCCCAACTGGAGGGCAAGTACTTCGGCGCTGCCTGCGGGAGCGCAGACGGAGCGGACCTGGGCGGAGGGCTGACCAGATGAAAGCAATTATTCTTGCCGCAGGCTACGCCACCCGCCTCTATCCCCTGACGGAAAACTTCCCGAAGCCGCTGCTCGACGTCGGCGGGAAGCCAATCATCACATGGCTTACAGAGGACATACAATCCGAAGTTGATGAGATCATCGTTGTGAGCAATCACAAGTTTGCGGACCGGTTCAATGAGTGGGCGATGGGCAACATCCAGCGCATCGGGAAGCGGATCCAGGTGATCGACGACGGCACATCCACCAATGAAACCCGCCTCGGCGCCGTGAAGGACATCCAGCTCGCGGCGGAAATGGCCGGCGCTTCCGACTACCTGGTGATGGCCGGGGACAACGTGCTGGACTTTTCGCTCCAGCCCTTCCTCGCTTTCGCCCGGGAGAAGGGGACATCCTGCGTCATGTGCCACGAGGAGAACAGCCTGCCGGCGCTCCAGCGGACCGCTGTGATTACCGTCAATCCCAATTCCCTGATCACCTCCTATGAGGAGAAACCCCGTGAACCCAAAGGGAACCTGGCTGTTCCACCGTTCTACTGCTATACTTCCGCGGATATCGCCCGGATTCCGGAGGCCCTGGGCGCAGGATGCAGCGCGGACGCACCCGGATCCTTCGCGGCATGGCTGAGCAGGGCTGTTCCCATGCATGCATGGAGGATGGCGGGGAGAAGATGGGACATCGGGGACATGGCTTCCTATCTGGCAGTGAAATCGGCATACCGCGGACCTGAACAATAATACAAAGAGGCCCGTACCAGCAGCATTTGGAGACAGGATGAAAAGGAATGGATGCATATGAAAGAACATATTGACCTGAACGGCAAAACAATTCTGGTGACCGGCAGCCCAGGGTTCATCGGCGCGACGCTGGTGATCCGACTGCTCTCCGAAATGACAGGCGGCACCATCATCAGCCTGGACAACATGAACGATTACTACGATCCGAAGCTGAAGGAGTACCGCCTGTCCCTCATCGAAGAAGCGGCGGAGAAATCCCCGGCCAGACACATCTTTATCAAGGGAGATATCGCGGACAAGGAACTGGTGGACCGGGTCTTCGCGGAATACAAACCTTCCGTGCTGGCGGCGCTGGCGGCCCAGGCCGGCGTTCGGTACAGCATTGACCATCCCGACGCCTACATCCAATCGAACATCATCGGCTTCTATAACATCCTGGAAGCCTGCAGGCACAGCTACGACGGGGGAGCGACAGGCATCGAGCACCTGGTATATGCCAGCAGCTCCTCCGTGTACGGCGGGAACAGGAAGGTGCCGTTCAGCACGGATGACAAAGTGGACCATCCGGTTTCGCTCTATGCAGCCACAAAGAAATCCAACGAGCTGCTGGCACACGCCTATTCCAAGCTCTACAACATCCCCTCGACGGGACTCCGTTTCTTCACCGTGATCGGCAAAGGCCCTTCGCGACCCGACATGGCGATGATGGGCTTCGCGGACAAGCTCTGCAAAGGGCAGACCATCAAAATCTTCAACTATGGCAAGATGAAGCGGGACTTCACCGACGTGGACGATATCTGTGAAGGCCTGATCCGGGTGATGCGCGGCGCTCCGGCGAGGGAAACCGGGGAAGACGGGCTGCCGATTCCACCCTATGCGGTGTACAACATCGGCGGCGGCAAGCCGGAGAACCTGCTGGAATTCGTAAGCATCCTGCAGGAGGAACTGGTGCGGGCGGGCGTCCTGCCGGAGGACTATGACTTCGAAGCCCATCGCGAACTGGTTCCGATGCAGCCGGGGGACGTTCCCGTGACCTATGCCGATTCCGAAGCCCTCGAACGTGACTACGGCTTCACGCCCCAAATTCCCCTCCGGGACACTCTCCGCGGCTACTGTGAATGGCACATGAAATATTACGGCCCCGCAAAAGAAGGAGGACGGGTTTGAAAAGAATAGTTCCGATTTTCGTTTTGTTCTGCTTCTGCCTGCTTTTCTTTTCGGCTTCGGCGGAGGAGATCGTTACTGAAGCGACAGAGGCAGAGACAACAGACGAGATGATCATCGGCATTTCCGAAACAGGAGGGGAAGCAGACCTGGCTTCGGCCTATATCATGAATGCCATGCCTCACCGCCGGATCCTTCGGATCTCTTTGCCTTCCGGGCTTCGCCTGCCTGAACCGGACCGCAGCCTGTATGTTGCGCTGAGGACGCTTGTCAGCGAAGTGGCTGCGGGAGAAAAAGGGAGTACGGATTTCGCCATTCCATACGGAGAGGTATTCAAAAACTCATTCACCGCGGAGGAACTGGGAGTCACCACGATTATCGAGGACGGCAGCATTACGCAGGAGGCAAAATCGGCGGCGATGGCTGCGATGCTCCAGAACCGGAGCCAGCTTCATCCCAGCGACGCAGTGATCTGCCTGATTGCCGATTCACCTTATGAACTTTACTGGTATGACAAATCGGAAGGGCATGGGACCAAAGTCGGCTATGAATCAAAATCATATGCTGCTTCCAGCACCACAATTACGGTGAAGGGAAATATTCTGGTCAGGATGAGCGTCAGCCGGGACTATGCCATGCAGTCCGAGATAGCTGGCGGGGAAATCGTATACAGCGAATACGAGATGGACACGAGCTATGGCGCCGGCGTGCAGGCGGCGGCGGAAAACGCGGCGGCAATTCTGGAAGAAAACCGGAACAAGAGCGACGAAGAGAAACTGGCTTCCTACCGGGATGCAATCTGCGGACTGGCGGACTACAATAACGATGCATCTGAAAGCGACCCGTACGGAGATCCGTGGCAGCTGGTGTGGGTGTTCGACGGAAAACCGAACACCAAAGTGGTCTGCGAAGGATACGCCAAGGCGTTCCAATACCTGTGTGACCAGGGAACAAAAGCGGCCACGGCCATCAGCGTACAGGGCCAGACCAACGGCCCACACATGTGGAATGTGGTATCCATCGGCGGGCACCATTACCTGGTGGACCTGACGAATTATGACCTGGGATACGACCTGTTCATGAAAGGATATACGGACGGCGACGCAGCAACAGGATATACGATCCGTTTCGACAAAGGAACCGTGAAGTATATCTACAACGAAGGCCAGAGCTGGACGGAGGAGGACCTGACGCTGTATCCGATGGACTACGCGGAATGGAAGGCCGCGGTGGAAAAGGCACCGGAGGTACAGATGAGCAGCGGGGTTCTTTTTCCGGGGTACGCCGCCGGCGTGCGGGTGATGAACGAAAACCCGGTATTTCCGGACGCAACGCTGATGATTCATCGCGTTTCCGGAGGCGATGCAGGGGAAGACGGGGAGGAAAGCGCGGAGGAACTGCCCCTGGAAAACGGCATCGGACTGATTTTCGACGCGGGAACTTATACCTTCACTATGATTCGGGATGGCGTGGAATCTCCGTCGACGGAGCCGGTGACTCTGGCTGCCGACGAATTGCCGGAAGGACCGATCCTGCATCTGCCGGCAGGAGCGGAAATCCAGGCGGAGGCTTTTGCCGGGAACGAGAGCCTGGTCCGGATTGAAGCGGAAGGCTGTGTGTTCCGGGCAGGGGCCTTTGCGGGCAGCCCGGTGGTGCTGGCGCGGCTGACGGGGGAATGCACGGTTGAACCCGGCGCATTTGAAGATAGCGTGGTTGTTGGCCTTGATGAAGGAGCTGACTGGATGGACGGAGTCCATTTCCTTTTTGCTGACGGTACTTAGCCGGAACAACATATAGCGGGAGACATCAGCCAGGGCATGCTTCTCTACATCCAGGCCGAGGTCATGATGCTCACCAGGAGGGCAGGCAGCGGACACAATATATTGGAAGTGCTTGAAAAAAAGACAGAAATTTATTAAAATGGATTGAACTGAACATGGAAGGGTTTGAGAGAACAGCGATGGACAAGACAACTAACATCGAGCAGAAGCCGACAGCCCCGGTGGTCCGGACGGAAGCAGAAATCGAGGAAAACGAACAGGAAATTGACCTGGCGGCGTTGTTCTACCGTTTTCTGGAGAAGATCCACTGGATTCTGATTGCGGCTTTTGTTGCGGCGGGGATTACCGCGGCGGTCGTGATGTTCCTGGTGACACCGATTTATGAGGCGACGGCCAAAATCTACATCGTCGGGTCGGACACGACCATCAGCCTGACCGACCTGCAGATCGGTTCCAACCTGGCGGCGGACTACCAGGAAGTATTCAAAAACTGGCACGTGCACGAGCTGGTGGACAAGCGGCTGAACCTGAATTACAGCTATTCCAAGCTGGCAGGGATGATCAGCGTTTCGAACCCGGCCAACACCCATGTGCTGTACGTAAAGGCGAAATCCCCGGATCCGTCGGAGGCCAAGATCATTGCGGACACCTATGCCCAGGTGGCCCGGGAGTTTATCGCGGCCAAGATGGACATGCGGGAGCCGAACATCTTTGAAGAGGCGAAGCTGCCGGACAAGCCGGTGACCCCCCAGAAGACCCGGGACGTGATCATCGGGTTCCTGGCCGGGGCACTGCTGGCGATGGCGATCATCACAATCCGCTTCCTGTCCGATGACCGGGTTATGACCGGAGAGGACATCGCCAAGGTCGGGAATCTGGCGACGCTGGGCATGATCCCGCTGCAGCACATGGACGAGAACGAAAAGAACGGAACTCCCTCCTCCGCTTACGGGCGGCGGAAAGAAAAGAAAGGAGAGTGAGGACGGATGCAACGGGCCCTGATCAGCGGAAACCTGACACTGGACTACGCCGGGGCGGAGGCGCTGAACACCATCTGCTCCAACCTTTCCTTCTCCGGGAAGAACGTGAAGAAAATCGTCATCACCAGCTGCGAGCCGAACGACGGGAAGAGCTTTGTGTCGATCCAGATCGCCGTTAATATGGCCCAGCGCGGCAAGCGCGTGCTGCTGGTGGACGCGGACCTGCGGCTGAGCGTGATGAACGCGCACTACGGCATTCAGCTGACCGGCGCCGGCCTGGGGCTGGCCCACTATCTGAGCGGGCAATGCCAGCTGGAAGACGCAATCTACGAGACCAGCATCCAGAACGTATACCTGATCCCGATCGGGACGGATGTACAGACCCCTCTGAGCCTGATTTCCACACCGGACTTCGACCACCTGATCCAGGCTGTCGGGGAGAGCTTTGACTTCGTGGTGATCGACGCACCGCCCATCGGCCTGGTGATCGATGCGGCCGAAATCGCCAAGAGCTGCGACGGGAGCGTGCTGGTGCTTGAGTACGCGAAGACCCATCGGCGGGCCCTGGCGGAAACCAAGCAGCAGATGGAACGCACGGGTACCCCGATTCTGGGATGCATTCTGAACAAGGTCAGCATGGATCGGCTGAGCACGAAGAAATACTACAGCTACGGCGGGCACTACGGATACGGAAAATACGGAAAATACGGAAAATACGGGAAATACGGGAAGTACAGTAACGAGGGGTACTACAGAAGAGAGAAGAAATAAATGAAAAAGAAGCAGATATGGATCCGGGCGGGGATCATCGTGATAGCTGCCGCGGCGGTGCTGGCTGCCGTGCTGATTTTGCTGCGCAACAGCGACGAAGCGCAGTACGCAGAGCGGCGGGGCAGCATGAGCGAGGGATTCGGCCAGCTGCGGACCGTGGAATACAAAGGGGCGACATACCGGGAGAAGCCGGCTGTGACGACCATGCTGATTGCCGGCGTCGACAAGGAAGGCGCGGCCCATAACGTGACGGCGAACAACTACCGGGACGGCGGGCAGGCAGACTTCCTGATGCTGATCGCCATTGACCACACAGACAAGGTGATTCACCAGCTGCAGATCGAACGCGACACTATGACCGACGTGCAGATTCTGGGCATCTTCGGCAACGAGGTCGGGACCCGGGTGATGCAGATCTGTCTGGCCCACAGCTTCGGCGCGACGCCGCAGGACAACGCGAAATACACCGTGAAGGCCGTGCAGAACCTGCTGGATGGGATCGAGATAGACGGATACTACATGGTCGACTACACCGCGGTGCCGGTGCTGAACGACGCGCTGGGCGGCGTGACCGTGAACGTGGAATTCGATATGACCAGCGTGAACCCGGCCTGGACAAAGGGCAGCACGGTGACGCTGCACGGAAAAGAGGCCGAGACCTTCGTCCGCAGCCGTATGACCATCGGCGCCGGCACCAATGAAGAGCGCATGGTGCGTCAGAATGAGTTCATGGAAAAGGCTATCAAACAGATGAACAAGCGGATCTCCGCGGACAACAAGTTCGGCGAGACCGTGCTGAACACCATCGGGGAGCTGGCTGTCAGCAATATGACTGTGAAGCGGCTGGCGGAGGAACTGGTGAAATCCCACAGCTACCAGATTCTGGCGGTGGACCATCCCGAGGGAGAATACGGGTTCGGGGAAGACGGATTCGTGGAATTCCACATGCGGGATGGCGCGGCGACAGAATGGGTGCTGGAGCACCTCTACACCAAGGAGAGCTGATTTTGTATACGGATATGCACAGCCACGTGATCTGGGGCGTGGATGACGGGGGAGAAACAGAAGAGGAAACCCGAAAGATGCTGCGGGAGGCGGCGGAGGACGGAATCCACAGGATTATCTGCACTCCGCACGTAACACCGGGGGTCTACGAGTTTCCCTACGACGTCTTCGAGATGCATTTTCAGCGGGCCGGGGAAATTATCCGGGAGGAAGGGCTGAAGCTGGCCCTGTACCGCGGTGCGGAGCTGCTCTATACCGACAATACGCCGCGGATGATCCGGGAAAAGCGGGTGCCGCTGCTGGCGAACAGCAACTGTGCGCTGGTCGAATTCAGCCCGACGGATTCCCGGGAGCATATTACGGACGCGCTGCAGAAGGTGGCCGGAGCCGGGGCGATTCCGGTGATCGCGCACATGGAGCGGTATCCGGCCATCGGGAAGATTGAACAGGTGAAGGAGCTGAAAACCCGGTTTCGGGCGATGGTGCAGATTAACGCCCGGTCGCTGCTGCGGAAGCAGCCGCTTTTGCGGCGGGGGTTCTTCGATCGGCTTTTCCGGGAGGAACTGGTGGACTTCATCGCGACGGACACGCACTGCATGGCCGGGCGGGAGACCTGCATGACCCGGGGGATGGCGGCACTGGAGGAGAAATACGGCGCGGCGGCGGCGAAACGGATCGCCGGGATGCCGGATATTCTGTTCTGATAAGGATTGCGGCTTTGGCCGGGATGATATGAGTGGGAGGCGTTTTCAATGCGCAGAAGAAAACTGATTTTGATTTTGGGATGCGCGGCGGCGCTTCTCTTTTTGCTTTTTGGCAGCGCTTCGGCGGAGCTGGCCTCCAACCTGAAGGTGCGGACGGACTACAATCCGAAGAACCGGAAACTGGTGGAGGCGAAAACCTATGTCGACGATGACGGAAACGCGGTGGTTGCCTCCGACAAGGGATACGCGACGATCCGCTACACCTATACGACATACAACCTGGTTTCCAAGATCGAGCTGCTGGACGAGAAGGGAAAGCCGGTGACTGGGGCAGAAGGCTACGCCGTATGCACCAAGGTCTACACCGACCGGCGGCTGGCGGAGCAGAGCTACTTCGACGCGGCCGGAAAGCCGGTGATCGGGCCTGAGGGTTACAGCAGGCAGGTGACCAAATACCAGAACGGGAAACACAAGTCCACCTGGCGTTACGACACGGCGGGGAATCCCATCGGGACGCACCAGATCACCGAATATGAGCAGGTCGGGCAATATGAACGGGTCAGCAGCGACAGCTGGTACGACGCGGAGAACAACCTGGCTGCCGGGCCCAACGGATATGCCCGGGTGGAATACGACTGGAGCGGAAAGCAGAAGACCCGGATTGCCTACTTTGGGGAGGACGGGAAGCCCTGGTACAGCACGAGGGACCACTACGCGACCATGATCAGCAAATACAAGGGAGGGAAAATCCGGGAAACCCGGTACTACGACGCGGACGGGGAGCCGATTCCCGGCCCCCAGGGATATGCCTACGTGCTGTATACCTATCCGGAGGACAGCCGGCTGGCCATGTACTACAACGCGGACGGGAGCCTGTACTACCTCGGGGACGGGACCTGCGGCGTGAAGCGGAAGCTGGGTGTCCGGAACCGGGAGACGGAACGAATCTACTACATCGGGGAGGGCAAGAAGGGGAACAACAAGGACGGATACACCCGGATTGCCATCACATACACCAAGACCGGCAAGGTGAGCAAGCAGAAATACTACGATGAAAATAACAAGCCGGTGACTGTGGCCAGCCTGGGATACGCCGAGGTGACGAACACCTACCAGAACGGGAAGACCCTGATCTGGACCACATATAACGACGAAAAAGGCAAGCCCGCCGCCTGTAAGGACGGATACGAGGCGGTGAAGCGGATCTATACCGACCGGGTGCTGACCGGTATCAAATATTTCAGGGGCGACCAGAAGACGCCTATGGTGTGCAACGCGGGATATGCGGAGGCGCGGTATGAGAACGATGAGAACGGAAAGCCGCTGAGCACCAAATACTACGATGCGGACGGGAAACCCTGCCTGACTGACCAGCACGCGGATGAGGTCCGGAATACCTGGGCCGGGGGAAACAAGCTGAGCGAGAGCTACTGGACGGAGGGCGAACCGGTGGCCGGGAAGAACGGATACCACCGGGCCGAATACGAATACAACAGCAAGGGCGCTGTGATGTGCACCCGCTTCTACAATGAGGACGGGGAACTGATTAACGCTGCCGGGCAGGAATACGCCTATGTGCGGACCGTGCTCTTCAAGGACATGAAACTGGTCGGGACCGAAGCAGCGGAGGGCGATTCGGATGATTCAGACGATTCAGACGGCGGAGATGACGAGGACACTGAGGATTCCGGGGCAGACGGCGAAGGCGGGACGGAAAACGGGAGCCAGGACAACGGAACGGTGACCGAATACTACGGGCTGGACGGGAAACTGATGAACCTGAAGGCCGGATACGCCTACATCGTACGGGAAATGAACGCGGGCGGAAAGGTGACGCGGGAAACCTACTACGACCGGGACGGGGCGGAGACGGAGCTGGCAGCGGGGTATTCCCAGATCGAGCGGGAATACGATGCATACGGCAACCTGAGCCGGGAAAGCTACTACGACCGGAACGGGAACCGGGTGACGCTGGACCAGGGATACCATAGCTTTGAGCGGGAAAACGACCTGAACGGAAATCCCCTGCGGCTGGCGTATTTCGACGCAAATGGGGAACCAGCGGTCAATATCAGTACAAAATACCACAGGATCGAACGTACCTGGCTGGACAGCAAACATGCAATGTCAGAAGCATGGTTTGATGCGGCAGGAAAGCCGGTCGTGCCGAGTGATACCTTCGTAAAGATTGAACGTGAATTCGACCAGCGGAAGAATACAGTTGCGGAGCGGACTTACGGCGCAGACGGGGAACCTATCACCCGGAATGCCGGATATGATGAATTACGACAGGAATTCGACGACAGAGACCGCGTTATTCGGATTTCCTATTATATACATGGGGAATCGGCGGCGAACACGGATGGAATCGCGAGCCTGACGAGGGAATATGACGGAAACGGGTGCATCCTTTCGGAAGCCTATTACGGGGCGGACGGCGAACCGGCGATGAGCATCTCCAAGAAGTACCACCGACTGGAGCGGACCTGGCTGGACGCGAAACATATGTCCGGCGAGGCCTGGTTTGACACGGAGGAAAACCCTGTGGCGCCGGGCGACACCTACTGCGCCATCGTGCGGGAATACGACGAGCGGGGCAACATGACCGCTGAGAAGACGAAACAGCCAGACGGCAGCCTCATCGCCCGGAAGGCCGGATATGACGAGATGCGGCAGGTCTTCGATGAGAACAACCGGGTGGTGCGGATCAGCTACTGGCTGGACGGGGCTCCCTTTGCCGTCAGCGGCGCGGCGGTGATTGAGCGCGCATACGACGAGAAGGGATGCGTGGCCGAGGAGGCCTACTATGGTACGGACGGGACACCGGCCATCCATACCGGAAACAAATACCACAAGATCAAGCGGGTGTGGGCAGACACGAAACACGTGAGCCGGGAGGAATGGTTTGACACGGAAGGGAAGCCGCTGGCGCCCAACGATACCTTTGTGCGGATCGAACGGGAGTTTGATATCCAGGGGAATACCATTTCCGAAGTGACTTACGGGGCAGACGGCGCACGCATCGCCCGAAAAGCCGGATACGACGAGACACGGCAGGAATTCAACCGGAAGAACCAGGTGATCCGGATCAGCTACTGGCTGAATGGGGAACCGTTCCCGCTTAACGACGTGGCGGCAATTACGCGCAGCTATGACCGGCAGGGGCTGGTGGCCGCGGAGAGCTACTACGGCGCGGAAGGGGAGCCCGTGATCCACGGCAAGAACAAATACCACCGGATTGAACGGGAATGGCTTGACAGCAAGCACGCCACGAGGGAAGCCTGGTTTGACACCGAAGGCCAGCCAATGACGGTCGGGGACACCTATGTGCGGATCGACCGGGATTTCGACAAAAAAGGCAATACCGTCTGCGAGCGGACTTACGGCCCGGATGGGGAGATGATTGCACGGAAGGCCGGATACGATGAAATCCGCCGGGAGTTTAATGAGAAGAACCAGGCGAGCCGAATCAGCTACTGGCTGGCGGGAGCGCCCTTTACGACCGGGAACGGATACGCGGCCCATACCAGGGAATACGACGCGGCGGGGAATATCGCGCTGGAGAAGTATTACGATGGGAACGGGGAACCGGTGGCCTGCAAATCCGGGTTCGGCGGGATACAAAAAAAATACAACGAGAAGAAGCAGGTTATTTATGAAGCATGGTTCGATCCGGCAGGCGCGCCCATGGCGATGAACCGGGACATTTACTATGCCATTGAGCGGGAATACGACGAGAACGGGAACGCGCATGTGCTTCGGTTCCTGGACGGGAACGGGCAGTATACGGTCTGCCGGGCCGGATACGAGATGGTGTGGCGGCGCTTCGACGACAAGAAGCGGGTGATTTACGAGAGCTACATGGACCACACCAGCAGCCCCATGGCCAACGCGAACGGGGTTTACCAGACGGCATACGACTACAATGACGCCGGAAAGGTGACCCAGGAGCAGTACTTCAACGCGGACGGAAGCCCAATGGAAACCAGGGACGGCGCGGCGCGGGTGATCCGCACCTACGGGGAGGACGGCAGCCTGGCCGGGGAGGAACGGCTGAACCTGAACGGGGAAAAGGTGTAAAGAAGGGCATGAAGAGAAAAAACCGACTTTGTGAAAATATGGAATAAAGGTTATGAAAAAAACCGTGTACACATCTTTACAACCGGGTCCAAATGTGGTATAAGAGTTAAGAAAGGTTTTTGCCACCAAGATTCTGAAAGGAATCTTTAAATCAGGAAGGAGATTTTACTTATGAAGAAACTGACTGCTCTGGTTCTTGCCCTGGCTTTGGTTCTGTGCGCTGTGAGCGCTCTGGCTGCTACTGGTTCCGTAAAAGTTGACGACAAAACCAACGCGGCTGTGACGAACAATAACAATAACAATAACAATAACGCGGCTACGGCTGCGGCTACGGCTCCGGCTCTGGGAAAGGCCGAAGCGAATGATATCATCAACCAGATCATTGCTTCGCTGGGGAGCATCCAGGGCCCTGATGCGCTGAACGCTTTCTTCGGCCTTGCTGGGAATGACGTTCTGCCCGCGAATTATACGACGGTGAATGAAGCCCAGCCCTTTAAATTCGCCTCTGATCCCACCCAGTTCACGGCCCTGAGCGTGACGCTGACTTTCCCCACTAAGTATGCCCAGCAAGAAGTTGTGTACATCATGATCGGCATTCCCGGGGCGACTGTGGCAGACACCCAGTGGATTAAGGTGGCGGGCCAGGCGAACGCCAACGGTGATGTGGTTATTGTTCTGACGGCTGATATCCTGCAGAAGATCGGCACCAAGACCTTCCTGGCTGTGGCTGTGAGCGAGACCAAGTAAGGCAACGCAGGCAAACGAAAAATTTCCCCCGGATCGGAATGGTTCGGGGGTTTTTTTGTCAAAGAACGAAAAGACGGGGAGAAACGGCATGAAGCGATGGCTGGCGGGGATTCTGGCAGCAGCAATGGGGCTGCTGTGCATGATTGGCGCGGAAGCGGAAGGCAGCTTGCGGGTCATGAAGGAAACGGACGGGAAAAAGGTCACATATACCTTTATAGACGAGAATGGCCGTGCGGCCAGCGGCCCTGAAGAATATGCCATCGTGGAATGCGAATACGCGGATGGAGGACGGAAGACCCTGAGCAAAATCCGCTTTACGGACCGGAACGGATACCGGAAGGAAAATGCAAATGGATATGCAGTGATCCGCTTCCTCTACAACGGCAACAATCAGATCAAAGAAGCTGACTTCTACGGCCGGGACGGAAACCTAAAGGAGACAAAACAGGAATATGCCAAGGTGACTGTGGTTTATGAGGACAGGACTGTTTCCGGCGTATATTATTACAATGAGAAGAACAAGAAGACCGGAGGGGAAGAAGGATATCCGGAGAATGTCCGGCAGTGGCTGCGCGAGGATGGAAAACCGCTGCTGCCCTACCACCTGGCGGACATGGCAGATGGGCTGAACCCGTTTGAAGAAGGTTCTGCCGGGCCAGCCGGGGAGAAGGAAACACCGGAACCGACGGAAGAGGCTGGAAGCGAAGGGAATGAAGTGACAGAAGGGGCGGAAACACCGACTGCGACACCTACGGCAACACCAACGCCGACCGCAACACCTACGGCGACACCAACGCCGACTCCTACACCAACGGTTACGGCAACTCCAACGCCTACTCCGACATCAACCCCGACGCCAACTCCTACACCCACACCAACCCCGACACCAACGCCAACACCGACGCCAACGCCGATGGCTACTGCTACGGCGACGCCGACTCCGACACCAACTCCGACTCCTACACCCACACCAACCCCGACGCCAACACCGACACCGACGCCTACACCTACACCAACCCCGACGCCGTCTTCTACGCCGTCTCCTGAACCTACGGCGACGCCGACGCCGGAACCCACGCCCACCCCGACGCCGGAACCCACGCCTACGCCGACGCCCGAACCAACACCGACGCCTGAACCGACGCCGGTACCAGGGCCGGTGATGAAGAGCGAACAGATGGAAGACGAGCGGATGTTCCAGGATACCTGGACAGATGCCGAAGGCAAGCCGGTCATGGGTGAAAACGGTTTCGTGATCCGCATCCGGGAGATGGCCAAGAACCAGGTTATCAGCGAAAGGTATTATGACGCGGAGATGAATCCCGTTGCGTTGGCGGGCGACACGTACCACCGGGTGGATTATACTTACGATAAGCTGGGGAACATCAACCGCGAAAAGTATTACGACACAGACGGCAATCCGATCCGGTGCGCCGCGGGCTATGCGATCATTTACCGGGAGTATGACGCGGCCGGGCATGTGGTCTACGAGAAATACTACGATACGGACGGGTTCGCAATCATGCTGGAGGACGGAGCGGTTTCCCGCCGGTATGAATACGACGACAGCGGCAATGTAACCAAGGTTACCAAATACGACTATTTCGACAAAGAGGTACCGTAAAGGCACACAAAAAGCAGAGAAACAATCCGGATGAGTTTGCATGAACGGAGAACAGGATCGTGAACGATTTGATTTTTCTGGATGTGGAAGCTAACCCCACGAACGGACAAATCAGGGATTTCGGTGCTGTGAGGCAGGACGGGACGGTCCTTCATACAAACTCTCCGGCAGAGTTCTCTGCTTTTTTGCGCGGAGCCCGGTATCTGGCCGGCCATAACATCGTGGACTTCGACCTGAAATACATCCGGGGGCTGGCGGAACAGGCATGCCCGGGAGCGCAGGCCATCGACACGCTTTACCTTTCCGCGCTGCTTTTTCCGGCGAAGCCATACCACCGGCTGCTGAAAGATGACAAGCTGCAGACCGAAGAGCTGAACAATCCCCTGAACGACGCGATGAAATGCAGGGAGCTGTTCGACGACGAGGTTGCCGCCTTTCTGAATCTCCCGGAGGAGATGCAAAAAGTATACCAGGGGCTGCTGGAAGAGCGGGAAGGCTTTGCCGGGTTTTTTTCGCTGATCCAGGAGATGCAGCCGGGAGGACCGGCCGAAGCCGGGGGAGCTATTCAGGAATCCAGAGTGCAACCGGAAGGGCCAGCCGGTGCCGGGGAAGCCATTCAGGAATCCAGGATACAGCTGATCCAACGCCTGTTTCAGGGAAAAATCTGCGAATATGCCAAGCTGGGGCCCATGATCCGGGATAATCCGGCGGAACTGGCCTACACGCTGGCTTTAGTTAATATCGAGGACAAATATTCCATCACCCCGCCCTGGGTGATCCGCCGGTTTCCCGGGGTGGAGAAAACCATCCGGCAGCTGCGGGGAACCATCTGCGGACAGAAGGACTGCCGTTTCTGCGCACGACGGCTGGATGCCGGCGTCCGGCTGAAGGAGATCTTTGGCTTCGACTCTTTTCGGGTTTACGAGGGAGAATCGCTGCAGGAGAAAGCCGTCCGGGCCGCGATTGCGGGGGAATCGCTGCTGGCTGTTTTTCCGACGGGAGGCGGGAAATCCCTGACTTTTCAGCTGCCGGCGCTGGTTGCGGGGGAGGCCGTGCGCGGTCTGACGGTGGTTATTTCCCCGCTGCAATCCCTGATGAAGGACCAGGTGGACCACCTGGAGGAAAAAGGAATTCCGGACGCTGTTACGATCAACGGCCTGCTGGACCCGCTCGAACGGAAGGAAGCCATCGACCGGGTAGCCAACGGGCGGGCTTCCATTCTGTATATCTCCCCGGAATCGCTGCGGTCCGCCACCATCGAGAACCTGCTGGCCTCCCGGAATGTCGTTCGGTTTGTGATCGACGAGGCCCACTGCTTTTCCTCCTGGGGGCATGATTTCCGGGTCGATTACCTGTATATCGGGGACTTCCTGCGGAAGCTGCAGGAGAGGAAGAACAACGGACAGGCTATTCCGGTATCCTGCTTTACGGCTACTGCCAAGCAGCAGGTGATCCGGGATATTCAGGAATATTTCCGCCAGAAGCTGGGGCTGGAGCTGAAGCTTTTCACCTCGAAAGCCAGCCGCAAAAACCTGCAGTATGTTGTGCTGTTCATGCGGAACGACGAAGAAAAATACAACGAGATCCGCAACCTGCTGCAGGCCCGGAACTGCCCGGCGATCATCTATGTTTCCCGGGTCCGGAGGACGCAGCAGCTCGCTGAGCGGCTGAGGAAGGACGGATTCGCGGCGGAACCGTACAACGGGCGGATGGACAGCCAGGAGAAAATCCGGATCCAGAACGCCTTCCTGCAGGACGAGGTGCAGGTGATCGTGGCCACGTCCGCCTTCGGCATGGGCGTCGACAAGCCCAATGTGGGGCTCGTGATCCACCACGACATTTCCGATTCCCTGGAAAGCTACACGCAGGAGGCCGGCCGGGCGGGACGCGACGAATCGCTCCAGGCGGAATGCTACGTGCTCTTCAACGAAGAGGACCTGGACAAGCACTTTGTGCTGCTGAACCAGACCCGGCTGAGCATGAACGAGATCCAGCAGGTATGGCGCGCGATCAAGGAGCAGACGGGGCGGCACGGACGGGTCAGCTGCTCCGTGCTGGAAATCGGCAGGCAGGCCGGGTGGGACGACACCGTGACCGAGCTGGAAACCCGCATCAAAACGGCCATCGCCGCGCTGGAGGACGCCGGATACATCGAACGCGGACGGAACGTGCCCCATATCTATGCAAACAGCATACAGGCGCCGAATATGGCGGCGGCATCCCGAATTCTGGAAGGCTGCGGGCGCATGACCGAGGACCAGAAGATGACCGCGCGGAGAATTCTAAGCTTTCTGATTTCCCGAAAGAATACGTACCGAGGAACGTCGGAGACGGCGGAATCACGGGTGGATTACCTTGCGGACCGGCTGGGGCTCAGCCGGAAGGAAGTCGTGGATTCCATCCTGATGATGCGGGAGGAAGGGCTGCTGGCGGATGAACAGGACCTGACGGCCATTCTGCGGCGCACAGACACGGAAAACCGGTCCGAGAAAATCCTGCAGCACTTTCTGGCGCTGGAGCGGTTTCTGCTGTACCATCTGGAGGACGGGGAAGCGCCGGACTACCGGGAACTGAACGATACAGCGCTGCGGTCCGGGATGGCGGACTGCTGCGTGAAGGATCTGAAGACCATCGTGCTTTACTGGATTATCAGCAACCAGCTGCGCAAGGGGATTCCGGAGGCCGGCGAGCGATCCGTGCTGTATCGAACGCAGGAGAGGAGCCGGCAGCGGGAGAGCCTGGACCGGCGGTCCGAGCTGGCAGCTTTTATCGTGCGGTATTTATTTTCGCACGAAGAAGGCATCCTGAAGCAGGAAGGGCAGGAGGCTGCCGTATCCTTCTCGGTCAAGGAACTGGAGGATGCCTTCAACAGAAAAGCCAGGCTCCGGTTCGACGGCTTTACGGCTGTGAGCGGGGAGGAAGTGCAGCAGGCACTCCTTTACCTCAGCCGGATCCAGGCGCTGCGGATCGAAGGCGGCTTCCTGGTATCCTACAACGCGATCCAGATCCAGCGCAAGGAGCAGAACAACCGGATCCAGTACAAGGCAAAGGATTACCAGCAGCTGAAGGAATACTACCAGCAGAAGATGCAGCAGATCCATATCGTGGGCGAATATGCCCATCTGATGGACAAAAACACACAGAAGGCGCTGCAGTTTGTCAGCGACTATTTCCATATGGAGTATCCTGCTTTTCTGGAGAAGTATTTTCCGGACATGCAGCGCAGGATGGAAATTGACAGGAACATGACGCCGGAGCGGTATGGGCGGCTTTTCGGCGGGCTTTCGGAACTCCAGATGGAGATTATCAACGAGAACACGGCTCCGGGAATTCTGGTCGCGGCCGGGCCGGGGAGCGGGAAAACGAGGGTGCTGGTCCATAAGCTGGCTTCGCTTCTGACCATGGAGGACATCAAGCATGAGCAGCTGCTGATGCTGACCTTTTCCCGGGCGGCGGCGACCGAGTTCAAAACGCGGCTGATGGACCTGATCGGAAACGCCGCGTACTTCGTGGAGATCAAGACGTTCCATTCCTATTGCTTTGATTTGCTGGGGAAAATCGGAAACCTGGACGAAAGCGGCCATGTGGTCGAGGATGCGACGAGGCTGATACTGGAGGACAGGGTTGAACCGGGGCGGATCACCAAAACGGTGCTCGTGATCGATGAAGCACAGGACATGGACGAAAAGGAATATGAACTGGTCTGCGCCCTGAAGCAGAAAAACGAGGGCATGCGGATCATTGCCGTCGGGGACGACGACCAGAATATTTTCACCTTCCGCGGAGCCGATTCCCGATTCATGAAGAAACTGGCGGACGGGGAAGGCTGCAGATGCATCGAAATGACGGACAATTACCGGAGCGACCGCAGAATTGTCGATTTTGCGAACGCATTCGCCGGGACGATCCACCAGAGAATGAAGAAAACGCCGATCCGGGCGGTAAGCACGGAAGACGGCAGCGTGCGCCTGCTTTCCTATACGGGCGGGCATCTGGAAACCCCGGTGGCGGAGGACGTGGCCGGGAATCCGCGGGAAGGCAGCCGGTGCGTGCTGACGGCGACCAATGAGGAGGCGGCCAGGGTGGCAGGGCTTCTGAACCGGAAAGGAATTCGGGCATCGCTGATTCAGTCTAACGACGGGTTCGACCTGTACCATCTGGCGGAAATCCGGTATTTCCTGGCGCGGCTCGGGGACGGGAGAACGCTTATCCGGGCAGAGGACTGGGAAAAGGCACGGAATGAACTGAAGGAAAACTACGGGGAGAGCAGCATGCTGCCCCTGTGCCTGAATATCATTGACACATTCCAAAAACTGAACAGGAACCTTTACAGGTCCGACTGGGAAGCCTTTCTGCATGAATCCAGGATGGAGGATTTTGAGCAGACGGATGGGCAGGCTGTGATGGTTTCGACGATGCATAAGGCCAAAGGGCGGGAATTTGATCAGGTGTTTCTGATGCTGGACGGGTATGATTTCGGTTCTGACGAAGCAAAAAGGACGGTATATGTCGCTTTGACCCGGGCAAAACATGAATTAAGGATTCACACGAACACCCGGTTTATGGTACAATTAGGATCCCAAACAACTGAAATGAAAAAGGTGAAGGAAACATACGGGCTGCCTGAGGAGATCCTGCTGCCGCTGACGCACAGGGATGTGGCGCTTGGCTTCTTCAGGACCCGACAGATCGAGATTCGGGAAATGCGCTGCGGAGAGGAGCTGGCCTGGCGGGAAAACAAACTCTGGAAGAAGGGGAAGGGAGACAGGGCGGTTGCGCAGCTTTCCGCGGCCTGCGCAGGCCGGGTGAAGCGCTTCGAGAACAGGGGGTATCAGATTACGTCCGCCAGGATCCGGGCGATGGTTTTCTGGAAACCGGACGACGAATATCCGGGGGAAATTATGATCATTCTGCCGGACCTTGTGCTGACACGGAAGGACCAGGTGTGATGGGGGAAAAACTGGGGTTCTCAGTCGGAATATAGTTATGATAGAGATTGAAGGAGGATGCCAAAATGGCAAAAAAATGGGTTTTGTCAGTGATGATTGGACTGTTTATCCTATGCCTCGCGGCATCCGCCGGGGCGGATACAGTCAGCGGGACATGCGGGGATAATCTGATATGGACTCTGGATGACAATGGATTGTTGACCATTTCCGGGTCGGGAGCGATGGATGATTACGAGACAGGCTCCGCACCGTGGTTCAATGCAGAAAGATATATAAAGTCCATCCAGATTGAGAATGGGGTTACAACGATCGGAAAACGAGCATTTAATAATACTCGTTGTAAGTTTTCATCTATTAATATTCCACAAGGTGTTGTATCAATCGAGGCGTATGCATTTTATGGATGTTCTTCATTGAGAACGATTACGCTTCCTGACTCGTTGGAGACGATCAAAGCCAGCGCGTTCATGACAACAGGTTTGACATCGGTATCTATTCCTGACAGCGTAACAACGATGGCAGGATCGGTTTTTCAAGGTTGTACTCAACTACAAAGTGTTAGCCTTTCCCGTCAGTTGGAAGAAGTCAGTAGCTATTTGTTTAAAGATTGCAGTTACCTGGAGAGTATATATGTTCCGGGAAGCGTAAAGAAAATTGGGAAAAATGCTTTTGAAAATTGCCTAAAACTAGAGAGTGTGACTTTGATGTATGGACTTCAGACCATAGAAAGCAATGCTTTTTTGGAATGCAGGAAACTATCTTCTCTTGCTATCCCTATATCAGTCAACTCACTGGTGAAAAATGCTTTTCCAAATAATATCAACCTGATTGTTGTTGACGGAAGCGCAGCTTATATTTATTCTCGAGATAATTATATTGGCTTTACAGTTATATCTGTATCGAACCATAATATGATATCAATTCCCGAACAGCCCGCAACTTGTGAGAAAGAAGGAAACAGTGGCTATTGGATCTGTAATATCTGTGGAAAAACATTCAGCGATGCAAACGGGGAAACGGAGATTGCTGAGAATTCCTGGATTCTTCCTAACAGTCACTGTCTGACGCATATTGAAGCCACCGCTGCAACCTGTACAGAAGAGGGCAATGGTGAGTATTGGACTTGCTCCGCCTGCGGGAAGGCGTTCAGTGATGCAACTGGAGCAACAGAGCTAGAGGATAATGCTTGGATTATTCCTGTAAGACACAATCTGACGAAAGTAACAGCGCATGTAGCGACATGCGAGGAAACAGGGAATATAGAATACTATATCTGTGGAATCTGCGACAAGAAGTTCAGAGATGAAGACGGAACAGATGAGATCGAGGGAGAAGACTGGATCACACAAAAAACACAGCACAGCCTGACGAAAGTAGCAGCGCATGGAGCGACATGCCAGGAAACAGGGAATATAGAATACTATTCTTGTGGTACCTGCAATAAGAAGTTCAGAGATGAAGACGGAACAGAAGAAATCGAGGGAGAAGACTGGATCATTTCAAAAGCGCAGCACAGCCTGACGAAAGTAGCAGCGCATGGAGCGACATGCGAGGAAACAGGGAATATAGAATACTATACCTGTGGAACCTGTAATAAGAAGTTCAGAGATGAAGACGGAACAGAAGAAATCGAGGGAGAAGACTGGATCATTACTAAAGCGCCACACAGCCTGACGAAAGTAGCAGCGCATGTAGCTACATGCCAGGAAACAGGAAATATAGAATACTATACCTGTGGTATATGTGATAATAAGTTCAGAGATGAGGGCGGAACAAAAGAGATCGAGGGAAATGAGTGGATCATTCCTAAAACGAGCCATAGCCTGGAACACCATGAAGCTACGACAGCAACATGTGCGGCAGAAGGAAATTATGAGTACTGGGATTGCTCAGCTTGCGGAAAGATATTCAGTGATACAAATGGAACAAGCGAGTATGAAGGGACTTCCTGGATTATTCCTAAAACAAGCCATACTCTGGCATATCGTGAAGCTACGATACCAACATGTACTCAACCGGGCAATACTGAATACTGGACCTGTTCAGAGTGCAAGAAGTCGTTCAGTGATGAAAACGGGGAAAATGAGATAGAGAAGAATTCCTCGATTCTTAAGGCAAAGGGCCACACCATGAAATATCACGAAGCCAAGGATGCTACATGTACAACAGCAGGAAATATTGAACACTGGATTTGCACAGCCTGCATAAAGAGATTCGGTGATGTAAATGGTAACAATGAGTTAACAAATAATTCGTGGAAAATAGCTGCATTGGGCCATCGCATGGCATATCATGAAGCCAAGGCTGCCACATGCACAGAAGCGGGCAACGATGAATACTGGGAGTGTTCAGCCTGTAATAAGGTATTCAGAGATTTTTATGGAACAAGTGAATTTGAGGGGGCGTCCTGGATCATTCTCGCCCAAGGCCACAAGCTGAAGCATTATCCAGCCATTGCAGCTACATGCACAACAACGGGAAATATTGAATACTGGATCTGTTCAACTTGCCAAAAAGCATACAGTGATAAAGATGGAAACAATGCGATAGAGAACGATTCACTGAATATACCTGCATTGGGCCACAAAATGACATATCATCCACCCAAGGCCGCCACCTGTACAGAAGACGGCAATGAAGAATACTGGACGTGTTCGAACTGCGGGAAGGCATTCTGGGATCAACAAGGAACAAGCGTGATACAGAATGATTCATGGAAGAGACCTGCATTGAACCACAGCATGACCCATCATCCGGCCATTACAGTTACCTGCACAGAAGCGGGAAGTACTGAATACTGGACGTGTTCAAACTGCGGGAACGCATTCAGCGATGAAGATGGCAATCATGTGATGGCGGATAATTCCTGGAATATTTCTGCTCCGGGCCATAGTATGGAACATCATATTGCCAAGGCTGAGACATGTACGGAGGAGGGGAATACTGAATACTGGACGTGCCTGAACTGCCAAAAGGCATTCAGTGACGCAGACGGAATAAAAGAGGTCGCTATTGATTCCTGGAACAGACCTGCAACGGGCCACAATATGACATATCATCCACCTAAGGCCCCCACATGCACGGAAGCTGGGAATTATAAATACTGGAGTTGTTCGAACTGCGGGAAGGCATTCAGTGATAAAGAAGGGGAAACGGAAATCACGGAGAATTCCTGGGCCAGGCAAGCAAAGGGTCACATCATAACGGCTCATGAAGCTGTGGGTGCCACATGCACTGAACCGGGCAATACGGCTTACTGGACCTGCGAAACTTGCGGGAAGCCATTCAGTGACGCACAGGGGGAAACGGAGATTGAGAAGGGCTCCTGGATTACTGCTGCAACGGGCCACAGTATGGAACATCATATTGCCAGGGATGAGACATGTACGGAGGCGGGGAATACTGAATACTGGATGTGCCTGACCTGCCAAAAGGTATTCAGTGATGTAGCCGGGGAAACAGAGATCGAAGAAAACTCCTGGAATACTGCTGCATTGGGCCATGATATGACATCCCATATGGCCACGGCTGCAACCTGTACTGAGCAGGGCAATACGGCTTACTGGACCTGCAAAACCTGCGCCAAGTCTTTCAGTGATGCGGGTGGAACAAATGAGATTGTTAAGGCTTCCTGGATCATTCAAGCAACCGGCCATATAATATCGAAAGTTGAGGCTAAGGCTGCCACATGTACGGCACCGGGCAATATTCAATACTGGAAATGCTCCGGTTGTGAGGCAAAATTCAGGGATGAAGAAGGAACAAATGAGATCACAGATAATACCTGGCTTATTCATGCAACGGGCCACAACATGATACTTCATGAAGCCGAGGTGGCTACATGCACAAAAGCGGGCAATACGGCTTACTGGACCTGCTCAACCTGCAAAAAGTTCTTCAGTGATGCTGACGGGAAAACGGAGATTGAGGAGAATTCCTGGATTACAAAAGCAACGGGCCATGACCTAAAGCATGTTGATGCCAAAGCTGCCACATGTACGGAAGCTGGTGCGGAAGAGTACTGGATGTGTGAAACATGCGGCGAATTGTTCGATGATGAAGAAGGAAAGAACGAGATCGAAGATCCTGTGATGATCCCCATTACCCATTCGCTGATTCATCACGACAGGGTAGAACCTACCTATTATGAAGACGGAACAGGTGAATATTGGAGATGCTCCAAATGTGAGGCGCTATTCAGCGATTCAGAGGGAAAGGCGATGATTGATCAGGCAGCAGTCATTCCTGCTACCGGTGTTGTTGCACGGGGAACGTGCGGCGAAAACCTGACATGGATTCTGGAAAAACATGGATTGCTGACCATCCGCGGGACAGGAGCTATGGCGGATTATGACAATCAGGAAATGCGGGCGCCCTGGGCATCCGGCAATGTCAGCACTGTCTCGATTGAAAACGGCGTAACAAGCATCGGATGCTATGCGTTTTATGGGTGCAGCGGAATTACCAGTGTCAGCATTTCGGAACAGGTGACAAGCATAGGGACGAAAGCATTTGCGGAATGCGGCCTTCTGAAAGTTATTGAATTACCGGACGCATTGACGATGATTGGCTCTGACGCATTCCCATATCATGCTGCTTTGAGGGCAAAAATCGGTTCAGACGGCGCAAAAACGATAAGCAAAGCAGGGAAAGATTTTCAGGATGCGGAAACCGGATGCGGACTGAGGTATATGTTCAGCGGAAACACAGTCACTGGACTCAAACTGACATCAGTGGATCAGACGGCAAACGATATTGTTATTCCAGAAGGCGTAACCAACATTGACGGGTGGATATTTGAAAGACTTGATAACCATCTGGCTACCATAACAATTCCGGACAGCCTGACAAGGATTGAAAGAGGGTCTGCTTATCTAAATGATTATCAATATATTCGATATGCCCATTTGGGTTCGGAAGGCGCTAAAGCACTGGGAAAACAAGGGCTGTCTTTCACAGATCGCGACAGCCAATGCGATTATCTGTATCAGTATGAAACTGATGTTATGATTGGGCTTAAGCTAAAAACAGGGAATAAAACCGCAACCGCTTTTACCGTTCCGGAAGGCGTTACGGTGATTGGTGCCTCTGCGTTTAAGGACAGTGAGGCACTGGAGGAAATCACCATTCCTGAAAGTGTGAAAACCATTGAGAATTATGCATTTATGAACTGCAGCAAGCTGGAGGAAGTTGCGCTCCCGGACAGCCTGGCCAGCATCGCGGACAGCGCGTTTACAGAAACGCTTATTACGAATTTCCTGATTGAAAACTGCAATTCCTATGCACACCAGTGGGCAAAGCGGCTGGAATATCCATGCGTTGTTGAACACCACAGGAATATCGTTACCGATCCTGCTGTAGCAGCGACCTGCATCACATCGGGCTTGACCGAAGGCACCCATTGCAGCGCCTGCGGCGATGTGATCGTTCCGCAGGAAACGGTTTATGACGCTTCTGCGCATGACTGGGAAGATATTCGATACAGTTGGTCGGAAGACAATCTGCAAGTTACTGCCTCCAGAGTATGCAAGAATAATCCTGAACATACGATCTCCGAGACCGTGAAAGCGGAAGCAGAATACCTGGCATATCCAACCTGTGAAGAATCGGGGTTGGTGAACTATGCTTCCCATGCTTTCACAAACAGCATTTTTGAAGCGCAAAGGAAGGATAACGTTGTTCTGCCGGCTTTGGGCCACGATTGGGATGACGTGAAATACAACTGGTCGGAAGGCAATCTGCATGTTACTGCGTCCAGAATGTGCAAAATCAATCCGGAACACGTGCAATTCGAGACCGTTGATGCGAAGGCTGATTACCTGAAAAGGCCAACTTGCGAGGAAACGGGGTTGGTAAGCTATGTTTCCAATGCTTTCATAAACAGTGCTTTTGAAGTACAAAGGAAGGAAAACATCTTTCTGCCTGCTTCAGGCCATGACTGGGATGAGCCGGAATACAACTGGTCGGAAGACAATCTGCATGTTACCGCATCCAGGGTATGCAGGAATAATCCAGAGCACACAATTATCGAGACAGTAGAAGCAAAGGCCGAATATCTGGCATACCCAACCTGTGAAGAGGCGGGGATGGTGAACTATGTTTCCCATGCTTTCACAAACAGCGCTTTCGAAGTGCAGAGGAAGGAAAATATTGTTTTGCCTGCTTTAGGCCATGATTGGGATCAGGCGGAATACAAATGGGCAGAAGACAATCTGCAGGTTACAGCATCCAGAAAATGCAAAAACAACCCGGAGCACGTGCAGTTCGAAACCGTTGACGCGGAGGATGTGTATCAGACAAGGCCAACCTGTGAGGAAACGGGGATGGTGAACTATGTTTCCCATGCTTTCACAAACAATGCTTTTGAAGAACAAAGGAAAGAAAATGTCGTTCTGCCTGCTTTAGGCCATGATTGGGATGAGCCGGAATACAACTGGTCGGAAGACAATCTGCATGTTACCGCATCCAGAACGTGTAAAAACAATCCGGAACATGTGCAGTCTGAAACTGTTGACGTTGAAATTATATACCAGACAAGGCCCACCTGCGAAGGGCAAGGACTGGTGAACTATGTTTCTCGCTCTTTTGAAAACAGTGCATTTAAAGCGCAAAGGAAGGAAAACATTGTTTTGCCTGCTTCAGGCCACGACTGGGATGAGCCGAAATACAACTGGTCGGAAGATAATCTGCATGTTACAGCATCCAGAAAATGCAAAAACAACCCGGACCACGTGCAGTTCGAGACTGTCGATGCGGAGGCTGATTACCAAACAAGGCCAACTTGCGAGGAAACGGGGTTGGCGAACTATGTTTCCCATGCTTTCACAAACAGTGCTTTTGAAGAACAAAGGAAGGAAAACGTCAGCTTGCCTGCTTTAGGCCACAACTGGGATCAGGCGGAATACAGCTGGTCGGAAGACAATCTGCATGTTACTGCATCCAGGATATGCAAAAACAACCCGGAGCACGTGCAGTCCGAGACTGCTGACGCGGAGGCAGTGTATCAGATCAGGCCAACCTGTGAGGGCCAGGGGCTGGTGAACTATGTTTCTCGCACTTATGTAAACAGTGCATTTAACGCACAAAGGAAGGATAACGTTGTTCTACCTGCTTTGGGCCATGATTGGGAAAAGGCGGAATACAACTGGTCAGAAGACAATCTGCATGTTACTGCATCCAGAACGTGCAAACACAATCCAGGTCATGTGCAGTCTGAGACTGTAGAGGCGGATGCTGTTTATCAGACAATGCCAACCTGTGAGGAAACAGGGTTAATGAACTATGTTTCCCATGCTTTTACAAACAGTGCTTTTGAAGAACAAACGAAGGAAAACATCGTTCTGCCTGCTTTGGGCCATGACTGGGATGAGCCGAAATACAACTGGTCGGAAGACAACACAACGGTCACCGCTTCCCGTACATGCAAGCGAGACAGCAGCCATAAAGAGACGGATACGGTGGATACTATTCTTGCTGTTATCAGGCAGCCGGACTGCGAAACGGCAGGGGAGGGAACCTTTACTACCAAGCCATTCAGCAATCCTGCGTTCAGCAAACAGGAAAAAACGGCAGCGTTCGGCTCTGCCGCGGGGCATCAGGCTGTTATACTGCCGGCAGTGGAAGCAACCTGCACCGACAGCGGCATGACAGAAGGGGAAAAGTGCTCTGTCTGCGGAAAGGTATTGGTGGAGCAGAGAACTGTTCCGGCCAAGGGACATACTCCGGTCGTTGATTCCGGAGCGGTAGAGCCAACCTGCACTACTCCAGGGTATACAGCCGGAATCCATTGCGATACCTGCAATGAAGTCCTTTCTGAGGTGAAGGAAATCCCGGCAGCGCATACTGCAGCAGTTGATCCGGAGATCCCGGCAACAGCTAAAGACTCCGGTTGGACGGAGGGATCGCATTGCTTGGTATGCGGAATAATCCTGGAGAAACAGATGGTGATGCTGCCAGCAGGATTTGCGCCGGATCTTGTCAGTGATTCTGAACCATGGTATGCTGACCGAATTGCGTATGGGGAAAATGATCAAGGCGTGAGTATTGCCGGTGTTTCTGACCGGATTAGCCTCAAAGTGATTATAGATCCGGATGGAACGATCAGTGTTGACTATTGCGGCAGGAAATTGAACGGTACCTGGCAGATCAGGGACAATAAAATCAAAACAGAAGGTATCCCGGGAGAAATCAGTTTCAATACAGATGGTGAACTTCATTATGTTCCGGCGCATGGACCATATGTCCAGGAGAATGAACCAAGCCTGGTATGCACGCAAAACGAACCAGCCGAAACAGAGAGCCTGGCGACAATGATGTTGCCTTCCGGCACGATGATTATCGAGGAAGAAGCATTCAGCGAATCGGGAGTTCAATATGTGATTCTGCCGGATCAATGCAGCATAATTGGACCTAGGGCCTTTGCCAACTGCAGAAATCTGATGTTCGTCTATATCCCGGACAGCGTGACAACCATCGATTCCTCCGCGTTCCAAGGGTGCAACATTGAACTTTTGATTTGCGAAAGCGACAATGCAGGAGCGGAATTTGGAAAGACAAACGGGATCAAGGTCTTTGTTCCGTGAAATGAATAAAAGGAAGTGAATGAAATTTGGTCTATGGATGATGCCACAATTTGGAAATTGACGGAAGAAAATACTTTTGATATAATAAAACTTAATTATATTTGAGGAGGGTATAAGAATGCTGCAGGAGCGAATCAGGGAAGGACTGACCTTTGACGACGTTTTGCTGGTGCCCGCAAAGAGTGAAGTGTTGCCCAAGGAAGTGGACCTTTCCATCCAGCTGGCGAAGAACATCCGGCTGAATATTCCCATGCTGAGCGCTGCCATGGACACGGTGACGGACAGCCGCATGGCGATCGCCATGGCCCGGGAAGGCGGCCTGGGAATCATCCACAAGAACATGACCATCGAAGAGCAGGCATCCCAGGTGGACAAGGTGAAGCGCAGCGAGCACGGCGTGATTACCGACCCCTTCTTCTTAAGCCCCGAGAACCTGATCAGCGACGCGGAGGAACTGATGAGCCGCTACCGGATCAGCGGCGTTCCGATCACCCGGGACGGAAAACTGGTGGGCATTCTGACCAACCGGGACCTGCGGTTTGAAACCGACTACAGCAAGCCCATCGGCGAAGTGATGACCAAGGATAACCTGATTACCGCGCCGGTAGGCACCACGCTGGAAAATGCCAAAACAATTCTGGCAGCCCATCGCATCGAAAAGCTGCCCATCGTGGACGAGAACGGCATGCTGCGCGGACTGATCACCATCAAGGATATCGAGAAATCCACCAAATACCCGAACAGCGCCAAGGACGACAAGGGCCGCCTGCTGTGCGGCGCGGCGGTCGGCGTGACCAACGACGTGTTTGACCGGATCGACGCCCTGCTGGACGCTAAGGTGGACGTGATCAACATCGACACAGCCCACGGCCATAGCATCGGCGTGCTGAAGCAGGTGGAAGCGATCCGGAACCGGTATCCGGACATTACCCTGTTCGCCGGCAACGTGGCGACAGCGGCAGCAACCCACGACCTGATCAGTGCCGGCGTCGACGCGGTCAAGGTCGGCATCGGCCCCGGGTCGATCTGCACGACCCGGGTCGTAGCCGGCATCGGCGTGCCCCAGATTACCGCGATTGCGGACTGCGCCGAAGAGGCGGACAAGCACGGTATCCGCGTGATTGCCGACGGCGGCATCAAATATTCCGGCGATATCGTCAAAGCGCTGGCGGCCGGCGGCAGCTGCGTCATGCTTGGCTCCCTGCTGGCGGGCACAGAGGAGAGCCCCGGCGCCATGGAAATCTATCAGGGCCGCAGCTTCAAGGTGTACCGCGGTATGGGCAGCCTGGCAGCGATGGCTGAGGGCTCCAAGGACCGCTATTTCCAGGAAGGCGCCAAGAAGCTGGTGCCGGAAGGCGTCGAAGGGCGCGTGCCTTACAAGGGAACCCTGGCGGATACGGTGTTCCAGATGGTCGGCGGCCTGAGAAGCGGCATGGGATACTGCGGCACCCGGACCATCGACGACCTGAGAAAGAACAGCGAATTTATCCGGATTACCGGAGCGGGCCTGGCGGAAAGCCATCCGCACGATATTTCTATCACGAAGGAAGCTCCGAACTACTCCAGGAGCAACTAAAAGGTTTCCGCCGCTTCGGCGGAGGCAGGGCTTACCAGCATTTTTCGCAGCAAAGGGATGAACGGCCATGGGCAAGCGGTTTTACAAGGTGGCAGGGGGAGCGATTCGGCTGTTTACCCGCCGGATGAAAACCGAATGGGAAGAGCCTTTCGAAGAAGGACCCTGCGTGTTCGTGGTCAACCATGCCGGCGCCATTGGACCGGCGGACATCTGCACCAAATTCCCGCTGCGGGATAAATGCAACCCATGGATCAACAACGGCATGCTGGAGACAAAGGCAGTCCCGGCTTATGTCCGCCAGGATTACTGGTGGAAGCCGGGAAGCTTCTTCGCCCCGCTGTTAAACGCGACGGTGCCCTATCTCGCGGCACTGGTGATGCCGTTTATTCTGAAGAGCGTCAAATATGTGCCGGTGTACCACGATCAGCGGATTATGCTGACCATGCGCCAGAGTATCCGCGTGCTGCAGCGGGACGAGTACCTGGTAATTTTTCCGGAGCAGCCCAGCGGCTGGCTGAGCCATCATAATTGGATCAACACCAGCTGGCTGCGGCTGGGAGAACTCTGGTACCGGGCCAGCGGCAGGGCGCTGAAGCTGTATCCGGTGCACGTGGACTACAAAAACGGGGTATTCAAAGTCGCCGCCCCGGTCTGGTACGATCCGGCGCGGCGATTTATGGACCAGGAACAGGAACTGGCGGAAAAACTGTCCAAAGGCCTGCGGGGCGAATAACCCCGACAAGCAATATTACGGAGCGGCGGTAGCTTCCGCCTCGGGCGCCGGAGATTCCTCCGGCGCTTCTGCCATATCCCGAACCATATAATTCAGGAACTTCAAGGTGTTTTCTTCATTACCGCCGGTGACCACGACGCAGAGATAGCCGTCCTGGGCCCAGGCGTATTGAATGAGGCCGGGGACTTTCTCCTGCGGGATACCGCAGAGATGGTTTTCACCGGTCTCGGTTATTTTTCTCCAGCCGTTCTGGAGGGAAAGGCCGCGCCCGGAGAACCAGTCCATCAGCTCCTGATTGTCCTCCAGGGGAAGAAGGGCGCCCTGCGCCGCCAGGCTCAGGAACTGGTCCCGGGGCACGAGATAAAGATCCCCTTCACCGGCGGCCATATAGGTGGTCAGCATCATGGCTCCGTAGGTTTCGTCATCCAGGACAACATGGGAGTTCATCACTTCCATATCAGGCATGCGCTCCTTGTTCACCTTAGCCATATACCGGTCCAGCTCGTCCTGGTTCGCGTAGCCGTAGATATAAAATTCCACAACTTTATCCGCCGGGGCACGGTATGCCGTGACGGTATACAAAAGGTCCACGAGAAAGAACCCGGCGACGGCCAGCAGCAGATATTTCCACCAGTTGTAGGTCAGATGCTGTTTCAGGGATGCTTTGGTGACAGGGGTTTTCATGAACGCTTGCCTCTTTCTGTCCATTAGGATCGGAAAAAGTGTAACATGAAACGGGAAATGGCACAAGAGGGGGCAGCACGATTGCCTCAGCCAATCGCAGCGTAAGCGCCGGCCAGTTGTTCCGCAAGCCGTTCCGCTTCCCCGGGAAGGGGCGGCAGGCGGCGGTAGAGGAAGGTGCTGTCCTTCGCGGCATAGGATTCCCGGAGGTATTCATCCCGGGTGGGCAGATAGCCCCGGAGCTGTTCGGCGCAGCCCAGGACCAGCGCGTCCTCGCAGCCGGCCAGGCGGCGGAATTCCATGCCGATGGCGGTAAAACCCTCAAAGGGAAGCGCCAGGATGGGGATGCCGCCGAGGATGCAGTAAGCCGCGTCCCCGGGTTCCTCCGTGACCCGGGAACCAAACTGCCCCAGCAGTTCCTCCTTCCAGGCCAGCGCGCACTGCGCGGCGGGCTTATCCGGCCCGCCGGCCCTTTCCGTGAAGCCGGCGGCGGCTTCGTGGATTTCCTCTTCGGAGAGGGGGGCGAGGCGCAGCGTGAAGGGAAGGCGGCCGCCGGACAGGGTCAGGGGCAGCTCCCGGAAAGCCTCGCGTCCGGACAGGATCCGGAAGAGAAGGGCGGCAAATTCCGCCATCCGTTCCGGAGTGCGGTGCAGGGGATCGATATCCCCGCACAGGCCGTTCAGATAGACCGAGCGGATGCCCGCTTCAGCGCAAAGCCGGTGGAGCTCTCCGGAGAAATCGGCGCTGACGCTTTTTACCACCTGGAGGAACACCCCGTGGCAGGCGGCATTGGCCAGCAGGATCGGGGTTTTATCCCGGAGCTCCAGGAGGAAGCCCCGGGCATCCCGGTCCACGGGGCCGTCCGGCACGGAACGGTTATAGAGGTCGTCCCCGGGAATGGGAGCGCGGGTGAAGGAGAGCCGGGTGACGTCCGCCAGGTCTTCTTCCGCCGCCCGGAGCAGGGGCGCCATCTTTTGCGCCAGCGAGGCTACGTAGCTTTCGCTGACTTCGCCGCAGCCGAAATGGTATTTAACCGCGGGGCCGGTATGGGTATGGATGCTGACGATCATGGTTCGTTCCCGGGGAACACCCAGGGAAGCGGCGGCCTGGAACACGCTGTCCGTTACAGCCTGGCTGATTCCCAGCAGGTCGAAGCAGACGATGAGCTGGCGGCTTTCGCCGGATTCCAGCAGAACGGCCCGCGCATAAAGCGGGTCGCGGACGGAATCGCACTGCCGCTTCAGATAATACCCGTAGCCCGCCAGTTCCACGCCGAGGGGCGGGGTGATATCAATGATTCCTAACCCTGCGCGCATATCCTTCCTCCTCATTCCAGGCCGGGAATCCGGCCTTTGTATTTTTCAACCAGGCGGTTGTTGACTTCGTCCCCGCCGTCAATATTGCTGCTGACAAAAAAGTCAGCCGGGAAGCCCTCCTCCAGGGCAATCTCGTGAACCCGGCAGATCACAGCCTGAAGGATGGCGGCTCCGGCGGCGGTGGAAGTTGCGCCGGTGAAGGACTGGTCGGAGAACTGAATGGCCGCGTCCCCCGGAATGCCGCCGTTATCCAGCACCAGGTCCGCCACTTCGAACAGGCGGAGGCCCGACTTCGTGCGTCCGGAAACCGAGGAGGAATGGGCCAGGCTCGTGAGGGCAATCACATAGGCGCCGCAATCCCGGGCAGCCTGCGCCAGCAGGACGGGCACGGCGTTCCGGCCGGAATTGGAGGAGATGATGAGCACATCGCCCCGGGACAGGGGATAGCGTTCCAGCAGGCGCGGAACCCAGGATTCATCCCTTTCCTCCAGGGTGCTGCCCGCCGCGGAAACATGGAGCATCAGCTTTTCATCCAGGATCGGGCAGACCGGGGCGAGGCCGCCGGCGCGGTAGAAAAGCTCCAGCGCCAGCAGGTGGCCGTGGCCGGTGCCGAAGGTGTAGAGCATATGGCCGCCGCGAACGGCATCCGCTATACGGCGGGCGGCGGCTTCCATAGCCTGGCTCTGGGTTTCCTGAACCCGGGCCAGGAGGGATGCGAGGTTAGCAAAATATTGATCAATGGCAGTCATAGGATATCCTTTCTTCCCTCCCGCTGCATGGCGAGGATGACCGCGCCGACGGCGGGGGGCGTTTGGAGAATGTGCGGATAGACGCCGGGGCAGCGGGCGGCCAGGGCTTCGGAAAAGAGAGACCGGGCCAATTCGCTGTGCTGAAAGACGCCGCCGAAGAGGCCGACGCAACCGGCGGCTTCGGGTGTTGATGCCAGCAGGGAAGCGGCCAGAAGCGCCAGCTGCTCCATCTGGCGGGAGAGAATGCCGTGAGCGTCCGGGTCTCCCTGCTCCGCCAGGCGAAGGACTTCCGCGCCGAAGGCCGCCAGGGCGGCGGTATCCCGATCCGTGGCATAAAGGGCGGGAATCAGGGCCTGGGCATCCGGAACAGAGAAGTAGGAAAGGGCAGCCTGCAGCAGCGGCGTTTCCCGGCCTTCGGTCTGCAGGCGGAAGAGCCCCTGAAAAAGCCCTTTCCGGGCCAGCATATACCCGCTGCCGGGATCGCCGACCTTCCAGCCCCAGCCGCCGGCGGACAGCTCCCGGCCGGTATTGTTCCGGCAGAGCACCATGGAGCCTGTGCCGCAGACGGCGATGAGCCCGGGCTTGCCGGAGGTCAACCCGGCCAGGGCCACGGAAAGGTCACTTTCCAGAATCAGCCGGCTGCCCGGCGGCAGGACGGACTGAAAAGCGGCGAGAACCTCCGGATCAGCGGGGCCGTCCAGCGCGGCCAGGCCTGCGCAGACGGTGAGAGATGAACCGTCCTCCCGTTCCTTTACTTGTTCCAGGAGCGAGGATACAAGATGCCCAAAGCGGCGGACGCAGGCATCCAGGCCGTCGTTCAGCCAGTTCAGCCCGGGGCCGGAGGCGCGGGAAAGAACGTGGCCGTCCGGAGCGGCGGCGACAGCCGTGGTGTGGGTGCCGCCGCCGTCCATGCCGATATACAGCATACTCATAAGTTGAATACCGGGGAGACGTAGACCTGATAGAACTGCATGCCATCCTTGCGGGTCGGGTCCATCGGGGTTTCGTCCAGTTCGCAGAGGGTGGGAAGGGTGCCGTCACACCAGCGCAGGATCGCGTCCTGAACATCCTTCAGGCGGCCTTCGACCGAGCCATAACGCAGGGCCAGGACTTCCCAGCCGTTCCGCTTATAGACGCTTTCCCACTGTGCCTTGTGGAGCCGGCGCAGGCGGTCATAGGCATCGAGAAGGGACGGAATCTCCTCCTGGGCAATCTTCCGGAGCTGGTCCCGGTCTCCCTGCTGATAGAGGGGACGGATCTTCATCAGGAGGGACGATTTCTGCCTGCAGACTTCGAAGAGGGCGGAAGCGTAACGGCAGTCCTCCCGGTCCTGGTAATCCGCCAGAATCTCCAGCGCCTGGCAGCTGCGATCCAGGGCGGCGGGAAGCTCATCCGCACCGGGACCCAGGGGATAGAGCAGGTCGCACCAGATCAGGGCCTTGCCGGTGCGCCGGTCCGTCGCATCCGGATAGAAGAGGCTGAAGGCCTGGTATGCCCGGTCGGGAAGGCCGGTCAGGAAGGCGCCGGTTTCCGCGATGATGTCGTGGGTGCAGGCCTCGCCGCGCCAGCAGAATTCGGAGAAGATGGGCAGTTGGTTCAGCACCAGGAAGGGGCTGGTTTCGTTGCCGTCATCCCCCCAGGTGGTGGCGAGGACGGTTTTGGTCTGGTGGCGCACGCAGCAGCGCAGCCCGACCTCCATGGTTTCTTTGGTCAGGTTCACGTGCGGGAGGAAGCCGCTCCAGACCCAGATGCCGCCGGCGAACGCCGTGTTGGGGCTCATCTGCGCATGGCCGGAGAGCATATGGTCAAACCATTTTTCCTCCTTGTTGTAATAATCCCAGTAGCACAGGTCCACGTCCGGGAGCTGGTCGATCACGCTCTGGGGAATTTTCGCGTCCAGGTCATAGTAATCCCCGGTTTTGGAACCCAGGCGGAAGAACATATCGCTCCACATAATCGGATGAAAATCATACTTTTTACAGATTTCCACGACCCGGTTCAGGTGGCGGGAGAGGAGCTCGAAACGGTCCTGAAAGCCGAAGCGCTGGAGATAGCGGCCCAGGCCCACGGAATGGGCCTCGTCCATGCCGATATGAAGGCGCTTGCCCCGGACGTAGCTCCGGAGCGCGCGGATCGCCGCTTCGATATATTCATAGGTTTCCTCCACATCGCACATCAGGATCGTGGGGCAGTCCTTCATCGGTGTGCTGGATTTCCACTGGAGGAAGTTTCCCAGATGGGCCAGCGTCTGCATGCAGGGGATAATCTCCAGGCCGAGGGAATCGGCGTAGGCATCCAGCTCCCGGTATTCCTCCGGGGTCAGCCGGCCGCGGAGATAGCCATGATAGGGATATTCAGGAACGGTATAGGTTTCCTCCGTGTAGAGGACAACGGTGTCCAGCCCGATGACGGCGCTGTAGGCGATATATTTTTTGCAGGCGTCGACGGTCATGACGCCGTTCCGTGAGAAATCCAGATAGGATCCGCAGGACTGGAAGTGCTTGGTTTCCTGAACGGAGACCGGGGTCCTGCCGGCGGTTTTCTCCTGGGCCAGGCGGAAAAAGGCGCGGGCCAGGGCGGACTTGGATTCAGCCCGGAGGAAGAAACGGCCTCCTTCTTCGGTAACGGCGATGCCGGGGCCTTCCTCCACGGCAATCTCCAGACTGTCAAAGGGGAAGCCGGTGATTTCGGTGACGGTGGAACGAATGTGGTCAATTTCCTGTTGTGTGAACATGGGGTAGCTCCTTTCTGTTGGTTGTTTGGAACAAATATGTTTTGGGCGGAACGCAGAACGTCCCGCTGAAAAACGGGAGGAAAAGGGAACCGCTTGCAATTCCATCACGGAGGATTTATGATGTGGGCAGGAACCATACGGGAGTGAAGGAAACATGAAGAAAGAATTTGCATTTTACTGCCAGCTGGATTACGCGGATGTTCCTTATCCGCAGGGGGGCACAGGAAGGGGAACGATTGCGGATAACGGCTGTGGGCCCTGCTGCGCCGCGATGGTGGCGGAAAACATGTTGGGGATCCGGTTCAGCCCCCAGGACGCCTGCAGGCTCGCTATCGAGTGCGGGGCGCGGGAGGAGCCGGGGACGAACCTTTACATCTTTTCCCCCGCCTTTGCGGAGAAGGTCGGGCTGAACGTTACCTGCACGGAGGATGCCGACGAAGCGCTCCGGTTCCTGCAGGAAGGCAGGGGGCTGGCGATCGCCAATACGCAGGGCGACCGTCCGGAGGACGGATGGATCGGCGTTTTTTCCGACACCGGGCACTATATTGTGCTGGCGGGGGCGGAAGGAAACACAGTCCGGGTCTGGGATCCGATGTACCGCCCGGGGCGTTATGATATTCCCGGCAGGGCCGGAAAGGTCGCCATGGACGGCAATGAGGCGAGCGCTGATTTCGAAATCATCCGGCAGGACTGCAAAGATCGGCCGTTTTTCCTGTTTGAGAAAAAGGAAGATTTCCCCCTGGACCAGGACGACCTGGTGCGCATCCGTCGTCAGCTGCATATGTATCCGGAGCTGAAATGGGATCTGCCGATGACCTCTGCCCTGGTTCGGGAGGAACTGGACAAAATCGGAATCCCCTATGAAGCGGACGTTTACGGTAAGCACTCCGTGGTTGCCACGGTCAATGCAGAGAAGGAAGGATTCACCATCGGGCTGCGGGCGGACATGGACGCGCTGCCCATTCAGGAAAACAACCTGGACAAACCCTATCGCTCCCGCCACGAAGGGATTATGCACGCCTGCGGCCATGACGCCCACACGGCCATGATGCTGGGAACCGCCCGGGCGCTCTGGGCCATCCGGGACCGGCTGCACTGCCGCGTGAAGCTGATTTTCCAGCCCTGCGAGGAAGGACGGCCTTCCGGCGCGCGCACGATGTGCGAGCACGGGGTGATGAAGGATATTGACTGCATCGTCATGTGCCACGTGAACTGCGGGGATGCCACCCATGTAATTTCCACCCGTGCCGGCTGCACGAACTGCTCCTCCGTGGCTTTCAAAATCGCGCTGAGCGGAAAAGCGGTCCATGCGGCTACGCCCCATGCGGGGATTGATGCGCTGGCGGCGGGGGTGAAAATTTATCAGGGAATCCAGATGCTGGTGAGCCGGGAAGTCGATCCCTTTGACACCTGCGTGATGAGCGTATGCACGATGCATGCGGGTACCACTGTATCCGCCAACGCGGATTCCTGCGTGCTGGAGGGAACGATCCGCTGCGCCCGGGACAGGACGATGGCCTGGGCCCGGAAACGGCTGGAAACGCTGGCCCGTGCGGTGGCGGAGGAAAGCGGGACCGGCTTCGAGCTGAGCTGGAGCGGCGACCCACTGCCCTGCGCCGTCAACGATGAAAACCTCTACCGTGCTTTCCGGGCTTCGGCCATCCGCACGGTGGGGAAGGAACGGGTGAAAGAGCTCGCGATTTCCCCCGGGGCGGAGGATTTCGCGTATTACGAACAGGAACGTCCGGGGCTGCTTTTCGGCCTGGGGATGCGCAACGAGGCGCTGGGCGCCTGCCATCCAGCGCATACGAAGGACTGGGACATCGATGAAGCCGGGCTCAGCACCGGCGTGAGAGTGTTCGTCCGGTTCGTGCTGGACGCCATGGACGGGATTCCGGGAATATCATAATACGACGAAGGACTGGGGGCCGAGGCGCAGGGTGTCGCCGACGGCTTCGGCGCTGCCAATGGCAAAGCTGCCAATGGCAAAGCTGCCGATGGCGAAGATCGGCGTCCGGCCGTCCGCCTGCACCGGAACCGTGTGGGTTCCCCCGGAGGGATTGGCCGCCAGAATCAGGTTTCCGCGGCGATAAACAAAAGGTTTGCTTTTCTCCGCATACAGGGTTTCATATTCTGCGTTTTCACAGCAGCTTTTTTCTCCAGGATTCATATTCTCCGTACAGCCGGGCGGGCTCACTGCCGCCGTAGGCAGCGGCGGATCCAGGACGGTACAGAAGGCCGGGATAGGCATAGCACAGGAGTTTGTCCACATAGGGGGCGGCGGAGGCGATCTGGTGCTCAATGCGCTCCATCGCGGCGGGAATCAGCGCGCTTCGGTATGCATCTCCTGCGAACTCGAACATCTCCAGGTCCGCCCAGAGTTTGGCGCGGCCTGCCCGGTCATGGGCTTCCTTCAGGCCGCGGAAGTATTCCGCCGTCTGCTCTGCCGTGGATTTCCGGACGCCGACTTCATCCTGGTAGGCAATATAATCGCAGTCCAGCCGACGGAGCTGGTCCACGAAGGTGCCGTCCGGCCGGATTTTATTGGTGCCGTAGGGGGCGACCAGAATCTTTTTACCCGAGTCTATAGCTCTCAGTTCCCGGGCGTAGCGGTTGACATAATCGATGAAGAGCTCCTTGAAATACGGCCCTGCCTCCGTTTCGTCCGGCAGGTACCAGCCCTCAAAACAGGCGTAGTCCCGGTAGCGGGCATAAAGGGTGTGCGCTGCCCGGAAAGCCCGTTCGTCCACTTCCCGGTTGGCCATGTTTCCTTCCGGATCAAGCCAGAGGCCGTAAAAGCCCAGGGCGAGAAAGATATGCATCCCGAGCTTTTCCATTTCTTCCATGACGGCATCCAGCGCGTCCGGACAGGCCATGCCCGCGGGCGGGGGAAAAACGTCCACCGGGGCATAGCTTAGCTGCTCGTCCTCCGTGACCAGGGAAGTAAAGGTCAGGACCGCCGTGTCCAGGCCGATCTGGTGCATATCCCGGATCATGGTTTGCCATTGCTCCCAGGTGAAGCGGAAAAGGTCCGGATTGTAAGGCGTTCCTTCCACGGAACTATGGTGCCTGAACTCGATCCAGGCGCCTTCGATGGGTTTCAGCAATGCGTTCAGCTCCTTTGATTACGAAAAAAAGGGATTCGTGAAAATCGGCCGGCCTCCGAGGAGGCCGGCCTTGTAGAAACCGGAAATACTTCAGGAATTACTTCTTGGAGGCCAGGTAGGCATCCAGCTGACGCTGTGCTTCAGCAATGATGTCGTTCAGGCCGGCCGCTTCCATCTTGGCGCGGAGAGCGGGCACGCCGTTCTCGGGATCATCAGGATCCACGACGCCGCACTGGATGCGGGACATATACTCCGCCTTCAGAGCGCTGATTTCAGCATACTGGGTGGAGAAGTCGATCGGATTCTGATAGTCGAAGGTGAAGCCGCTGATGGCAGACACGGGAGCATCCGCCACGTAGGAGAAGTAACGGTTCCACTGATCCAGATCCGGCGGCGGGAAGGTGCCGTTCAGGGTATCTTCGCTCGCTTCGATGGAGTTGATCGCGTAGTTGGCCTGGGAGAACCGCCACGGAGTGTAGCCGTCCTTGCCGGCCTGGGTGCGGACAACCGCCTGGCCCTTCACATTGCCGGCGTCATCCTTCACATCGCGGTATTCGAAGTGCTCTCCGGGGATACCGAAGGCCAGAATGTCGCGGACTTCCTTGTCGGTGTTGATCAGTTCCTGGAATTCCATGGCCTTCTTGAACTTCGCTTCGTCATCTTCCAGGGTGACGGAGAAGGCATTCATGGAGCCCTGCACGCCGTCGGAGTTGAGGAACGGTCCGGAATAACGGGTCATCTTGCACCAGAAGCCGCGGCTCGGAGTATAGTCATATCCGTCCCAAGCCTGGGTCCAGCCAACATGATGCTGCTTGCCGTTGATGGAATCTTCGGTCTGCAGGGGAGAGTCGGGATTCACATAGCCCAGCTCGTACCACTTGTGCATGGTCCGGTAGCGCTCCATGATGGTGGGATCGTCGAACAGGGAGACAACCTTCGTGTCGCCGAAGATGACGCCGATCAGGGATTCACGGCTGATGAAGTCGAAGGAGGTTTCCACGCCGGCGGGGGCGCCGCCGATGTTGATCGGATACGTGCCCAGGTCGGGGTTAGCTTCCATGGCAGCCTTCAGGGCTCCCAGGTAGGGGGTCAGCTCGTCCCAGTGCTCAATGACGTCCGGAACTTCGATGCCGGCATCCTTGGCGACCTGCGCGTCATAAACGATGAAGTTTTCGGGGGCGATGTCCTTGTACACCGGGATGGCATACAGGCCGGAGCCGTAGGGCAGGTTGTCGCCGGAGGAGCAGGCCAGTTCCCAGACGCTTTCAGGCATGGATTCCCACAGTTTGGGAGCCCACTCCTTGACCAGGTTCTTGCCATCCTTGTACAGGTTGGCATAGATGCCGTCGGCCACGTTCTTGTTGAACTCGTTGTACCAGCCGCAGGTGAAGTACATATCGTACACTTCGCCGGCCGCGATGGAGGTGCCGACTTCGTCGCTGGACATGTAGATGATATTGATTTCCACGCCGATGCGTTCACGGAGAATGTTGTTCAGGTATTCCAGAACCTTGTCGTTGTCCTTGGGAGCGGGGCTGTTGCCCTGTACCCAGGTCAGCTTGACGACGTCATCCGCAGCAGCGACCGTCGTGAAGCTCATCAGGCCCAATACCATAGCCAGGGCCAACATCAGAGATACCAGTTTTTTCATACCAGGGGTCCCTCCTTTTTATTTATTACATAACAACGCAATGGCCTGCGCTGTTGTAACCCAATTTTTTCCGCTGGAGATATCATAGCATGACAGACATAATGTGTCAATGCTCTTCTGCAACCTCCACTGGTGCCGATTTATCCCTTCACGGCGCCGATGGTCAGGCCGGAGACGAAATACTTCTGGAAGAAGGGGTAGGAGCAGGCGATCGGTACCACGGAGACCACAACCATGGCCATCCGGACGGTTTCGGACGGGATGGAGTTGGCGGTTCCGGGAGTCATATTCTGGGAGTTCCGGCTCAGGAAGGAAATGTTTTCTTCCAGAGAAATCAGCACGTACTGCAGGGGGAAGAGGTCATGCTTGTTGCCGGAGATATAGTACTTGGCCATGAGCCAGTCGTTCCAGTAAGCGAAGGTCAGGAACAGGCCGATGGTCGCGATGGCCGGCAGGGAAATCGGCAGTACGATCTGCACGAAGATCCGGATCATCCGGGCGCCGTCGATCTTGGCCGATTCGATGATCGCGTCCGGCACCGTGGTCTGGAAGAAGGTCCTCATGATGATGCAGTAGAAGCTGGAACAGCATATTGGAATGATCATGGCCCAGTAGGTGTCCTTCAGGCCCAGAATATGGGCGTTGATCATATAGCTGGCGACCAGACCGCCGGAGAACAGCATCGGGATGAAAATAAACCAGGTGAAGAATTTGCGCAGCCGGTAGTTGGGGCGGCTGAGCGCGAAACCCATGGTCGAGGTCGTAATCAGGCCAAACAGGGTACCGACGATTGTGATGCCGATGGAGTTCAGGAAAGCACGGCCGATATAGGAAGACTGATGGAGAAGGTACCTAAAGGCTTCTAAGCTCAGCTCCGTGGGGACATAACTGTATCCCTTGATGCGGATGGAATTCTCCGAGGACAGGGAGACCACCAACACCAACAGGGCCGGCATCAGGCAAATCAGGGCCAGGAAGATGAACAGGGCGCTGATGGCCACGTTTGTTCCGGGCTTCACCTTGGTATATTTCAGTTTTGCTTCGGCTTTCTTTTTTGTTTTTACATTCTCAGACACTTTGATTCTCTCCTTTCCTTCAGGCCATCCGGATCAGAACAGGCCCGCTTCGGGGTCGATCTTCTTGACCAGAACATTGGCGCCGATAATGGTGAGGCAGCCCACTACAGACTGCAGGAAGGCAGCCGCGGAGGAAAGGTTCACGTTGCTCTGTTCCAGCAGGGCTTTGTAAACGTATACGTCGATGGTCTGCGTGACGCTGGTCAGCGCGCCGGAATTGCGGGTTGCCTGGTAGAACAGGCCGAAGTCGCTGCGGAAGATGTTGCCGACGGCCATGATGAACATGATGGAAATTGTAGGCCGTAGCAGGGGCAGAGTGATGTATTTCACCTGCTGCCATTTGGTGGCGCCGTCAATCAGTGCGGCCTCGTACAGCTCGCCGTCAATGCCGCTGATTGAGGCCATATAGACAACCATGCTGTAGCCCATGCCTTTCCAGACGTTCAGGAACACCAGGAAATACATCCAGAAATTTGTATCTGCGTACCAGTTATGGTATCGCCCCGTGGCCGGGTCTATTTGCTTAAACAGGTTGTTGACCAGGCCCTGGTCCGTGGCCAGGAAGGCATAAACGAAATAGCTGACCACAACCCAGCTGAGGAAGTGGGGCAGGAACATCATGGTCTGGCAGGTTTTCGCCAGCTTCCTGGAATAAATCTCGTTGAACAGGATTGCCAGTGTAACCGGGATCAGGATGCCCAGGATGATGAACACGATGTTGTACAGCACCGTGGTTTTCAGCATCGTTTCAAAATAGCTGGAATTGACCAGGAATTTGAAGTTGTCCAGGCCGACCCATTTGCTGTTGTTGAACAGCGCCCACAGGAAGCTCTTGCCCGGCCGGGGCTTGTAGTTCTTGAAGGCGATGATGACACCGAACATCGGGGCGTAGCAGAACAGCAGGTACCAGATCGTGGTCGGAAGGTGAAGCAGGAAAATCTCCAGATTGTCAAACGACGACCCGGTACTCCCTTTTCCCTTCTTCTTCTTTTGTTTGACGGACAAGTTGCTCACCGGACAGTCCCCCTCCATTAAAAAATGCAAACAAACCGGAAGAACCTTGGCTGTAAGGCTTTTGTACCGTGTGATGGCTTGTTTGAAATAATGGGTTTTATCACCAAAAACCACATCTGCGGAAATTATACACGATTTCCCGGGATGTTTCAAGATTTTTGTGTAATTTTTTTTGGTTAGTCATGTAATCGTTTTCAAAAAAAGAGGCCGGGCGGAGAGTTCCGCCCGGGGTTTTTTCTTATTTCAGGGGGTGGGCTTTCATGAAGGAAATCAGTTCATCCACCGTGGTGAAAGCCAGGCCTGTCACCGTGTCGGCGCAGCCGTAATAAATCGCGATGCGGCCGGTATCTGCGTCCGCCAGGGCGGCGCAGGGGAAGGTAACGTTGGGAACGTCGCCGACGCACTCATACAGCTCCCACGGGGCGAGGATGTAGTCCGCGGAGCGGTACAGCACCTTCCAGGGCTGGTCCCGGTCCAGCAGGGCGCAGCCCATCCGGTACACAAACCCGTTGCAGGTGTTCAGCACGCCGTGGTAGATCAGTAGCCAGCCCTCGTCTGTTTCAATCGGAGCGGGGCCTGGCCCCACCTTGGTAGACTGCCAGGCGGAGGCGTCTCCCGGATAGGTTCCGAACACAAAGCGGTGTCGGCCCCAGAATTCCTGGTCCGGGGACTGGCTCAGGTAAATGTCCCCGAAGGGCGTATGGCCGGTATCGGAAGGCCGGGAAAGCATCGTATACAGGCCGCCGATTTTCCGGGGGAAGAGCACACCGTTGCGGTTATAGGGCAGGAAGGCATTTTCCAGTTGGTGGAAGGTCTGGAAATCCTCGGTCCAGGCGACGCCGATGGTCGGGCCGTGGTACCCGTTGCACCAGGTGATGTAATACTTGCCTTCCAGGGGCGTGATCCGGGCGTCGTAGCGGTATTCCTTCCGCAGAATTTCCTCATCGGCCCCCGTCATGGCCAGATGTTCATCATTGATTTTCCAGTGGATGCCGTCCTCCGAGAAGCCGGCAAACAGGTCCATGGAAATGGATCGGCTGTCGCACCGGAACACTCCGGCGAATTTGCCCCGGAAGGGCACGACTGCGCTGTTGAAGACGCTGTTGGACCGCAGGTTGCCATCGCGGCCGATGATGGGATTGCCGGAATAGCGCCAGACGGGCTCCCTGCAGCCGGCGGGCTTGTCCTGCCAGGGAATATTGGGGATGGGAGTGCCGATAATCTTAGGCATAATGCTTCTCCTTTTCTGTTTTTTCTTTTGCTACCAATATAACCCATTTTTCGGGATTCGGAAAGGGGCTGTTTTCAATTTCCATGGCTTTTATTTTTCTCCGAACCATGATACAATCATTTCCAGAGCAAAAAAATTTCACCGGGAGAATTGCCTATGGCCTTGATCCACGATCGCCGCCAATGCCTGACGGGGTGCCAGGAACACAGTCCCTGGTCCCCCGAAACGGACCTGCAGTATGATTTTGTGATGGTGTACGGGATGGACGAAACCACCGCCGACCGCATCCGCGTGTGGCGGGAAAAGGGGTATGTGGTCCATCTGATGGCGGGATGCGCCTGGGGGGATTACCAGGATTATCTGGATGGAGAATGGGACCATGCGGGCCACTGGGAGGAGGGCCAGTGCGGCCGGGACGGCCGGCCCATTATGCACGGTCTCCGTACGCCCTATCTCTGCCCCACGCCGTCCTTCAGCCGATATCTGCTGGAGAAGCTGAAGCCCGCAGTGGACGCGGGCGTGGAAGCGATCCATCTGGAGGAGCCGGAATTCTGGGATGCGGGCGGATACAGCCCGGCTTTCCGGCGGGCCTGGGAAGCGGCCTTCGGCGAACCGTGGCAGCCACCGCACTCCGGATGCGAAAACCGTTACCGTGCCTGCAGGCTGAAAGCTTCCTTATATAGGCAGCTGCTTTCGGAGGTCGGCAGCGGCCTGAAGGCCTACGCCGAGACGCAGGGGAGAAAGCTGGATTTCTGTGTCGCGACCCATTCCCTGATTAACTATTCCCAGTGGAAAATCCTGAGCCCGGAGAGCTCTCTGCTGGATATTCCTGCCGCGGACGGCTTCATTGCCCAGGTATGGACGGGAACCGCCCGGGCTGGCAACGTATGGCAGGGGAAGTACGCGGAGCGCACCTTTGAAACCGCTTTCCTCGAATACGGCGTGCTGCGGGAGCTGGCCCGGGGAACCGGAAAGCGCCTGTGGTTCCTGCATGACCCGGTGGAGGACAATCCGGAATACACCTGGGAAAGCTTTCGGGACAATTATCTGGCGACGGTGGCCGCCTCCCTGATGGTTCCCGACGTGTTCCGTTATGAGGCGGCGCCCTGGCCGGACCGGATTTTTCATGGCGTGTATCCGAAAAAGGGCCGCGTCGGGGAAGGCGGGCTGCTGCCCGGCAGTGAAATGGCGGGCGCGAAGCCCATTCCCCCTTCCTACGCGGAGCTGATCGCCACCCTGATCCAGACCCTGGGGGACATGAATCAGCCGGACAGCGGGTTTATCCCGGAGGACGACCCGCGGATCGGCATCCTGGTGGCTGACAGCGCCCTGTACCAGCGCGGCTTTCCGGACGATGTTCCGCGGACGGAAGGCGGGCCGGAGGAAATGAACCGCCGGCTGTTTTCCCTGAAGGAGCGGCGCCAGGCGGGGGAGGACACACGGGAGGATGACCGGCAGCTGATGGAACAGATTGCCGGCGATCCCCGCCTGTATAACGATTATGTCGCTTCGGGCGCTTTTCCCCATTTTTTCGGCCTCGCCATGCCGCTGGTCAAGGCGGGGATTCCCCTGCGGCCGGTGCAAATGGATAACCTGACGCGGGTTCCGGATGCGCTGGCGGATTTCCGCGCCGTCATTCTGAGCGAGGAATGGATGAAGCCCGAAAGCCCGCGAGAGCACGAGATCCTGGCGGACTGGGTCCGGCGGGGCGGCATCCTGCTGCTGGCCGGGGACGGGAGCGACCCGTATCACGCCGTGCAGGGCTGGTGGAATACCGGCGGGAGGACATACCGGCATCCGGCGCAGCACCTGTGCGAACTGCTGGGGCTGGGCTGGGATCCGGCGGAGGGCGTGTATGCTGCGGGTGCCGGAAAGGTTGCGGTGCTGCCGGTATCCCCGGCGCGGCTGACGCTGTCGCCGGAGGCCTCCGGCCGCTGGCTCCGGTGGGTGCTGGAGCATGCGGCGCCCGGCTTCGAGCCCCGCGGCGCCTTCCTGATGAAGCGGGGACCCTACCGGATCGCGGTGGTGACGGCGGAGACGCCGTGGTCCCGGCCGCTGGTGCTCCGCGGCTGCTTTGCGGACCTTTTCTCCGGCGAATACGAGATCGTCTCGGAGAAGGAAGTCCTTCCCGGGAAAACCGCGCTGCTCTTTGACCTGAATGACTCGAATCTGGATCCGCTGCAGCCTGTTGCCTCCACGGCGCGGATCGGGCGCCTGGAAGCGGCGGAGGGCGGATTCATCGCCGAATGCAGAGCGGCTGCGGGAATCCGCATCCGTATGCTGCTGAAGCTGCCCGCGGCGCCGGTCCGCGCGGAGGCATCCTGCGAGGACGGGACGATCCTCGCACCGGACACCTTCCGTTGGCACGATGGTACCGGGACGCTGTTCCTCAGCTTTCCGGCCTGCCATCAGCCGCTGCGGATTCACCTGTTCTGCAGATAAACCGTATATGCCATCAATTATCCGAAACAACCATTAAATAAAGGAGAGAACCACGATGTACATGCACTCCGAATGGCAGGCGAGAATTCGCCACTGGATCAACACCCTGAAAAAGGACCTTTACATTCCCCTGGCCCCGATTCCCGTGGAATCTTTTCTGACCATGGATTATCTGACGCCGGAGGAGGCGCGGGCCCATGCCTTTGCGCCGATGGCGCCGGGAACAAAATGGGGCCGCACCTGGGAATACTGCTGGATGCGCGGAAAGATCGTGCTGCCAGAGGAGGCGGCGGGCCGCAGCATTGCCATGGACCTGCAGACCGGCGGGGAGTCCACCGTGTTTGTCAACCACCGGAGCTACGGCACCCGGCGGGCGGAATGGGTGGAAGTGCCCCATCATTATATCGTGGATAATTTCCTGACCTTTGACGCGAAGCCCGGCACGGAATACGACCTGCTGATCGAAGCCTACGCGGGGCATTTCATCGCGGAAAGCGAGCTGGGCGGCTGCGCCACCGGCCCCGTGCTCCCCGGCAGTTACAAGGACCCGAAGACGGAGGGCGAACGCTCCACGCTGGGGAATATGACCTTCGGCATCTGGAACGAGGATGCCTATCAGCTGTATATGGACCTGAACACCCTGTTCCTGCTGGGGGACCAGGTGGATCCGGAAAGCCTGCGGGCGGACCGCATCGCGAAGGCGCTGGAAACGGCGACCCTGATTGCCGACAGTGAGCAGCCCCTGGAGCAGCGAATCGAAAGCTACCGTGCCGCCCGCGAAGCCCTGCGGCCCGCGCTGGAAGCCGTCAACGGCACCACCGCGCCGGTATTCTACGCCATCGGCAATGCGCACCTGGACCTGGCCTGGCTGTGGCCCATGGCGGAAACCCGGCGGAAAACCAGCCGGACGTTTGCCCAGCAGCTGCGCCTGATTGAAAAATACCCGGAGTACAAATATCTGCAGAGCCAGCCCGCGGCTTACGAGATGTGCCGGGAGCACTACCCGGAGCTGTTCGACCGCATTGTGGCAGCGCAGAAAACCGGGCAGTGGATTGCGGAAGGCGCCATGTGGGTGGAACCCGATACGAATATGACCAGCGGCGAATCCCTGATCCGCCAGGTGCTGCACGGAAAGCGCTGGTTCAAAGACGTGATGGGCGTGGATTCCGTGGTGCTGTGGCTGCCGGATACCTTCGGCTACTCCGCGGCGCTGCCCCAGATTCTGAAGCAGTCCGGCGTCAAATACCTGGTGACCCAGAAAATCTTCTGGAGCTACAACGAGGGAGAGCGTTTCCCCTATCATTATTTCACCTGGCGCGGCGCGGACGGCACGGAGATCGACTCCTTCCTGCCGACCAGCTATACCTATCCCACCGATCCCCAGTGGATCTGCGAAACCTGGAAGAAGCGGGTGCAGAAGCGGGATCTGAACGCCTTCCTGCTTCCCTTCGGATACGGGGACGGCGGCGGCGGCCCCACCCGGGATCACATCGAATACCTGCGCCGGGAGAAGGACCTGGAGGGCATGCCCCGGGTCCGGATGGAAGGCCCTGTTCAGTTCTTTGAGGATATGGAGGCCCAGGGTGGTCCCTGCCATACCTATGTGGGCGAACTGTATTTCTCCGCCCACCGGGGCGTGTATACTTCCCAGGCAGCCATCAAGCGGGGCAACCGGAAAGCCGAGCTGGCCCTGCGGGAGGCAGAAATGTGGGGCGCCCTGGCCATGGCGAAAGGCGCGGAATACCCGCTTTCCCGGATGGATGCGGCATGGAAGAGGCTGCTGCTGAACCAGTTCCACGATATCCTGCCCGGCTCCTCTATCGGCAAGGTATACGAGGACGCACGCCGGGACCACCGGTGGATCATCGCCGAGGCGGAAGCTGTGCGGGATGGGGCGTTGCGGGCGCTTTCCGGCGGCGAAGGCGTTACCGTGATGAACAGCCTCAGCTTCCCCCGGACGGAAGTCGTGGAGCTCCCGGCGGAATTCGCCCATGGTTGCGTGACCGCGGAAGGGAAGAAGGTTCCCGTGCAGGCCCTGGGAGACAAGGCACTGGCGCTGGTGTCCGTGCCTGCCTGCGGCGCCGTATCCCTGAAACCGGCCGGGCAGGAAGAGCCGGTGCAGGACACCGTCCGGGCAGCCCTGACGGAATCCGGCGCCGTGCTGGAGAATGCCTGCCTGCGGGCCGAGCTGAACGCCCGGGGCGAGATTGTGTCCCTGACGGACAAAGCCTCCGGGCGTGAATTCGCGGCCGGGCCGATGAACAGGCTGCTGATGTATAAGGATGTGCCGCGCCTGTTTGACGCGTGGGACATTGACTCCAACTATGTGCTCCAGGGTATCGAACTCAATGAGGAAGTTACCCTGGAAGTGAAGGAGAATTTCGGCCTCAGGGCGGTGTTGCACCTGTCCCGGAAACTGCAGCATTCCACGCTGGAGCAGGATATCGTGCTCACGGCGGACAGCCGCCGGATTGACTTTGTGACCCATGTGGACTGGCATGAGCTGCACCGCCTGCTGAAGGTGGAATTCCCGGTGAACGTGCGGGCTTCGGAAGGCCTGAACGAAATCCAGTTCGGCTATATGGCCCGGCCGACGCACCGCTCCCGCCTGTATGACATCGACCGCTTCGAGGTTTGCAACCAGCGGTGGAGTGCGCTGTGCGACGAGAGCCACGGCGCCGCCGTGTTGAACGACTGCAAATACGGCATCAGCATGCGGGACAACGCCCTGCAGCTGACCCTGCTCCGTGCGGCAGCCTGCCCGGAGATGCAGGCGGATAACGGTGAACATTGTTTCACCTATTCCGTAACCTGCTGGGAAGGCCCCTTCCTGGGAAGCCCGGTGGTCCGCGAAGCCGCCTCCCTCAATGTGCCGATGCTGGTGGCGAAGGGCAGCTGCGAATTCTTCAGTGCCTTCAGTGTGGATGCGGAGAACATCTTTATTGATACCGTCAAGCCGGCGGAGGACGGCAGTGGCGACCTGATTCTGCGGCTGTACGAGGCCAAGAAGGCGGACACCGCCTGCACCCTGAAAACCAGCCTGCCCGCCGCGAAAATCTGGGAGTGCGACATGATGGAAAACCGGCAGCGGGAGCTGGCCGCGGAAAGCGGCAGCCTGCGGCTGAATTTCCATACCTTTGAGGTCAAGACGCTCAGACTGCAGCTGGCAAAAGTATGACGAAAGGAAACCGGCCATGACGAAGGAAGAACTGTTCGCAATCATGAAGGGAACAATTATCGTCTCCTGCCAGGCTACGCCGGGCGAACCGCTGTACGACCCCGTGCGCTCGGTAATGCCCCTGATGGCCCGCGCCGCGAAACAGGCTGGGGCGAAGATGATCCGCACCAGTTCTGTGCGGGATATCATCGGCATCAAGGAGGAAACCGGGCTGCCGGTGATCGGGCTGATTAAGCGGGAATACCCGGGCTATACGGGCCGGATCACCATGACCATGCGGGAAGTGGACGAGTGCATGGAGGCGCTGGCGGATATCGTATCGATCGACTGTACGGACACAGCCCGGGGAGATGGGCTGTCCGCGCCGGAGTTCCTGCGCGAGGTGAAGAAAAAATACCCGAATATCATCATCATGGCGGATTGCGCCACCCTGGAGGAGGCGAAAGCCGCCGTCCAGGCCGGCGCGGACCTGGCCGGTTCCACCATGAACGGATATACTGCCGCAACGGCGCATTGCACGGGCGAACCGAACTATGAGTTGGTAGAACAGATGGTGAAGGAACTGCCCTGTCCCGTGATCGCCGAAGGACGGGTCCATACCCCGGAACAGGCGAGGAAAATGCTGGATCTGGGTGCTTGGGCGGTGGTGGTCGGCGGAGCAATTACCCGGCCCCTGGAGATCGCGCAGCGGTTTATGGCGGTGGTCCAATGATGCTGCTGGCAATTGACCTTGGAGGGACCGAGGCGAAAATCGGCCTCTCGGACGGGGAAGGCCGTATCCATAAAAAAGCCTCAGCCGGTGTTTCCGAGGACGGATACCGCACGCCGATTGTGGAGAGCGCCATTCATGCTGCGAAGCAGTTTATGGCGGAATACCCGTGCGAAATCCGGGGAGTCGCGGTTTCCGCCTGCGGGCAGATTGACCCGGAAAGCGGCACGGTCATCGGGACCAACGGCCGAATTCCCCATTATGAGGGAACGAATATCAAAGCCGCAATGGAGCGCGCCTTCGAAAAAGAAACCTGGGTGCTGAACGACGCGAACGCTGCCCTGCTGGGCGAGTGCTTCACAGGGCGGGCAAAGGGACTGAAGGACGTGATCCTGATCACGCTGGGCACCGGCGTCGGCGGCGGGGTGCTGTCCGGCGGCAGGCTGCTGGGCGGCGCCGGGGGAATCGCCGGGGAGCTGGGCCACTTCACTCTGCGGGCGGACGGCCCCGCCTGTCCCTGCGGAAAACGCGGCTGCTTCGAACATTATGCTTCCGCGTCTGCCCTGGTGTCCCGGTGCGAAGCGGCATCCGGAAAAAGCGGGCTGAACGGAAAAATCATCTTTCGGGAGGCGGAAAAAGGGAATCCGGTGATCCAGGCGGAGGTCTCTGCCTGGATCCGGGATATCGCTGAAGGGCTGACCGGACTGATTCATATTTTCAATCCGGAAATGGTCCTGATCGGCGGTGGCGTCAGTGCCCAGGAGGAACTGCTGATCCGTCCTCTGCGGGAACGGATTCTTCAGGAGGCCATGCCCCGCTTTTCCGAAGGGCTCAGGATCGAACGTGCTCTGCTGGGAAACGATGCCGGCATGGTCGGCGCTGTACGGTTCTGGCTGGACCATCAGAAAAGCGCCTGCTTCTGACAAAACAGCAGGCGCTTTTTTTGACCCGTTTTCTTTTCACGAAATCATGCTTTGCCCAGCCCCGCCACCAGGTCCCAGGCGATATCGCCCATGGCGCGCTCAAAGGCGGGCACGTCCGTTTCGTTGCCCATCAGGCAGGCCAGCAGCGGCTCCCGGGCTTCGATGATGCCGCAGTCGTGGGTGGTGCCGTCGTCCTCTCCGGTTTTGTGGGCAATGTGCGGTGCATCCTCCAGTGTATGCAGGCGGAAGGGCAGCTTGCCGTTCAGGCGCTGGTGCCCCAGCATGGTCAGCATGGCGGCGGAAGCTTCCGGGCTGATAAGGCGGCCAAGCCGGATCTCCTCCAGCAGCCGGGCCGCATCCCCGGCGCTGGTTTCGTTCCGGACCCCCCGGGCTGAGGCCTCCTCGTCAAAGAGTTTCCGGCGGCAGAAGGTTTCCTCCAGTTCCAGCTTTTCCCGGATGAAGGATTGGATCCGGGGCAGGGTATAGAAGTCCAGCAGGATGTTGCAGGCGGTGTTGTCGCTGACGATGATCATCAGCTCAGTCAGGTCCCGCAGGGAAACCTCCTTGCCGTCGTCCAGATAGGTCAGAACACCGCAGGAGGGCATGCAGTCCTCCCGGCGGACGGGAAGCCGGTCGGACGGCCGGAAATCCCCGTCGTGAAAGCCCTGAAACATGGCGGCCATCACATACAGCTTGATGATGCTGGCCGCGTCATGGAGTGCGTGGGGCCGGTAGGCAAAAGTTTCCCCCGTGGCAAGGTTTTTGCATACAGCGCTGATGTTCCCCGGCAGGGTTTCCAGCCGCGGGCGGATCCAGTCCATTGAATTCATTGTTCGGCTCCTCTCTGTTTCAGCATGCGCAGGACGGCGTCAAGAGCAAGGGTCTGATACTGCCAGGCTGCGATGTGCCAGGTGTTTGGCGGCGCGCTTTCCAGAACGAAGGCAGTATCCAGGCCAACGAGGATGGTTTGCGTCCCAAGACTGGCCAGCCTGGATGCTTCCGCCAGATCATCCTGCAGGTGGTCTCCTTTCTCCAGGAAGAACACCGCTGTTGCCGGCCTGCTTTCCGGCAGGGGCTCCGTGCCGGTGAAAACCAGCGTAGACCCGATCCGAGCCGCGGCGTAGGCTGCGGCGTTCAGCGTGCTGCTGTCCATGGCGGGGGAAGCGCGCCGTGATGAACGGGCCCAGAACAGCGTGTCCTGATTCACTTCCGGCAGGGGGCTGCCATTCGGGGCATGAAGGACCCGGACGGCCCGATCCATGATTTCCGAGGACAGCTTCCGATCCAGTGGATCCGAAAAATCTTCCTTGCTGCCGGGGGAGGGCAGGGCCTGCTTGAACCGTTGAATCCGGCTGAAGTGTTCTTCCAGATCCTCCGGAGCCATTTTTCCCTGCTCCACGGCGGCCAGTACCCGCTCACAGGCGGCAGCGGCCTGATTCGGCTCATGGCAGACAAGCACAATATCAATTCCGGCCTGCAGGGCACGGAACACGCCTTCCGGAAGCGGAAAGAGGTTTTGCATGGCCTGCATCTCCATGCCGTCGGAAATGACCAGGCCTTCAAATCCCAGCCGTTGCCGCAGAAGCCCCTGCTGGATTCGCGGGGAGATGGTTGCCGGCAGGTCCGGGTCCAGCGCCGGGAAGACGATATGGGCTGTCATGATAGATTCCAGCCCGGTACGGATGGCTTCCCGGAAAGAAACCAGCTCTGTCTGTTCCAGGGCCGGCAGGCTTTTGTCCACCACGGGCAGGGCGAAGTGGGAATCCACCGCGGTATCCCCGTGGCCGGGGAAATGCTTGCCGCAGGACAGGATGCCGGATTCCCGGATGCCTTCGATATAAGCTTTGCCAAAGCGGGCGACCTCATCCGGGCTTTCGGAGAAGCAGCGGTTGCCCATCACGGTGGAGCGGGGTTGGCTCAGGCAGTCCAGCACGGGGGCAAGGTTCAGGTTGATTCCAGCGGCGCGGAGCCGTTTGCCGATGATTCTGCCGACTGTCCGGGCGTTTTCCGGGTCTCCGGTGCTCCCCAGGGCGCCGGCGCAGGGCGTATCGCCGGCCAGATGGCCGATGCGGGAAACGGCGCCGCATTCCTCATCGATCATGATAAAGGGCGGGAGGCCTGTTTCCGACAGGATCAGGTCTGAAAGGTCCTTGCAGAGGGTACGGAGCTGGTCAAAATTGACTACATTCCGGCTGAAAAGGAGGATGTTGCCGACTTTGTGTTTTTTAACCAGGTCCCGGATTTCGTCCGTGACCTCCGTGCCCGTGAAACCGGTGCAGATCCGCTGGCCGATCATTGTGGTGAGTTCCATGGTTGTTTCCTCCGTTTATTGTTGCCTGCTTTGAGAAATGGTTGTGTTATTCATACAGAAGATACGGCTCCCGTTCTTTCCGGAACCGGAGGCGGGCTTCTTCATGGGCTGCTGTCAGCGAGGCGGCGCCATGCTGCCCCAGGCGGTAGGTGTCTGTGCCGAGCAGCTTGTCGATGGTGAAGCTGTCGTCAGGCTGGGAAATCCACTGCAGCCGGTCCGGATACAGCTCCCGGATGGCGTCCAGCAGCGTCAGGGCTGCCAGCACCGGATCCGCGGTCAGGGGTTCGGTGATATGCAGCTGCACGCCGGCACAGGCTTCCCCGGCATATTTGGAGAAGGTCGGGGTGAACCAGCACGGGCGGAAGAATACGCCGGCCAGGGGCTTTTCCGCCAGGAGGGCGGCCAGGCGGTCCGCGTCGATCCAGGGTGCGCCGATATATTCAAAGGGCAGGGTGGTGCCGCGCCCCTCCGAAACATTGGTGCCTTCAAAAATGCAGGTGCCGACGTAGGCCCGGGCGGCATGGAAGCTGGGGCAGTTCGGGGAGGGCGCCACCCAGGGCAGGTCCAGCTCCCGAACCAGCATGCCGCGGCGCCAGCCGGCCAGGGGAACCACCGTCAGGTCCAGGCTGTCCAGGCGGAGATGGGCCTTGACCCACCGGGCATATTCCCCGATGGTCAGGCCGTATCGGGTGGGCAGGGGATACAGGCCCACATAGGAGGAAAAGCGGGGATCCAGCACCGTGCCCTGGATCAGCTCCCCGCCCAGGGGATTGATCCGGTCAAAGACCACTACGGGCTTCCCGGCCTTCGCGCATTCTGCCATGGCCAGGGACAGGGCATACAGATAGGTATAGAACCGGGCCCCCACATCCTGCATGTCAAAACAGAAAATGTCGAAGGCATCCAGCATCTCCTCCGTCAGCCGGTGCGTGCCGCCGTATACCGAATAAACCGGCAGGCCGCTGGCGGGATCCGTGTCCGAGGTGACGTTTTCGCCCGCCTGAATGCTGCCGCGGATGCCGTGTTCCACGGCGAAGAGCGCTTCCAGCCGGTATTGCTTTTGCAGCACGTCGATGGAGGACTGAAACTGCCGGTTGATGCCGGTCTGGTTGGTCATCAGGCCCAGCCGCCCGGAGGAAAGCAGGCCGTGAATGTTTTCGGCATGGTCGATTCCGGAAAGAACAGGCATAGGTTTCTCCTTTTCAATGTGGGGCAGGTTGCTGCCCCTTTTTCTGAAAAATCTGGCGGGCCATTTTGGCGGCGCCTTCCGCCGGGGTTCCGTGGGGTTCCGTCACGCGGAGCAGGGGGCAGGTCCGGTGCAGGCGCTGCTCCAGGGCGTTCCGGATGGCGGGAACATGCAGCAGGATGCTGCCGGTGACGGCCAGCTCGCCGGCCTGCAGGCTGCTTTTCCGCCAGCCGGTTTCCGCCAGCTCCGCCAGGCTGTCCGCGGCCTGCCGGGCGATGGTTTCCGCCGCGGCGTCCTGCTGCTCCAGGGCGGTGGGCAGCAGCGCGGCCAGCGCGGCCACGTCCTTTTTGCCGGTTTCCGGGGCATAGAGCCAGGTAATCATCTCCCCGACGGAGGAGCAGCCCAGCTTGTCGAACACGAGCTGGGTCAGCGCCGTGTTGGGGCCCCGCCCATCCTCCGCGCGCACCACGGCGGCCAGAATGCCCCGGCCGATGTCCCAGCCGCTGCCCGCGTCATCGATCAGGTATCCGTATCCGCCGACCCGGAAGGGACGGCCTTCGGCATCCCGGCCGGTGCAGACCGATCCGGTGCCGGCAATCAGCAGGGCGCCGGCGCCTTCCACCGCGCCGGCCAGCGCAATCTCCTGATCTCCGGCCAGGCGGAAGGGCACGGCTCCGCCGGTTTCATCCATGGCTTCCTTCAGGGCGTTCTCTACCAGCGTGGCGGCGCTCCGGTTGCTGATGCCGGCCATGCCGACCACGAGCCCGCCGACGGCGGAAAGGCTGCCGGCCGCTTCCGCCATGTACCGGATTCCCTGCCGGATGGTATCCACCACCCGGTCCCGGGCCGTCCCATTGGGGTTTAGCGGACCGAACACTGCCGATGCCAGGCGCCGGCCGGCCTCGTCCGCCAGGCAGACCTCCGTTTTGGTTCCTCCGCCGTCCCATCCGCAATACAGCATATCAGCCCTCCTGTTGGTTTTTGAGCGCCAGGGCGATGCGGCCGTCCGCTTCGGCCAGCAGGCGCTCCGCCTCCTCGGCGTCCGCCTTCAGCAGCAGCATCACGATGGCGGTTTTGCAGCTGAAGCCGCATTGCTTCAGGGCGGCCTCCGCCTCCTCCGCATTCGCGCCGGTGGCGGTGCATACAATGCGGATGGCCCGGTTCACCAGCTTGTGGTTGGTGGCCTGCACGTCCACCATCAGGTTGCCGTAAACCTTGCCCAGCTTCACCATCACGCAGGTGGAGAGCATGTTCAGCACCAGCTTCTGGCAGGTCCCGCTCTTCATTCGGGAGGAACCGGTAATGACCTCCGGGCCCGGCGCCGGCGCCATGGTGACGTCGGCGTGGCGGGACATTTCGCTGTTCCGGCAGCAGACCAGGGCCATCACCGGGGCGCCCACTTCCCGCGCATAGTCCATGGCGCCGATCACATACGGTGTGCGGCCGCTGGCGGCGATTCCCACCAACGCATCTTTTTCACAGAAGCCGTGCTCCTGCAGGTCCTTCCGGCCCAGCTCCGGGCTGTCTTCCGCGCCCTCCACCGCCTTCAGGAAGGCGGAAGGCCCGCCCGCAATCAGCCCGACGACCAGTTCCGGCGCGACGCCGTAGGTCGGCGGGCATTCGGCGGCATCCAGCACGCCCAGCCGGCCCGAGGTTCCCGCCCCGGCATAGAACAGCCGGCCGCCCCGGTGAAGCTGCCCCTCAATCAGGTCCACGCTGCGGGCGATTTCCGGCAGCACCTGCGCAACGGCTTCCGCGCAGCGGTGGTCCTCCCGGTTGATCAGGGCCACCATTTCCTCCGAGGAAAGCAGGTCAATATTCGCGCTGGCAGGATTGCGCTGCTCCGTATCCAGCTTGTTCAGCTCTTCCATGTTTTCACCTTTTTCTGTTTTTCCGGCGGCCTCATTGCGGGAGCCTCCGATTCATGATACCATATTATAACAGTTGATATTACGGCTTGCAACAGGGGAGGAAACCATGATGCTGAACAGTAACTGGCTGAAGGAACGTCTGGACCAGGGAGTGCGGGAGGGCTGTTTTCCCGCGGCGGCGGCCGCCGTCGGGGTGCGGAACCATGTGCTGGCGTCGGCTTTCGCGGGCGAGGCGCCGGAACCGGGCGGAACGCCGGTGGATGCGCATACCCGTTGGGATATGGCCTCCCTTTCGAAGGTCCTCGGCACCACGATGGTGGCGCTGCGGGCCATGGAGGAGGGACAGCTGCGGTTGGAGGAAACGGTCGGGGACTTTTTTCCGGAGGCGCCGGCGGATAAGGCGGGGATCACCGTTTTTCAGCTGATGACGCATACCGGCGGGTTCGAACCCTCCTTCCGGCTGGATAAAATGCTGACGGATCCGGCGGACGCGGTCCGCTGTATCCTGGAAGTCCCGCTGAAGCAGAAGCCGGGGGTGGAGCCCATCTATTCCTGCATGGGGTTCATCCTGCTAGCCAAGATGCTGGAAAAGCGGCTGGGCGCCCCGCTGAATGAGCTGGCGGACCGGATGGTGTTCCGCCCGCTGGGCATGGCGGAAACCGGCTATTGTCCCCCCGCGGGCGCGGTGTGCGCCGCCACGGAGAAGGATCCGGAAACCGGCAAAGCCTGGACCGGCGTTGTCCATGATGAAAACGCCCGCTTCCTGCGGGGAATCTCCGGCAACGCCGGGGTGTTCATGCCCCTTTGCGATGGCATCCGCTTTGCCGCGATGCTGTCCCGGGGTGGAAAAGGGCTCCTCCGGGAGGAAACCCTGAAGGCGGCGACCCGGAATTATACCCGCGGCATGGACGAGCACCGCGGCCTGGGATTTCAGATTGCCGGATCGCCGGACTGTTTCTTCAGCCCCGCGGTGCCGGAAAACTGCTTCGGCCACACCGGGTTCACGGGAACCAGCCTGCTGGTGGAGCCGGAAAGCGGCTTCTGGGTCCTGCTGTTGGCCAACCGCGTGTATCCCACCCGGGAATCCACGGCCCTGTTCCCCTTCCGGCGGAAGCTGCATGCGGAGGCGTGGCGGCTGTTTCACGAGCCCCTGGGTGCGGAGGAGCTGTACCACCTGATTCAGATTCCGGAGGAGGTCCGCCGGATGTTCGCCGGCTGGGACCGGGAGGACCGGCCCTTCGCGGATCAGGATATCGTCTGCCGGCTCCTGACCCGCGCGGTGTGGGCGGAGGCGGAAAAGGAGCTGGAGCAGCGGATCGGGGAGGATCCGGGCCACCTGCGCCTGCTGTGGGAGGAGCTGCGGATTGCCCGGCTGCAGTGGCCGAAATGGCTTCAGGCCGGAATCCCGGAGGAGATCTACCGGGATACCTATGCCTTCGCGACCCGCTATCTGTATGACGGGCGGAAGGCTTATGGCCGCTGGTGTTTCACGGCGGGATGGTGGTTCCAGCGCCATCTGGCGATGGAACTGTTCCGCCTGGGCAGCCTGGAGTTCGAACTCATCCCTCATGATGAGGGAAAGCGGATCTATATCCATATTCCCACGAACGCGTCCCTTGCGCCGGAGTCGATTGATGATTCCCTGAAGCGGCTCAGGGCTTTCCTGGCCGATTTTTATCCGGAATGGGCGGATGCGCCGGTGTATTGCGATTCCTGGCTGATGACGCCGGTGCTGAAGGAGCTCCTGCCGCCGGCCTCCCGGATTCTGGGATTCCAGCGCCGTTTCCGGCTCCTGTCCGTGAACCGGGAAAGCATGGGGGCGGTGGACTGGGTTTATCCGGGGCATAAGGGCATCTCGGAGGACCTGCCGGAGGAAACGACCCTGCAGAAAAAAATGAAGCCCTTCCTGCTGGCCGGGGGAAAGCCCGGCTGGGCGGAGGGCATCTTGGTGACGGAGAGTGAAGAGTAAGAGAGTGTAGAGTTTGGAGTTCAGGCGAACAGGCTGCCGCAGGCCTCGATGCTTTCCGCCAGGTCCTGGCGGTAGTCCGGGTCCCCGGGGTTCAGGCTGTTGATGGTCACCCGGGGCGTTTTCCGGTAGGCGGTGGCGTGGATATAGCGCCCGTCTCCGAGATACACGGCCACATGGCCGGGGAAGAAGACCAGGTCGCCCTCCTGCAGCTGTTCGCGGGAAATGGCAACCAGCGGATAGTCCGGCAGGATGGACGCGTCCCGCCAGATCAGCAGGCCGTTTTCCATCCAGCTCATGAAGGCCAGGCCGGAGCAGTCGATGCCGTCGGAGGCCTTTCCGCCCCAGCGGTAGGGCGCCCCGATCCGGCTCAGGGCAGTGCGGGCTACGGCGGCGCGCAGGGCCGGCTCATCCGCCCGGGCAATGATGTCCTTTCCGTGGCGCAGGAACCAGGAGCGGTCCCCTCCGCCCTCCAGCAGGAAGAGGTCGTCGTCTTTGCGGTCCCGCAGGGCGTCGGACTGGGCCCAGCCTGCGGTGCCGTCGGCGGCCCGGACCATGATCCAGCCGTCCTTGTCCGGTTCGGGCAGGCGCTCCGCGATGCTCCCCCGGGGCAGCGTGAAGAGCAGGTCTCCCTTGACGGAGGGCTCCGCATGCAGGTCTGTGCAGGCGTCGGTCACCAGCGCGAAGCGGGCGCCGTCCTGGCGCGCGAGCAGTTCCTCCCGTGCCAGGGGGCGGAAGGTTTCCTTGCGCACCCATCCTTCGTATCCGTTGTGGGTCCGGATCCGGTCCCAGGCATCCGGGCCGGTTTCCAGCACCTCAATGGCCCAGCCGCAGAAAATCTCATCCGTCTGGGCGCCGATGCCCCGGGGCGCGGAAGGCGCGCCGGGCTGGTCATACAGGAAAGCCCGGGGGGCCGTCACCAGCCCCAGATTCAGTTCATCCATGGCAAAAAACTCCTTTCATCGGAAAGCCTGGAAAGCCTGCTGGCAGCCCATCGGCAGCCTGCAGTCAAGCGCATTGGCTGCGGATGCGGCGGTCACCCGACCGGCCTGAAATCAACGGGAACCCGGGTAATGCCGATGCCGGGGGTTTCGGGCAGCAAAATCTGCTGCTCCCGGTAGATGGGGCCGCCGGCATAGGGGTTTTCGGCGCAGAGGCTGGGCCCGTCCAGGTCGCACATGGTGACGATGGATCGTGCGGCGGCCAGGTGGGCCGCGCCGCTGACGGATACCGCGCTTTCCAGCATGCAGCCCATCATGCAGGCGATGCCGTTGGCTTCCGCCATGTCGCAGATTTTTTCCGCGGGATAGATCCCGCCGGTTTTCATCAGCTTGATGTTGATCAGGTCCGCCCCGTGCTCCTCAATGATGCGGGCGGCGTCCTCCGGGGCGAATACGCTCTCGTCCGCCAGCACCGGCGTGGCCGTATGGGCGGTCACGTACTGCATGCCCTTGAAGTTATGGCAGGAAACCGGCTGCTCCACGAGCTCGATGTTCAGTCCCGCGTCTTCCATCATGCCGATGGTGCGCACGGCTTCCTCCGGCGTCCAGCCCTGGTTGGCGTCAATCCGCAGCACGGCATCTGGGCCGGCGGCTTCCCGCACGCGGCGGACCCGCTCCACGTCCGTTTCGCCGCCCTTGCCGACCTTCACCTTCAGGATGCGGAAGCCGCGGGCGACGGCGTCCCGGGTGTCGGCGGCCATGGTTTCCGGGTCGTTGACGCTGATGGTCAGGTCCGTTTCCAGCTCGGCGCGGGCCTGCTCCGGCGTCTTCTGTGCCAGGTAGCGGAACAGGGGCAGCCCCAGGGCCCGGGAAAGGGCGTCGTGGATGGCAATGTCCAGGGCGGCCTTGGCGGAGGTGTTTTTGGCCATGGCTTTTTCCAGCCGGGCGAAGCATTCCTCCCGGTCGGAGGGATCCAGGCCCAGCACGGACGGCGCCAGGTAGTCCCGAATCGCGGCCTGCATGGAGGGAATGGTTTCGCCGGTGATCACCGCGGTGGGCGGGGCTTCGCCGAATCCGGTTTCGCCGTTGTCCAGGGTTACCCGCACCAGCAGGTCCTGAATCCGGTCCACGGTGCGAAGCGCGGTTTTGAACGGGGTCAGCAGGGGAATCTCAATGGTTCCGATGGCAATTTCCGTAATTTTCACAGGGGATCGCCTCTTTTCTCATTTCTGTTTGCCATCATATGCCAATCCGGCAGGAATTGCAACCGGGAAACCGAAACAATACAAAAAGAAGATTTATTTCAGGGAGGTGCCGCGGATGGACGGAAAATGGGAATGGCTTGCCAGGGAAATGGCTGCCGTGCAGGGCAAGGCCGGTGTATGGTACAAGGATCTGGAAACAGGGGAAACCTTCGGGTGGGGGGAGCACACGGTGCACTCTTCCGCCAGCACGATCAAGATTTTCATCATGGTTTATATCTTTCAGCTGTTCGAGGACGGGAAGCTGCGCCCGGATCAGCGGATTCCGCTGCGCCCGGAGCAGATCGCGCCCTCCGCGGGCGTTCTGTCCTACCTGCAGGACCTGCAGGAGCTCAGCGTCCGGGACCTGATCCAGCTGATGATCATCGTCAGCGACAACAGCGCCACCAATGTCCTGATTGATCTGGCCGGGAAGGACGTGCTGAACGCGTATTTTGAGAAGGAACTCGGGCTCACGGCCACCCGCGTGCGGCGGAAGATGATGGACCTGGAGGCCATTGAGCGGGGAGAAGACAACACGACCTCGGCCTTTGAGGCGGGAAAAGTGCTGGAGATGATTTACCGCGGCCGGGCGGTGAGCCCCGAAGCCAGCCGCCGGATGCTGGAAATCCTCAAGAACCAGCAGGATTCCAGCCTGATTCCCTGGTTCCTGGATGAAACCCTGCCGGAGCACACCATTGCCCATAAAACCGGCGGCTTGGCCCATGTGGTGCACGATGCGGCGCTGGTGGACTGCGAACGTCCCTATATCCTGTGCTTCTTCGGCAGCGAAATCTGCGTGCCGGATTACAGCCGCCTGATCCAGAAAGCCTCCGGGCGGATTTTCCGGGAAAGGTGAGGAAATCAGCCGTTTTCGGGCCCCCGGCGCCGCGGAAAACAGGTGATAAATCGACGTCCCGGGCTGAATCTGCAAATTGACGGAAAGGCCCGGCCTGTGGTATACTGTCTTCAGACGAAAACCTGTATAGGCCCTCGGCCGGAATTGTGTTTCCTGAACGGATGACGAAAGGGAGGATTCTGATGGAGTATCATTCTATTATTACCATCGGCAGGCAATACGGGTCCGGCGGGCGCTATATTGCCAGCATGCTGTCGGAAAGAATGGGGATTCCCTATTACGACAAGGAGCTGCTGGCGGAAGCCTCCAAGGACAGCGGGATTAACCAGCAGGTGCTGGAGGATTATGACGAGAAGCATACCAAGGGGCTGCTTTTCGGTCTCATGGGCAGCACGCCCCGGGGCGAGGGGGGATCCATGTATCTGGATATGCCCCTGAACCACAAAATCTTCCTCGCCCAGTTCGATACGATCCGCCGCCTGGCGGACGAAGGGCCATGCATCCTCGTGGGCCGCTGCGCCGATTATGTCCTCCGGGATCATGAAAACCTGCTGAATGTTTTTATCCGCGCCTCGGCGGAGGACCGGATGAAGCGGATCATCGAGTATAACCAGGTGGATCCCTCCAAAGCGGAGGAAATCCTGCGGAAGACGGATAAGCAGCGCGCGGCGTATTATAACTATTATGCCACCGGCGGCTGGGGTGATGTGAATAATTACCACCTCTGCCTGGATTCCGGCGTGCTGGGGTATGACGGCTGCGTGGATATCATCGTCCGCGCCGTCGAGGTTAAGGAAAGAAAGGATATGGGCGAAGGGAACATATGGTAAGGCGGATCCTGGCGGTTCTGGCCGGGCTGGCGGTTCTCCTGGTTGCGGCCTTCGGTGCGGCGGACCTGGCCTGGCAGGCCGATACGCCGGGCCAGCAGGCGCTCCGGGCGTATATGGACAGGGTGAACGTTTTCCTTCAGGAGATGGGGGAGCAGCCGGTAAACAGCCTGTTCGAAATGTATAAGCAACTGGCCACCTTCGGCATCACGGCCCGGGAGGGGGCGGATGAGCCGGAAGGCGTCGAGATTTCCGTCTCCCTTCTGTATGATGCTATCAACAGCCTGGTGCTCCGCGTCAATGACCCGGGCCGTTTCCCGGTGATCGCGGCAGCCCTGATCCAGGCCCTGAACCCGGACACCATCTCCCGGGAGTCAGCGCTCTCCGTCCCGCAGGAGCGGGCGCGGAAGGCGGCGAAAAATCCCCAGAACTCCTTTGAGGATCCGGTGGAGGAGCTGAACGGCACCCAGCCCCGGATGTATTACGCCTATTATCCGAACCAGTACCGGGATGGAGTCAACTGGCTCCAGATGACGATCATCTTCCCCCTGGAGGGAACCTGGGACGGCAGCAGCACCACCACCGCGGCGGAAACGACGAAGGCGCCGGACACCTGGAGCGGCAACGACGCGAACTACGACGGTTATTTTTCCTCGGATGATTATACCCATTATGAAATCTTCACCACGGCCACGCCGGAGCCGGATTCCGCGGCCGCGGAGGAGTGGGAAATGGGCTGGGAGTAATTGTATTCCTGTTGTTTTCCTGTTGTTTTACGGTACCGGATATTGATTCGGCATCCCACAGGGCATACAATCCTTGTGGGAGTTTCTCTTTCCGGAACCCATGAAAAACAAGAACAGGAGAAGGACCGATGGCAAAAATTCAGATGAAAACCCCACTGGTAGAGATGGACGGGGACGAAATGACCCGGATCCTCTGGGCGGAGATTAAAAAGGCCCTGCTGGAGCCTTTTGTGGACCTGAAAACGGAGTATTACGACTTGGGGCTCAGGCACCGGGACGAGACGGACGACCGGATCACGGTGGAAAGCGCCGAGGCGGCGAAGAAATACGGCGTAGCCGTGAAATGCGCCACGATCACCCCCAACGCCCAGCGGGTGAAGGAATACAATCTGAAGGAAATGTGGAAGAGCCCGAACGGCACGATCCGGGCGATTCTGGACGGCACGGTTTTCCGGGCCCCGATTCTGGTGAAAGGGGTCCGGCCTACGGTCCGCACGTGGCAGAAGCCGATCACCATCGCCCGCCATGCCTACGGGGATGTGTATAAGAACAGTGAAATCCGGGTGCCCGGTGCCGGCAAAGCGGAGCTGGTCTTCACCGGCGCGGACGGTCAGGAAATCCGCCAGACCGTTTTTGATTTCAAGGGCCCCGGGGTGATCCAGGGGATCCATAATGTGGATGCCTCCATCGCTTCCTTTGCCCGTTCCTGCTTCCAGTACGCCCTCAGCGTGAAGCAGGACCTGTGGTTCTCCACGAAGGATACCATCAGTAAGACCTATGACCACCGCTTCAAGGATATCTTCGCGGAGATCTTTGACAGCGAATATAAGGAAGCCTTTGAAAAGGCAGGCATCACCTATTTCTATACCCTGATTGATGATGCGGTGGCGCGGGTGGTCCGTTCCGAGGGCGGGTTCATCTGGGCCTGCAAGAACTATGACGGCGATGTCATGAGCGATATGATCGCCACGGCCTTCGGCTCCCTGGCGATGATGACCTCCGTGCTGGTGAGCCCCAACGGCCAGTTTGAATATGAGGCGGCCCACGGCACTGTTACCCGGCATTATTATCGCTATCTGAAGGGCGAGGAAACCAGCACCAACCCGGTGGCGACCATTTTCGCCTGGAGCGGCGCCCTGCGGAAGAGGGGCGAGCTGGATGCCCTGCCGGACCTGCAGGCCTTTGCGGACCGGTTGGAGCAGGCCACCCTGGATACGATCAACAGCGGCGTAATGACGAAGGACCTGGCGCTCCTCTACGAAGGGGAAGCGAAAGCGGTCAACAGCCGGGAATTCCTGGCGGAAATCGCCCGCCGCCTGCAGTAAAGCGTATTACGTTTTTTTTCATGAGCAAGACCCGCGGAAGGGAGGATAACCGATGGCCGGAACCATGAATTTCAAGTGTCCGTCCTGTGGCGCCTATCTGGAGTTTGATCCGGGAAAGAATGCTTTTGCCTGCGGCTACTGCGGCTCCGAGTTTTCGGAAGCCCAGCTCCGGGAGTTTTCCGCCAGCCAGCAGCAGGAGGCGGAAAAGGAAAACAGGGAGAAGGAATCCCGGGGCGGCAGGCTGAAGGAGTACCACTGCGCCAACTGCGGCGCGCAGATCGTGACCGGGGAAACCACCGCGGCCACCCGATGCTATTTCTGCCATAACCCCGTGGTGATCAGCGACCGGGTCACGGCGGGCTATACGCCGGACGGCGTGATCCCCTTCGTGCTGACAGAGGATGAAGCGAAGGAGCAGTTCAGCCAGTATATCCGGAAGCATCATTTTGTGGACCGGAAGTTCTTTTCCGAGGCCCAGATGGAGGACTTTTCCGGCGTCTATTATCCTTACTGGATCGGGGATATCGACGGCCAGGGAACCTTCGATGGCGAAGGGCATACGGTCAGCAGCGTTACCACAGGCAACTGGATCATTACCACCACCCGGTATTACCAGCTGCACCGGGAAGGGCAGCTCGCCTTCCGGGATATGGTCCGCAAGGCGCTGGTCCAGGCGGACCGCCAGCTGTCCGACGGCATCCATCCCTATGACCTGAAGAGCATGAAATCCTTTTCCGCGGGCTATCTCAGCGGCTTCCTGGCGGAGAAGCGGGATGTGGAGAAGGCGGATGTGGAAAGCGATATGCTGCAGGAGGCCCGGGGTTATGTGCGGGAGATGATGACCAGAAGCCTTGGGCTCAGCGGTGTCTCCGGCAAGGAAAGCTTCTCCCCCACGGAGGTAAGGGAGCGTTATGTGCTGCTGCCCGCCTGGGTGCTGACCTATGTCCATCAGGCGAAGAATCGGGTGTATTATTATATGATGAACGGCCAGAACGGCAAGGTCTGCGGCAAGCTTCCGATTCATTGGGGCAAGCTGCTGGCCGTGGCGGGCGCGGCCGGCGGCCTGGTGTGCGGGCTGCTCTGTCTGGGAGGTGCTTTCCTGTGGTGAAGAGATTCGGAGCCGCGGTTTTAGCGGCGCTTTTGCTCCTGGCCCTCCTGCTCCCCCTTGCCGGGGCGGAAACGGCCGCGTCCCAGACGGCTGCGGATCCGGCTGCGTCGAGTTCATCCGTGGCCGGGGAAACCCGGATCTGGGATGAGTGCGGACTCCTCGGCGATGATGAAAAAACCCAGATTCAATCCGTGATCGACCAGGTCCAGACGGAGTATCAGATGGACTGCGGCGTGCTGACCACGCAGCGGGTGCCGAAAAACCGGAGCGACCAAACGGAGGAGCAGACCATGGCCTATGCCGATGCCTGGTTTGAGAATCAGGGCATGGGCATCGGGGAAGACCGGGCCGGTATCCTTTATGTGCTGGATATGAATAACCGGGTCAGCTATGTCAGCACCGCTGGCGACATGATTGATTATATTGATGACAGCCGGCAGGAGCAGCTGCTCTCTTCCGCGGACGAAAACCTGGGCCGGAGGAAGTATGGACAGGCGGTCCTCAGCCTGCTCCGAACCCTGCAGAAGATTCTGTCCAAGGGCATCCGGGAGGGGCATTTCCGCTATGACAGCGAAACCGGGCGCCGCCTGACGGGCCTGTATAATATGCTCACGACGGGTGAGCTGGTGCTGGCCGGCTTCGGGGGTGTCACCACGATGGGCATTGTGCTTCTGCTCATCAACATGCGCTACGGGCTCCGTCGGAAAACCTATCAGTTCAATAAGTCCACCCAGAGTGCGGTCAACTACACCGTGGATGATAAAACATTCCTTCGCGAAACCGTCCATCGCACGCGGGTTTCCTCCGGCGGCGGAGGCGGCGGGGGAGGAGGCGGAGGCGGCCACGGCAGCGGCGTCCATGTTTCCTCCGGCGGCATGAGCCACGGCGGAGGCGGCCACCACTTTTGATTCCCTATTGACGGCAGGGGATAAAACGGTTATAATATGGTCAGATCACCTGGGGTTCGCGACAGCTTTTCGGTTTTCCCCACATTTCATAAAATGGAGCCCGGGTCCATTGGGTGATATGCCATGCCCCCGCTTTTAGCGCCAGGGGACGGCAGAGTCACACGGCAGGGCACCAGCCTGCTTATACATAGCGGGTGAAAAAACGAGGGCATCGGCTCCCTGGGCCATCAAAAAAGCACTCTTCGAAAAAAGAGCGCTTTTTTTCTGCCTCAATGGCCTCTCCCCCAAAACTGCCTTCCTGTCCAGCCGCCTTTCCCCCAAATTGTCTGTCCCGCTCGAACCGGCGCCGGTTGGAGCGGGACAGTGATCTATCATGAAGAAGGTTTTCACCTTCGTTTGTCTGTATCCTACCAGAGGATTGTGACCGGCATATGAACGGGCTGTGAAGCTTCTTCGGGAAAATAGCCTGGGGAAAAAGCGCCCGTTCCGGCACGCCGCGGTTCCTTGTTTCCGCTCCGGAAAACTGGTATAATCGGTGCAATGGAACAGGGAACCGTTCCCGTCCTTCCGGCGGAGAAAAAGCCGATCCCCAGAGGCGGCATGGAAGGGAAAACTCAGGTGGGCAGCGAAGAAGAAAGGAAGTTCAGGCGATGGCTGGCATCTTTGATTATCTGAAGTGGCGGGCGGATATTCCGCTTTCGGTGGATCCGTTCAACGAGGTGGATAACCTGGTGCTGGCGGAGCTCTCCTATACCAATTTCAGCGGCATCGTTCCCTCGGACGGCAGCGAGGTCCGCCTTTCGGATGCCTGCCGGGAGTTCTTTTCCCGCCATACGAAGCAGGAAATCGCCGCCAATAAATCCTTCACCGCCAAGGCCCCCCTCCTGATGGAGGAGATGGTGGAAGGCCGCCGTTTCGGCAGTATGGCCCTCCGGTGCTATCTGGATGAAAGTGACGACACCCACCAGGTCGCGGCGGTCACCTTTCGCCTGGAGGACAATACGGATTATGTGGCCTTCCGGGGCACGGATGGCACGGTGGCCGGCTGGAAGGAAGATTTCAATTTCAGCTTTATGAATGAAACGGAGGGTCAGCGCCTGGCCGTGCAGTATCTGAACGGCATCAACGGCAATCTCCGGGTGGGCGGCCATTCCAAGGGCGGTAATCTGGCGGTTTACGCCTCCGCCTTCTGCAACCGGCAGGAAAGGATCCTGGAGGTGTACAGCAACGATGGCCCGGGCTTCCGGGACGAAATCGTCTCCCGGGAGGAATTCCAGCGGATTCTGCCGAAGGTGACGAGCATCGTTCCGGACAGCTCCGTCATCGGCCTGCTGTTTGCCGGCCATGAGGAGCCCCTGGTGGTAAAAAGCTCTGCCCTGGGCATCACCCAGCATGATGCGCTCACCTGGCAGGTGAACCGCAACCGCTTTGTCCGGGCCCGGCTTTCCGGCTTCAGCAAGCTGATTGACAAGTCTCTGAGCAACTGGCTGGAATCCATGGATGACGAATCCCGCCAGAAATTCACGGAAATCATCTTTTCCCTGATTGAGTCCACCGGCCAGGGCCGCTTCAGCAGCATGAGCAAGGATAAATGGAAAACCACCGAGTCCATCCTCAACGCCATCAAGGCCCTCCCGAAGGACCAGCAGCAGGAAGGCCTCCGGCTGATCGGCCGCCTGGGGCTGAGTAGCGGCCAGACGATTCTGGGCTACCTGACCGGGTTGATCAACAAGCCCAGAACAGTTCCGGTACCACCTGATTCAACCCCGACTTTACCCGAACACCAATAAGTCTCCACTTGGCTGATGTTCTTCCTTTGCCCAATTCTTCTTCACATGCAGAATCTGCAAAAAATCGGAAACAGCGCCAGCCCGCTTCTGGCTGGCTTTTACTCTTATCCGCAATGCCTCAAGTTGCAAATTTCTACTGTACACAGGGCGCGGAAAGTGATAAAACATTATGTGGGAAAAATGGCTTCGGGCGTGACGGAAACGATATATTCTGGATTCGCTTCGTCGCGGAAACGGGGGATGGAAAAATGAAGGGCTGGAGAAAGAAACTGTTGGGATTCCTGCTGTGTGTGGCGCTGGTGATTGGCCTTGTGCCGGAATGGGAAAACAGCTTGGCGGTAGACGAACCGTTTATCATCATTTCCTACAATGTCACGTTCAAATCGGTGAATGGTGCGCTGGACAATCAGGGAAAGACTCAATATACGGTGGTGCTTTCCCGCCGCGAAGACGAGGATCTTCTGCTGACGCTTTCGGAAAAAGATATCCCGAAGCCCGAAAATCCAGATCTCGGGTATAAAAAGGATGGCTCGTGGGATGTTGTACCGACCACGGAACGGGTCATTTCCCGGGACATGGTCTACACCTACACCTATCCCGCCAACGGAATCACCTATGATGAAACGGACGCGCAGGGCGCGGAGCATGTTTCCGGCAGCGGAGAGGATGCCGTGTTTACCTTCAAGTGTAGCGATGGGCAATCTACGGAAAATGAAAAATTCAGAAGCGTCACCATGGACGGGGAACTGGTGTCGGAAGAAAACTATACCCACAAAAAAGGCAGCCTGATTCTGACCCTGAAAGGCGCGTATCTGGATACTCTTTCCGAAGGAGAACACAAACTCAAAGTGAACTTCACCGATGGCAGCGCTGCCGCAACGATTCAGATGAAGGCGGCTGCGCCGACCCCGACCCCGGCGCCGACCGCAGCTCCCACGGCCGCGCCGACCGCGGCCCCGACCTCCGTTCCCAAAACCGGCGATGAAGCCGCCTTCCCCCTTTGGGTGGTTCTGCTGATTGTGGGCCTGGCGGGGCTCGGATTCTTCTTCGTCAAAAAAAGTAAGGGAAAGTGAACCGGACGGGGCTGAGGCCTCGGGGGATTATTCGATCGGGATCTCTTCGCTCAGCCATTCTGCCTGGTTGGAATGATTATCCGTAACAAACAGGCCGACCCGGACTTTTTCAGCGGATCCGGGCGGCACGTCCAGCGAAACGGAAAAGGTGCGGCTGTTCATGAACGTGCGGCCGGGAAACCCCGGATAGTGCCATTGGCCGCCGTACCAGGTTTCCAGCCACACCTGATAATACAGAAAACCCTCGCCGCCGGAGACGGAAAACCGGAGGCTGAGCTGCTCACCGGCGGAAGCCGAAGCAGGAACGGACAGCGGCGTAACGGTAATTGCGCTGGGTTGGACCGGCGCGGGAGGAAAAAGAGTAAAGAAAAGAAAAACGGCCACGATCAGCGCAATCGGTTTCATGCTGCCCCACTCCTTTATGGATAGTATTGTATCTGTCGTCCGGGATGAATGCAAGAAAAAGCGGGTGGGCCGAAGCGCATACGGCCCCGCCGGCGGGACGGCGCAGGGCTGGGCGTTGATGCATAAAATCCCGTTTGTACCCTATACCGGGAACTGAGGCTCCCCGGGCTCGTCCTTGTTTTTCCGGATGCCTGGCGCTTGCTGATAGGAAAACCCATTCGCGAAAAACAATTTGTCATTTCGTCACACTTCGCCGTCATCTTGTCCCTAAACGCTTTGAATCCGTCAAATTTCAAAATATAATATATGATGAAATTCCACAGTCCCTGCAGGCTTATTCTGCAGGGATTGTGGCTGAAGAAGCGGCGAAGGACAACGGAGGGAGGACGGGCAAATGGAAAAGAAGGCTCCCAGACAGATTCGGCTGCCATATGTTGCCAGGATGCGGGAGCTGCGGCTGAAAGCCGGGCTGACCCAGGGTCAGGTGGCCCGGGCGATCGGAACCAGCCAGACCATGTATGCCCGGTATGAGCGCGGGGTCAATGAGCTCCCGATTCACCATATGGTGGTCCTGTGTGACTTTTATAAAATCCCGGCGGATGTATTTCTTGCCCGAACGGCTTTGGAACCATAACGGTGTTTGTTTCATCAGCGCCGGTGTTGCTTTTGTGGCATCGCCGGCGCTTTGCGTTCCGGCATACATTTTCGTTGGGACGGTATAAAGACATGGCCTGAGGGGTCCGACAGGCGCACCCACAGGACGTTATATTAAGGAAATGTTTCATTTACATTTCGAAAAGATGATGGTATAATAGCCTATCCGATATTGGGAGGCGAGTGAAATGCCGGATTTGTCCAAGGTGACCGCAATGCTGCCGGATCTGGCGGATTATCTGGTTTACGGCGCGATCGCGATCGTGACGCTGATCGGCGTTTTTAAATGCCTTTTTCCCCTGTGGAGCACCACCGGTGCCCTGCGCAGGGCAATTTCCAAACTGCAGGATGAGGCGGGGAAGAAGACGGAAAAACCCGTCTGGCAGGAAGCCCGCTTTATGGGCCGGCGGCTGAAGGGCAGCTGGCTGCGCTTTCTGCAGAATGCGGAGCAGCTGGACCGTCGGGGCCTGCCGACGAATGTGGAGGACTATATCAATGATGATACTGTGACCCACGGGCCTGGGAACGCCACGCTGGCAGACCTGATTCCGAACCTGCTGACCTCCCTGGGCATTTTGGGGACCTTCATGGGGCTGAGCCGGGGGCTTTCCTCCCTGAATTTCGCGGATGCGACCCAGCTGGTGGAAGGCATCCCGAACCTGCTGCAGGGGATGCGCTTTGCTTTCGGAACCTCCGTGGCCGGCATCAGCTGCAGCATCGTGTTCAACATGCTGAACCGGATTTCCCAGGGCTCCAGCTACCGGGCCATCGACGACTTCGTGACCAGCTTTACCCAGTTGGCCATGTCCCGGCCGTTGGATAACGATGTGCAGCTGATCTGCCAGAACCAGGATCGGAACTTTATGCTGCAGGGCATCAATGAAACCCTGGCGGAGCGGATGGCGGAGAATGTAGGCCGGGCCGTGAACCGGGCGCTGTCGCCCGTGGGGGACAGCATGGACCGCTTTATCGTTGCGGCGACGCGGAACCAGATCGACGGTGTTAACCATATCGTGGGCCGTTTCCTGGAGGAAATGGACCGTCGCATGGGCGGGCAGTTTGCCCAGCTGGCCGGGGCGATGACAAGCCTGACCGGAGCCCAGATGCAGGCCGCGCAGCAAACCGGGGAGACCCTGGAAAACGCGCAGGAGATCATCCGGAATGCCCGTGCGCTGGAGGAAATGACGAACCATATCCTGGATAAGTTTGATAACTACATGGGCACGATCAACGAAGTCCGGGACAGGGACGTGAACTTTGAAAAAAGGAGCACGGAGCTGCTGGAGCGGATGCAGGAGGAGAGCAAGCAACTTGGAAAGCTGATGGACGACCTGACGGAAAAGATTCAGGGGATCGGGGAAAATGAAAGCGATTCCCTGAAGGACCTGCGGGAGAACACCGCCGCCCTGAATGAGAATGTGAAGGCCATCTCCAGGACGCTGGACGCGCTTTCCCGGGAGGGATAAGGCATGGCACGGCAACGAATCCATAACCGGCGCGCGGCCAGGGGCTCCTCCGGAGGCGGCGCCAGCTGGATCAGCTATTCCGACATGATGGCGGCGCTGCTGCTGATCTTCGTGCTGGTCCTCTGTTACAGCCTGTACCAGTATTTCAGCATGCTGGAAACCAAGACGAAGGAGCTGGAGCTGCAGACGGCTGCGCTGAATCTGGCCCAGGATGAGCTGGCTGAGAAGGAAAAGACCCTGATCGTGATTCAGGCGGATCTGGATACCCTGCGGGATACCCTGACCGCGAAGGAAGAGGAACTGAACGAGGCCAACATCATCCTGATCACGCGGGAGAAGGAGCTGGAAGAGCTGCAGGCCGCGCTGGCGCTGAAGCAGGCGGACCTGGATGCCGCGACGAAGAAGGTGGAAGAGCAGCAGCTGGCGCTGGCCACCCAGGCGAAACGGATCGACGCGCTGATCGGCGTGAAGGCCGACATCATCCAGGACCTTTCCTCCAGCCTGAACAAGGCGAACATGAAAGCTACCGTGGACCCCAACACCGGCGATATCGTGCTGGACAGCGCGGTGTTCTTTGAAACGGGGAAATATGTGATCAAGGCGGAAGGCCAGGCGCTGCTGGACCGGTTTATTCCGATCTATCTGGAAGTGCTGCTGCGGCCGGAATACTCCGACTATCTGGGCGAAATCATCATTGAAGGGCATACGGACTCCTCCGGCTCCTATGATAACAACCTGAAGCTGAGCCAGGAGCGGGCCCTGCAGGTGGCGCTGTACTGCCTGAACCTGAAGAGCCTGACAAAGGATCAGAAGGCGATGCTGCAGAAGATCCTGACCGCTAAGGGAAAGAGCTATTCCGATCTGGTGTATGACGAATACGGCAGGGAAGATCCGGATGCTTCCCGCCGGGTGGAATTCAAATTCAGCCTGAAGGATGCCGAAATGATTGAGGAAATGAATCGGATTCTGGAGGGAAGCCCGAAGGAGGATCAGGAGACAACGTGAAAGCCTTTGCCATTATCCTGATCGTGCTGTGCCTTGCGGCCATGGGCGGGATCGGCTACCTGTATTTCAACGCCACGTTGGATATCGAAGTCGAAGGATGTATCGCCACCGATGCGGCGTCCCAGGCGGAAACCTTTCAGGCACTGGCCAAAGCGGCGGAGGACGGAACCCTGACGGGAACCCTGTTCCGCAAGCCGGGCGAGGCCTCGCCGGAAAACTGTGTGTTTTACAGCTATACGCTGAAAATCACCAACAAAACCTTCCTGAAGGCGGAAGTGGTCGAGGTCAGCGTCACCCCGATGGACGGAGATATGCTCCAGATGGGCCAGAACCAGGCGGTGGACCTGGATTCCGGCAAGAGCATCGGGCTCACTACGACGATCCTGACCACCAAGGAAGGACATAACGTGCGGGAAGGCACGGTGACTTATTATTTCTGGGGAATCCCTTTTTCCAGAAGGATCACGCTGAAATAAAGAAGATAAAAACGCCTCCGGCAAGATTGCGGCCGGAGGCGTTTGCTTCGTTTCGGGACGGTGGATGCTGATGTTGATTCTGATGCTTATGCTTTCTTTTCGTCCTTGCTGTCTTTGCCGTCCTTGTTGTCCTTTTTCCAGGAGGAGTAAGCGCAGGAAATGCCAAAGCAAACCGCGAGAATCCAGTTGATCACGCTCTTGAACCCGTCGGCAAACGTTTCTGTCGTTTTCAGAATCGCCGAGTCGATGAAAGCCCAGCCAACGATAAAAGCGGCGCCGGCCAGAACGGCGATCAGAATATACTTGGCTAAATTACCCTTTTTCATGAAAAGACCTCCTTGCTGAATATAGAATCATAATATAATACCACTTTGCTGTGGGATTTGTCTATGGGGGGAGTTTTCATCTCCCATGATAATGTGGTATAATAACTCGATACAATCAATCCCTTGTGGATAGGACATAAAGATGGGAATGAATGATGATGTATAGTATGCGTGTTGAACCCGGCATGGAACGGATCCAGGTCCCGAACGGGATTGTCCCGACCTATCTGTCCGCTGCAGCTGCAACGATGAATAAACGCCTCCGTGTTGTTCCGGGCTATGTTTTCACCAGGACGAAAAAAGACGGGGCGGAGCGCGTTCCGGAAGAGGAATGGAAAGCCATCGAGGCAATCAGCAGCACCTATCCCTCCTCGCTGGATGTGGTAACCTGCCGGATTATAGATGGACCTTTGAAGGATCTGCCGATCCTTCAGATTGACCCTGCCGTGAAAGCGGTTCTGATCCGGATGAATCTCCTCGGAGAGACGAGGGAATATTGGCTCCCGGTGCGGTTTGCGGATCCGTCGGTAAAGAAGCCGAAGGAGAAGGTTGTTTATACGGATGAACAGCGCGCGGAGATGCTGGCCAGGGCGGAGAAAGTCGGTGTGAAAGCGGCGGCGGATGCTTTCGGCGTTCCGTGGCAGACCATCGCCCAACTGAGGCGCTGGGCTGCGAAATCCGGCGAAGGGGAAGGTACGGATGGCAGGCCTTCCCGCATGAAGAAGCTGGCCCCGGGGAAAGCTGTTTCCCTGTTTGTGGAAAATGCTGTATTGAGGGAAAGAATTGCATCCCTGCAGGGGACGATTGAAAAGATGGAAAGGATCCTCGCGGATCTGAGGTGAAGCGGACAGGGTGAGCGAAAAGGGCCGGTCCTTCTGTTTATCCGGCCCTGCCGATGATCTGGGTGAAGGAGAGGGAGCCGCCATGGGCATTGGGTTTGAACTGGTCTGCAGAAGATGCCGCTATTCGTTCAGGATCGGTTTTGGCATCGGCCTCCTGTTTCCGCATGTGTATCGGGAAACAATCCAGGCAGCCTGGGAAGGGAAGCTCGGCAGCGAGGTTCAGGACTTCCTGAGGGATTCTCCGCAGGGGGCTTTGGATTGTGAACAGGTTTTGTTGCAATGCACTTCCTGTGGCGCGCTGGACAGCGGTCCGGATTTGTCGATGTATCTCCCGGAAGATGAACCTGAAGGTTCTCTTCCCTGCCCGTTGGAAGATATTCCTTGTGTTGAACCGTGGGAACTGAAGGCGAATTATCAGCTTGTGAAACCCTATGGCCATGTCTGTAAAGAATGCGGTAGCGAAATGCGGGTAATCAAAGAGGAAAGCCTGATTCCGCCGGATCGGGGTATGGGAAATACGGCGGTAAACGTGAACTGCCCGAAATGCCGTAGGCCAATGAAAATAGGCAGTTCCGGGATGTGGGGTTAAACTGCTCCACCCTTCACCCTTCACTCTGACGCAGTATCACCGGCAATAATCCAGAATGGTTTCAGCGCTCCACATCCTCGTTTGAGTTTCACTTTTTTTGAGTTTCATCACGTTCCGGAACAATCGAGTCACAAACCATTTTTAGTAACACTTTTTTTTAGTATCACCGCCCTCTGAACCAACCGTGGTCATTTTTTTGACCATATTTTCCATCTCTTAACATTTCTGTTTGTCGAATCCGATTTTGAGTGTACTGTTTTTTGAGTGTACACGTGTTCTGAACAAACTCGATCGGGCATCGTGTTTGAGTTTCACTTTTTTTGAGTTTCATCATGTTCCGGAACGAACGAGAAACAAAGAATTCGGGAAATAAACCGAGCCGGACTTGGCTGTGAGATATCGTTTGAGTTACGTGTTTTTCGTGTTTTATCAGAGAAGAGCTTATTCGATGGACTGTTTCCTGGTTGCCTGGCCCTAATCCTATTCGCCTATTCGCCAATTCGCCACTGATCGGCGAATAGACCTTCTTTATTTTTCAAGGTCTGAAGACCTCTATTCGCCTATTCGCCAATTCGCCGACGTTACAGCGCCCGGCTAAATATCAAACTGGTCTGCTTACACTGTTGAGTTTCGCTCGTGCACACGATGTAATTTTTTTGCCACGTTCGCTGTCCGAAACGGTGGGACTGTCCGAAACGGTGGGACGGTCTTTTTCGTTTCGGCTTTTCTGGAGTACGCAGGTTCGATCTATCCGTGCTCAATCCGTCTTTCCGCTTCTGCTCGCCTTCGTAGCACTCCCAAAAAAGAATATGCCAAGTATGGAAGAATATAATGATATCAAATCATCGATTGTGAAAGGACAGATGATGGGATGTACCAGACCGTGTTTGAGTTTCACTTTTTTTTGAGTTTCATCAGCTCTTTTCCAGAGTGGTTTCGCCGTTTCGCCAAACAGTGGCGAAACCACTTTGTTGATTTGTAAGGGCTGGAGGCCCCTTTTCGCCGTTTCGCCGTTTTGCCGATATAACTGGCCAACTAGTTAGCAACTTCTAACCCTTTTCGCCAATTCGCCGATGATCGGCGAATTGACTTTCCTTGATTTGCAAGGGCTGTAGGCCTCAATTCGCCAATTCGCAAATTTGCCGACGACACATACCAAGGTAAACGAAGGCTGCCAATTCCGTTTGCCTTTTTTCTTTTGGAAACATTTTGTCAGCTGAAGAGGACAAATTGGCTGTGCTGCCTTGCTACAATAAGTATTCCACAGAGGCATAGAAAACCGGAAGCTTATTGGCTCTGGAACAGTGAACGACCTGACCGAACGGAACAAGAAAAGAAAGGTGGACAAGACATGACAAAGAAAATTCTGGCTTTCCTTCTGTGCACGGCCATCCTCTTCGGAAGCACTATGGTTTTTGCGGAAACGAACAGAAGCATTACCATTGAAAATGCGGATCCGGTTCTGTATATCGGAAAACAGATGAAACTGAACGCTGTCGTGACGAACCTGGCGGAAACCGCGCCGAAACAGACGGCGCTGAACTGGAGCTCTTCCGATCCTGCCATCGCGGCCGTCAATGGTGCCGGTTTCGTCCGGGGAGTTGCTGCCGGCAAGGCTGTCATCACTGCTGCAGCCAGGGACGATGAAGACGTCAAAGCCTCCGTAGAGATTGAGGTCCGCGTACCGGTACAGGCGGTTACTATTAATGAAAAGAATCCCAGCGTGGTGGTCGGCAGCAGTGTGGAAGCGGCTACCATTCAGCTGACGGTTACCGTAAAGCCTGAAAACGCTTATCACCAAACCGGTACATGGTCCTCCTCCAATGAAGCAGTTGCTGTAGTCGACCAGAATGGACTGGTCACAGGTAAGAGCACAGGACGAGCGTTGATTACTTTCACCAGCGATGATCCCAGCGGACAGAAAAAATCCCAGGTAAACCTCGGTGTCGGCCAGGCTGTTCAGAGTATCACCTTATCCGGGAATGAAGGAAACCTGCCCAAAGGTAGAACCCTCGCCCTGAAGGCCAGTGTCGCCCCTGCTAACGCCACCAATAAGCGGGTCACCTGGAGATCTGAGGATGAATCCGTTGCGACCGTGAACGCAAACGGCCTGGTCAAGGGCATTGCTCCCGGAACCACAACCATCACCGCCATCGCCCAGGACGGATCTGGAGTTGAAGCGAAATATGTGGTGACTGTAGTGTCACCGGTCCGGACGATCAAAACGAGCGTAAACCGGATTCCACTGGCTCCGGATACGGAATGGCCCGTTACCGCTACCGTCGAACCGGAAGACGCCACTGTAAAAGACATCATCTGGACGTCCTCCGATGAAAGTATCGTCACGGTCACCCAGGACGGAACGGTCAGGGGAATCAAAAAAGGAAGGGCAACTATTACGGTAGCTGCGATGGATGGATCCGGCGTGAAAATGAACATCCCCGTGACGGTAAAGAATTACGACATTGTGATCACCACGAGTGCCGGTGCCAATGTGGAAGTTGATGTTCCTAACGGTATTTGGGGCGTCGGCTTCAGATCCAAGACGCACTGCGTTACCAGCGAGAGCGAGCGCCTGAAGCCCCTGAAAGCGGGAGAAGATACTTTCACGGTGCTGATGCAGAGCTACATGACCGGCAAGGTCAGAAGAACAAAATACAGTGTGCTTGTGACACCTTCGGCGGTCAAGTAAACAGCCGGAAAAACAGCCCAGAGCGAATGAGGATGCAGCCTGCATCCTCGTTTTTCAGCTATAAAGGGAAGCCTTCTTTTGACATTGGCCAAAACGCAAAATAAACATCGCCTGTTATAGGAAAAAGTAAGGAGGTATGAGCCATGACCTATAACAGGAACACAGATTTATTAATCCAGGAAAAGATCCGGAGTAACTACAGCCCTACATTGCAGGAACGTTTTCTGTCGGAGCGCAGCTTTGAATCCTTCAATGATGTGGAAACACTGTCGATGATTCTGTCCGTGGCCAACTGCGCAGAGGAAGCAACACAAATTGCGGAACGTCTGCTTGACGGTTTCGGCAGCTTGAAGGGAGTTCTCGAAGCCCGTCCGGAGCAATTGATGACAGTCAAAGGAATGAACAAGACACAGACAAGTCTGGTATCCATGATCATCCCGCTAATTCGAACCTGGATCCGAACCAACAATGAAAAGCCGGAAACAATTCGAACTGTCAAGGACGCAGAAAGATACTGCCAAAGCTTGCTGATCGGCGAACGGGTTGAAAATGCCTATGTTATCGCCCTCAATTGTCATGGCGGGGTTCTGGGGAAAAGAAAAATATCTTCCGGCACACTGACAAGTGTGGATCCCTATCCGCGTCTTGTGATGGAAACGGCCCTGAACTATAATGCGCACAGTGTGATTTTCTGCCACAATCATCCAAGCGGATCCTGCACCCCGTCGCAAGGGGATACTCTGCCTGAAGAAGTACAAGGATGGCGGAGTAGAAAATGCCATCTACGATACACCGGGAAGGGAGCACAATCCCGAGATCACTGATCATTGCCAACTGTTTAGCCTCATATTTGGATTCTGTTCATAGATTCCTCGGCTTTGCTATGAGTCAGGGAAAAAACCAATGCCGGGCACAAACGATAACTTGTGTCACAACCGAAAAATTGATAAAATACACGAAAAAGACGGGACAATTGTCCTGCCTTTCCATTTCCTTGATAACCGTGGACCGGAGTTCGATACCGGGCCTGACCAGGATATCGTAGGCCGGGAAGAAAGAAAAATCAGGACAAAAAGGAGGAAACCGCAATGAACGTGTTGGAAACCATCTCAAAACGCAGATCGCACAGGGCTTATAAAGCAGAGCAGATCCCGGAAGAAACGTTAAAGCAGATCCTTACAGCCGGGCTTGAATCTCCCAGCGCCCGGAATCATCAGCCCTGGCACTTCTCAGTGCTGCAGAACGCGGAGCTGATTCAGGAAATCCATGATGAAGCGGCGCGGGTAATGGGGAAACAGGGAAGCCCCCGTTTTTCTGACCCCGACTTCCAGATCTTCTATCACGCGCCAACGGTCATTTTTATCTTCGGCGAGAAAGACTTCTCCTGGACGCAGGTGGATTGCGGGATCGCTGTGGAAAATATGGCGCTGGCGGCGGAAGGGCTTGGTATCGGCAGTGTGATTCTCGGCCTGCCGAAGCCGGCATTCATGGGCGAGAAGGCGGAGAAACTGAAGCAGAAACTTCAGTGTCCCGAAGGATACGATTTTGTGATAGCATTGGCGCTGGGCTTCGCGACGGATACGAAAGAAGCGCATGAACAGCGGGAAGAAAAAATCAGCAGAATAGGATAAAGGTGAACCCAAAGAGCCATCTCTGTTGAAAAAGATTGAGGTGGCTCTTTTGTGTGTGCACGGCCCTGCACCAAATCGTGTTTGAGTTTGATATTTTTGAGTTTTACCAGCTTTTTCCAGAGTTATTTCGCCATTTTGCCAAACGGTGGCGAAAGCACTAACCCAATTCGCGAATTTGCCGACATTACAGACCGGTCCAAACGGATCGAAGGAATTGACATACACGCACCAGAACATGTTTGAGTTTCACTTTTTTTGAGTTTCATCATGTTCCGGAACGAACGAGAAACAAAGAATTCGAGAAACAAACCGAGCTGGACTTGTCTGTGAGAGATCGTTTGAGTTACGCATTATTCAAGTTTTGCCGGAGAAGAACTTATTAAAAGGACTGTTTTCTGGTTGGCTGGCGCCAATCCTATTCGCCTATTCGCCAATTCGACACTGGTTGGCGAATAGACCTTCTTTATTTTTCAAGGTCTGAAGACCTCTATTCGCCTATTCGCCAATTCGCCGACGTTACAGCCCCGGCTAAATAACAAGCCGGTCCGATTACACTATTAAGTTGTGTTCTTGTACATGATGTAATTTTTTTTGCCGCTTTCGCTGTCAGTGCCGTTTGGAGGCAATCTCTATCCTCGTTTGAGTTTCACTTTTTTTGAGTTTCACGGCTGATCCAATTCGCCAATTCGCTTTCATATAACAACCGAACTGATTTTTAAGGGCAAGGTTTTTTGAGGGCAAAGATTTTCGCGGAGAAAACCTGCAGATAAATTCTGGGCGAGATTTCAGATTTCGAGTGGTGTCTGTTCTTTGTGTGTATTATCTCTTGACAGGAAGATAACCGTAGAATACAATTCGTCCATCTCAACAAGGCGTGAGGGTGTGCTGAGTACCCTGCGGCCTTTTGTTGTTCGGGAAAGAATCCGGAAGCAAATTCGAGGGAGGAATGATGAAAATGAAGAAACTGATTGCTGTTCTGCTGAGCGTATTCCTGCTTGTGGGTGTGGCCGTTGCGGCTGCGGAAGATTATACCTTTGGAACGGATACTGCGTTCAGGCCTTTTGAGTATACTGATGAGACCGGTACACTGGTTGGAATTGATGTGGAACTGCTCGCCGCCATTGCTGAGGATCAGGGTTTTACTTACACCATTGAGCCGCTGGGCTGGGATGCTTCCATTGCAGCCTGCCAGGCCGGGCAGAAGGACGCGATGATCGCCGGCGCTTCTATTACCGAAGAGCGGAAGGAAAAAGGCTGGATTTTCTCGGATGGATATTTTACCGCCACCCAGTCCATGGCGGTGGCTCAGGGTTCTGATATTACGGGCTTTGACGGCCTGAACGGGAAGAACGTTGCCGTGAAGACCGGCACGAAGAGCAAGGACTATGCGGATAGCCTGGCTGGAACGTATGGCTTCACTGTGGTAACCTTCGAGAGCTCTCCCGATATCTATCAGGCTGTGATCAGCGGTCAGTGCGCTGCCTGCTTCGATGATACACCCATTATGGCGGACTATATCAAGTCCAACGGTGTTCCGATCCAGCTGGTTGAAGGAACGGAAAGCGAAGGCGCTGATTACGGAATGGCCATCTTTAATCCCGCGAAGCAGGAGATCGTCGACAAATTCAACGCCGGGCTGGCCAATATCAAAGCCAGCGGAAAATACGATGAGATTCTGGCAAAATACCTGGGGAACTGACGCTTTGAATCTGTGATCATCTGGCAGGGAGGAGCTTTATTCAAGCCCTCCCTCCTTTTCAGTCTGTGGCGGGTGGGATGCGCCTGAAAGGAGTCGGGTTTCTTGGCTCAGATATTCAACAAATACGGACCGATCCTGATTACAGCCATGGGGCAGACGCTGCTCCTTGCGCTTTACGGGCTTTTCTTTGCCTGCATTATCGGCTTGATTGTCGGCATCATGAGTGTGGTTAAGAATAAATTCTGCCGGGGATTCGCACTGGTTTTTGTCAATCTGATCCGTGGCGTCCCGATGATTGTGCTGGCATATTTTATCTTTTTCGGCATTCCTTTCTTTTGCAACAGTATTCTGAAAATCGGCGGCGTGACGCTGACGGCACTGCAGGCCGGATCGATCTGTCTGGCGTTGAACTGCGGTGCGTATATGGCGGAGATCATCCGCGCCGGCATCCAGTCTGTGGATATCGGCCAGATGGAGGCAGCCCGTTCTCTCGGCCTGCCTTATTGGCGTGCCATGCAGCGGGTCATTCTTCCTCAGGCAATCCGCACCATGATCCCCAGCATTATCAACCAGTTCATTATTACCCTGAAAGATACATCAATTCTCTCGGTGATCGGATTTCCGGAACTGGTCAATACGGCCAAGAATGTGGTGGCATCGACTTTCCTTTCTTTCCAGACATGGGGAATTGTTGCCATCATGTATCTGATTGTGATCCTGCTTCTGCAGTGGGCTGCCAAGGTGCTGGAAAGGAAGCTGAAATATGAATCCAAATAATGTAAAGATTAAAGTGGAAAACCTGAAAAAGGATTTCGGCCGGCTGAATGTGCTGCAGGGAGTTTCCACAGAAATATATGAAGGCGAAGTTGTCGTTGTGATCGGCCCTTCCGGCAGCGGAAAATCCACCTTTCTTCGCTGCCTGAACCGGCTCGAGGAAGTGACTGAAGGCCGGGTGATTATAGACGGACAGGATATCACGGATCCGAAAACGGATATCAACAAGCTTCGGGAACGGGTGGGAATGGTTTTTCAGCATTTCAATCTGTTCAACAACATGAATGTTCTGCGCAATCTGATGCTTGCCCCGGTGGATCTGAAACAGTGCGGGAAGGAAGAAGCAAAAGAGCGGGCGCTGGCCATGCTTGAGCGGGTTGGCCTGCAGGATAAGATCAAGGCTTTTCCGCATCAGCTCTCCGGCGGCCAGAAGCAGCGGGTGGCCATTGCCAGGTCCTTGTGTATGAAACCCGATATCATGCTGTTTGATGAACCGACCTCCGCACTGGATCCGGAAATGGTCGGTGAAGTACTGGACGTGATGAAGGAACTGGCTCGCGAAGGGATGACCATGGTGGTTGTTACCCATGAAATGGGATTCGCGCGGGAAGTGGCCAATCGCGTGATGTTCATCGCGGACGGCGTCATCCTTGAAGAAGGAACCCCCGAAGAAGTGTTTGACAATCCGCAGAATCCACGCACCAGGGATTTTCTGAACAAAGTGCTGTAAGTACACTTGGCAAAAAACCGAAACGGTGGGACGGTCTTTTTCGTTTCGGTTTTTCCGGAGCGCACGGGGATGGTCCATCCGTGCTTATCCCGTCTCTCCGCTTCTGCTCGCTTTCATACCACCCCAAAACATATTTGTCGAGTAATGAAAGTCGTTTTTGAATCATAACCTGGAATAGAACGTTTCTCTCCTGAACGAAAGATGCTTTGCCCGTCTTGAGGACAGTTGCTGAAACTGTTATAATGGAAAAAAACAAAACGAAACGGGGGGGGATGCATGATGTATCAGAAGCCATTGGTCGGAACAGCGACGGATTATTCCAAAAAGATAAACTGGCTTTCCCTGCCGAAAAACCCGGATAAGCCCGTGGATCTCCTTTTCCTCTATCCCTCCAGCTGCGAGGATCCTTTGGCTGATACAATCTGTTCGGTCAACAATCCCATCATGCGTGTCTCGGCCAGGCGTATTTTCAAACAGGAGGCAACGGCTTTTGAACCGGTTGCCAATATTTTCGCGCCATTCTGGCGCCAGGTGAACGCGACGAAGCTTTCAAAAATGACTTTCGAGGAAGTGGATCAGGCTGAATGGGCCGAGCCTCGGACAGATGTTTATGCCGCCCTGGATTATTACTTTGAAAACCTGAATCAGGGCCGGCCGTATTTTCTGGCAGGCCATTCTCAGGGCTCCCGCCTGAGCTACATTGCCCTGTCGGATTATATGAAGGAGCATCCGGATTACTACGCAAACATGATTGCCGCCTACTGCATTGGAGATTCCCTGACCCATCAGTATCTGGAAGACAATCCGCATGTGAAGGCGGCGCAGGCGGCGGACGACCTGGGCGTCGTTGTTTCCTGGAATACAGAGGGACCGGCAAACAAGGGAAGGGAATCCCTTGTGGTCTCACCGGGCGCGATTTCCATCAATCCCCTCAACTGGCACACGGACGAAACCCCGGCGGGTCCGGAATTGAATCTGGGGTCCTTTGTGCCGCATCTGTTAAACGCGGGAATGGACGAACTTCCAATCAAAGCCGATGCCGTGATTGACCTGGAAAGAGGAACCGTCATGGTGACGGATCCCGCTTTCGAAAAATATACGATTATTGCGCTGACCGGCATGAAAGACCTGGAATCCGTTTTCGGCCCCACCAGTTACCATGGTTGTGATTACTCGTTCTTCTATCTGAACATCCGTGAGAATGCCCGCCTCAGAGCGGAAACCTGGCTGGCCTCCCGCTGACGTTCACCCCTCGGATCCTATTCGCCAATTCGCCGACGGCACAGCCCCTCGGCGAATTGGCAAACCGGACATTCTCTCGGATGAGACGGATAAAGATTTCGCTTTCTTGTACCATAAAAACAAAAAGAAAGAAGAAGTACCTGATTATGAAAAAAGCCGTCTTCTCCCTGCTGGCAGCCGCTATATTGTTCCTTTCAGCATCCCTGGCTGAAAAGCCATTGCCGTCAAGAGAGTACTTTGAGAATCTTGATAAAGGAAGCCGCCTGGAAGACATCGTGGAAGATATAGGACAAGGCGGAGTGAAAGGATCCGGCATTATATTTCATACCTGGCATCTGGAGGACGGATCCGAAGCCAGTGTGATTTTCGACAGCAAGGGCCGGATTAATATGATTTATATACAGAATGAGAACAGAAGTGAAAGGATTTACAAAAGACTGTATATACTGACCGAAGAAGGCATCATCTCGCCTGATGTTCCGGATGCTGACCTGAAGGTAACAATCAAAAAAATGAATCAGGCCATGAATGAGCATCTCCCGCCGAGCGCAAGGATGTCTTTCGCTGGTCCGGCCCAGACGGATATCGCTCTTTACGATCTCACCGGCGACGGCTCCCCGGACCTGTTCACCAACGACACCTGGGGAAGCGGCATGGTTCGTACTGACCTGATCGCCTATGATCCGGTCGAGGAAAAACTGTATGTCCTGGATGGATATAATTATGATTATCTGATCGACAAGGTTGAGAAAGACCGGATTGTTATCGCCGAAGAGGGTCCTCACGGGTATGGAGATCCGGTAACGAAAACATACGGTACTGTAAAACTGGAAAACGGAAAACTGGTTTTCATTCCAGATTCTGAAGACCTTGATGCACCGAAAAACAGGAGTGATTAAGCCCAATATTGTCAGCTGCCTTACTATCCTTCATCTTTCTACAACTTTTTCAGGATTTGCTCCTAATAATATGTTTTATTGCCCTATCTATCTGTCCGGCAAGATCCGGATCATCCTGGACAGGGATGTTATTTGTGCTGAGAGAACGGATATAGTCCAAATCCGGATCAAAATGAACGTTCAGAAAATGAAACGCTGTTTTCGCAATGCTGATCGCAGGATCAGCAGAACCGTCTCCGCCGCCGATCAGTATGAGTATGCCTTTCTTTGGCTTCTGTCTGTTCGGTGCTTTCAGGAAAAAGCTGTTGCTCCATATGGCATTCAGTCTGCTGATGATCGAAAAAAGAGGTGGTGTCACAAAGGACATGTATAACGGCGATGCCAGGACCAATACTTCGTAGTCATCTTTCCACAGAATGTCCATTTTGTCCCTGATGCTGCATCCTTCATTCGTCCAGCAATACCTGCAATCGTTGCACGGCTGAATGTTTTCCTCATATGCGTTCAGGGCCTCGAATTCAGTACCGCGGGGGAATCTGCTTCTCAATGCTTCCAGTACATATGCCGTATCACCGTTGGGGCGGGGTGATCCGTTAAGAATCAGTACTTTCATGCAGCATTCCTCCGTGTAGATTTTTCTTCCGCAAGTCATCCATAGAATGCAAGGGTTTCAATGGCCGGAGTGCCCCGGGCATCGGTAATCCGAAGCATCACAGCGGAAGTAACGCAGTCTTCCAACGGTACGATCCGTTTGTTGCCAACGGTCGTCCCCTGATACAGCCGCACCATACTTCCTTTCTGTTCCGCCCAGAGCTCAAACTGTTCGATGCGCTGGCTGAGCTGCAGATGTTCCCGGATAACAGCAAATTGGACAGTGCGCGGCCGCTTCCAGCGCACGCGGATTTCCAGCGGATCGGCGTTGTGCTTTGGGAAATAATACGAATCATCTTCTGAAACGATATGGCTTATGTCGCAGCCTTCCGTCGGTTCCGGAGCGTCAATCTCCTCTGCGTCATGCATCAGATTGTCCCGAAAACTGCTTTCCAGGAACGCGCCAAGCTCTTTCAGGCGCTGTACGTCATGCTCGTGGAACAGGCCCCTGCGATCCGGCGGTATATTCAGAAGGAACGTTGCGTTTCCGCCCACGCTGTTGAGATAGATATGGATCAGCCGGTCCAGCGGTTTCACCAGATCGTTCTCGGATTCATGCCAGAACCAGCCAGGACGGATGGAAGTGTTTACTTCAGCCGGATACCAGATCAGTTCTGTCTCATCCTTCAGGATCTCACGGCTGCCGAGGTCCAGGTCCTGTGCCCGGATCGGACGGACCCGGAAGGATTCGTTGTCTTCCTGCTGGCTCAGGGAAGCGATTTTCTCCGTGTCCATGGTTCTCCGGGGAACCACGCTCCATTCAGAAGGCCGCGTGTCTCCGGCTTCGTTGCCGCACCAGCGGATATCCGGTCCGCAGACATGGATGCAGGCGCCCGGCTGCAGGGAGCGTATCACCTGATAGTATCTTTCCCAGTCATAAACCTGCTTTTTCCCGTTCGGGCCTTCTCCGCAGGCCCCGTCAAACCATACGCTGAAGATCTCTCCGTAACCGGTCAGCAACTCTGTCAGCTGGTTCACAAAGTAGTCGTCATAGGGTTTCCCTGTTCCGTACAGCGGCTGGTTCCGGTCCCAGGGAGAAAGGTAGACCCCGAAACGGATGCCGCCGCGGCGGCAGGCGTCGGCGGTTTCTTTCACTACGTCCCGCTGGCAGGGACTGTTTTTGACCGAATGCTCCGTATATTGACTCGGCCACAGGCAGAAGCCGTCATGATGCTTGCAGGTCAGAATCAACCCTTTCATGCCGGCTTCCCGGATGCTGTCCACCCATTGGTCCGGATTCAGTTCCGTCGGATTGAACACAGCGGGGTCTTCTGTTCCGTCGCCCCATTCCCGGTCCGTAAAGGTGTTGACCGTAAAATGCACAAACGCGTAAAACTCCATCTTTTGCAGGGCCAGCTGCCTTGGGGAAGGTACGATCCGAATCAGTTCCTTATCCGTCATGTCTTCTTTTACCCTCCTGCAGTCTGCATGCGCTTATTCCATCCCTTGATTTTGTCCGCTTTCGCAGAAATACAATACCACAACCAACAAATCACTACAATACCGCAACCCACGAATCATTCCTTGTCCGCATTGCCTGCATATGGTATGATGTTCCTGTGATAAGTTGACAACCCCAAACACATCCATCTTGTGTCACTGGCAGAAATGGTTTGTCGAGGAGGCGGGGATAGTGGATCAGATCATCATTCATGTTGATATGGATGCTTTCTTTGCCTCGGTTGAGATTCGGGACAATCCTGCGCTTCGCGGCAAGCCGCTGATCATCGGTTCCCTGCCGCAGGAACGCGGCGTGGTTGCTACCTGCAGTTATGAGGCCCGGAAATACGGTATCCACTCTGCGATGAACATCAAAGAAGCATACCGCCTGTGCCCTTACGGGGTCTATATGCACGGCAGCTATGAAAAATATCGGGCTGTTTCCAACCAGCTGCATGAAATCTGGAATGAATATGCCGCGGCCTCGGAGTATATTGCGCTGGATGAGGCGTATCTGGATGTGACGGACAGTGCCGGAAGCTGGGAACGGGCCTGCGAGTTTGCGAAGGCGATCAAGCGGCGGACTATGGAGGAACAGGGCCTGACCTGCTCGGTCGGCGTTGCGTATTCCAAGACGGCGGCAAAAACAGCCAGTGAGGAAAAGAAACCGGACGGGTACTTTGAGATTCCGACCGCGGAGAATTTTGTGAATCTGATTATCGACCGGGATGTCCGGGTGCTCTATACCGTCGGGGCGAAAACTGCGGAAAAGCTGAACCGTGCAGGGATCCGGACCGTCCGGGACATTCGGGATCATTCGGAGGAGATTCTCCGGAGATTCGGAAAACAGGGCCAATGGATGGTTCAGCTGGCCTTCGGAATCGATGACCGGAAGGTCAGCCCCTATAAACCGGAAGACGCCAAATCCATCAGCCGGGAGATTACTTTTCAGGAAAATGTGGAGGATTTCGGACTGCTGGAGGATGTCCTCCTGCTGCTTGCCATCAGCGTGGAGCGCCGGGCGGAACGCATCGGATTATACGGCGAAGGGGTCACGCTGAAGCTGACCTATACGGATATGAAGAGCATTACGCGGTCCAGGCTGATCCCTTCCACCCGTTCCGCGGCCACCATCTATGAGACGGCGGTGCGGCTGCTGGGGCAGGTGCCCCGGAAGCCTGTCCGGCTGGTTGGCGCAGGCATCTATCATCTGACAGGCGAAAACGGAAGGCAGATGCGGATTGATGACCTGCTGCCCGAAATTCAGCAGCAGAGACAGGAGGCGCTGACAGCGGGCCTGGAGTTGTTGGGACAGCGCTACGGATTGGATTTTATCGGCAAACTGGACAAAGTCTTCCATGGAGATACGCTCTACAGAACCATAGAGTACATGCGGAAGCATCGGAAATGAAGATGGTGAAAGGGCTGGCCATGTTTTCCCCCTTCTTTTCCGGATGTGATCCGTTTTACTGATATGTATGGTGTACAAGCTCTCTCCCAGTGGCGAAGCATGGCAGCGGGGGATTATGCGCTGGGGCTGGAGCCTACCAACTGCTATATCATGGGCCGGCACGCGGAGCGGGAAAACGGAACCTTGCCGGTTCTGAAGGCCTTTGAATCGGTCACCCATACTGTTCAAATAGCATTTGAAAAGGCAGGTTAATTTTCGGAAGCATCTGATGCACTGCCTCTGGATGCTATACGCAGAAACGCGGTGCTGATGAGCGAATAGATCAAATAGGTGATCAGTGTTCCGAAGCAGACGTCCGACAGGAAGTGGTTGGTCATATGGATCCGGTTATAGCCGTAGATCAGGACAAACACGCATGCCAGTGCGAACGCTGCCAGATTCTTTTTTCCGCTTCTCTTCTTCATCGCATCGGTCAGCATCGGCAGGGAAAACATCATGCTGGCAATGGTCATGTTGCCGCTGGGCCAGCTCTTGTAGTTATCGTTGCTGCCGGCCAGATTCGGAATCATCTGCCACCAGTTGCGGTATTCGCTCTTCGGATCTTCCAGCGTAATCAGATACTTGTACCGCGGACGGGAGGAAACCTGCTTTAGCCAGAGATTCACATTATCCGCGGCGATGCCCGCGATCAGAATCGCCGCGCCGACCGCGATCAGTTTGTCCGGATTGCTGTTGTCAACCAGCCGGATCACCACAAACGGCACCCATCCATACAGAACCGCCCAGAACAGCCAGCTGAGCACGGACAGCACAGCGGAGGATTCCCCGGCCGTATAGCCGAACAGAGCGCGCACGGCCTTGCCGTTATAGCTGTTGGAATAATACACTGCCATAAACCATCCGAGAATCAACAGAACCCACGCCAGCAGACGGAAAGCATCTCCCTTCTTTTTCAGCCCCGCATACAGACAGGCTCCCGCCGCCGGATACAGGCAGTAGGAGAAGTAAGAGCCATAGGTGGCAAAGAACGATCCCAAATCCGTTTTGTTGGCCAGCGCGACGTTAATATCAAAGTCCCGGAAGGAACTGATGATGATCCCCAGTACGCATGCCGCGATGACGGACCGGAAGCAGGCTGCCGGAACTGCCATGATGGTTTTCTTGCTCATGAAAAATCCCTCCTGATACTTATACTCGGATCGCCGCTGAAGACTTTCGCAGGCATGTTTTTCGCCTCCCAGGGATGAATCGGAGCAGGCCCGTTTTATACCGGAAAAACTATTCATGCTGGGCAGACTTATACTTTTTCAGCTCTTCATTCATCTGCCGGATCTTTTTCCTGTAGGAGAAATAGCAGAACAGCCAGATGATAACATAGGCGGCCAGCTCAAAGGCCAGCAGCAGCCAGAAGGCCCTGCTCCAGGGTTTAAACCAGTGCAGCACAAAACACCCGAGCAGGATAACGCCGATGGCAATCAGAAAATGGGTTGCCGTTGCCCGGAAGAGACTCCATTTTTCGATATCATACACCACCGTGGTACCCATCGCGATTGCACCGGGAATTCCGCCCAGAAGGATATTCGGAAGCGCTTCCGAAAGGGAGAAGTTTTCATCTTGCAGATGAAAGGCCAGGCCGATGAGGCAGCCGGCCGCAAACCCGAGGAGGCTGAGCAGCATTGCCTTCTTATACATCGCGATCATCCTCCTTTTTCCCCTCCAGGTTTTTCAGCACCTGCTGAATGGCGCGGACATACCGGCGGGCAGCCCAGGTGACGCATCCGTCATCAAGCACGATCTGGATGGTGCCCGCCATGCTGAAGTCAAACCGGGCGATTTTCCGGATGTTGACGATTTCGTAGCGGCTGATGCGGATAAACCGATCCGGATTCAGCTGCATTTCCAGCCAGGAAAGGGATTTGTTGGAATCATACAACCCATTTACGGTGCTGATCCGGACATGCCGTGCTTCGGAATAAACCCGGACCACGTCGCGCTGGCTCAGCAGCTCCACCGATGCGCCGCGCTGCCCGATAATCAGGGGATATTCGCTGTCCATACAGTTTTCAATCGCATGGACGATGTTCTCCACATCTTGGGACTTGCTGGCTGTATGGATGACGACCACAGGCTCCGGGCAGGCAGGATCAATCCGGACCTGAATATCAACAGATTTGCTCATGCTGTTTCCTCCCAGCCATACGATCACTCCGCTTTCAGTTTCGGATTCGAAATATAATCTAATTATATTACCGGGAAATCGGAGAAAAGGCAATCATTTTTTGCACAGGCGGTTGGCATTGATGGTTAAGCGGGACAAAATGACGGTGACAGCGGCAAAAAAGAACCGTTCGGCCTTGAAAAACGACCGTTCGTACCGAAAGTGTAGCCTTACGGGCCGTTTTTTCGTATATAATAATCAGAAAGAGAAAATCGGAGGTGGCTGACAATGGGCAACCCGAAAATGAGCAAACTGAGAATAAGCAAACTGAGAATGAGAAAATGGATCGCGTGGATGCTGGTGTTGATGCTGGCTTTGACCTGCTCCGTCGCGTCCGCGGATACTGTGGAGGTCCGCTTTTCCCTGAATCAGGAAGCCGTAAAAGAGACTTTGGCCGAACTTGGCGTTCCCGCCGGACTGCAGAAAGTGATCGACCCCATGCTGGGCGGTTTTTCCGTGCTGGGTGTGAGGGCCATCACCGCGGAGGACGGGGCGCAGGTAGACCTGGAACTGAATGAAGGCAAGACGATTTCCCTGGCCTGGAAAACGGAAGGCCGGACCCTGACGGCCGTCACCACGCTGTTTCCGAATTTTGCCGTGAAAGCGGACACGGAAATGCTGAATTTGCTTTTCAGCATGCTGCCCGGAACATTTGGCGGCATCCTGGCGGCCGGAGCCGGTGCCGGAGCCGCGGAGGGCGAGGGCACGATGAGCATCATGCCCGTGACGATGCAAACCTATCTCACCAATTTTATCAAGGTCTGCACCGTCGCTGCCACCCCCGGGGAACCGGTTCGGGGAGAATACTCATTCGACGGAACGACGTTTGATACGATGGTTCCGGTCAAGGTGGATATTCCTCTGATCCGGGACACATTCAAAACCATGACGGCGGAAATGTTCAGGGATGAATCCATTGTTTCCTCCCTTCAGCCGATGGAAAAGATGAGCAGGGGCCTGTTCGGCGTTGAACAGCTGAAGATCGTTCTGGACCAGTTTGCAAATCATTTCCCGGATGACGTGACAGCGGAAGTTTACAGCAACAGCGACGGAAGCCCTGCGATGTACGTGGTTGGGCGGGCGGAATACGCGGGCAAGGAAGGCCCTTCCTTTGAGTATTCCATGCTCCGCAAGGATGCGGAAACCCTTACGGTGAATTTCTCGAACCATGACCAGGGAATCAGGGCCAGTGTCGCCACGTCGGACCTCGGGCTGCGCATGGAGGTGGACGTGGGAGAAAAGCCTTTCATCCTTGATATTGTCAAGGAGCGGGGAGGCATGGCGATGTACCGCGGGGATTTCTATTTCATGAATACGGAAAACCCGCTGTTCACTGTATCGTACATGCAGACAGAGGAAGGGACACGAACCGTTTCCGTGGACACCGAAGGCAAAAAGGTTCTGGACCTGGCGGAAATCTTCAGCGGGCAGGTTTCGGAGACTGTGATGAACGGCCTCAGCTCCCTGATACTCAGGATCGCCCGGTATTCTCCGGAACTTGCGGGCCTGTTGGCCGGGTGGCTGGTTCCGCAGCAGGATCCGAAGCAGGTTCCTGAAAAAACGGAGCAGGAAGAACCGAAGGAAGTGGCGGATCCTTCCGCCTGGAAGACACTGGGAGACGTGTTCGCACTGGAAACAGGCGGAATGGAGCGCGGAACCGTCGGGGCGGACCGGTATTATGCGGTTTTCGAATATGGCGGAACAACCTGGTTTGTTTCGGCGCCTTTGTCGGAAGAACAGTTCCGGCAGATCCTGGATGTGGATATCTTTGAGGAAGATTGGGAAGCCAAACAGCTGGCGGTGCTCGCTCCCTGCGTGATCGATCAGGTGATCGACCTGCGGACTCTGGCTCTGCCGCAGGAGGAGCTGGACCGGTGGATCGGCAAAACCGGCCAGGACCTGCTGGATGCCGGCTGGGAATACAACGGCTACCACAGTGATGAAAGCGGAATTCATGTCTGCATGGTCAACGGGGATTTTGAGTATCTGGTTTCCTTCGCGGAGGAACTGAAACAGGGACAGGTTTACGGGGATCAGCCCGAAAACATGCCCTCGGCAACCATTACAGGGATGGTTTTCAGCGGAAAATCCTTCCATTTTGATGAGATGAATTATGTGGTACCGGCGGCAAACCAGATATAAAAAAAACTCTGCAAAGAAGGGAACAGATATGCGGAACCCCTTTTCCATGAATGAAAAACAGAGCCAAAACAGGAAATAACCCGGGCTTGGTTTTGAAAACGAGAGTTGCTTCCTTTGGAAAAGGCTTCTCTCAGAAAGGAGGAAAAAACCATGGACAAAATGTACGAACTCAGCCCTGAACAGATGGGGCAGGTCACCGGCGGTGTGATACGGTATATCAATACCGGCATTGCCGGCAAGGATGCCGCGATCCGGAACGGCGCATCCACTTCAGCCGGATGGATTGACCATCTGCCGACCGGTTATCAGGTCGATACAGTGACCGACCAGGTGGTGTTTGACCCGGTTTCCCGCCGCAATTTTGTGGAGATCAATTACATAAAGGACGGCGTGGAGCGGAACGGCTGGGTGGCCGCGTCCATCGTAGGGCTTCCCCGGTAAACCATTCGAACGAGCCGACTGTACAGCCGACACACAGAACCATTTGAACGCGCCGGCTGTGCGGCCGGCGCGCAAAACCAATGAAACAGATGAAAGGATGGGATTTTCATGCGTAAACTGTGCGCGCTTCTTCTGGCGCTGGTACTGTCTCTCTCTCTGGTCTGCGCCCAGGCGGAACAGAGTAATTTCCTGATCAGCGACTGGCTGCTGCAATACATGCTGGGGGACGTCGTTTTTGCGGAGCAGAACGTTTTCATCTATGAGGACGGCACGTTTGAAATCATTGATGAGGCCGATAAGTTGAAAGGAACCTGGACCTTTGACGGAAAAACGCTGGTGTTGACAGCGGATGCGGCTGTGCTGACGCTGCAGTGGAATGAGGAAACCCGCGAGTTTACCGGGGAGTATAGTGAAGCAACGATTAAGATGACGCTGCCCATCGAGCCGGAAAGGGGAGCGGCAGGAAACGGCAATCTGGCCGGCGGATGGGCGGTTGCGGAGGATCAGGCCATCACCGAAGACCTCAACAACTGGTTCTTCCAGGCAATGGACAGCTACCAGACGGGGACGATCACGGTCGCCTATACGCCGGTGAGCCTGCTTAGCACACAGGTTGTGGCCGGAACGAACTACGCAGTCCTGAGCAAGGCCAGCGAAATCAACCAGGGAACGAAATGGGTTATCGTCTATGTATACGTGGATCTGAAAGGAAACGCATCCATTCTGAATATTGCCGATTTGGCTTTAGGTATCTGAAAACCGAAACGGCGGGACGGTCTTTTTCGTTTCGGTTTGTCCAGAGTTTATCGATCTGCATACTTGAGTGGAAAACCGGAACGCATAGGAGCAGTAAATATAGGAATAATCCACGCCAAATGAAAGGCCGTCCCACTGTTTCAGGGACGGCCTTTCGTTTGGCGTTCATCAGGGAAGCGTGGCGAGAACCTGGCCCACTTTGTCGTGGATGACGAGGTCACATTGCCCGTCCATGGGAGTGGGGTCGCGGTTGATCAGGACCAGGTGCTTGCCGCGGAAATAGCGGACGAGGCCGGCGGCGGGGTAGACGGTGAGGCTGGTGCCCGCGACGATCATCAGGTCGGCTTTGGAGATTGCGTGGATGGCGCCGGAAACGACGGCGTCGTCCAGGCCTTCCTCATAGAGCACCACATCGGGCTTGACCTTTCCGCCGCATTCGCAGTGCGGGACGGGGTCCTTCGAATCCCGGATATATTCCGGGGGATAAAAGCGGCCGCACTTCATGCAGTAGTTCCGGTGGATGCTGCCGTGAAGCTCGAAGACCTTTTTGCTGCCGGCGGCCTGATGGAGCCCGTCGATATTCTGGGTGACGATGCCGGCCATTTTCCCTTCTTGTTCCCACTGGGCCAGCTTCAGGTGGGCGGCATTGGGCTTAGCGTCCAGGGGGAGCATCTTGTCCCGGTAAAAGCGGAAAAACTCCTCCGGGCGTCTGGTGAAGAAGGTGTGGGACAGGATCTGTTCCGGGGGATAATCATATTTCTGGTTATACAGCCCGTCGGTGCTGCGGAAATCGGGGATGCCGCTTTCCGTGGATACGCCGGCGCCGCCGAAGAAAACGATGTTTTTCGCTTCGGCGACCATGGCTGCCAGTTCTTCATATGCCATGACAGTTCCTCCTCTTGCTTATGCCTCTTTGTCAGGGACGGCGGGGGGTTCCGGGGCGGCCGGCTTTTCCCATACCGGGACAGGAACCGGGGTGGGTTCGGGCGACGGGGTGATGGGCATCGTCGGGGTCGCCGGGGCCGGGGCGGGTGCTTCAGGCGCAGCCGGCGCGGCGGGAGCGGGTGTCGGTGCAGCGGGAGCAGCGGGGGCAGGAGCCGGCGCGGCAGGAGCAACGGGAGCGGGCGCCGGCGCGGCCGGAGCGGCAGGGTCAGGCGCCGGGGCAGCTACAGGAGCCGCGGCAGGGGCTGTGGGAATCGGGACGGTGGCCTTCGGCGCGAATTCCTTCATGGCCTTGTTCAGCAGGAAGAATACCACAGAATCCAGTACGGCTTCCACCAGCAGGAAGATGCCGACGACGACCTCCATGTTATTCCCGAAGAATTCGGGGCGCAGCAGGGAAAGAATGCCGAACACCAGGGAGGCGGCGGCAAAGATCAGCATGACCCACCAGTTTTTCACCTTCACGGACCGCTCGTCAAAAGCGTACTGGACCTTCAGGAAGGAACCGAAGAGCACGGCCAGCCCCCAGACATACGGCAGGAAATCATTCAGGAAATCCGGGGAGAAGAGAAGCATGCCGCCGGTGACCAGCAGCACCAGGCCGACGGCCAGGTGGGACTCGGTGATCCGGGTCATGAGGTCGGAACGGAAATACTTGAAAATCGACCACCCGCCCCAGCCGAGCAGCAGGGCGGCGAGCACCATGGCCGTGATCCGCAGTGCGGTTTCCTTCAGGACAATCAGCAGTACGCCGCAGATCAGGCAGAACAGGAGCGGCATTAGGAGGGACTTGATATTCAGGGAGTTGGGTTTGCTTTCGTTTGGGGTGGGATTATTCGGCTTTTTCAACGGACACACCTCCGCGTTGATTTATATCTATATTATTTCGGCGGAGGGATGGGGAAATCCTGCCGGGAGGTTAGAGGTTAGAGCTTAGAGTTGAGCAAAACAGTGAAAGTTACAGCGTTTTTACTCAGACTTCTCACATAGGAAATAGCCATTGAACCTTGAAGTTTCACGGCCGGCAAAAATATGTAAAAAAAGAGAACGATCGGTCACATTTTTGCTGCCACCCCGCTCCGCTGCTGCGTATATACAGGTGAAAGGATCCTGAAAGAAAAATAGCTGAAAGAAATAAACCGAAAGAAACAAAAAAAGGAAGCGCACAGCGCAAGGAGGGAAAACGAATGGATACCAATATGAATACGAACATGAAAGAACTGAACCTGAAGGATATGGAAATAATCAACGGCGGCTGGAAACTGAAAGACGGACTCACCTGCATATTGAGCGGCACTGTCATTGGCGGAGGATGCGGTGCAATACTCGGGGGCTGGCAGGGTGCGCTGATCGGCGGCGCGGTCGGCACCGGGCTCGGCGCATGCGTCAGCTTTATGTAATCACCGCAAGGAGCGCTCCGCTTCCTGCAAGCGCAGGAAAAGTGAATATGGATTGAGAAAAGCCTCAGAGCCGGCTGATTCTGGTTCTGAGGCTTTTTGAATGGATGGTGCTGTTGTCATTGGTGAAACTAAAAAGACCGTCCCTGCATTTCTCCCTCCGCAACCCAATTTCCCGGGCTGTTGGGTTATTGGTTTCCTTCGCTCCCATCCAGGCTCACCCCCTTCCCCGAAGAATGTTGGTGACCCGCCATGTCTCATCCGTGAAAGAAATGCGGAAAAAGAAAGCCGGAGCATAACGATTTGAGCCGATTGATCGGCTTTCAACGTCATACTCCGGCACAGGCGGTGGTCTACTTCGGACCCCTAATCGGCTCGGATGGTATGCTTTCTATTCTATTACTTGCGTTTGGAGCGGCTTGTCGCTCCTCTGCAGGGTTTCCCAGGTTTAGCAGTCAGGTTGTCGGAATCGAATAACACATATTGTCCACAGCTGGGACACTGGATAGATGTATATCCGTGCGAACCTGGAAACACGACAACCTTATGTTTAGGGCAACATGGGAAAGGAATGGCTACGCCAGACGATGCAGATGGCCCAGTACGTTGGTGGTCTTCCTCTTCTCCCGTCCCGTGATCGGGGCGGGCGACAACATCAGAGTGGACAGCGGATCTTTCGTGCGGTGCGGTTAAGGTCATGTTCAACTCAACTCCTTTGCTTGTCGGGAGGTGGGCCGGATAACACGTGGATCCTGCGGTTCCGTTCCGGGTGCCGGGCCCACAGGGAAGCAGTTTTCCTTCCCGCTGATGGCCCAGGGGAAGGGGAGTGGACTGCCATAATAGCACCTGGGCAGGGCGATGAAAATGGGAAATCTGGTCAATTTCGAGCCTCCCCGCCACCCCATACCCGGTGGGCTTCTGTCAAGATGTTACAAAAGGGTAAAATTTTTGGAGACCAGCCTGAAGGGGGACACCCCTTTTTGTTCCGTGAAAGCCCGGACCTTTAGCTGCTGTCATACCGGCCGAAGGCCCGAAAGCTTTTTTCCGAGGTGTTGAGGATTGATAACCAGCTGTTTCCCAGATGTTACCAAATTATGCAAGAGCCTAAAAAGAGTGTGAACTCCATTGCATGGGCCGGATCGTTTTGGTAAACTGCTTCCTGTCCGAAAAAACGGATAATTCACGAAAGGGGCTTGCGTACGATGCTGAAGATCGGTAGACTGTTGCCCAGCCAGCCAGCATAACTGCGCCCTTTTTGCGTCCTGCGGGGCGCTTGAAACTGAATACTACATTCGTGATGGATAACCGTCGGATTCTGACGGGGTAGGTATGCCCTGTCAGGTTCGGCGGTTTTTTATTATATATAAAGCAAAATGGAGGTACACATTTTATGAAGATCAAGAAGAGAATCCTTTCCCTCGCACTGGCTGGTACGATGGCGCTTGGCCTGATGCCGGGCATGACCATGACCGCGCTGGCGGACGGAGGCACCAGCTACACCCTTACCATTCCGTCTACACTGACGGTAGCGAACAGCGGCTGGAACGCCACGGACGGCATCAGCGCCACTGGTACGCTGGCCAGCGGCAAGAAGCTGACCGTCACCGCAAGCTCCGCGAACAGCTGGGCGCTCAAGTCCGGCGACAATTCTGTCGGCTACAAGCTGGCAACCGCGTCCACAGATACGGAGGCTACCACCTCTTGGGAGTTTACCGAGCTTTCTAATACCGCAACGACCAAGACAATGGGCATCATTGTAGATGATTACAGCAGCAAGCCCGCAGGTACCTATCAAGACACTGTAACCTTTACGGCGAAGGTAGAAGATGCGAAGCCGGAGTATTACAACAAACTGACCAGCGGAGCTGGCAAAATCATAGAGCAAATTAGTTTACTGAAAGGTTTTGGCAGAGGATATCAAGCATATAATTCTTCCCTGACTGCCGCACAAGCCTATGCACTGGCTACATATCAGGCAGCTATTGATGGTAAGGCCGTGTATGTCATAATGTCGGTGAAGAATAGTGGTTATGAAATCCACTATGCCCTTAGCACCGATACTGTAGCTACAGAGCATACTTGTGATCTTTATGTTTTATTACCTGGAGATCCAGAATCGGCAGGACTTAATCTGTATTATGTAGCGCAATAAAACGGGCAAAACTATCCGTACTCCTTCTGAGCTACGGTGTGTGGCTCGGTAGGGAGAGAGGCAAAGAAAGGTCGTGAGCCTATGAACCGAAAATCGAATATCCTTGCGGCCTTTCTCGTCCTTGCCCTTGCGCTCCTGTTGACCGCCTGCGGCGCGGGCGGCGACAGGGTGGAGCGGTTCGCGGAGGCCAACCCCGGCAGCGGCGCGAACATCGCCATACCGGGCTATGAGAAGCTGAGCTTCGCGGCGGGCAAGACCGCGCAGGTCGTGAACCTCAAAAACCCGGCGGAGAACGCCTGTACCTTCGTCCTCACCCTGACTTTGGAGGACGGTGAAATCCTCTGGACAGGTGCGGCGCTCTCCCCCGGCGAGGCTTTCACCCGCATCACGCTATCAAAGGCGCTGGACGCGGGCGAGTACCCCGCGACGCTCCATTACGATTGCTATACCATCGAGGACAACCAACCGCTCAACGGAGCGGAGATAGAACTGACACTTGAAGTAAAGTAACCTACAAAGAGGTGTGAATATGAGACAAAAACGATTTTTATCGTGGATCATGGTTTTCACCCTGCTTGTCGGAATGTTCAGTTTTCCGGCTTATGCGGAGGGGAACACGGCCACGACTACGATCAGCGGCGATGGAACCGCTGAAAAGACCGGGACAATGACGGTTACGCTGGTCATCCCGAAGAAAACCCCGGCAGCGGCTGACCTGACCTATACCGCGCCGTCTGACCTTACATACAGCGGAAGCGACAAGGCAGCGACCGTTGCCGCGGCATCCGGTGTGACGGGCATGGGCGACATTTCAGTGAAGTACTATAGCAACGCCGACCGCAGTACCGAAGTGACGGAAACCAAAAACGTCGGAACCTATTATGTCGGTGCGACTGTTGCCGAGGGCGACCAGTACGCAGCCAGCACAGGCGTGCTCTACGGTGAAGACTGGACGTTCGCGATTACCGCGTCCACGCCGTCCGCGCCTGCCGCGCCGACAAAGGCGAGCGCCACCAAAAACAGCATTACGCTGAACGCGGTGGACGGCTGCGAGTACAGCAAGGATGGAACGAATTGGCAGAACGACACCGAGTTTACCGGGCTGACCCCTGGCATGGAGTACACGTTCTATCAGCGCGTCAAGGCGACGGCGAACACCAACGCCTCTCCCGCCAGCAGCGCATCATTCAGCACCGAGGCGGACACCTACTCCATGACCATTACGCTGGTTATCAAGCCCGCGCAGACCATTACCGCCTCTGACGTGACCGCTACCTATGGCGACACGGACAAGAGCGTCAGCGCCAGCGTCACCGAGCCTACCACGGGCGGCGGGGCCATAACCTATGCCGTGAAAGATGGCAGCGGGGATTACATCAGCGTGAATGAATCCACCGGTGCGCTGACGATCAAGGCGGTTCCCCCGACCGACGGGAAAGCCTACGTCATTGTAACTGCGGCGGAGACTGACGACTACGCGGAAGCCACCAAGGAAGTTGTTGTGACGATCAGCAAGGCGACAGTCACCGTTGCGGCGGAGAATCAGAGCATCTATGTGGGCGGCACTGTTCCTGACCTGTCCGCGCCGGTTCTGGACACGCATTATACCGTCTCCGGGCTTGTGGGCACGGATGCATTGTCGACTGCTCCGACGCTGGCCTATCAGAAGGACGGCAGCGCGGCCACCCCGGACAATACCACGGCAGGCACCTATGACATCGTTGCCTCCGGCGCAACCGCGAGTGACAACTACACCATCACCTATGCAAGCGGCACGCTGACGATCAGCGACAAGGGCACCCAGTCCATTACCGCCGATGATGTGACCGTTACCTACGGCGACACGGACAAGAAGGTAAGTGCCAGCGTGACCGACCCGACCGAAGGCGGCGGCGCGATCAGCTACGCCGTGAAGGATGGCAGCGAGGACTATATTGATGTGGACGCCGCCACCGGCGCACTGACGATCAAAAAGGTTCCCGCGGACGGCAAAGCCTATGTCACGGTGACTGCGGCGGGAACTATCGCCTATGAGCAGGCGACCAAGGATGTGACCGTGACCATCAACAAGGCAAACAGCACTGTTACCAAAGCACCGACAGCCCAAACGCTGACCTATACCGGCTCTGCACAGGAGCTTGTAACAGCAGGCACCGCCACCGGCGGCGAGATGCAGTACGCCCTCGGCACCGAAACCGAAGCTACACAACCTTATACCACATCCATCCCTACAGCAACCGACGCGGGAACCTATTATGTTTGGTATAAGGCCGTTGGGGATGATAACCATACAGATTCCGAACCGGCCTGCGTTACGGCCACCATTTCCGGCGCAAGCTATTCCACGACTTCCGTGAAGAACGGCGAGCATACCGTCGGGGATGGGAAGGATACCGTGATCAGCGTCAGCCGTACGCCGGATAACGAAAAGGCTTACAGCCTTTATACCGGTTCCACCATGGACGGAAACGACATTCCGGCGTGGGGTCATACCACCGCGGAAGGCAGCCTGATCCTGACGCTGAAGGCTTCTTATCTGGATACGCTTTCGGTCGGGAAGCACATGGTCAAAGTCAACTTCCAGGATGGGAGCGCTGAGGCGACCTTAACGATCAAACCGGCTCCGACACCGCCGAAGACCGGCGACAGCAACCATCCCGCCCTCTGGATCGGACTGATCCTGCTGGGCCTCAGCGGCATGGCAATGCTGGTCCTGCAAAAACACCCGAAACGGAAATAAAAGCATAGTCTGAAGCCCGGAGAGGACCGCCCCGCAGTATGCGAAACAGAGGGACGGTCTATTTCGTTTCGGTTTTTTGGAAATCTGCAGGTACGCTTCATCCATGATTATATAATATCAATCTTTTTGCCATTGAACATTTTCGTGACAGATTCTGTATGCATAGAGTGTATCATCAAGAAAAAAAGAACCCTCCGATTCGTCGGCTCGTAGCCAGGATGATGATCGGAGGGTTCCTCAGATAGCTTTAATCATCATGATATAATTCTTGCCATCCGATGGAGAATGCCTTTCATTGAAGGCAACGTAACCAGCTTTGTCTCTGTATATTTTCAGTAGTTTCTCGTAGGGTTTCTCATCTGGGTTTTCCGGATCACAGGTCTTTTCGACATCAAGATAAATGAAGCCTCCGCCTATCATATGCTGTATCTGTGCAATTACCATATTCACCTGGCTCATAAGGCCTGCAGCATCAATGCGATTTCCATCCGAAACAGCATAATTTTTTCCAAACTGTGCCAAAAGATAAGCCTGAATCGTGTAGGACCCTTCATCTTCATCCAGGATGCCATATCTCGAGGCTTTCTTGGCCAAGCCTTTACTGACAGCTTCTTTCCTGATCTCCAGTGCTTTATTGGCCAGGGAAAAATAGCCAAGCAAACTTGCATCTTCAGAGTCGCTCACAAGATATGTTACTGACATCTTCTTCTGGGCAAAGGAAACGGCGTTGTTCTTGAGAAAAGCCTCAATTACCCACCTGCATCTGCCGCATTCTCATCTCACGGAGTTTGGCGGAATCCTCTCTTGTTGCTATTCTGGAATTGATCTTTATAGCGGGGACAATTTCCTTGGCTTTCTCAGATTCTTCAATAGCGCGAATAAAGGATTCCGCAGTCTTTGAATCCTTAATTTTTACTGTGTCAAAAATACTGGAAGTTGCCATATCAAACGCCTCCTTTCGAGATCTTCATCGCTAAATAAATAAAAGCCATCTAGCGTAACCTATGCTACCATAAAACCCATGTTTTTTCAAGCTTATGAGCCGCTTCTTACGAAACGACGGGACGATCTTTTCGTTTCGGTTTTCCGGAGCTTGCAGGCACAGTCTACCCGTACCTCATCCCGTCTCCCGTTTCTGCTCACCTTCATAAGTTTTCGGTTTCGCGAATCGCCGCAGACATTGAAAGAACACGGGTTTTGCGAAACGGCGGTGCGAAACGGCGGGACGGTCTTTTTCGTTTCGGTTTTTCCAGAGCAGATGGAAAAGAAATTTGCGGGCACGATTCGTCCGTGCTCATATATGAACCCATCGGAATTGCGGTGGACGTCTTCGGACTACATCTGGGGGCTCGGAAGCATCTGGTCCACTTTTTTCATGGCAGAAGCCCGGCCACCATTGCGGTGGTCGGGCTTCATATAATTTCCAAGGGAACAAGGGGCGAACCTCCGTTCCGGTGAACTCATTCCGTCGGAAATATTGAGGGATGAAAAAAGCCGGTCCTCATGGGGATCAGACCCGTCAACACCGGCAATGCCGATGAATCAGCCACAGCTTCTGATGAAATGCTAACACAAGGGAAGTTGGATATCAAGTCCACGTAAGAAATCCCAGGAGGTTTTAAGTGCGCTCCGTCCCTGTTCGTTTCGGGGAGATGTTCTGTTGTCTGATATACAGTTTTATAGTATAATTGCATGGGGGGAGATGTTTCATGATTGCAGTTACCATTGATGAGTTTACGCCCTGCCTGAAAAACACGATTACTGGAGAAATCGTTGAAACGGAAGTAATACGGCTACGGCGTAAAAGCTTTCTGGCAAAGTATAATAAGCGAACCGGCTGGTATGTCAACTGGAGCAAATTCTCTTCCGAAGCAGAAATATATGCGTTGGTTCTCAAGGGGACGGTAGATATTCAGGGTATGATTGCTCTGGAAAACGCTGTCCAGAGTAAAGCTGTTCATATTCTGTGGGCTGTTGCAGCACCGCAAAATAACGTACATCGGCATGGAAAGAAACTATATTCCGGTGTCGGCGGTCATCTGTTTGCAATCGCCGGTAACCGTTCAATAAAACTTGGGTACAGTGGATTGGTTTATGGCGAAGCAATGAATCAGGAAATTATGGACCATTACATTGAACACTATGGTGCGGAGTTTTTTCCATTTGGTGTTCCGAAACATCCGTTCCGAATTGTCATTGATTCGGAAGCAATGAAACGAATTACGGAGGAATATACGTATGAATACTATGGAATCGAAGAAGAAATATGATGATTCAATGGTTGATTCATATTTGGAGGAACACAACATTTATGAATCCGCGGACCTTGGCATTGATATTGCTGCTGTAATAAAATATGCCCGGGAACATAAAATTGCTTTAGCAGAAGTTCCACAGGAAATTGTTGAGCAATACACGAATGCACCTGCGCAGAAGGTTGGTTAAGTACCTCAGACTTCCCACACGAGAAATAGTCATTGAACCTTGAAAATTCTATAAGAACCAAGCCACAAATATCATCAAGCAGTTTTCAATCTCAACGCATGCTGATAGCTGATTGGCAGCCGCCCGATGAAACTGGTCACAAACTCATCCAGTTGAGCATCGGATAATCCGAACCGTTCCTGGATCATCTGCAGCATTATGTCAATGATGAGCTGAAGGGCATGACCAAAGGTGATATCCGCCTGTTCATCGATCATGAGGAGAAACAATTCGCTGATTGTCCTGTCATCACAGTTGTTCCGCTGTTGTAGCGACAGCAAGGCTGTGGTCGAGGACGGCCGGGTGCATATGGACCTGGGCCACCTGGGAAAGGACAAGCCGGATTATGGATGGACGCCCTTCGTGATCATCACTGAGGAGGAATACAACAACCTCCGGAACGGAAACGAACTGTAAGACAATTCAGTGATTCCGGAAACCGGAATCAGAAAAAGGACCAATCAAAAGAGCTGTGAAGCAATGGCCTACGGGGCCGGGCTTCACAGCTCTTTGTTTGACGATGCAATATGTTTCAGCATGTGAAATAAAATAGACCATAACCCCGTTTTCATATCGATACCACCCTGAAAGCGGCAGACAAAAATTGCATGAATAAAAGAGAGAATACTACGAAAGCAACGGGAAAGATAGAAGAAGATGGTAACAGAGCGAAGAGTGAAAGGATTAGAGTTGGGTGGAGGGAACGCCCTGGAGGCGGTACTGCTGCGGCGTGAGGCCGTGGTGCTTTTTGAAGGCGTTGCAGAAGACGCTTTCGCCGGAGAAGCCGGTGCTGAAGCAGATTTCCTTAATGGAGAGCTCCGTATACTTCAGGAGATAGCGGACGGAGGCCATGCGGCGGTTGACGATATACTCATGGGGTGTATACCCTGTTTGCTGGCGGAAGACTCGGATGAAATGGAATTCGGAAAGTCCGGCCAGCCCGGCCAGGAGGCTGACCGGAATATCCTCCGTGAAATGCTCGGAAATATAGACCAGGGCGCGCTCCACCGCTTCGGTGCTGCTGCCGGCGGCGCCGCTGCCCGGATTGTATATCATGAACTCGGTCAGGATGTCCGTGATATATTTGGAAAGGAGCGGTTCCCGGAACTGCTTGCTTTCCTCAAAGGTCCGGAGGATGGTGTTCATTTTCCGCAGGGCCGGAAAGGCATCCTCCATGGAGAATGCGTTGCCCAGCCGGGAGACGATGAGCTCATAGTAGTTCCGGGCCAGCACCCCGTCAAAATGCAGCCAGATGCACTCATAGCCCTCTGCGGTTGAATAGCCGTGGGGCTGATAGCAGTCCACCAGCACAAAATGCTTCTCCGCGACCGGCTGCTGCTTGCCGGCCAGGTCCAGCAGCATGGTTCCCTTCTGGATATACATGAGCAGGAAACTGTCAAAGGAGCTGCGCTTGAGCGCGTACCCCGGGTCATAGGTAAAAAAGCCGCACTGCAGGGGATACAGGAAGCATCCCTGCGCGGTTTTGCTGGGGGAAAAGATGTAGTAATCCGAAACCGGGGAGACCTTCTGCTCAATGGATTTCATGGCGCCGCACCTCCGAAAATGCCTGTCTGCATTATACCCCAGGATTGATTTTTATGAAAGCAATTTTTCTCAACTGCTTGACAGGATATCTCATTGACGGGGCAGGGGCACAATGGTAAAATTCAGGCCAGAACAGACAAAAGCATGCGGAAACAAAAGGCGCAGACAGGGGGAAACTTCATGAAAAAAGGTGAGGTCGTCCATACCGCGTACGGCGACAAAGTCATCTCCTCCCGGATCCCCGTGCGGAAGGTTTTCCGGAAGCACTGGCTGCTTCTGGTGATGCTGATTCCCGCGGTCGTATACGTGATTATTTTCTGCTACGTACCCATGAGCGGCCTGGTGCTGGCCTTCGAAAAATACCAGTACCGGGGCGGCATCTACCACTCCCCCTGGGTCGGGCTGCAGAATTTCAAGGCGATCATGATCGACGGGAAGCTGCCCGGCGTGACGCGGAACACCATTCTGTACAATATCGCGTTCATCTTCCTTGGCGTTGTTTTCGAGATGGGGAGCGCGATTCTGATCAATGAACTGAGAAACAAGTATTTCAAGAAGACCGCCCAATCCTTTATGTTCCTTCCGTATTTTATCAGCTGGGTGGTGGCGGGAGCCATTATGTACAACATCTTCAACTACGAGCGGGGCATCTGGAACAGCATCGCCGTGGCCTTGGGCGGGAGCCGCGTTGACGTGTACAACACGCCGACGGTGTGGCCCTTCATCCTGGTGTTCCTGAAGCTCTGGAAGCAGACAGGGTACGGGTCGGTGGTGTACCTGGCGGCCATCGCCGGCATGGACCAGGAGATGTTTGAGGCGGCGGATATTGACGGCGCGAACGCGTGGCAGAAGATCCGCTACATCACGATTCCCTCCCTGGTACCGACGATGATGGTGCTGGTCCTGATGGCCATCGGGAACATCTTCCGCGGCGACTTCGGCCTGTTCTATCAGACCGTGAAGAGCTCCGCGCTGCTGCAGCCGACCACGGATATTATCGACACCTATGTGTTCCGGCTGCTGATCAACAACGCCAACGTCGGCGTATCCGCGGCGGTGGGCCTGTACCAGTCCGTGCTGTGCTTTATCACAATCACGATCTGTAACAAGCTGGTCAAGGTCGCGAATCCCGACTACGCGCTGTACTGAGGAGGTGGCGGAAATGACTGCTTCTGAAAAGGCTTTGCGCGCGGGAAGAAGGCGGGGCGGAAAAATCCGCATGACGGGGGACCAGGTTGCCGTCAGCATCTTCGGATACCTGCTGATCGGACTGTTTGCCCTGATCTGCCTGGCGCCCTTTTACCTGATCCTGATTGCCTCCTTCACGCCGGAAAACGACATGATCCGGTACGGCTATCCCATCGTGCCAGGGAATATTTCCACGGAAGCCTACGCCCTGTGCGTCAAGAACCCGCTGGCAATCCTCCGGGCCTACGGCGTAACGGCGGGCGTGACTGTGGTCGGCACCTTCCTGGCGGTTTTCCTGGCGACGATGACGGGATACGTGCTCAGCCGCAGGGACTTTCCCTGGCGCAACGGGTTTGCGTTCTTCTTTTTCTTCACGACCCTGTTCAGCGGCGGCCTGGTGCCGTGGTTCATGCTCTGCGTGCGGTACCTGGGATTTAAGAACCAGATCTACGCGCTGATTCTGCCGTTGATGTTCTCCGTATGGAACATGATCATCGCGAAATCCTTCATGGCCGGCATTCCCGCCGCGATTACGGAATCGGCCAAGCTGGAGGGTGCCAACGACTTCACGATTTACGTGCGGCTGATGATTCCGCTGTCCAAGCCGTTGCTGGCGACGCTGGCCCTGTTTTCCGCCCTGGCCTACTGGAACGACTGGTACAACTGCATGCTCTTCATGACGGACGACAAGCTGTTCAACCTGCAGTACTATCTGCAGAGTATGCTGGGCTCCGCGGAGGCCATGCGCCTGGTGGCGGAGAAATCCGGCATGGACCTGCCGGCGGTGCCGCTGGAGGGCATGAAGATGGCCATGACCGTAATCGCCACGGGCCCGATCGTCCTCCTGTATCCCTTCCTGCAGCGTTACTTCGTCAAGGGCCTGACCATCGGCGCGGTGAAGGGATAACACAAACATGGAAATATCCGCCTGAGGGCGGTAAATTGAAAGGAGAAACCCATGAAAACCAAACTGACGGCACTGATCCTGACCCTGTGCGTGCTCCTGTCCAGCCTGGCGGCTGTGACGGCGTCCGCCTCCGGCGTCGCGGAGCTCCCCGACGACTGGAAGACCAACGTGATTAAAGCCACGCCGGACATGTATCCCGACACGGACCTGAGCAAGCCCTATACCGTGAAGATCTACCAGGTGGGTGACAAGCCCGTGGACTGGGACAAGATCCAGAATGCCCTGAACGAGCAGCTGGCGCCCTTCAACACCAGCATTGACACCATCTTCATGAGCTGGGCCGATGTGAGCACCATGTACTCCCTGAACCTGGCGGGCGGCGCGGACATCGACCTGATCTTCACCGCTCCCTGGGAATACATGTTCACCGAAGCGGCGAAGGGCTCCTTCTTCGAAATGGATGAAGAGTTCATCGCCAAGTACATGCCCCTGGCCAACAAGTATCAGCCCAAGGAATCCTGGGCTGAGACCAAACTCAACGGCAAGAACATCGCGGTGCCCTGCGGACGGATGGCGCCGGAAGGCCGCCTGGTCGGTATCCGTACGGACCTGGCCGAAAAATACGGCATCGGCGAACTGAAGAACTGGGACGATTTCGAGAACTTCCTGCTGACCATCGCCGAGAAGGAAACACCCGAATCCGGCATCCTGGCCTTCGGCGGACAGGAAAACAATACCGCTTTCTGGGAACTGTGGTACACTAACGAGAACTGGTTTGACGCCTACTTCACCAACAATCTGCGGTTCTCCTATGCCTATGAAGGAAAGATTCCCGCGGCGGAAGAAATCAAGCTGGCCTGGGAAACCGACCTGTTCCGTACCTTCTGCAGGGAAATGAAGAAGCTGGCGGATGCCGGCGTATGGAGCCGCAGCGCCCTGAACGAGACTGTCAACGAATGGCAGGCTTTCGGCGCCGGCAAGAGCGCTTCCATCGAATGGAACGGTACCGTGTTCACCTACATGAAGGAAGTCGAGAAGAACGAGGGCGTGACCACCGCTGCCTATGACCTGTTCAAGGAAAAGGGAACCCTGGTGACCGCGGAAGCTTATTCCAACGGCGACATCGCCATCGCGGCCGGATGCGCGAATCCCGAGCGCGCCGCCATGGTGCTGGACCTGCTGAAGTTTGACACCGCCATGAACCACACCGTGGTGCTGGGTATCGAAGGCGACCACTACACCATCGACGAGAACCGTATCTATACCCGGACCGACAATGCTGCGAACTACCTGCCGGACGGCAACTCCCTGAGCTGGGCCACCCGGAACGGTGACGTGGAAGAAGCCGGTGTGCCGGAGCGGGAAAAGGTTGTGTACGACGAGTGGAAGCGCAGAATGACTGCCAACCCGCTGACCGCCTTCATCTTTGATCCCACGCCCGTTCAGGCCAACGCGGATGCGGTGGACTCCATCATCGGGGACTACTACGGCATGCTGGGCCTGGGCCTGGTGGACGATCCCGACGCGACGTTGGACGAGATGCTGCAGAAGTGCTACAACGCCGGCCTGCAGGACATCTATGATGAAATGTACCGCCAGTACAACGAGTGGGTAGCTGCCCGCTGATATCGTGTCAACCAACAGGGGAACAGGTGTATCCTGTTCCCCTGTTTTCAAAAAGAGACCTGTGCAAATTTTATAAACATACCTGCGAAAACTGTATGAAAGCAAATGAATAATATGCGTTAAGCTTTCGCAAAAATTCTCAATCATGCCGCAGGAATCATGAATGCAAAACCGTCCGGAAAAGGGTAGAATACAGGCAGAAACCAATACAGGAGCGTGGCAGCATATGGAATACCAGATGGATTTGTCCGGCTTCCGGGCCGGAAAACGGTTCGGGTTGGGGCCGGATTTCGCCGGGACTTCTCCAGGCGGGGAGCGGATCAGCTTCACCAACTTCTACATGGAAATCAACGGGAAGCCGTTCATCCCGGTATCCGGGGAGTTCCATTACAGCCGGATGGACGCCGGGCGCTGGGAGGACGAGCTGATCAAGATGCGCATGGGCGGCATCAACGTGGTTTCCACCTACCTGTTCTGGAACCATATCGAGGAAGACGAGGGGGAATTTGATTTTTCCGGGCGGCGGGACCTGCGGCGCTTTGTCGAGTTGTGCGCAAAACACGGCCTGTATGTGATTCTCAGGGTTGGGCCCTTCGATCACGGGGAGGTCCGCAACGGCGGGCTGCCGGACTGGCTGTACGGCAAGTCCTTTACGGTGAGATCAACCGACGAGGGGTTCCTGCGCTGCGTGCGCCGGCTGTACGGAAAAATCGGGGAGCAGGTGAAGGGCCTGTTCTACCGGGACGGCGGGCCCGTAATCGCTGTGCAGCTGGACAATGAATACATGCATTCCTCCGCGATGTGGGAGATCACGACGGGGATCTCCAATGAATGGATTAACCGCGGAGACAAGGGGGAAGCCTACATCCTGGCCCTGCGGGACATTGCCCTGGAAAGCGGGCTGGTGCCGGCCTTCTTTACCGGCACCGCGTGGGGCGGGGCTGCTTATTCTCCCCGGGTGATGCCGCTGTGGGGCGGATATGCCTACCGGCCGTGGATCTTCTATTCCCACCGGGGGGAACACCCGGCCACGGAGGAATATATCTATGAGGACTACCACAGGAACGGCGCGGCCTGGGCGGACGATTTCGACCCGGCCTACGAGCCGGAGGACCGGCCCTACGCCTGCTGCGAGATGGGCGCGGGCATGACGTGCTGCTACTACTATCGGTTTATCTATCCGTATAAAAGCGTGGACGCGCTGGCGAACATCAAGATCGGCTCGGGATGCAACTTCCCGGGATACTACATGTTCCAGGGCGGCACCAATCCCATCGGGAAGCACGGGGCTTATCTCAATGAGGCCCAGGTGCCGAAGATTTCCTACGACTACCAGGCGGCGCTGGGGGAATACGGCCAGGTCCGGGAATCCTACCGGCGGCTGAAGAGCATCCATTTCCTGACCCATTTCTTCGGGGAAACCCTGGCGCCGATGGACACTGTGCTGCCGGAGAGTGCTTCCGGGATCGATCCCCGGGACACCGGGCCCCTGCGCTTTGCTGTCCGGACGGATGGAAAAGGCGGATTCCTCTTCGTGAACAATTTCCAGGACCACCTGAATATGCCGGACCGGAAGCACGACAGGGTGCAAATCCGTACCGATGCGGACACATACGATTTCGATATCAGCCTGGCGCCGCAGGAGAACGCGATCCTGCCCTTCGGGCTGGAGATGGACGGGATCCTGCTGCGTCAGGCCGCGGCTCAGCCGCTTTTGCGGACGGAAGCGGGCGCGAGGCCTCTGTATGTGTTCATGAAACCGGACGGGATGGAGGTTTCGTTCCGCTTTGAGGACGGGGCGGAGGTCACCGGATTCGCGGGGCTGGCGGACGGGGAAGAGGCGAACCTTTTCACTGTTCGCAAGGGAGAAAAGGAGATCGATGTGCTCCTGCTCAGCCGCGAGGCAGCGGACCGGCTGTACCTGCTGCGGGACGGAAGCCTGGTGTTCACGGAGGCGGCGCTGCTGGAAGACGAGCAGGGTAAACTGCGGCTGGAAACCACCGCGGGAGAGAATGTTATGCTGTGCTGGCCCCCGGAGCGGCTGGGGCAGTCCGGCAGGCTGGAACGCCTGCCGGACCGGGGGCCGCTGGGGGCCTGGCGGGCGGCCGTGGAAGCCGCGGAGCTGGAGATGAAGGTTGAATATCCTGCGCCGCACAAGGCGGTTTTCAGCCTGCCGGAACTGCCGGAGGGGCTGAAGGACGTACGCTTGCGAATCCGGTACCGGGGAGACATCGGGATGCTGTTCCTGGGGAATCAGATGATCAGCGACAACTTCTGCAACGGGGATACTTGGGAAATCGGACTTCGGGAGTACCGGGAGGAACTGAAGCGGGAGAAGATGGTGCTGACGATTGCGCCGATTCGGGAAGGAGCCGTGGTGAACGCGGAAACAGCGATGGCGGCGCGGAACGAGGAAAGCCAGCGGGAGACGGCGGATCTGGAGTCGGCGGAGCTGCAGGCGGTGTATGAAATCAGAGTTTAGTGTGAAGAGTTGAGGGCAGGGAGCAATCAGGATGAAAAAGACGAAAGTGTATGAACAGGTAATCAGCATTCCGACCTATCGGGCGGGAGCGCTGGAGAAGAACCCGCTGTTCATTGAAAAACGGGCATACCAGGGATCCACGGGAAAGGTGTACCCCGTTCCGATCTGCGAGCGTATCAGCGAGGAGAAGGAGGACGTGGGCTACCGGGCCGTGATCCTGGAGAACGACTGGCTGTACGTGATGATCCTGCCGGAGCTGGGCGGGAGAATCCAGCGGGCGCTGGACAAGACGAACGGCTACGACTTCATCTACTACAACCGGGTGATTAAGCCGGCGCTGGTGGGGCTGGCGGGACCGTGGATCAGCGGCGGCATCGAATTCAACTGGCCGCAGCACCACCGTCCCTCGACCTTCATGCCAGTGAACTATACCTTGGCGGAAAACCCGGACGGGTCCGCCTCGGTGACGCTGGGCGAGACCGACCGGATCAACGGCACCCGGGGCAACGCCCGGATCACCCTGTATCCGGACAAAGCCTACATCGAAATCCGGGGACAGCTGTATAATCCGACGGACTATCCCCAGACCTTCCTGTGGTGGGCGAACCCGGCCGTTTCCGTCAATGACGACACCTTCTCCGTTTTTCCGCCGGACGTGAACGCGGTCATGGATCACGGGAAACGGGCGGTATCCACTTTCCCGATCGCTACGGGGGAATACTACAAGGCGGACTACTCTGCCGGCGTGGACATTTCCCGGTATAAAAATATCCGGGTGCCCACCTCCTACATGGCGGCCCACTCCGATTTCGACTTCGTGGGGAACTTCGACGAGGGGAAGGACGCGGGGCTGCTGCATGTGGCGGACCACCATGTGAGCCCGGGCAAGAAGCAGTGGACCTGGGGCTGCGGCCACTTCGGGAAAACCTGGGACCGGAACCTGACGGACGAGGACGGCCCGTATATTGAGCTGATGACCGGGGTTTTCTGCGACAACCAGCCGGACTTCACCTGGCTCAAGCCCCGGGAGGAGAAGAACTTCGTCCAGTATTTCATGCCCTACAAGGCCGTGGGGCGGGTCAGCAATGCCACGAAGGATGTGGTGCTGGGAGTCGAATACGTGGACGGGGACGGGAAGCCTCTGGCGCCGGACCCCTTCGCCTTCGGCAAGGAAGCAAACGAGGCCATGGCGAAGAAATCCAGGGCGGGACGGATCCGGGTCTATGCCACGGGAACCTGGGCGCAGACGGAGATCATTGCCTGGGCCGGGGACAAAGAGATTTACCGCAAACGTGCGGACCTGAGCCCGGAGAAGGCCTTTACGGACCTGATTCCCGGGCTGCGGGACTACCGGATCGAGGTACGGGACGCGGAAGGGAATTTGCTGTGCGGCTATACGGAATTCGTGAAGGAGAACCGGCCGATTCCGGAACCGGCGGAGGCCATGAAGGCCCCCGGGGAGATCGCTTCTCTGGAGGACCTGTATCTGGCGGGGCAGCACCTGGAGCAATACCGCCATGCCACCTTTAACCCCGCGGACTACTATTTGGAAGGCTTGCGCCGGGATCCCACGGACATCCGGCTGAATAATGCCTACGGTCTTTTCCTGCTGCGGAACGCCCGGGCGGAGGAAAGCGAACCGTACTTCCGGGCGGCGATCCTGAAACAGACCTGGCGGAATCCCAATCCCTACGCGGGAGAACCGTACTTCAACCTGGGGCTGGCCCTGGAGGCGCAGGAGCGGCTGGATGAGGCGGCGGATGCCTTCTGGAAGGCGACCTGGAGCGGGGAAACCGCGGGGGCGGCTTGGTGCCACCTGGGGAGCATCGCCCTGAAGCAGGGACGTCTGCGGGAAGCCCTGGAATACGCGGAGGAAAGCCTGATCCGGGGCTGGCACGACATGGAGGCCCGGACGCTGAAGGCCGCCATCCTGGCCCGGTTGGAAACGGAAAAAGAAAAGAAAAGAGATAAGGGAAATGAAAACGGGGCAGGGCAGGAGTTCAGGGCTTTCCTGAAGGAAAGTGCGGCGATCGATCCGCTGTGCCTGGGGATCCGGATGTATTGGGAAACGCCGGAGAAATTCCAAAGGACCCTCGGGGAGGGGACGGAAAACCGGCTGAACCTGGCCTATGGACTGATTGGTTTCGGATGCATGGAGGAAGCGGCGGAGCTGCTTTCCGCCCGGCCGGCGAAACATCCGATGGAGGCCTATGCCCTGGCATACGCCCTGAACCGGCTCGGTCAGCGGGACAAGGCCGTCGCGGCCGCGGAAGCGGCGGAAGCCCTGTCCACGGACCTGTGCTTCCCGAACCGGAACATCGAAAAGGCGATTCTGGAGGAGGCCGCCGCGCTGCTGTCGGCCGCGCCGAAGGCCCACTACTATCTGGGCGAGCTCCTGTACGACAAGAAGCAGTATGAGGCGGCAATCGGCCAATGGGAACAGGCGGTGCGCGAGGCGCCGGAGCTGGCGCCGGCCCACCGGTGTCTGTCCATCGCCTGTTACAACCATGGCGACCGGAGCCGTGCGGCGGTGGAGATCGCCGAAGCCTGCCACCTGGAGCCGGGAAACAGCCGCTTCCTGCTGGAGCAGGAGCAGCTGCTGAAGAATCTGGGGCGCCCGGTCCGCGAGCGGCTGGAGATTCTGGAAGCGCACCGGGAACTGATGGAGGATCGGTATGCCTTGATGCTGGCGTATGTGAGCCTGCTGAACGCGGACGGGCAGCATGAAAAGGCACTGAATCTGATGGAAAACTACACCTTCCACGTGTGGGAAGGCGGCGAGGGCAAGGTGGCGGACGAATACAAGGCGGCCCTGTTCGCCCTGGCGGAAAAGGCTCTGGCGGAAGGTCGGGCGGAGGAAGCCTATGCCCTGGCGGAGCGGACGCTGAGCTATCCGCCGAATCTGGGCGAAGGCAAGCTGGACAATGTGCCGGACAACCGGGCTTACTACCTGATGGGCGCGGCCCAGCAAAAGCTGGGTCAGGAAGAAAAGGCGCAGGCGTGCTTCCGGAAAGCCACGGAGGGGTCCCAGGTGCCGGAACCGGTGCGGTACTACAACGACCAGCCGTCGGACTACATCTACTGGCAGGGGCTGGCTTTCCGGGCTCTGGGCGAGGAAGAAAAGGCCCTGAAGTCTTTCCACCAGCTGATTGCCTTCGGGGAGCAGCACCTGTTTGATAAAGTGGGATACGACTTCTTCGCGGTGTCGATGCCGGAACTGGAGGTATACCAGGACGACATCCAGAAACGCAGCGACGACTACTGCCGACGGCTGGCAGCGCTTGGCCGGAAGGGCCTCGACGGTGCGGATGCAGGCCACGGTGATTGAATGATGCTTCTCGAGGAAGGGGATCTGAGATTGATTCCCGGGGCTTTGGCTCCGGGAGTCTTTTTTCTTGCCCGTGAGGATGCTGTCGGAACACCTTACTCTGTTCCGCCAGGTGTTCCTATGTCATCCCCCAAGTATACTTCCCCTTATGAGCTGGACGGAAGAATTCCGCTGAAGCAGGCAATTCCCCTGGGCCTTCAGCATGTGCTTGCCATGTTTGTGGGCAACCTTTCCCCGCTGCTGATTATCATGGGCGTCTGCTCGATCACGGCAGGCGAAGGTTTGGGGGATCTGCGGGTATCGCTGTTGCAGAACGCGATGTTTATCACCGGCGTTGTCACGCTGCTTCAGCTGTATCCAATCGGCCCGATCGGCGGAAAGCTCCCGATTGTAATGGGCACTTCCTCCGGATTTATCGGGGTCAACAACGGCATTGCTGTGGCGACGCTCGCCGGCATCTCCGCCGGCACAATTACCACGAATGTGGCGGCAGGAATTTACACCTACGGCGTTATCATGGGTGCATGCCTCATTGGCGGTGCTTTCGAAATGGTTCTGGGATTCTGCATCAAACCGCTGCGGGAATTTTTCCCGTCGGTGGTTACGGGTACCGTTGTGATGGCCATCGGCCTGTCCCTGGTTTCCGTCGGGATCGGCTTTTTCGGCGGCGGATCTTCTGCTAAGGATTACGGTTCAATCTGGAACCTGGTTCTGGGCTTGTCCACACTGGCGGTGATCATCTTTTTCAAGCATTTCACCAAGGGCTTCACTTCCGTGGCCTCCATCCTGATCGGCATTGCTTTCGGCTATCTCATGTCCTTCCTGATGGGATTGTTCCTGCCTCACACGATGGAGGTGGACGGTGCTGTGGTCAACTGCGCCTATATTACGCAGTGGTCTCAGGTTGCGGATGCTTCCTGGTTTTCTGTTCCGAAGCTGATGCCGGTAGCGCTGCAGTTTGACATCACGGCCATTATTCCGATGTGCATCATGTTCATTGTAACGGCCGTAGAGACGATCGGAGACACGTCGGGTGTAACGCAAGGCGGGTTTAACCGGGAAGCGACAGACAAGGAACTTACCGGTGCGGTGGTCTGCGACGGTTTCGGTTCTTCCCTGGCAGCCTGCTTCGGTGTGCTGCCAAATACGTCTTTTTCACAGAACGTAGGCCTGGTCGGCATGACGAAGGTGGTTAACCGTTTCGCGATCGCCATGGGCGCCGTTATCCTGATTCTGGCAGGCCTTTTCCCCAAGATCGGTGCGGTCATCTCTGCCATGCCCCAGCCGGTACTCGGCGGTGCGGCAGTGTTCATGTTTGCATCAATCGTGGTTTCCGGCATTAATCTGATTACCAAGGATAACCTCAGCGGCCGCAAAGCTACCATTGTAGCCATCGCACTGGGCTTGGGTTACGGCATCGGATCAACTGCGGCCGTGCAGAACTATATGCCCCAGTGGCTGAAGTACATCTTCGGCGGATCAGGGGATTGTTCCTGCGGCCCTGATTGCCATACTGCTGAACATTATTCTCCCGAAGGATGAGAAACAGGCAAAATAAACCCCATTTTCAAACGAAACTGCCCTGATATTTGGCTGCAGAGAATTGACATCGGATACCGAACGGAATATAATATGACCAGCAGTGAACCCGACAAGAGCGGGCAATCACCGCGGAGGTGTGTTTGGAGTCGGTTCGTTAACGGGGAGCATGGTTGATCAAGGAATGCGGTGACATGACCGCTTGTTTGCTGATGCCATGACGCGGTACGGACGGATGCCGGGCACTTTTTTGTTTGCCCTTTTGTGCCGCACTCCCTGATTCTCTGTTCATGTCCATCAAAACAGAGAAAGAGGAAACGGCATGACACAGGATATGATTACGCTCGGGTTTGATCAGATCATCGGACAATTGCAGGAACAGGCAGTTTCCCGGACAGCACGAAGGCTGCTCGGGGAGACGGAGCCGATCCTGAACGAGGGGCTCTGTAGGACCCGGATGGAAGAGACGACAGCAGCGCTTCGCGTGATGGAAAACGCGGGCATTCCGCCGCTGACGGATACCGACGGAACGGAGGAAAGCCTGATTCAGGCGGCGCAGGGAGGGATGCTCCTGCCGGCGCAGCTGACGTCCGTCGCCAGGTTCTGTTCGACCGTTCAGCGGCTGCGTCGCTATCTTCAGGGCGCACAGATGTTCAGCGCCGGGATATCGTCCTGGCATACGGAACTGCCGGCCCTGGAAGGACTGGAGGAGGACATCGAATGCTCCATCCGTGAAGACGCCGTGCTGGACGACGCTTCCCCTGCGCTCCGGAATCTGCGCCGCCGGCGGGAACATACGGAACAGGCCATCCGGGAAAAACTGAATCAGATTCTTCTTCACCATAAAAAGGAACTGGCAGACACCTATATTACACAGAGGAACGGCGTTTTTGTGATTCCGGTACAGAAACGCTTTCAGAGCGTTTTTCCCGGGAGGGTAATTGACGCGTCCGGAAAGGGCAGCACTGTTTTTATGGAACCGTCTGCCGTCCTGGCCATGCGCCAGGAACTGGAAGAACTGCTGATCGATATCGATACGGAGGAACGAAGGATTCTCTGGGAGCTGAGCGATCGGGTTGCTTCGGAGGAAGATGCCCTGCGGGCCGCGATCCGCGTCATGACAGATCTGGATATGATCTTTGCCCGGGCAAAGCTGAGCATGGAGATGAAGGCGTGTCCGGTGGAACTGACCATGGAACGCCGGATCCGCCTGGTGGAGGCCCGGCATCCGCTGCTGGACCGGGAAACATGCGTGCCGCTGAACCTGGAACTCTCCCTGCCGGATGCCGGCATTGCCGTGACCGGGCCGAACACCGGCGGAAAGACGGTATCCCTCAAGACCGTCGGGCTGCTGACGATGATGGCGCAGAGCGGGCTGCATATTCCCTGCGGCAAGGGGACGACCATCGCCATGATGGACCGTGTGCTGTGCGACATTGGGGACAGCCAGAGCATCAGCCAGAACCTGTCCACGTTCTCCGGGCACATGACCAATGTGATTCGGATTCTGGAGGAATGCAGCCGGGAGAGCCTTGTCCTGCTGGATGAACTGGGCAGCGGAACAGATCCGGCGGAGGGCTCCGGGCTGGCCGCGGCGATTCTGGAAGAACTGTTTCGCCGCGGATGCTTCTTCATGGTAACGACGCACGATCCGCAGATCAAGCAGTGGGCGGAGCAGACGGAACACGTGATTTCCGCACGGATGGCATTTGACCAGGCCTCCCTGATGCCGCTATACCGGCTGGAGATGGGGCTGAGTGGGGAAAGCTGCGCCATCGAGATTGCCCGCCGCCTTGGTATGAATGAGGGATTGCTGGCGAGGGCCCGGCAGGTCGCGGACGGCGGGCTGATCGCCCGGCCGGAACCGGGGCGAAAACCGATGCGGATTCCTGCCGGCCGGCTGCAGCGGTTGCCTGCAAAGAAAGAAGGAAGCTATGAGCGGTTCAGCATGGGGGACAGTGTGATGTTGCTGCCGGACAGAAAGAACGCGATCGTCTGGCAGCCCGCGGATGACGAGGGAAACGTGATCATCCAGATGCAGGGCCGGAAGTTGACGGTGCGGCATAACCGGCTGAAACTGCTGGTACCGGCAGAACAGCTGTACCCACCGGACTATGATTTCTCGATCGTGTTTGATACGGTGGCCAACCGCAAGGCAGCGCACACCATGGACCGCAAATTTGATCCGGACGCGGTGATAATCGTGAAGGAAGGTAAAAAGGAGGACTGATTCAAAATGAACAGAGCAGACCATTACAGAGAATACTTTACAAAGGAATACCTGATGGGACCCAATTCATTCCGGCTGCTGGACGAGCTGATCTGCAGGAACCCTTATGACGCGTGCTATGACCGGACGTTGGACCTGGGCTGCGGCATGGCCCTGACGTCCGTTTTCCTGGCGAATGAAACCCCCGCGAAATCTGTTTACGCCTTCGATCTCTGGGTAGATGCAACGGATAACCTGAAGCGGATCCGGGATCTTTCCCTGGAAGACCGGATTATTCCGATCCACGGCGACGCGCTGGAGATGCCCTTCGCGCAGGACTGGTTTGACACCATCGTCAGCGTGGACTCCTATCACTATTTCGGCTGCAAAACAGGCGTGTTTGCGGATAAAATTCTTCCCTTTGTACGCCGGGGCGGAAATGTGATGATTGCGGTTCCGGGACTCAGGGAGGAACCGCAGGGGGAGATGCGGAAACTGTTTGAAACCTGGGCGGAAGGCGACGATGCTTTGTGTTTCCATACCGTCAGATGGTGGGAAAAACTGTTGAAGGAAGAATGTGAAGACCGGTGCGACATTAGGGTTGCCGAGGGAGAGTGTTTTTATGAAGCTTGGGAGGACTGGTTCAACACCGAACACGAGTTTGCGGTCAGGGACCGGGAGTTTCTGTCCCGGGGGTTGGACCGGATCCTGAATTTTGTGCTGATCTATGTCCGGAAGAAATAAAGATCGTGTCTTGAAAAACAGTGCAGGAACATCTGAAATTCTTGACAGGCAAGGGTTGCCGGTGCTATGATTTCAAACAACCTGCAGGCGGCAAGGCGCTCTGCGGGAACACGTTCCGGGAGGGAAAGGGAATGAATCATTATCGCGTTGGAATCATCGGCGCTACCGGCATGGTCGGGCAGCGCTTTATCTCCCTGCTGAAGGACCATCCCTGGTTCGAGGTAACCTGTCTGGCGGCATCTGCCCGCAGCGCCGGAAAAACATACCGCGAAGCGGTGGGCGAGCGGTGGGCCTTTGATTGGCCGATTCCCGAAAAAGCGGCCGAAATGGTCATCGTGGACGCGTCGGATATCGAAGCGGTGGCAGGGAAAGTAGACTTCTGCTTCTGCGCGGTGGACATGAAAAAGGATGAGATCCGCGCGCTGGAGGAAAGCTACGCGAAGCACGAGATTCCGATCGTCAGCAACAACAGCGCGTGCCGCGGGCTGGAGGACGTGCCCATGGTCGTGCCGGAAATCAACGCGGCGCACCTGGATGTGATTGATACCCAGCGGAAGCGGCTGGGCAGCAAGTACGGCTTCATCGCTGTGAAGCCTAACTGCTCCATCCAGAGCTACGTGCCCGCCCTGACTCCCCTGCTCGACTTCGAGCCGACGGAAGTCAGTGTGTGCACCTACCAGGCGATCAGCGGCGCAGGGAAGACTTTCAAAACCTGGCCGGAAATGGTCGATAATGTAATCCCATACATCGGCGGGGAAGACGAGAAGAGCGAGCAGGAACCCCTGAAGCTGTGGGGCCATCTGGAAGACCTGGGCCGCGGCAAGGTAATCGTCAATGCCCGGAAGCCTGTGATCAGCGCCCAGTGCCTGCGCGTGGCCTGCAGCGACGGCCACATGGCGGCGGTGTCCGTGCGGTTCGCGAAGAAAGTGACGAAGGAACAGATTCTGGAGCGGTGGGCGAACTACGAGACCGAAGCCCAGCGCCTGGAGCTGCCCAGCGCACCCAAGCCCTTCCTGCAGTATTTCGAGGATCCGGCCCGGCCCCAGACCCGGCTGGACCGCGACTTTCAGAACGGCTTCGGCGTCAGCATCGGCCGGCTGCGGGAGGACAGGATTTTTGACTGGCGGTTCGTGTGCCTGAGCCACAATACGGTTCGCGGTGCGGCCGGCGGCGGCATCCTGACAGCGGAACTGCTGTGCAGGAAGGGATACATTCAGGCGAAATAAGCAAAGCAGGCGAAACAATCAGATTCGTAAAGGCAGAGTAGCGTTTTTCGCGTTAAGTGTTCATGGACGGGGAGTTGCCATGGGACGAAGCGGCCCGGCCGCGCGGTGGAAAATGCGCATCCCGCTGCTTTATATTGCAGAAAAGCCTCTGCGAATCAGGACACGCCCGGACCGGGAGACCGGATCGGGATTAGGCTGTGATTTGAGAAGGAGGCTTTTTTGTATGCGCAGCGGAACCATTCAGAGAAAGTATTTCAAAACCCCATTCAGCTCGGAATACTGGCGGCAGGCCTGTTCGGAGCTGAAGGATACCCGGGTGCTGGTGTTTGCGGCCCTGATGCTGGCGCTGCGGGTCGTGATGAAGCCGCTGCGGATTCCGGTCGCCGCGGACGTGAACATCACCTTCGGGTTCATCGTGAATGCCCTGGGAGCGGCTGTCTACGGGCCGGTGGTGGCCGGGTTCAGCGCGGCGGTGTCCGATGTGCTGGGATACCTGATTGCGCCGAACGGAGTCTACTATGTACCGTTTATTCTGACGGAGATTGCCGGGTCAGTCATCTTCGCCCTTTTCCTTTACAGCACGGACATCACACCCATACGGCTGATTCTGGCTAAGTTCTGCGTGAATCTGTTCGTGAATATCCTGATGACCGAGCCCATCATGGTGCAGTACTACAAACTGTATATGACGAGCGTATACCAGCCTTTCATGTGGATCCGCATCGTCAAGAACCTGGTGATGCTGCCGATCGAATCGGTCATCCTGATGATTGTTTTCCGGGCGGCGATTCCTGCGTTGTCCAAAGCCGGGTTTAAGCTGGCGGGGAAGGCAACGCTGGAATACACCAAGAAGCACATTGCCCTGCTGGTGGTGCTGTTCGTGGTCGGTGCGGGCGCTGTGGCCGGATACGCGATCTACGACTACAACAACAAGTCCTTCAGTGCCTCCTACACGGCGCAGGAGCGGCTGGAGAAGAACCTGAAAATGAACGGATGGGTGACGGAGGCAGTGCCTGAACTGAAGGCGGAGGACACTGTGACCATTATCGAAAGCGCCCGTTCCCGGGTCGGGAGCGAGATCATGACCTATGAGCTGGCGATATACCGGATCAACCGGGAGCGGTTCGGGGAGAAACAGGCCGAGGCGGAGGCCGACATCGCCGCGGGAAAGGAAGGCGCCAAGCCCTACACGGAGGATACCCTGAACGGATACTCAAAATCCAAGGCGGCGAAGGACGACGCCCTGGTTCGCATCGGGTCCGGGATTGCGGCGGAGAACAAGAAGACCGGCGCGAAAATCGACATCTCGGTTGAACTCACGCCGGGGGAGGGGCAATAACCGATGAAAAAACAGGACAAAACCGCCGCGCTGGAAAAACTGGAGGAGATGTATCCCGAGGCAAAGGCGGAGCTGCAGTTTACGAACCCCTACGAGATGCTGGTGGCGACCATCCTTTCTGCCCAGTGCACGGATAAGCAGGTGAACAGGGTGACGCCGGCGGTATTCGCCAGGTATCCGGATGCGAATGCCATGGCGGAGGCGCAGCTGGAAGACCTTTTTCCCATGGTCAAAAGCTGCGGATTCAAAAGCAAGGCGGGAAACATCATCGCCGCGTGCCGGATCATCCGGGACGCTCACGGCGGGGAAGTGCCCCGGACCATGGAGGAACTGACGGAGCTGCCCGGGGTCGGGCGGAAGACGGCCAACGTGGTGCTGAGCAACGCTTTCGGGATTCCGGCCTTCGCGGTGGATACTCATGTGTTCCGTGTGACCAACCGGATTGGGCTGTGCAAAGCCGCAACGGTGGAGGAAACGGAACGGCAGATGACCCGGGTGATTCCGAAGGAAAAATGGGGCCAGGCGCACCACTGGCTGATCTGGCACGGGCGGCGGGTATGCAAGGCGCAGCGTCCCCTGTGCGCAGAATGCGGGCTGAAGGATCTATGCGAATACGCGAAAAAAACGACGAAATGATTCGCCGTTTTTTTGTAGCGTTCTGCTGCGATGCAGGCCGGGAACCGGGAGGGAGTTATTCCCAGAACAACAGGTCGAAGGCGGGAAGGCCATCGTCGCCTTCCTTCATCTGGACCTGGGACGCGCCGGTGCAGGTGCCGTACATGCGGTGCTGGCTGCCGGATTCAAAGCCGGGATCCTCCTTGGCCGTGATGAGGATGAAGTTGCTGTAGCCCTTGGCGTCATTCTTCAGGGCGGCCCGGATAATCCATTCCTCGCCGAGCTGGGTGATTTCGGTGATGAAGACATTGTAGGTCATGGTTTTGCCCGTATAGCCGGAGAGCTTGTTCTTCAGCACGGTATAGGAGGGCTTGATTGCTTCGGATTTCACCCGGGAACGGACATCCAGGTCCGTCACGGTGCGGGTGGCGGTATAGGTGAAGCGGCGATCGTTGACGCCCTTTTTCGAGAAGGCCAGCACGATATTGTATTCGCCTTCGATGGAGGTGGGAACCTTGAAGGTGAACTTGCCGGAGCCGTTGGTTTTGATCTGCTTGGTGAAATCCTTAGAGGTGCCGTTGGAAACGATGCACTGGACGGTAACCAGCTTCGAGGTGACGCCGGAGATCACCAGCTCGTCCCCTTCAATGACCTCGGGAATCGGCTCGTTCAGCGTGACTGGCAGTAGGGTTTTGCTGTAGGTGGTGGTCTGGAAGGCGTGCTCCGCCACCGTTTTGTCGCCCACATCGAAGGTGAGGGACATCAGCCAGACGCCTTCCTCCGGAAGCTTGACCTTGATCTTGAAATCGCCCTTCTTGTTGGCGTCGGACTCCAGCCGGACGACAGTGTCCGAGGACATCCGCATCAGCACGCTGATGATATGGGTGCCGGGGGCGCAGTTGCCCGTGACGGTAAAGGTGTCCGAATTGGTTTCAGACGGAGGCTCCGAGGTGAAATGCACGAGGGCGGAGGAACCGGTGATTTCCTCCTCCTTTTTCTGGAAGGAAACCGTGTTGGCAATTACGTTCAGGGCGCTGTTGTCCGCTTCGCGGAGGGAGCGGTCCTCCAGCACCTTATAATCCAGGGTGATGGTATAGCCGTTGCGGATTGTCTTCCGGGCATAGCCCCAATGGGATACACCGTTTTCCACCGCCTTGTATTTCAGGATCAGAAAGCGGCCGCCGAGGGACTGCTTTTTCCAGGTGGCGGTCTTGACGTCATAAGTCGTGTTGTTGAAGCGGGTATCCTTCAGGTGCATGGCGCGGTACTCGTTCCGGACCTTGGAGCTCTGCTGGTCCAGGTCGAAATACTGCTTGGCTTCGTCATCCTGGATGGCGGTGACCTCCACGCAGATTTTCCGGTCTGAGGTCCAGGCCTGGCAGAGGACGCCGCGGTTTTCCCAGTCCTCAGCTGCGGATTCCGCCGTGGTGCCGAGGGAGGAGAGCAGCTCCTGATGGTCTGCCAGGGTGGTGGGGGTGAGCACGATATACTTATCCCCAAAGGTGACTGTGCCGGAAACCGGCTCCAGTTCCACCGACGTATCGGCACAGGCCTGCGCGAAGCAGAGGAGCAGCGCCGCGAGAATCAGAATCAAAAATGCTCTACGCACGGGTTTCACCGGCCTTTTTTCATAAAATCAGTCCGCCCGGGAAACGGGCAAAACTATATTGTATTATATCATAGTCCCGGAAGGGTTCGCAAGCTCGGCGCCCCGGGAAACCAGCGCCTTCCGCCGCTTGAGGAAGCTTTCGCGGTCCAGCATGACCACGCGGCCGCAGGTGTTGCATTTCATCTTGATATCCGCGCCGGTACGGGTCACGGTCCACTCGCTGCCGCCGCAGGGATGGGGCTTACGGGAGAGAATGACATCGCCGACCAGAATGGGCTCAACCATGGGGGATCCTCCTCATCAATCCATAACGATAGGGAACGGGAGTTTATTCCCCGGCATTATACTTCTTTTGGCTGGGAGAGGCAAATCAGCTGATATGGACAACCATGGGTGAATTTGGTAGAATAAGCGGGACAAAAAACGGATGAGAGAGGGGGAGCGGCATGGGCAGCAGGCGCGATCCGATTGGCGTGTTTGACAGCGGCATCGGCGGGATCAGCACGCTGCGGAACATGGTGAAACTGCTCCCCGGGGAGAATTTCATCTATTATGGGGACCTGAAGAACGCTCCTTACGGGACCAAAAGCACGGCGGAAGTGCTTCGCTGCGTGCGGGGTGTGGTGGCGCATCTGCTGGAACAGCGGATCAAGGCGCTGGTGATTGCCTGCAATACCGCCACGGGGGCCGCTGCGGCCACGCTGCGGAAGGAGCTGGACATTCCGGTGGTGGCGATGGAGCCGGCGCTGAAGCCGGCCTCGGAGCTGCGCAGGGACGGGAAAATCCTGGTGATGGCCACGCCGCTGACCCTGAACCAGCCCAAGTTTGAGAAACTCATGGCGCAATACGGCGCCGGGGCGGAGAAGGTGCCCTGTGTCGGGCTGATGGAGCTGGTAGAGCAGGAGGATGAAGAAGGCGCCCGGAAGTATCTGGAAGGCCTGTTTTCCCGGCAGGACCTGGACCGGGTGGACGCGGTGGTGCTTGGATGCACCCATTACGTTTTCCTGAAGGCGATGATCCGGGAAATGCTGCCGGAGCACATCGCCATCACGGAAGGAAACGAGGGCACGGCCCGGCAGCTGCGGCGCGTGCTGCAGCGGGCGGATTTGCTGAGTGATGCCGCAGAGGGTAGCGTGACCTTCGAAACCAGCGGGGATGAGGCCACCCTGGAAACCATGCGGAGGTGGCTGGCCCGGAAGGATCCGGGGAGCGGCCCGGCCTGATCCCCATGGCCACGGCAGGCAGGGAGAAAACATGATGCGGAAAAGGATGTTCAGGGAGATGACCCTGAACACGGATAACAAACCGAACGATCGAAAATCCAGCCCGAAGGAGCAGTGAAGATAACCATGGACTATATGATTCTGGTCAACAAGCAGCATCCGCTTCCGGAAGGATGGGAAAAGGAGCTGAAAACCGTAACCATCACCAATTCTTTCGGATACGGTGTGGAAGCGGAGAAAAAAACAGCCGAAGCATACCTGCGGCTGAAAAAAGCGCTGGAGGAGGACGGGATCCGGATTGACCTGGATTCCGGGCTGCGCACCGTCGAGAGCCAGCGGGAGATCATGGTACGGTTTACGGAGAAATACGGCGCGGAATACGCCCTGAAAACCGTTGCCCCGCCCGGCTGCTCCGAGCACCACACAGGGCTGGCGCTGGACCTGTATTTCCGCATCGAAAAGGCGGACGGCACGCTGGAGGACGTGGATGAAAACGAGGAATCCACAAAGCCTGAATACGACGGGCTCTGGGCGGCGATCCACGCCCGGCTGGCGGAGTTCGGGTTTATTCTGCGATACCAAAAAGGGAAGGAAAGCATCACCGGATACGATTACGAACCCTGGCATATCCGGTATTTGGACGACGCGGAGGCCGCGAAGGCGATCATGGCCCGGGAGGGTCTGACGCTGGAGGAGTGGTTCGTGGAAAAAAACGGCGAAAGGTGAAACATCGGATGAATTATGCATATGCGGACCTGCACTGTGACACGCTGTATGCTGCGTGGCGGCACGGGGCGCGGGATCTTTCCGAAGTGCCCGGCGCCATGGCGGGCCTGGACGAAGTCCATCGGGGAGGATGCGGGCTGCAGCTCTACGCGATCTTCATGGCAGAACCTGACACGGAGGGCTTCCCCGGAGACGAGGAATACATCCGGCTTTTGCACGAAATCTTCAGCAACACGATGCGGGATCACGGGGACATCATCGCCCGGGCCGAATCAATGGCGGATATTGCGCGGAACGTCGCGGCGGGAAAAACCAGCGCCATGCTTTCCATGGAGGATGGGCGCGCCGTGCAGGGGAACCCGGAGAACCTGCGCCGCTTTTACGAAATGGGCGTCCGCGTGATGGGGCTGACCTGGAACGCCCCGAACTGCTTCGGATTCCCGAACTCCACCGATGCGGAGGAAATGGGAAAAGGGCTGACCGCATTCGGGAAGGAAGCCATCCCTTTGATGGAAGAAGTGGGGATGGTGGTCGACGTTTCCCATCTGTCCGACGGCGGATTCTGGGACGTGGCGCGGCTGGCGAAAAAGCCGTTTATTGCCTCCCATTCCAACTGCCGGGCGCTGAACCCCCATCCGCGGAGCCTGACGGACGAGATGATCCGCGCGCTGGCGGACCGCGGCGGGGTGATGGGGCTGAATTTCCTGCCGGGCTTTCTGACAGCGGACACGGAGGAAACGCACTGCTCCGTGGATGCGCTGGCGGCACAGCTTCGCCACCGGATCAATACAGGCGGGCTGGAATGCGCCGCGATCGGGACGGATTTCGACGGGATATCGGGTACCTTTGAGATCCCTTCGGCGGGGCATATGCCGGAACTGTTCGATGGGCTGCTGAAGCGGGGCTTCACTCCGTATGAGCTGGACTGTATCAGCTTTCGGAATGTGGAGCGCGTTTTCCGGGACACCATCGGATAAAGGCTGCACGGAAACGGCGTGAAACTTTTTCTTTTCAATTCCCGGAACCTATGATATAATTCCATTTGATTGGGCTTTGATTCGCCTGTTCCGCGGATTCGGGGCAGGCGGATGCGTTTTAAATTGAAAATCAATACAATTGGAGGAATGACACAATGGCTGAATTCACAACCGGAAACATTCGGAATATTGCCCTCATGGGGCATGGCAGCGAGGGCAAGACCACGCTGACCGAGGCGATGCTCTTCGCTGCCGGAATGATTGACCGCCAGGGCAAGGTGGAAGACGGGTCGACCGTTTCCGACTTTGATCCCGAAGAAAAGAAGCGCGGCTTTTCCATCAGCGCTTCCTACGCTCCCGTGCCGTGGGACGGCAAAGTGATCAATGTGATCGACGTGCCCGGGTACTTTGACTTCGTCGGCGAAATGCAGGGCCCCCTGCGCGTGGCGGAGACCGCGGTGATCGTGGTCGGCGGCGTGAACGGGCTGAGCGTCGGCGCAGAAAAGGCGTGGGATGCCGCCGGCGCCCACAAGCTGGGCCGGATGTTTGTGGTCAACCAGATGGACCGCGAGCATGCGAACTTTGAAAAAGTGACCGCGCAGCTGCGCGAGAAATACGGCGCCAGCGTGGTGCCGATCCTGATCCCCCTGGGCGCAGGCGCCGGATTCCGGGGCGTTGTGAACGTGCTCGAAAAGAAGGCCTACGAAGGCGCTTACAAGAAGAGCAAGGAAGTGCCCATGCCCGCCGAGCTGGAAGCGGAAGTCAACGAAGCCTTTGAGTTCCTGACCGAGCAGGCTGCCTCCGCGGACGACGAGCTGATGATGAAATACCTTGAGGGCGAGGAGCTGACCTATGATGAGATCATGGACGGCTTCCGCAAGGGCATGAAGGACGGCAGCATCGTGCCCGTCGTGGCGTGCTCCGCCCTGACCGGGGTCGGCATCGCCCGCACTATGGACCTGATGGCCAAGTACCTGCCGTCTCCTGCCCATGAAGGGCTGAAGGTGACCGGCGTGAACCCCAAGACCGGCGAGGAAGTGTCCCGCGAATGCAAGGACGACCTGCCCTTCAGCGCGCTGGTGTTCAAGACCATCGCTGACCCGTTTGTCGGAAAGCTGAGCCTGTTCCGGATTTTCTCCGGCATGCTGACCGGGTCCACCCCCCTGTACAACGCCAACAAGGAAAAGGCCGAGAAAGCCGGCGGCATGTTCTCCCTGCGGGGCAACAAGCAGACCAACGTGGACAAGCTCCATGCCGGCGACCTGGGCGCCCTGGCGAAGCTGCAGTTCACCTCCACCGGTGACACCCTGTGCGATCCTGCCAACCCGATCAAATATCCTGAAATCGAGTTCCCGGCTCCCTGCATCTCCAAGGCTGTGTTCGCCGCCAAACAGGGCGAGGAAGACAAGGTCTTCAGCGGCCTGAACCGCCTGGCGGAGGAAGATCCCTCCATTAAGATCGAGAAGAACGCCGAGACCACAGAGACCGAGCTGAGCGGCCAGGGTGAAATGCACCTGGACGTGGTCAAGAACAAGCTGGCCTCCAAGTTCGGTGCCAACGCCGTGCTGCAGGATCCCAAGATCCCGTACCGTGAAACCATCCGCAAAACCGTCAAGGTCCAGGGACGCCACAAGAAGCAGACCGGCGGGCACGGGCAGTTCGGTGACGTTTGGATCGAGTTCAGCCCCATCACTGACAGCGACGCGGAATTCGAATTCGAAGACGCGGTCGTCGGCGGCGTGGTTCCGCGGAACTTCATCCCCAGCGTCGAAAAGGGACTGCGCGAGAACATCGTCAAGGGCGTGCTGGCCGGATATCCGATGGTGCACCTGCATGCCAAGCTGTATGACGGAAGCTACCATCCGGTGGATTCCTCCGAAATGGCCTTCAAGACCGCGGCCCGCATCGCCTATAAGAAGGGCTGTATGGATGCCAGCCCCGTGCTGCTCGAGCCGATCATGCACATTGAAGTGCGCGTTCCCAACGAGTACATGGGCGACATCATGGGCGACATGAACAAGCGCCGCGGCCGGATCATGGGCATGAACCAGGAAGGCAGCATGCAGCTGCTCGAGGCGGAAGCTCCCCTGGCCGAAATGTTCAAGTACGCGACAGACCTGCGCAGCATGACCCAGGCGAGAGGATCCTTCAGCATGAAGTTCGAACGCTACGAGGAAGTGCCGCAGACCGAAGCCCAGAAGATCATCGCAAATGCCAAGATCGAAGAGGACGAGGACGAATAATCCATCAGAAAGTCCGTTTTGTCCATAAGATGTACGGACGTGGGGAAATCCTTTGTATTTCCTTGCTGAGAGGGCCCAAACCCTATGAATTTCAGGGGTTTGGGTCCTTTTTTTGTTCTTGACCGGATGAGAAAAAAAGTGTACATTTGTACCAGAATATAACAGGTCGGAGGGTGAAAGCATGGCACAGCTCAATTACCAGGTACTGAAAAATACAGGTTACGACGGTTACATCCTCGAGAACGCGCCTGAAAAGGTCATGCAATTTGGCGAGGGGAACTTTCTGCGCGCGTTTGTGGACTACTTTATTGACCTGGCCAACGAGCGGGCCGGGTTCAACGGCAAAGTGGTGCTGGTGCAGCCGATCGCCCAGGGGCTGACCGATCTGATCAACACCCAGGAGGGCCTCTACACCCTGCATCTGCGCGGCAGCGAACAGGGGCGGAAGGTGGACGACAAGCGCGTGATTTCCTGCGTCAGCCGGTGCATCAACCCCTATACGGACTGGGATAAGGTGCTGGAGCTGGCTGTGAGTCCGGACCTGGAAATCATCGTCAGCAACACGACGGAAGCCGGCATTGTGCACGACACGGAGAGCACCTTTGACCAGGTGCCGCCGAACACCTTCCCGGCTAAGCTGACCCGGGTGCTCTACAGCCGCTGGAAGGCGGGGCAGAAGGGCGTCGTGATCCTGAGCTGCGAGCTGATTGACAACAACGGCAAAGAGCTGCTGAAATGCGTCAACCAGTACATCGACGACTGGAAGCTGGAAGAGGAATTCAAAACCTGGGTCAATGAGGAGAACGTCTTCTGCTCCACGCTGGTGGACCGGATCGTTTCCGGGCGGATCCGGGATCCGAAGGAAGTGGAAGCCCTGGCGGCCGCCAACGGATATGAGGACCCGTTGACGGACGTGGGCGAGGTCTTCGGCTTCTGGGCTATTGAAGGGCCGGACGGCCTGGAGGATCGGCTGCCCTTTAAAAAGGCCGGTGTGCCCGTAATCGTGGTGGCCGACGTGACGCCCTACAAGAAGCGGAAGGTCCGCATCCTGAACGGCGCCCACACCGGCTTCGTGCTGGGAGCGTACCTGGCGGGCTTCGACATCGTCCGGAACTGCATGGAGGATGACACGGTCCGCGGATTCATGAACAGGATGCTCGAGGAGGAAGTGATTCCCACCCTGCCGCTGGATAAAAAGGATCTGGAAGACTTTGCTGCGGCGGTGCAGGACCGGTTCAATAACCCCTTCGTGAACCATGAGCTGATGAGCATCAGCCTGAACTCCACCTCCAAATGGAGGGCGCGGAACATGCCCTCCTTCCTCGAATACATCGAGAAGACCGGGGAACTGCCGAAGTGCCTGACCATGAGCCTGGCGGCGTATATCGCCTTCTATTCCAGCAACCTGCAGGGCCTGGATGAGAAGGGCCTGCATGCGATGCGCCCGAAGGGAAACGAATACATCATCAATGATGACCGCCCGGTGCTGGAATTTTACTGGAACCACCGGAACGACAGCCCGGAGGACCTGGTGAAGGCCGTGCTGGGCAACACCGACATGTGGGGCCGGGACCTGAACCAGGTGCCGGGGCTCACGGAAGCTACGATTCAGAACCTGAACCTGATCCGGGATAAAGGCGCGAAGGCGGCGTTTGCCTCCTGCCTGTAAGCGCGGGAAAGGAGATTCCGGCATGAAGGAACTGGTACAGATCCGCCCGCAGGACACGGTGGCGGTGGCGCTTCAGCCCCTCGCGGCGGGAACGGTTTGCGACTGGGGCGGCGGCACGGTGACGCTGCGGACGGACATCCCCATGGGTCACAAGGCGGCCCTGCGGGATATCCGCAAAGGGGAAGCGGTCATAAAATACGGTTTCCCGATCGGGGAGGCGACGGAGGATATTCCCGCCGGCGCCCACGTACATACCCATAATCTGCACACCCTGCTTTCCGGGGAAAAGGAATACAGCTGGAATCCGACCTTCCCGAAGCAGGAAAAGCAGCCGGCGAAAACCTTTCAGGGATACCGGCGGAAGAACGGGCGCCCGGGCATCCGGAACGAGCTGTGGATCATTCCCACCGTCGGATGCGTCAACGACGTGGCCAAGGCCCTGGCCCGGGACGCGCAGCGCCTCGCCGGCGGCAGCATTGACGGCGTCTACGCCTTTCCGCATCCCTATGGATGCAGCCAGCTGGAGGACGACCAGGACAACACCCGGAAGGTGCTGGCGGCGCTGGCCACCCACCCAAACGCCGGCGGCGTGCTGGTGCTGGGGCTGGGTTGCGAAAACAGCGGCATTGAACAGATCAAACCCTGGATGGGCGAATATGACGCGAGCCGCGTCCGCTTCCTGGTGAGCCAGGAAGTGGAAGACGAGCACGAGGCCGGCATGGCGCTGCTGGAGGAGCTGGCGGCGCGAATGCGGGAGGACCGGCGGGAGCCCTGTGGGGCGGACGAGCTGGTTGTGGGCCTGAAATGCGGCGGCAGCGATGGGCTGAGCGGCATCACGGCCAACCCGGCCATCGGGGTGTTCAGCGACCGGCTGACCGCCATGGGCGGGACCACGATCCTGACAGAGGTGCCGGAAATGTTCGGCGCGGAAACGATCCTGATGGACCGGTGCGGGAGCGAGGAGCTTTTCCGGAAGACAGTGCGCCTGATCAACGACTTCAAAGCCTATTTTGAATCCTACCATATGCCGGTATACGAAAACCCCTCGCCGGGGAACAAGGCCGGCGGCATTACCACCCTGGAGGACAAGGCGCTGGGCTGCACCCAGAAGAGCGGCTCCTCGGAAGTGAAGGGTGTGCTGCAATACGCCGAAAAGGTATCGGCCCCCGGGCTGAACCTGCTGACTTCGCCGGGGAACGACCTGGTGGCCTCCACGGCCCTGGCCGTATCCGGCGCCCAGATGATCCTGTTTTCCACGGGGCGGGGAACGCCCTTCGGATGCCCGGTGCCGACGCTGAAGATCGCCACCAATTCGCCGCTGGCGGCGAAAAAGGCAAACTGGATCGACTTCAACGCCGGGCGGCTGCTGGACGGCATGAGCCTGGAGGAGCTGGGGGCGGAGCTGGAGGAACTGGTGCTGGCCACCGCCGGCGGGAAGCTGACCCGGAACGAGCAAAACGGGTTCCACGACCTGGCAATCTTTAAACAGGGCGTTACATTATAAAGGACACAGGGGTTATCCACATTCAAAGACAGCAAAGAACCGACGGCCGAAAAGAAAAAGGAGGCAAAAATCCATGACCGAAATGATGAAGAAACTCGGAAAACTCGGCATTGTCCCCGTCGTGGTGCTGAACAGCGCCGACGACGCGCTGCCCCTGGCGGAAGCGCTGGTAAAGGGCGGCCTGCCCTGCGCGGAAGTGACCTTCCGCACGGCGGCCGCGGAGGAATCCATCCGGAAAATGGCCAAGGCGTTTCCGGAGATGATTATCGGCGCGGGTACCGTGCTGACCTGCGAGCAGGCGGACCGGGCCATTGATGCCGGCGCGAAGTTCATCGTCAGCCCCGGCTTTAACCCGAAGGTGACGGAATATGTGCTGAAAAAGGGCGTTCCCATGACGCCCGGCATCTGCACCCCCACCGAGATTGAGGCGGCGCTGCAGTTTGACCTGGACGTGCTGAAATTCTTCCCGGCGGAGCCCAGCGGCGGCCTGAAGATGATCAAGGCCCTGGCGGCTCCTTATGTGGGCGTGAATTTCATGCCCACCGGCGGCATCAGCGCGGTCAACGTGCGGGAATATCTGGCCTACGACCGGATCGTGGCCTGCGGCGGCAGCTGGATGGTTTCCGGCCGCCTCGTGAAGGAAGGCAAATTTGGCGAAATCGAAACACTGGTGCGGGAAGCCGCGGACATCGTAAAAGAAATCAGGGGGTAAGGAAAAATGAGCGGTAAGGTAGTTACTTTCGGTGAAATCATGCTTCGGTTAAAGTCTCCCGCCTATGAACGGCTGATGCAGTCCCCGGTGCTGGAGGCGACCTTCGGCGGCGGCGAGGCCAACGTATCCGTTTCCCTGGCCAACTACGGCATGGAAACCGCCTTTGTGACCGTGCTGCCGGACAACGATATCGGCAAGGCCTGCATGCGGGAGCTGCGGGGTTTCGGCGTGGATACGACGAAGATTGTGTTCAAGCCCGGCCGGATGGGCATCTATTACCTGGAGACCGGCGCCGTGCAGCGCCCCAGCAAGGTAATCTATGACCGGGCCGGCAGTGCCATCGCTGAAGCCGGCATCAAAGACATCGACTGGGACAAGGCTTTCGAAGGAGCAACCTGGTTCCATATCACCGGCATCACGCCCGCCATTTCCCAGGGCGCTGCGGACCTGAGCCTGGCCGCTGTGAAGGCTGCCAAAGCCCATGGCCTGCACGTGAGCTGCGACCTGAATTACCGCAAGAACCTGTGGAAATACGGCAAGACCGCGGACCAGGTGATGCGGGAGCTGGTGAAATACGTGGATACCGTGATTGCCAACGAGGAAGACTTCCAGAAGGCCCTGCTGCTGAAGGCAGAGAGCGCCGGCAGCGTTGAGGAGGGCGAGCTGAACCTGGAGAATTACAAGGCGATCGCGAAACTGGCGATGGACACCTTCCCGAACATTCAGCGGGTGGCCATCACGCTGCGGGAATCCAAGTCTGCCAACCACAACGACTGGAGCGCCTGCCTGTTCAACGGCAAGGACTTCTTCGTCAGCCGGAAATACAAAATCACGGACATCGTGGACCGGGTCGGCGGCGGCGACAGCTTCGGCGGCGGCCTGATTTACGGCCTGAATACCTATGGAAACGAGAAGGATGCGCTGGAGTTCGCCGTGGCGGCCAGCTGCCTGAAGCACACGATTCCCGGGGACTACAACCGGATGAGCGTGGCCGAGGTGGAAAGCCTGATGAAGGGCAGCGGCAGCGGCAGGGTGCAGCGGTAATCGGCGGGCGTTCCGATCGCCCCCGAACCCCCTTCGGGATGAATGGGTTTTGTCAGCGGAGGGGAACATAAATAAGGAGAGAAATCATCATGAAAGCATTTCTGGACAAGGATTTTCTGCTGAACACGGAAACCGCCCGCGTGCTTTATCATGAAGCGGCGGAGCATTGCCCGATTATTGACTATCACTGCCATCTGAGCCCCAGGGAGATCTATGAGGATATCCGGTACGACAACATCACCCAGGTGTGGCTGGGCGGGGACCACTACAAGTGGCGCCTGATGCGCAGCGCCGGAGTGGACGAGAAATACATTACCGGCGATGCCACGGACAAGGAAAAGTTCCTGAAATACGCGGAGGTGCTCGGCAAGGCCATCGGCAACCCGCTGCACCACTGGAGCCACCTGGAGCTGCGCCGCTTCTTCGGATACGAAGGCATTCTGAATAAGGATACCGCCGAGGAAGTATGGGCGTGCGCGAACGAAAAGCTGCGGAGCGGGGAATATTCCGCCCGGGGGCTGATCCGGATGAGCAACGTGGACATTATCTGCACCACGGACGATCCGATTGACAGCCTGGAATGGCATGAAAAGCTGGCTGCGGACAAGAGCTTTCCCGTGACTGTGCTGCCCGCGTGGCGTCCGGACAAGGCTATGAACCTGGAAAAGCCCACCTATCCGGAATACGTGGCGGCGCTCGAATTGGCCTCCGGGATGACCATCGTGACCTTCGAGGACCTGATCAAAGCCCTGAAGGCCCGGCTGGACTTCTTCCAGGACCACGGCTGTAAGCTGAGCGACCATGCGCTGAATTACGTCGTATATGCGCCGGCTTCAGAGAAGAAGGTGCAGAAGATATTCGAGAAGCGGATGAACGGCGAGATTCCGGACGCGGAGGATGAGGCCCGGTTCAAATATGCCTTCATGACCGCCATGGCAAAGGAATACGCGAAGCGGGGATGGGTGATGCAGCTGCATTACGGCTGCCGCCGGGACAACAATCCGGTGACCTTCCGGGCCATGGGGCCGGATACCGGCTTCGACTGCGTGGACAACTATGCGCCCTCCGCCCAGACGGCCGCCTTCCTGGGTGCCCTGGAGGAAGCGGGCAGCCTGCCGAAGACGATTCTGTACAGCCTGAACACCAACGACAACGCGGCCATCGACACCATTATCGGATGCTTCCAGAACGGCACTGCCGTGGGACGGATCCAGCACGGCTCCGCCTGGTGGTTCAATGACCACTTCGACGGCATGAGCGAACAGCTGAAATCCCTGGCGAGCCTGGGATACCTGGCCGGATTCATCGGCATGCTGACCGACAGCCGCTCCTTCCTGAGCTATCCCCGGCATGAATACTTCCGCCGGATCGTATGCCGGATCTTCGGCGAATGGGTGGAGGAAGGCTTCTATCCCGAGGATATCAATACGCTGAAGGAAATCGTGGCGGATATCAGCTACAACAATGCGGACCGTTACTTTGCCTTTGACAGAAAAACAGTCTGAGCCGCTCCGGATGGAAACGAAGGAGGAAGCTCATTGAAAACACTGTATGTATCTTCCCGCAGCTGCACCGTGCTGCTGGACCCGGACGGGCTGTATGAAGCAAAGGAACCCCGGACGCTTTCCCTGAACGGAAAGCTGCTGCGGGAGGAAACGAAATCCGTCGCCTCCGTCTTCGGGCTGGAGCCCGACACGGAATATACGCTTTCCGGCGAGGCTCCCGACGGGACGCCGGAGCACGTGGTTTTCCGCACGAAGAAGGAAACCTGCAGCCTGAATGTGAAGGAATTCGGCGCGAAGGGCGACGGGGAAACGGACGACACCCCGATGATCCAGGCGGCGATTCTGGCCTGTCCCCGGGGCGGACGCGTGCTGGTTCCGGAGGGAACCTACCGGACCGGGCCGCTTTTCCTGAAAAGCCACATGACGCTGGAGATCGCCGGAGGTGCGACCCTGGCCCTGGAAACGGACCGGAACCGCTTTCCGATTTTCCCCGGCAGGACGCCCGCGCACAACGCGGACGGCGAATTCCTGCTGGGCATGTGGGAAGGGGAAAGCCGGGACGGATACGCCTCCGCGCTGACGGGCATTGACATTACGGACACCGCCGTCATCGGCGAGGGCATCGTGGATGGCCGCGCGCAGGAGAGCGACTGGTGGGTGGATCCGAAGAAAATCCGCGGCGCGACCCGGGGCCATCTGCTGTTCCTGATGCGGTGCCGCGGCGTGACTGTGCAGGGGCTGACCTTCCGGAACAGCCCGGCGTGGAATCTGCATCCCACGATGAGCAGGGACCTGGACTTCCTGAACCTGCAGATTGAGGCTCCGTGGGACAGTCCGAACACGGACGGGTTTGACCCGGAAAGCTGCAGCCATGTACGGCTGCTGGGGTCCAGGATCTCCGTCGGGGACGACTGCATCGCCATCAAGGCGGGAAAGATCGAACTGGGAAAGAAATACCGGATGCCCTGCGACGAGATCGAAATCGCCTGGTGCGCCATGCTGGACGGGCACGGCGGCGTGACGGTCGGAAGCGAAATGGCCGGCGGCGTGCGGAATGTGCGTGCGCACCACTGCTACATGCGTGGGAACGACCGGGCGCTGCGGATCAAGACCCGGCGCGGCCGGGGGAAGGACGGCGTGGTCGACAACATTCTGTTCGAGCACGTTCGGATGAAGAACATCAAGGTGCCGCTGGTGGTCAACAGCCTGTACTTCTGCGACCCGGACGGGCACAGCCCCTGGGTGCAGAGTCGGGCCCATGAGGCCGTCGATGATACCACGCCGCGTATCGGAAGCATCCGCTTTGAGCACGTCAAGGCGACGGGATGCCAGGGATGCGTGGCCTATGTGCTGGGCCTGCCGGAGCAGCCGGTGGAGGAACTGGTGATCCGGGACAGCTACTTTGACTTTGCGGAGGACGCTTCCGAGGTCCGGGAGCCGGCCATGGCCGACGGTGTGGACCCGGTGCGGAAGAAAGGCCTGGTGCTGAAATACGCCGGGCGGGTGGAACTGAAAAACCTGCGGATCGACGGCGTCGAAGGGCCGATGCTGGACCTGGAGGAAGTACGGGAAATCAACCAACAAACGGAGGAATAAGGAAGATGGACATTCGATACAGCTGCAACCAGAGGGATTTTAAACGCTATACCACAGAGGAAACCCGGAAGGAATTCCTGATCGAAAAGCTGTTCACGGCGGATACCGTGGAAGCGGTATACAGCCATGTGGACCGGATGGTGACCCTGGGCGTGATGCCGGTGAACGAAACCGTCAGCATCGACAAGGGCATCGACATCTGGAAGAACTTTGGTACGGAATACTTCCTCGAACGCCGGGAGTGCGGCATGTTCAACGTGGGCGGCCCCGGCCGGGTGATCGCTGACGACACGGTATACGAAATGGACTACAAGGACTGCCTGTACCTGACCCGGGGCGCAAAGACCGTGCTGTTTGAAAGCTGCGACCCTGCCAGCCCCGCGAAATTCTACATCGTTTCCGCGCCGGCGCATTGCAGCTACGAGAACCGGCTGATCCGGATTGCCGATGCGGCGAAGAAGCCCTGCGGCGATGCGGCTACCAGCAACAAGCGCGTGATCAACCAGTTCATCCATCCCAGCGTGCTGAAGACCTGCCAGCTGAGCATGGGCATGACGGTGCTGGAAAGCGGATCCGTATGGAACACGATGCCGGCCCACACCCATGAGCGGCGCATGGAAGTGTACTTCTACTTTGAGGTTCCGCAGGACAACGTGGTGTTCCACATGATGGGCGAAGGGCAGGAAACCCGGCACATCGTGATGCAGAACGAGCAGGCAGTGATTTCCCCCAGCTGGAGCATCCATGCCGGCGCCGGCACCAGCAACTATACGTTCATCTGGGCCATGGGCGGCGAGAACCAGGCCTTTGACGATATGGACGGGATTCCCACGACAGAACTGCGGTAAAGGAGAGAAAAAAGATGGACATGAATGCTTTCAGCCTGAAGGGAAAAATCGCATGGATTACCGGGGCCAGCTACGGCATCGGCTTCGCGATTGCCGAGGCCTACGCGGCAGCCGGTGCGACGATCGTTTTCAACGATATCAACCAGGAACTGGTGGACAAGGGCCTGAAGGCCTATGCGGAGAAGGGCATCGGGGCGAAGGGCTACGTCTGTGACGTGACCAATGAGGAAGCGGTGCAGGAACTGGTGAAAAAGATTGAAGCCGAAGTCGGCGTGATCGACATTCTGGTCAACAACGCCGGGATTATCCGCCGGATTCCCATGATCGAGATGAGCGCCGCGGAATTCCGCAAGGTGATCGACGTGGACCTGAACGCGCCCTTCATCTGCTCCAAGGCCGTGATTCCCTCCATGATCAAAAAGGGCCACGGCAAGATCATCAACATCTGCAGCATGATGAGCGAACTGGGCCGGGAAACCGTGTCTGCTTACGCGGCGGCCAAGGGCGGCCTGAAGATGCTGACCCGGAACATCTGCTCCGAGTACGGCGAGCACAACATCCAGTGCAACGGCATCGGGCCGGGATACATTGCCACGCCCCAGACCGCGCCGCTGCGGGAGCGCCAGCCGGACGGCAGCCGCCATCCCTTTGACCAGTTCATCATCGCCAAGACGCCGGCAGCCCGCTGGGGCAATCCGGAAGACCTGCAGGGCCCTGCGGTGTTCCTGGCCAGCGATGCCAGCAATTTCGTCAACGGCCACATCCTGTATGTCGACGGCGGCATCCTGGCCTATATCGGCAAACAACCCTGAGCCAGATTAAAATGGGAAAGGTAATCCACCTATGTATGAGATGATTGACCGCTATGTCCGTTATTTGATCGATCACTCCACACCCCGGCAGACGGCTTGGAATATGGAACTGATTCGGGAGGGAAGGACGGGAACCTGGAATTATATTGACGGGTGTATGCTGAACGCACTGATTGCGCTTGGGGATATTTCTGGGGATGATAAACTGTTCGCTTTCGCTGAGAGCGTGCTGGATGCCTATGTTCAGGAGGACGGTAGCATTCTGACACTGAAAACGGAGCTGCACCGGTTGGATGATATTAATGAGGGTCGGGCCCTTTTTCCTGCGTGGCAACGGACAGGAAAGGAAAAGTACCGTCGGGCGACAGAAACGCTGAAAGCGATGTTGGATGCGCAGCCGCGGACAGACGAGGGTAGTTACTGGCATAAGCAGATCTATACTCAGCAGGTGTGGCTGGACGGTATATATATGGCACAGCCTTTCATGGCATTGTTTGAACGTGAATTCGGAAATCAGGATTATTCCGATATTCTGAAACAAGTACGGATTGTGCGTAAGCGTATGAGGGACGAAAAAACCGGTCTGTACTATCATGGCTATGACAGCAGCAAGAGCATGTACTGGGCTGACAAGGAAACTGGGTTAAGCCGTTCTTTCTGGCTGCGGTCGATTGGCTGGTTTTCCATTGCTTTGGCGGACCTAATCGAGATTATCCCGGAGAAAGCGGTTCAGCATGAAATTGGGGCAATCCTGCGGGATTTGATGGCATCCATTGCGGTATATGCAGATCCCGAAACCGAAATGTATTACCAGGTGGTGGACCAGGGCAGCCGGGAAGGGAATTATCTGGAATCCAGCGGAAGTTCTATGGTAGCCTATGCTATGATGAAGGGCGCCCGGCTTGGCATACTGGATGTAGAATTCGCTGAGAAGGGGAAGAAAACCTTTGACGGCATTATCCGAACATGCCTGAAGGCGGAAGGTGAAAACATTGGACTGACCAATATCTGCCTGGTCTCCGGACTGGGGGATTCGAATGGAAAGCCCCGTGACGGTAGCTATGAATATTATATTTCGGAACCGGTTGTATGTAATGATGCCAAAGGGGTTGCACCCTTTGTGCTTTGTTACAGCGAGATCAGGCAGATGCTTTCAGGCGAAGTGTCATGACCGGACTCACTGATTGATTCGATTGAGAATACTTGGCAGGAAAGGAGGGAACGAACGGAACTGCCCTGCTATTCAGCATAACATCCTGACAGAGTCTGGTTGAAATCATGCTGAAAGTATGGTAAGATAAATACAAATCCTGGGGATTCAAATAACTATCGACGAAACGAAAGGATGGTATCTAACATGAAGAAACTGGTATCTCTTATTCTGGCGCTGGTTTTGTGCCTGGGCATGCTGTCTTTTGCTCATGCAGATGACAAAATCAAAATCGTAATGATGGTTGATACTACCGTGGTGGACCAGAACAACGGCCGTGACCAGTTCGAAGCTCGCTGGGAAGAACTGCATCCTGGATTTGACCTTGAAATCATTCAACCTGATCATAGCGCATACTACGATGTTATGCAGCAACGCATGGCCTCCGGTGACTGGCCAGATGTGCTGATCCTGAGCTCCACCTATTATGCTGACTATGCCGCCAATGGTGTGCTGTGGGATATGACGGAAGCTTGGGAAAACAGCAAGACCAAAAACTCCGGCCGTTTCACGGGTGACACCGTGTTTGACGGACTGAAGATCGACGGAAAACTCTACGGATTTGCTCCCACCCGCGGCAATGGTTGCATCACTTATATCAAGAAGGCTTGGCTGGATGCGTGCGGACTGGCTGCTCCCACCACCTATGAAGAGTACATTGCGATGTGCAAAGCCTTTGTTGAGAAATACGGCACATATGCGGTTGCCGCTGCTGGGTTTGTCGGCGGTGAAGCGCCCTTTATTAACTATCTGCCTGAGTTCTATCAGGATGCCTATCCCTTCTTTGTCAAGCAGGAAGATGGTACCTGGGTGGATGGATTCACACAGGACAGTATGAAGGAAGCGCTGCAGCGCATCCAGGATGCGGTTGCCGCCGGCATTATCGACAAGGAAACCTTGACCAATACTACGGCGGATGCCCGCAACAAATTCTATGATGACAAGTTCGGCGTGTTCACCTACTGGGCAGGCACTTGGGCGACCAACCTGAAGACTAACCTGGAAGCCAACGGCAAAGATGGCGAACTGGTTGCCTTGAAGCCACTGGAAGGGTTGCCACTCTACTATGACCGTGTTCCTCCGATGTGGTGCATCACTGCGAAGTGCGAACATCCTCAGGAAGTCTTTGACGCGTTCATTGATACGATGCTGGATGGCGGAGACACCCAAATGCTGTGGACCTACGGAGTGGAAGGCGTACACTGGAGCAAGAGTGCTGGAACCGTGCTGGCTGGTACCGAAAAGGAAAAGACCTATGAAGACGGCCAGTTCCATATGCTGGAAAACCTCGAGAAGGCCGGTACCCTGTACACTAAAAATCACATTGATCCGATGCTGAGTCTGGCTTCCTTCGCGGAAGGATACTATGATCCCAAGGAAGCAAGTGTTAAGCCCGAAGCCAAGGCGGCTTCTGAACTCTTTAATGCCAACAGCCGTCTGGCTTCTATCGTTCCCGCCACGCCCGAACTGAGTGAATTGAACGGTGACCTGACCACCATCAAAAGTGAGATCATTGCCGACATCGCGCTGGGCACGCTGAGTGTAGAAGATGGCTACAAGAAGTTTGAGCAGGAAGGCAAAGCCCTGTCTGACGAGATTGTGGCGAGCTTGAATGCACTGAATTGATTTTATCTTTATCCCTTTGGAGCGGCGGCCCAGCACCGCCGCTCCTGTTTTCAGAGTGTTTCGAGAAGGGGGTCTACCATGTCCACTGTTACGGCTACTAAAACGGTACCTCAACCGAAGAAAAAGCCGCTACGGCAGCGCATGGCCAAATACTGGGGATTCTATCTGATGTTTATCCCTGTGCTGGCTTTTGTCGCTGTTTTCCACTATGCACCTATGTTCGGAATACGCTACGCGTTTTATTCCTGGAAAATTGTAGGTGACCCGGTCTGGGTTGGCTTGGCCAACTTTGAAAAATTATTCCGGCAGAGCCAGTTCAGCGTTGCTTTCTGGAACACCATCGTGTTCTCAGTAGTTAAACTGCTGCTGAACACTGGCTTCGCTGTGATCATTTCGCTATTGCTCAACGAGATGGTTTCCCTGAGATTCAAAAAACTGAGCCAGACAATCATCTATTTGCCTCACTTTATGTCATGGGTTGTGACAGCATCCGTGTTCAGCCTGCTGTTGTCCCCCTCAGAAAGCGGCTTGGTGAATCAGCTGCTGATTAAACTTGGTGTGATCGACGAGGGGATTTACTACTTGGCCGACAAGGGCTGGTGGCGGACATGGTACTACATCATTAATGTCTGGCGTGAAACCGGATGGCAGACTATTATCTTTATGGCTACGCTGACCGGCATTGATCCCGGCATCTATGAGGCAGCTTCTATTGACGGAGCGGGTCGCTGGAAGAAAATGCGATACGTTACGCTGCCGGCGCTGGCCAACACGATCATTACTGTGCTGATTCTTAACTTGGCAAAGATCATGAATCTGTTCGAGAGTGTGTTCGTTCTGCAGAACTCCTCCGTGCAGCGTGCGACCAATGTACTGCAAACCTATGTCTACTATCAGACATTCAACAGCGGGGCATCCGCGGATTACGGCTATACAACGGCTGTCGGTCTGTTCCGCTCTTTGGTTGGCTTGGCCCTGATGCTGATATGCAATTTCGCGTCCAAGAAGGTTCGCGGACGCGGTATCGTATAAGGAGGAGGTGAACGAATATGGCAAAAAATGAAGAATTGGAATATGTGACACCTGCTGGAGTAAAAGTTTCAGCGCCGCCGCATATCAACAAGCCAAAATCGCAGTTCACCGTTTTTAACGGGATTAACGGGTTTATTTTTGTACTCGTTTGTCTGATTATTCTGGTGCCGATCTGGAAGGTACTGATTGACTCTCTGGATTTGACTACAGGTTATGGCCTGAAATTGATACCAACCAAATTCGGACTGGACGGTTATGCTTCCATCTTTACCAATCCTTCACTGTTGAGACCATTATGGGTCAGCGTATACACGACGGTGGCGGGTACATTCCTGGGCTTACTGCTGTCTACCATGGGTGCTTATGTGCTGATCCAGTGGGATATGCCTTTTCGGACGACGTTTGCCAACATTTTGCTGTTGACCATGATCTTTTCCGGTGGAATGATTCCGAGCTATCTGGTTATGCGCGGCTTGGGGTTGACGGATAATCCGTTGGGGCCGATCTTGCTGCCAGCGATCAACGTTTACAATCTAGTGTTGATGAGAAACTTCTTTGAAGGCATTCCGAAATCCCTGTTCGAAAGTGCGGACCTGGATGGTTGCTCTCCGATGGGTACCTTCTGGCGGATTGCACTGCCCCTGTCTAAAGCTGCGCTTGCCTCCATCGGGCTGATGTTTGCCGTTGCTTACTGGAATGACTACACCAACTTTAAGCTGTATATTACGAACCGGAACTTGTATAATTTCCAAATGAAGCTTCGTGATATGATGCAATCCTCCGACCTGCCGGAATCTGTCGGAAGCGCTACGGAGAACACCATCCGGAATGCATGTGTGATTACGGCGATCCTGCCTTTTATGGTGTTGTATCCCTTCCTGCAGAAGTATTTCGTGAAGGGAATTAATATCGGCGCCGTGAAAGAATAAGCGGAAGGCAAAAAACCAGCAGCCGGGAAAGTGATACCCCGGCTGCTACTTTTTCACAGAAAACAAAAGAAAACGAGTCAACATTAATTCAGCCCCAAAATGGGAAAGGATATTATGTCTGTGTCGAAATTGAAACACGGAAGCGGTCCGCGTGCCGTTAATATGACAACCGGGGATCCTACCCGGCTGATGCTGTCTTTTATGATTCCTATGCTGATTGGAAATGTCTTTCAGCAGTTTTACAATTTGGCAGATACGATGGTAGTAGGCCAGTTCGTCAGTGCGGACGCGCTCGCGGCTGTCGGATCCACAGGTTCCCTGACAAACCTTTTCTTTGCCTTGTGCAATGGGCTGGCTTCCGGTGCCGGGATTATCGTTTCTCAATACTTTGGTGCAGGGAATACAACCTGGGTTCGCCGAACGATTGTGAATGCGTTCTTTATTCTGTTTACAACCGGTGTGGTGATGGGCGGTGCAGGGGCAATGCTGGCCCGACCGGTGCTGGCAGTCATGAAGACTCCTCCGGAAATCCTGGACCAGGCTGTACTATATATGAGGATTACCTGTGTGGGAGTTCTCGGAACCGCGATGTATAACGCAGTGGCGGCCATTCTGTTGGGGGTTGGGGATTCGAAGACACCTCTGGTTTTTCTAATCTTTTCATCCATCATGAATATCGTGATGGATTTGGTGTTTGTCATTTGGTTCCACTGGGGCGTGGCGGGCGTAGCCGGAGCAACAGTGGCAGCACAGATGCTTTCTGCAGCAGCTTCTATCACCTATGCTCGGCTCCGTAACCCACTGTTTTGCCTCCGGAAGGAGGACTGGATGATAGATCGGGGAGTGGTTCGGGAATGCTTTCGGCTGGGAGTGCCGATGGCGATTCAGTCCGGCATGATGTCAGCTTCCGGGATTGTGCTTCAGCGCGTTGTGAACTCTTTCGGTGCGAAGGTGATGGCGGCTTGGACGACAGTGCATAAGATTGAAAACCTGATTAATCAGCCTCTTGGAACTCTGAGCAGGAGCCTGAGTACTTTTACCGGGCAGAATATCGGTGCTGGCAAAGCCGATAGGGTCCGGTTGGGAATTCGAAAAGGATTGATTATGGCTATGACTTTTGTTGGAATGATGATGGTGATTATGTGGGTTTTCAGCGGCAGTCTGATGAGGCTGTTTGTGAACGATGGGGAAACAGAAGTGATTTTTATCGGAGCGAAGGCACTGAGAATACTGGCCTTGTTCTATTTCTTCCTTGGAGCGATCTATGTATACCGAGGCACGCTGAATGGCGCAGGAGACGCCCGTTTTTCCCTGATGACAGGGATTGCAGAAATGGTAGGGCGTATTGCTTTTCCCGGAACTATTTCAGCAATACCATCGATCGGATATTGGGGCCTTTGGATTGGTAACGGTTTGACATGGATACTGGTTGCGGCGACAGGATTCTTGCGGTACCACTATGGGCCGTTACAGAAGAAAATCGCTGAATGTGCTGAAGTGGGAGATGCGAATAATGAAGACACATCTATGGAATGCTGACAACAGGGATGGTACTTACAGCAACCCCGTCCTGTATACAGATTATTCTGATCCTGACGCTATTCGAGTCGGACAGGATTATTACCTGGTCGCTTCCAGCTTTTGTAATACGCCAGGAATTCCCGTGCTGCACTCCCTTGATCTGGTCAATTGGGAACTGATCAACTATGTGCTGGAAAAACTGCCGGAAGAACGCTATCAAAGACCGATTCATGGCTGCGGTGTCTGGGCGCCTTCTATTCGGTATCATGATGGCGTGTATTATGTTTGCTTTCCAATGCCAGACGAGGGTATTTTCATGAGCATGACTGAGGAACCTCGGGGTTCCTGGACTGCACCGAAAAACATTTGTCCGGGTGCGGGACGAATTGATCCCTGCCCCTTTTGGGATGAGGACGGAAAAGCATATTTGGTATCCGGTGTAGCAAAGAGCAGAATCGGATATAAGAGCGTGTTGCATGTTCAGGAGATGCGACCGGATGGTTTGGGAACAGCAGGTGAACCAGTCATTGTATTTGATGGAAATATATGCGGACAGGAGACCATTGAAGGACCGAAATTATACAAACGAAATGGTTGGTACTACATCTTTGCGCCGGCCGGCGGAGTAAAAACCGGATGGCAGACCGTGCTGCGGTCTCGATCGGTGTATGGACCTTATGAGTACCGTGTAGTGATGCGCCAGGGAAAAAGCATTGTCAATGGGCCGCATCAGGGTGCCTGGGTCGATACAGTGGCTGGAGAAGATTGGTTTCTTCATTTTCAAGATATTGGAGCAGCGGGGCGGATTTTGCATTTACAGCCAATGAAATGGCAGGATGATTGGCCGGTCATCGGACATCCGGTGAATGGGGAACATTGGGGTGAACCCGTTGAACAGTATCGGAAACCAAATATCGGAAACACTATAACAAAATGCATTGAGCCGGATACCTCGGATTGCTTTCCCAATGGAAAACCTGGACTGCAGTGGCAGTGGAACGCAAACCCGAGGGCTAGCTGGCTCATGCCATCTGACAGCGGGCTGATACTGAGAGCAGTAAAAAAAGACGGAGCCTATAGTGATGTACCGAATTTGCTGTTGCAGAAATGGCCTGCACCGGAGTTTTCCTGTGTCACGGAGATGGATCTGTCGGCGTTGACACCGGGAGATGAGGCTGGTGTTATCTCGCTGGGGATGGAATACGGGGCCGTCATCTTCCGGTGCGAGAAAAAAAGGTTTTTAGTCAGGACAGTATACGGAAAACAGCATTTTGGACCGATTCTCGTCGAATCCACGAATGAAAGAACCGAAGAAATCGGGATGCTTTCTGCTGATACCCATACAATATGGATTCGCTATACTGTGAAGAAAGCCGAAACAAACTGGGATGGCGATGCATATGCGAAAACTGTGAATATCGGGTATAGCATCGACGGGGCAGAATATATTTTCGCCATGAGCATAAAGGCGGAACCGGGACGTTGGGTTGGTGTTAAAAACGGGGTTTTCTGCCTATCAGATCGAGCCGGATCAACGGGGCAGACAATGGTTCGGTCTGTATCATACCACAGGCTGTATCGCAATCCGGTCATGCGAGGTTTCTTCCCGGATCCTTCCATCATTCGTTCCGGTTGTGATTATTATATGGTTAATTCCAGTTTTCAGTATTTTCCCGCGATTCCTATCAGCCATTCTACAGATCTGATTCATTGGGAAGTGATTGGACATGCAGTGACTGATCCGGAAGAGCTTGATCTGAGTGACATCCGTGATTCCCATGGTATTTGGGCGCCGGATATCGCATTCGATGGCGAAAAGTATATTATAATGGCCACGTTACGATTGAATGGTGATGGAAAGCGTGGTAACAATGTGCTGAGACGCCAGTTGGTGGTAACCGCAAAAAAGCCGGAAGGCCCATGGAGCAAGCCGGCTTGGCTTGAGGTGGATAATATTGATCCGTCCCTATTTACTGATGTTGATGGGAAGCATTATATGGTAATCAGTCCGGGAATCAATCTGGTGCCTCTGAGCCAGGACTGCCGAAGGGTGACAGGAAAAATGATACGAGTTTGGGCAGGTACTGGAGAACGCTGTCCAGAAGGTCCACATCTGATTCGACATGGAAGATATTATTACGCGATCCTGGCAGAGGGAGGGACCGGATATGACCACGGCATTAATGCGGCCAGAAGCCGAAATCTTTTTGGGCCCTATGAGCCTTCACCGTATAACCCACTACTGAGACAGTTTGACTCAGATGCACCGCTACAGCGCTGCGGCCATGGTAAGCTGGTTGAAGACAGCAACGGGGACTGGTGGATCGTTTATCTGTGCGGTCGAGCAAACGGAGGACACTATACCACTATTGGCCGGGAAACGGCGTTGGAACCGGTTGACTGGACTGAGGACGGTTGGTTTATCATCAACAAACGGAATGGACCAAGCCAGATGAATGATGCGCCGGATCTGCCGGAGTTTCGTGTGCAGGAATGGACAATGGATGATTTTGATTCTGATACCCTGAATCCGACCTGGCAGTTTGTTCGAAGGCCATCCGGAGGAAACTGGTCACTGGAGGAACGGAAGGGTTGGCTCCGAATCTGGACGCAGGACGGAACGCTGAACGAAATTCGTGCGAAAAATATTCTGCTCCGCAGGGAGGAAGAACTGAGTTATAACGCTGAAACCAAGCTGGAATTTGATCCGAAAAAGGATGGGGAACAAGCTGGTCTGACTTGCTATTATAGCACAGTGACATATGTCCGGTTGTCTGTTTGTCAAGAGAATGGGCGGAGGCTTCAGCTGGTCATTAACAGAAACCATGGTGAAGAATTGGTTGCATCAGTTGATGATCTTCCGGAAGGACCGATTTGGCTTCAGGTTGAAGTCAGGGGGTTGGTACGCCGCTTCAGCTGGAGTGTGGATGGGGTGAACTGGATGCTGGCAGGAGAACTGAAAAACTGCACGTATCTCAGCGATGAAGGGGTACCAGATGATCCGAAGCGACATACAGGCACGCTGGTTGGTCTGTATGCCAGTAACGGAGGATGTGGCAGTCGGATTCCTGCTGATTTCGACTATTTTAAATATCATAATATAATGAAGTGAAGATCATATCCTTAGCGAAAAAAATTTCAAAAAAGTCTACCACACCGGTCGGAAGAGACGTATAATACTATGGAACCACAATAAGTGGCTCTGAAATGCTATGAGATTGAAAAGGAGACTTGAGTACATGAAAAAGATATTTGCGATTCTGATGGCACTGGTTCTTGCGATCGGCTGCACCGCCGCGCTGGCGGAAGAAGACTCCGTTCCGCCGTCCACCCCAGAGATGAAGGCTTATGAGAGCTACTGGGTCGGGGAAGACGGGAATACGCTGGCCTGGATCGGCCGGCAGGATGACGGATTCCAGATTCAGGCGGTTCAGAAGACCGGCGAAGACACCTTCACGTCCTGGGAATACGTGGCAGGTTTTGACGCGGAGACGAAGTCGATCAGGAATGCCGACGGCACAAAATGCGACTGCAAGGTGACGAACGCCCAGGAAGAAGTCATCGACGGGACGAATGTGGACGGGATCAAAGCCAGCTTCACCATCGGCGAGGACGGCATCCTGGTCTGGAAGGATGAACAGGCCGGCAGAGAGATGAAGCTGCAGAAAATCGGCAACTTCATCGGCATCTATATCGGTGAGGGAACGGTGATTTACTTTGTCTGGAATGTTCACGAGAACCACTACAACGTGTTGCCGTCCGTGAACCAGAGCGAAAATGAAACTTGGGAATATCAGCTGAACGGGACCTATGACCCGGCAACGGAAACCGTGCAGTTCAAGGGACTGAAGCAGCTCCTGACCTACAAGGAAGACGGTGAAATCGACACCGCCGCAGAGGTGAAGGAAGGCGAGCTGGAAGGAACCTTCTCCTTCAATGAGAACGGCGGCCTGGTATGGCAGTCCTCCGACAAGTCCGGAGACGGGATCACCTTTGAGAAGATGGACATCCCGCTGTGGGCCAACGGCCTCGAAATCTGACCGGAAAGCATCCGGCCTGGCATAAAAAGGGCCGAAGAAACCAATCACAAATCCGCAAACAAAGCGGCTTCAGCAAACAAACCTGCTGAAGCCGCTTTTGTGGCATGCCAGTCATGGCACAATTCTGGCAAGTTCCGCGAAAAGGAGGGCGAAGATCCGATGTGTGCGGTTACGGTATACCGAACGTACAAGGTGCCTGCATATTCATGGGAGGAAGCATTCAGGTTCAGCACCAGGGGCCGGAATGACGGCAGCATCCCCGAAGATGACCGTCGGCATTCTCCCTGCAGTCTCTTTTATTATGATTTCTTTCTTGCGTTATGCTGAATGAAAATTACAGAGATTTGAATGTCAGGCTGTTGCCGGAGGTTTGTTTGCTTTCATACATCGCGCTGTCCGCGCAGGAATACAGGTCCGCGAAGGTGGTTTCCTGCCCGCCGGCATGAAGAACGGCCCCGGCGCTGACGCTGATCATTCCCCTGGGGATTTCCGGAATCTGCAGGCTGCCGATCCGCTCAAAAAGGCGGGAGATTATGGATTCTCCCATCTCCTGCTGGTTGATGCCGACGGCATAAACGCAGAATTCATCCCCGCCCAGCCGCATCAGGATATACGTTGCCGATGGTATCCGTTTCAGACAGATAGTTTCTGCCCAGCTGGGTGATATCCGAATGGGCGACGACCATGCCTTCCTTGTCCAGCACAAAGGCGTGGCTGCCTTCCGTTGAGGAGGCGACATCCTCCACGATTTTCTGAATGGGATCCAGGCTCACGTCCATGGCCAGGACACTCTCGCCGTCCTTCATGAGGTCCGTGATCGTCATCATGATGGTGTTCGTCTGCAGATCCAGGTACGGCTCCACAAAGGTGATCTCCTGATCCGATGCCATCGTCTGGGTATACCAGGGACGCTCGGTCGGGACATAATCAGCCTCCGGCACCCATCCGGCGCCATCCAGATATTCCCTGTTGATCCATCCGTATAAGCCGGTGGTGCTGGGGTCCAGCGTGGCGATGATATTATTGGTCTGGTCCGTCAGATATGCTTCGATTTTTTCATTGCTGGAGCCGGAAGCCAGCATGTTTTCCACCGTGCGACCGACCAGGGTGACGATGTTTACGCGGGTCAGCAGGCAGCGGTCGTATTCCATGGCGGCTTCCTGGGTATTCAGCTTGCCCTGGTGCAGCAGCAGCGTTTTTTCCGTGGCTGTGAGCCGGATGCCGACATATACGGCGATGCCGGCGGTAAGCAGAAAAACCACCAGAGCGATGAGGATGGATCTGGCGCCGATATTGGCAGCGGAGCTCCGGGCTTTTTTGATCAGGTCTTTCACAATAAATGCTCTCCGTAAACAACGAATTCAGAAAAAACAGCGAACGGGGAAGGCTGTTCCCCGGAAAAAAACAGACTCCGTTTGCTTCCGATACCGGCCCGCAAACGAAAATATTATAGCAGTTTTTTGCCGGACAGGAAGGAAAAGATGGGAACAACGGACAAAAACTATTCCATCATGATTTTCACATTTTCGCTGTTTTGGTGTGGTGCAGCTGTGCCGGAGGCCTGGGAGGCCTGGTAACTTCGGGGAGCGACGCCGTACTTTTTCTTGAACATTTTGGACAGATAGAGGGGATCGTGAAAACCGCAGAGCGGAGCGATTTCCGAAATCGTGTTGACCCCGGTCACCTCGTTGCTCATCAGGAGTTCGGAGGCGAGCTGAAGCCGCTTGTCAATCAGATAGCGGTGGGGCGTGACGCCCAGCTCCCGCTGGAAAAGCTTGCGCAGATAATCATAGCTGAAGGGCAGGGAATGAAGGTAGGCATCCAGCTCATAATCCGGATCGGCATAATTGGCGATGATGTTGTTTTCCACCTGGGCGACGACAGGCGTCAGAACTTTGTCCTTCTGGAGGGACGCCAGGATGCAGCTGATCAGGTCTCCGTAGAGGGAAAGCAGGGCAGCGCTGCCGTTCCGGTCGGAATAGAAATGAAAAAGGGCGGCGGTGAAGGCATTCAGCAGAAAGCGGTTCGGCTCATCGGAGATGACCGCGGGCCCCGGAACGGAAAAGACAGGGGAGACCATATTGATATGGATGTTCTGGAAGCCTTCCTCGCTGTCGTTGGCATGGGGAACAAGCGGGGGAATGCAGACCACGTCGCCCTCACCGTAGCGCAGGGTCCGGTCGTCAAAGACGAAGGCGCCGGAGCCGGCTGTACAGTAAACAAATTCCCAGCTCTCATGGGCATGGCGGGAGACATTATAGGAAACGCCGTGTTTTCCGACATAAGTGATATCGTTCATGAACCGGTTCCTCCGTGAAAAGAATGCTTATTGGGCGGCAGCGGAAGAGGAAACCAGGATGGCGGCAAGCTGATAGAGGGTGGAGTTCATCTCTGACGGTTCCTTCTGCTCGTCATTCCCGGTGGGCCAGCTGTAATTGCCGACGATCTCCACCGAATAGCCGCTGGCCTGGCCCAGCATGCCTGATACCGCGTTGTAGAGGGTCTGGCCCCTTTTCTGGTGATAGGCGGAGGTAACGATGGTAATGGTTTCAATATGCTGCTCCTGTAGAATGGCCATGGTGTTCACAGCGTTCTCCAGGGTGGTCCTGGCCTTTTCATCTGTCAGAATCCTTTCCGGTGCGATTCCGCATTCCTCTGACAGATAAGCCTTCATCATTCCCGCTTCGGTATGTTTTTCCGGATTGTTTGAGCCGGTTGCGCCGCCGGTACAGACGAGAATCGAGTCCGGGAAAGCCGATGCGGCGGCAGCGGCTGCTTGACACCGGCCCATCAGTTCATCGGTCATTTCACCGTTCATCAGCTGAAAGCCCAGCACCACAAACGCGTGCCGGCCCCTGACCGGCAGCTGGGCGGGATCGTCCGCTCCGTACAGGCTGAGATGGCATTCCGGGTCCAGCCAGACGCTGATCCACTGGTCTGCGATGGAACGGGCAAGGGGATCGTTCATCCGGTCTGCGTCAGTATTCAGCTTCCGGATGTTTTCTTCGGTAGGGGAAAAGTAAGCGATTCTCATGTCAGCCAGCAGGGCGGTGTAGTCTGGAGCTGTTTCACCGGCGGCAGGCGTTTCAGCGCAGGCGCAGGAGAAGCACCACAGAAGGCATAGCAGGACGGTAAGCAGTTTTTTCATATTCCATTCCTCCGGATGGTTGATGATGATTCAGCAGTTTTCTGACTGCTTCGTTCTTTCCCTGATCCGCGTTTTCCTGAGATATATTTCCCTGATTCTTATCATCGCCTTCGTCAGCGGTGTCCCCGGTCTCATTTGTGCCTTATTTATCTTATCATCTGCACGGCTGCAAAGCAACCGGAACATATGAAATGCCGGGCGGTTTGCTTGACATCCAAAAACCAAATTGATAGAATTTGTAAATACCCGGGAAACAAAGGCCTGATTCATGACAGGCTGAAGGCTCGGGGAAAAGGAGGTTTCATGGAATACATACTTGAAACACAGAAACTGACCAAGAAATACGGCCAGAAAGCAGCTGTGAAGGAAGTCAGCATGCATGTTCCGGAAGGGAAAATCTATGGCCTGATCGGCAGGAACGGCGCGGGGAAGACCACCATCATGCGTATGATCAGCGGCCTGAGCACTCCGACGTCCGGAAGCTATTCCCTGTTCGGGGAGACCGGGCGGGCCATGGGCAAAATGCTCCGGAACGTGGGCGTGCTGATTGAGGCTCCCGGTATCTATCCCCGGCTGTCCGCCTATGAAAACCTGAAAATCAAGTGCATCGGCATGGGGATTAACCCCAAAGGTTACGTGGAAAACTTGCTGAAGACCATCGGCCTGGAAAATACGGACCGGAAAAAGGGTGCAGGCAACTATTCCCTGGGTATGCGGCAGCGGCTTGGCATTGGCCTGGCGCTGGTGGGGGATCCGAAGATGCTGATACTGGATGAGCCCATCAACGGCCTGGATCCCCAGGGCATCGTTGAAGTCCGCCAGTCGCTGGTGAAGCTGCGGGATGAACGGGGCATCACCATCATGATTTCCAGCCACATTCTGGACGAGCTGGCCAAAGTGGCAGACTTCTATGGGATTATCAACGAAGGGGAACTGTTGGATGAATTCACCGCGGAAGAGCTGCATATCCGCAGCGGCCGGCATGTGATCATTCGCACGGATAATGCCGGTGCAGCGGAGAACGTCCTGAGAGGGATCGGTATCGCGCGGATCGCGGAGCAGCCGGATGGCAGCCTTCGCGTGGATGAAAAGCTGGACGAAACCGCGGAGATGGCCAAAGCCATCGTGACTGCCGGTATCGCCCTGAAGGAAATGAGCATCAACAGCGTATCACTGGAGGACTACTACCTGGGCGTGACGGGAGGTGGCGAGCACAATGGGTAATCTGCTTCGCATGGACCTGTACCGGATGTGGCGGGCAAAAAGCTTCAAAGTGTGCCTGATCCTTGCCTTTGCCGTCGGGTTGGGGGAGACGCCCCTGGCCAAGCTCCTGGTTGACCTGGGTAAACTCTTCGGTTCCGGCGCGGAGGCTGTTTTGCCCAAGGAAACTGAGCTTTCCTCCATGATTGCCAGCCCGCTGAACGGGTTGACCTCCATGCTGGTTATGCTGTCCGTTGTTTTCTTCTTCTATGCGGACATGGAAAACGGTTATATCAAGAATATCGCCGGGCAGATGCCGAAGAAGGGATACAGCATCCTGAGCCGGTTCCTGGCCGTGATTCCCCATAACCTGGTGTTCATGGTGGCCGCGCTGGTCGGCAATGTGATTGGCACCTGCATTTTTATACGGATTGTTCCGGATGACCAGATCCTTTCCGCTGTCTTCACCTTCCTGCTGAAGCTGGTGCTGCTGCAGAGTATCTGCTCCCTGCTGGTTCTGGTGACATCCAGCCTGAGGAACAAGGCTCTTGGTGTGCTGCTGGCGGTGTTGATCGGCCTGCAGGCGATGAACCTGATTTACCTGGGGATCGATAAGGGCCTGCAGACGATTCTGGGGAATCCTTCCTTCAGTGTGATTCCCTATATGCCGGATATGCTGATGATGCAGGCCAGGCCGGATACGGTACGGGCCCTGGTTTCTGCTGCGGTGACGGCGGCCATTTTCCTGCCGCTGGCCATCCGGGTGTTTGACCGGAGGGACGTGAAGTAAAACGACCAGATATACAGAGGAAAAGGAGAATAAACACTATGCGTATTTTTGGTGTGATTCTGGGAATTCTCGGAATCGTCGGAGCGGTGCTCCTTGGTTTTGTTTTCGGCGTATACGGTGCGATCGGCTCCGGTGTGCTGGCGCTGATCGGTGTGCTGCTGGGCGTGTTCAGCCGCAAACGTGACGGGAAAGGCATGGGCGCCATCGTGACCGGCGCGATCGCCATCGCACTGTGCGTGATGATGGCCTTCGCGTCTGCCAACCTGATGAAGAGGATCCAGGACAAGGCAAAGGAAAACCCGGACGTTGCACCGATTCTTTCCCAAAATCTGAAGGACTGCAACATGGGCCTCTGGGGAATTATCAAGGACTTGCCCGACCAGGATGAAAAGACCACCAGTGCTGTGTCCGAGGAACTCAAGAAGGTTCTGGACATGATGAAATAAGCAACGGAAGCAAAAAAGATGCCCTTTCCGAACAGGACGGGCATCTTTTTTATGGCCGGAAAGCCGGCATCAGGCGGCGGCTTTCAGCTGTGCTTCCATACGCTTTTTTTCCTGATGCAGCTGGGCCAGGTACCAGAGACTGGCCAGGGCGTTCAGCACCAGGAATACTCCGATGATCCGCTGGGTCAGGGCAATGCCGGCCTCGTCAGCCAGGATGGTGACAATGCCCAGCCCGATCATGGCAACGGCGCCGAGAACGCTGACCACAAACTTCCAGTCCTTTTTCTTCTTGATCTTCATGGTTTCAAACAGGTTCACCAGACTGAGCAGAACAGTCATGCCGCCCACAACGATTTTTACATAAGGCTCAACGGTTGTTGGGGAAATCAGGCAGAATGCGGCCGGCAGAATAATCAGCCCGTTCAGGATGGCGATGGCGATGTCCGATTTGCTTCTGTTCTTTTGGAGAAGATGGATCAGGAGAAAGGCCAGGCAGGCCGCAATCACGATCGATGCCGAAATCCGGATCGTTCCCTCCATGTTCCCGGAGGGGGAAACAAGGAACAGAATGCCCTGGCCGAACAGCATCAGGGATGCGATCAGTTTGTTTTTCATCAGGTTCAGGACATGTTTTGCCACACCGGCCGCAGGCCTGGCTTTTTTTATTTCCGGTTCCGGATTCGATGGCGCCGATGCGATCGCTTTCTTTTCTTTTGCCGCTGGCATAATTTCTTTCCTCCATGAAATGCTCCGCGGGCTTGCAACCCGGCGGATGCCCTTCCATTGTACTCATCCGGTGGGTGCTGGGTCAAGAACAAGATGGTTTTGCCGGGTTTTCGAAGGGAAAGGATTCATGGTATACTGGTACAGGAAAAAGGAGAAAAACCGGCGGAGGGCGCCGGGAAAGGAGCACCGGATGGGCTATACGGAAAGGATGCTGAATGCAAAGGACGGGGCAGGGCTTACCCTGCGGGTTTATGAGGCGGAGAAAGCAAAAGCCGCTGTCATGTGCATCCACGGCATGGAAGAGCATCAGGGGCGCTACCGGCCCTTTGCGGAATACCTGCAGGGAGCCGGATACACTGTGGTAACCGCGGACCTGCGGGGACACGGACCGAAGGCGGCAGCGGTGAGCCATATTGCCGATCAGGATGGAGATAAGCTGCTGCTGGAGGATGAGGAAACGAAGCTGGACATGATCCGGAAAGCATGGCCGGGGCTCCCGGTGATTCTGTTTGCTCATTCCATGGGCACAATCATCGCCCGGGTGCTGCTGAAGGTGCATAGCAGGGACTTTGCTTCTGTGGTGCTCTCCGGGTATCCGAATCCCAATGCCGCAGCCGGTATCGGCGCCGCGCTGGCCGGTTTTCTGAGGGCCTTCAAAGGAGGAAAGGGGCACAGCGGGCTGATTGACAGCATGGTCCTCGGACCGTTTTCCAAAGCGGTGCCGAACCGGAAAAGCGATCTGGACTGGCTGTCAGCCAACCCGGAGAACGTGAAGCAATATATGGCGGACCCTCTGTGCGGTGTTCCCTTCACCCTGGGGAGCTACCATGCCATGTTCCGCCTGATTCAGCAGATGGCGGACGGGAAAGGATACGAAAACGTGAAAAAAGACCTGCCGATTCTGCTGATTTCCGGAAGCGCGGATCCCTGCACCGGCGGGGAAAAGGGGCGGGCCAATTCAGAATCAGTGCTGAGGAGTGCCGGATTCGGCAACCTGAGCACTATTGTGCCGGACGGCATGCGGCATGAAATTCTGAACGAGAACGGACGGGAAGAGGTATACCGGCAGATTCTGGCGTTTATCACCAGGTAAGAAGGAGGCAGAAGGGATGTGCTGCCGATACTATATGGAGTATTCCCCGGAGCTGCTGCCGATCATTGAGGAAATGAACCGTTCAGCATTGGTTCCGGCCTTTCAGCAAAAAGGCCTGGTCCCGGCCTGCGGGGAAATCAGGCCGACAATGGCAGCCCCGGTGGTTGCCTCCAACAGGAAAGGGCAGCGGGCTGTGTTTCCCATGCGTTGGGGGTTTCGGGAAAAGACCCTGCTGATCAACGCCCGGTCGGAAACAGCCGCGCAGAAGCCAACGTTCCGTGAGGCGTGGCAGGGACACCGCTGCGCGATTCCCGCTTCCTGGTATTATGAATGGGAGCACCGGGTAAGCCCCGAAGGGAAGAAAAGCACGGGGGACCGATACCTGCTGAGGCCGAAGGAAAAGCGGATGGCATGGCTCTGCGGCCTGTACCGGATGGAGGACGGGTTGCCGTGCTATGTGGTTCTGACCCGGGAGGCAGGGGAGGAGATCCGGTTCATTCACGACCGGATGCCCCTGATTTTGCCGGATCGCATGATCCGGGAATGGATCCGCCCGGGTGCAAATCCGGAGGAACTGGCGGAAGCGGCGGTGACGGATCTGTACTGCGAAAGAGCATAATAAACAAACGGGCCGGGAAACAGCGCAATTCCGCTTTCCAGCCCGATAAACGGATGGGAAGGTTTTTACTTTTCTTTGGAATAAATACGGAACCCAAAGGGCGGCAGCACGGGGCCTTCTGTCCCCTGCAGCAGGTGCCAGCCTTTGGGAATATCCACGCTCCGGGATTCGTCCGTATGGTTCAGGACGAAAAGCCAGGAGCTTTTTTCTTTGCGGCGGACCGTGATTTCTACGCCTTTATCCGCAGTGCCTGCGGAGGACAGGCCGCATTCTTTTTCCAGTGCCTGGATGACGGCCAGGGCCAGATCATCACCCATTTCTGTGCCGACATACCATACGGCGCCGGAACCGTAAGCGTTGCGGGTAATGGCCGGGGTGCCGGCATAGAACTCACCGCCCCAGGTTCCCCGGACTTCCGCCGAAACGGTATGCATGATGTCACACCATTTCAGGCAGGGATAGGCGTGTCCTTCCCAGAGCACCGTGTTTTCGCAGTCCCGGAGGCAGTCATATTCATCCACCTCAATGCCGGCGAGGTCCGTCAGGCCGGCGGGGAGCGGAAGGTCCGTAATGCACAGGTTGGACGGGTGCTTGATGCCGGAACGGCAGGTCAGTACCAGGGTGCCGCCGGCCTTGACATAATTCCGGAACTTTTCATTCTCTCCGGGATCCGCCAGGAACCAGAGCGGGGCAATCAGGAGCTTGTAAGCGGACCAGTCCCGGTCCGGGAAGGTGAAGTCCACAGGGATGTTCCGGGCATGCAGCGCCCGGTAGTAGCTCATCAGATGCCCTGTATAGCTCAGATCGGGATGATGGGGCTGAATCCTCGCGGCCCATTCCTGGTCATAGGAAAAGAGAATGGCGGCCTGCTTTTCCGGCATCGCGCCCTGCATGTCGCGGAGCAGCGGCTTCAGCTGGCGGACGAAAGCGCTCAATTCCTCAAAATTGCGGCCCGGGATGCCGCTGTGGGGCAGGAGCCCGTGCCAGTACTGTTCCATGCCCATGGCGCAGGAACGCCAGCGGAACCAGATGACTGCGTCTGCCCCGTGGGCGACGGTCTGCAGGGACCAGAGGGCCAGCTGGCCGGGTTTCGGCGCCCGGCCGAGGATTTCCCAGCCGGTGATGGAGGACTGCTGCTCCATGACGGAGAAGGGCTGGTCCTTCAGCCCGCGGACAAAGTCCAGTTCAGCCGCCATTTCGGCAGAACGGTCAGCCGAAGGGTTCGGTCGGAAATGGCCGCCGGGATACTGGTCCTGAGAGACAAATTCAAGCATTTTCGCCAGCTCGTCATAGCGGAATTTATCACAGAAGCCCATGAGGTTATGGGTGATGAACCGGCCCGGGGAGCGGGGGCGGATGATCTTTGCCTGGAACTCATGAAACTCCAGCACCAGATCGGCGCAGAAGCGGCGCCAGTCCAGATCCCGGGAGGGATTGCCGCCGGTAGCGGTTATCATCGGGGAAGTGACCTGGCTGAAATCCTGGTATCCCTGGGACCAGAATTCCGTGCCCCAGGCCCGGTTCAGGGCCTCCGCCGTGCCGTATTTTCCCTTCAGCCATTCCCGGAAGCGGGCCTGGCAGGAGGGACAGTGGCAGAAATCATCGTGGCTGTTGCCCAGCTCGTTGTCAATCTGCCAGCCGATGACATGTTCGTTCTTTCCGAAATGGTCCGCGAAGGCGGTGACAAAACGGGCGATATGTTTCCGGTATGTCTGATTGGACTGGCAGTCGTGGTGGCGGCCGCCGAAATGGTGCACCCGCCCCTGGGAATCCACCGGCTCGATGGAAGGGTCTGATGCGATGATCCAGGCCGGCGGGGCTGCGGTTGGCGTGCCGAGAATTGCTTTGATGCCTGCCCGGCCCAGAACCTCCAGCGCCTCATCCAGCCAGGCAAAATCAAACTTTCCCTCCTCCGGTTCCAGCTTGAACCAGGAGAACTCAGCCAGGCGCACAACGTCCAGTCCCATATCCCGCATCATGACCGCGTCGGTTTCCCAGCGGCTGCGCGGCCAGTGCTCCGGATAATAATCCGCTCCGAACAGAAAATCCTTCATGCAATTGTCCTCCTCCCGTAATGGGGTGATGATGATGCCTGCTTCCTTCTGGGGATATTGTACCATTTCATTCGGCTTGGAACAAGAAAGGATTTGGCGGGCCGTATTACAATTTGACAGGCTGCATCATTATTCGGATGGCTGACTGGCTGCCTGCCTTACAACGGCATGCGCTTTCCTCTGAACCGGGCAAGCACTGCGGCCAGCATCTGCTTCGGGGTGCCGTCCCGGTCATTTTCCAGCGGCGGAACCAGGAACAGGGCCACCAGCAAACGAAGCACGACTCCGAGAAGGACCAGTACCTGGACACGGTCGGGACCGGCGGAGAACCAGCCTGCGTTTTCCCAGCCTTCGAGCAGGGCGCCGCCGCAGAGCGTGCCCAGGGCGACTCCGACCAGGGACGTGATGCAGGCGAAGACGGCAATATAGGACGGGCGCCCTTCATCCGGGGAAGCGGACAGCTGCATGCTGTTGGCGGCCAGGTTGCAGCCGCTCCAGCAGGCGGCGCCGATGAAATTGCGCAGAAGGACCGGCAGGATGCTGCCCGGGACGGCAAAGAGATAGAAGGCATCCGTCAGGGAAGTGGCGATCGTGGAGACCAGCATCACGCTCCGGCAGCCGTACCGGTTTAGGGCTTTGCCCCAGCGCGCCATGACCAGCACGACCGCGATGGCCTGGGCTGCGGTGCCGAAGACGGTCATCTGCATAAAGGAAAGGCCCAGGTCATTGATGGAATAACGGCCCAGATAAGGCGCGGCGAGGTTGGAGGTGAAGCACCAGGCTGTCCACATGATAACCAGGCGGCAGAACGGGCGGTTTTGCCGGATGCTTTTCAGTACGGCGCCGATTCTGAGTTTCCGGGGCGGGTCATTATACTGCTCCTTGCAGAACCCGAAGCAGAGCATGTCCAGCATGCCCAGGAAACCGCCCAGAGCAAAGACGATGATATACCGGTTATAGACGGGCAGGGTATCCAGCATCCAGGCGACCAGCAGGCCGAAGGCCAGGTTGACGCCGGCGACCAGCATATCCCGGAAAGAAAACCACCGCCCCCGGAGCCGGGCAGGCGCCAGGTCGGAAAACCAGGGAAGCCAGCAGACATTGATGACCGAGCCGCAGCAGGAGGAAATGCCCAGCAGGAAGATCATGGTCCACAGGGGCAGCCAGGCGGGATTGGCGGGCACGATCAGTGGAATCAGCCCGAAGAGCATCCACAGGGCCCGGGAAAACATCCCCAGGGTCAGCATATATTTTTTTCGCTGATGGGTACGGTTGACCAGGATGGAGAAAGGAATCTGCAGGAGGGCTGCGGCCTGCGGGATGCCGTTGATCAGTCCGAAAGCCAAGTCCCCGGCCTGCAGTTCATTGGCCAGGCCGACCATGGCTGTCGTGCCGCCGCCGCAGATAATCCCGTGCAGGTTGCCGAAAATATTGCCGATCAGAATCAGGTTCAGGCTCCGGCGGATGATTTTCGGCAGCTGAAATTCGTCATACAGAAGGGACAGGGAAGACGGCCCGGGTTTCCGAAAATGGTTCCGCATGCGTACGCGTCCTTTCATCCTGCGTGTCCGGCAGGATATCGCATTATAGTCTTCACGCGGAATCACGTCAAGGGAAAAACAGGAAAATGACCGCTCATTTTTTGTTCGTTTCCCGGGCTGGAGGAATGGTTCTTCCGGCCTTCTCGCCGGGAGCTGCTCCCATGGCTCACCAGGGGCGCTCGGTTCCGTTATAGTTCCAGTACATATAGCTGTCGGGCCTGCTGCGCAGGGATTCGGAAAGGTCGGCGATGCCGCGGGCGGAATCATCCGGGTTGACCGGTGCGTCAGGCCCGCCCATGGGCGTATGCATCCAGCCGGGGTTGAACAGCAGGACGCGGATTCCTTCCGGTTTCAGATAGCGCTGCAGAATCACGGACTGGATATTCAGCGCGGCTTTGGACATGCAGTAGTCATAGCGGTTGATATAGTCCGCGTGGGAGGTCATGCTGCCGGCTTCTGACGAGATGTTGACCAGGAGCTTTTTGCTGCCGCGGCGCAAAAGGCCGATCAACGCTTTGGTGACCCGAAGCGGGCCGAGCGCATTCACGTCAAACAGCTTTTTGGAGCCCTCAATATCAAAATCCTCCAGCAGGAATTCGCTTTCGGGGCGGATAATGCCGGCGGCATTGATCAGGATATCCAATGCATCCGTTTCATGGCTGACCAGCTCGGCCAGACGGTTCACGGATTCTGGATTCGACACATCTGTTTCGAAAAAGACATACCTGCCGCCGGCTTCCCTGAGCTGGCTGTCTGTCTCCGGGCGGCGCACCACATCCGCACCGAAGACTTTGAACCCCCGGGACAGGTATTCGCGCACAAGGCTGATGCCCAGCCCGCCGGAGGCGCCTGTGACCAATACAGTATTCATGCTTCTTCTCCCTTTCCTGATTGCAGTTATATTCCTGAAAAGAACAGGATTCCCGTGGCGTCTGCTTCGGCATCCGGACTGCATTTCCTGCAGGACCCGCGGGAACCGTCCCAAAGGTTCCGACCTGATGACTTTAGCTTTGCAGCGGACTGCCGTCAAGGGAAAAACCGGAATTCACCCACTCATTTTTTGTTCAGTTCCTCATGGTTTTCCTGCTTTATGGAAGAATATACCAAAAAATGTTGACACCTGTCTTTTCGGCATGATAAAAAGAAAGAAAGGATTTTGAACAGGAGAGAATATGCATGGCGAAACTCTATTTTCGGTACGGAGCCATGGGCAGCTCCAAAACGGCCAACGCAATCATGGTGCAGTACAATTACCGGGAGCGCGGGCAGTCCGCCCTGCTGGTAAAACCGGCGATGGAAAACCGCGATGGGGCCAGGATCATTGCCAGCCGCTCCGGCCTGTCCGCGCCATGCGTGTATATTGAGGACCTGACGCTGGAGGAAGCCGCGAAGCATGACTGCATTATTGTTGATGAAGCGCAGTTTCTGACAAAGGAACAGGTGGAAAAGCTGGTACTGATCGTGGACGACCTGAATGTGCCGGTGGTGGCTTACGGGCTCCGGGCGGATTTTCAGGGAAATCTGTTTGAAGGCTCCCACTGGCTGCTGGCCTGGGCGGACAGCATTGAGGAAGTTAAAACCGTCTGCTGGTGCGGCAAGAAGGCGACCTGGAACGCCCGGATCGCGGACGGGAAAGTGGTCAAAACCGGCGCACAGATCCAGCTGGGCGGAAACGAAAGCTATACTGCTCTCTGCCGGAAACACTGGCTGCGCGGGGAACTGAAGCCCAGTACTTTCATCTTCCGGACCATTCGGCAGGAGGAAGCGGAACAGGCGGTGGAGATTGAGAAAATCTGCTTTCCGCCCAATGAAGCCTGCAAGCGGGAATATATGATTCCACGGATTGCTGCGGCGGCGGATTTCTTCTGGGTGGCGGAGGATCATGGGCGGATTGCCGGCTTCATTAACGGTATTGCCACCAATGAGGAATGCTTCCGGGATGAGTTTTTCACAGACGCCTCCATCCATGATCCCGACGGGAAAAACGTGATGATTCTCGGCCTGGATGTGCTGCCGGAATACAGGGGACGGGGCCTGGGCCGGGAACTGATGCGCACCTATTCGGAACAGATGAAGGGGAGGCGGCTTGTGCTCACATGCCTGGACCATCTGGTGGGCATGTACCGGAAAATGGGATTCCGTGACCTGGGATTGTCCGCATCCGTGTGGGGCGGGGAAACCTGGCACGAGATGGAAAAATGACAGCCGACGGACAAGAAAAGGAAGGGGACTGAGATCATGCCCGACGCGAAAACAGCAACCCGCTTTTCACTGAAGAAAAAGCTGATTATCCTGATCGTATCGATTATTGTGGCGATCATCCTGCTGTCTGCCCTGTTCTGCTATAAAGGGCTGAGTGACATCAACCGGACCATGTATCTCAGCAGGACCAGGGAACTGTCGGACATGGAAGCCGCCCTGCTGGATCCGCAGGACGTAAAAAGCGTTCGGGACCGGGTGATGGAAATTTACCGGGCGACGGAGAACAAGGTCAGCACGGAAGAATGGGGAACACCGGAATTCGAAGCCTATCTGAAGAACTACCGGGGCATTGAGGACTCCGAAGAGTTCAAAGAAATCATTCAGAAGCTGCGGATCATTCAGGACAACAACCATCTGGAAGCTGCATACCTGATCTGGTTCGATCTGGACACGGAAAGCACCATCTATCTGGTGGATGCATCCTACGACGACTACTGTGCTCCCGGCTGCTTTGACCCGATTATGTACGAGGTGGATTTCGCTGCGATGCGGGATCCGGAGCACAAGCTGGAAGCGGATATCACCAATACCGATGAATACGGCTGGGTGGTGGCCGCGGGAAGCCCTGTTTATGCGGACGGCGAACTGGTGGCCTTCGCGGCCACCGAGCTGTCTATGAACGAGGTGATGGCGCAGCGGAACCGTTTTCTGTTGATTGCGCTCGGCGCGATGCTTGGCCTGGCAGTGGTGGCGATCACCGTCAGTATCCTGATGATCGAAAGGACGATCATCCGGCCGATCAACAAGCTGTCCGATACCTCCGTGAAATACTGGAGCAGCGGAAACTCTGCCATCCACCACGAATTCTCCCAGCTGCAGATCCATACCGGGGATGAGATCGAAACTTTGTCCAACTCCATGAAACAGATGGAGCAGAACATCAACGACCATATCACACAGATCCTGGAGACGACCCAAGCCCTGGTTGCCACCCGGGAACATGCGGAGGAAATGGACAAGGCGGCCAATATTGATGCCCTGACCAAGGTCCGGAACAAGCGCGCTTATGATATTGAGCTTGAAAAGGTGAACCAGGAGATCCGGGACGGAAAAACCGATTTCGGCCTGGCCATGGTCGACCTGAACTACCTGAAGAAAACCAATGATACCTACGGGCATGAATACGGAAATAACATGCTCCAGAAGCTCTGCCGGATCATCTGCTCCGTTTTCCAGCACTCCTCGGTTTTCCGGATCGGCGGGGATGAATTTATCGTCATCTTTTCCAATCATGATTATGAGCATCTGGAGGAACTGAAGGAAAACCTGAACAGGAGTATGCAGGAAACAGAACAGGAGGAACATCCTTGGGAACGGGTATCCGCGGCGGTCGGCTACGCACTGTTTGATCCTGCGGTGGACAGGGATATGGAAAGTGTTTTCAAACGGGCGGACCAGCAGATGTACGAATGCAAGAAGCAGATGAAGGCAGAGCGTGGGCAGTAACAGTCGGGACGGGCGTATCGGGCCATGATCCGGAATGGAGCACGGGACGGGAAAACCCGGAAGGTCTTAAAAACAAGGAGTTGTGGAAACAGAGCACGAGAAATACAAAATATGCTCAAAATTGACCAGAAAAGGCATTGCCAAAGCTGCACGTTTTTTAGTAGAATCGTTCCCGGTTTGAAAAACAACCCAGCCATGAACGGGTGAGAAAGAGGGAACGGAACCATGCCGGAAGAGGAGAAGAAGATCTCCGCGGAGTCGTCTGTCATGCGGGAGCGTTACGAACATCCCTGGATTGAAATGCCCATGGATGACAGCGCTCCGGATGAAGTGCTCCGTTACAGCCTGGACGAAATTCGTTTCTGAGACAGCAGAAAGGCTACTGCCCGCCAGCCAGCCGGATGGGCCGGTTTGACATCCCTGAAGCCATTACGGAAAAAACAGGAAAACCCATTCATCGTGTAACCGGATTCCGGCTGCACGGTTTTTTTCTGCCGGGGAATCCCACAGAGGCAGGGAGTGCCAGGGCCTTAGAAGACGGGAAGCTTATTCGGATATTGGCAGGCCTCTTTCCATTTTCAGGAACCTGTGATAGAATAGGCGGAAAGTGAGCAAACGGAAGGATGTCGATTGATATGGCGGAACAGAAACAGATTATCCTGACCGGTGACCGGCCCACGGGGCGGCTTCATCTGGGACATTATGTCGGAAGCCTGAAGCGCCGGGTGGAGCTGCAGAATTCCGGAAAGTTTGATGAAATCAATATTCTGATCGCGGATGACCAGGCGCTGACGGATAATGCGGACAACCCCGGAAAGATCCGGGAGAACATTATCAATGTAGTGCTTGATTACCTGAGCGTGGGGCTGGACCCGGAGAAGACAACGATCTGTGTCCAGAGCGCCCTGCCGGCGTTGCATGCGCTGACCTTTTATTATCTGAACCTGGTGACCACGGCGCGGCTGAGCCGGAATCCCACGGTGAAGGCGGAGATCCAGATGCGTGGCTTTGAGGACGAAGGCCTGCCGGCGGGATTCTTCTGCTATCCCGTATCCCAGGCGGCAGACATTACCGCGTTTGACGCAACGGTGGTGCCGGTGGGCGAGGACCAGCTGCCCATGATCGAACAGACGCGGGAGATCGTGGAGAAATTCAACAAGGTGTACGGCGAAACGCTGGTGCTTCCCAAAGCCATGATTCCCGAAAATGAGACCCAGCGGCGGCTGCCCGGCGTGGACGGCAAGGCGAAGATGAGCAAGAGCCTGGGAAACTGCATCTATCTGTCCGATGATGCAAAGACCGTGAAGAAGCAGGTGAACGGAAAGATGTTCACCGATCCGCAGCACCTGAAGATCGAGGATCCGGGTCATCTCGAGGGGAACGTGGTGTTTACCTATCTGGATGCCCTGTGCACGGATGAGCACTTCGGGCGCTATCTGCCGGACTATGCGAATCTGGATGAAATGAAGGCGCATTACTGCCGGGGCGGCCTTGGGGACGGAACCTGCAAAAAGTTCCTGATCAATGTGCTGGAAGAGACGCTGGAACCCATCCGTACGGCCCGGGCCCAGTGGGAAAAGGATATCGATACGGTGTACGATATCATTCGGACCGGGACGCTGAAGGCGCAGGAAAGAACCAACGCCACGCTGGCGCGGGTCCGGAAAGCGATGAGGATCAATTATTTTGATGATCGGGAAATCATAAAGGAATGGGATAAGATGCTGAAAGGCTAAGGGGGCTTTCCGATCGCTCCCTTGAACCCCTTCGGGGATGATCCGGGGAGCTTGTCAGGGAAAGAGCAAAAAGGCCTTCCGATTGTCCCTTCGAACCTCTTCGGTGAGGGACCGGGGGAATGGAAAAGCAATGCAGGGATTACGGTGCCGGGACAGTGAACCCGGCGCCTTTTTCTTCGTCAAATTCGCCTGGGGAGACGCCGGTGGAATCCTCCATCTTTTTCAGGACCCGGGCGGCATCTTCGCCTTTCAGAAAGACGGGAGAGTAATTGTTGCGGCGGGAATCCCCGGAGATGGAAATCGGGAAGAACCGCAGGGTTTCTGAGGCAAGTTCGCCTTCCTCAAAGGCCAGCTCCGCACGGACCACAAGGGCGTCGTAATCCCGGGGATTGCCGTTGCCGCCGAAGGAACAGTTGCCGAGACTGTAAACCACGGGAACGCCGTCCACGATACTGTATCCCTGAACGATATGGGGATGATGGCCGATAATCAGCGAAGAACCGCTCTCCACAGCGATTTTGACGATCTGGTTCTGGTAACCGTCCGGGGTTGCCTGATACTCTGTGCCGGCGTGCATGACCGTGATGATGGCAGAACAGCCGAGAGTTTTCAGCAGTTCAGCTTTCTTTCGGTAAGCGACAGCCCGGTTTCCGGAGAGAGAGCCGGAAACGCCGAGAAAACCGATCAGGAGCCCTTCGCTGTTTTTCCAGACAGCAACAGAGTCCGTGCCGAAGAAGGCGATGCCGGCATTCGTCAATGCGGACTGCGTGTCCTTATAGCCGGCGGTATCGTAATCGTGGGAGTGGTTGTTGGCGATGGTGACACATTCGACGGAACCTTCCCGGAGAATCTCCGTAAAAGCCGTCGGGCCGATGAAGTTGTATTTCTTTTTGACTTTGGGAAGATCCCGGTCCGACAGCACCCCTTCCAGGTTGGCCACGGTCAGGTCGTCCGTGCCGGTCAGGGAAAGCAGATTCCGGAAGGGATAGGCAAATCCCTCGTGTCCGACGGTTTGGACAAAGCCGAACCATGCGGTCTTGGTTTTTTCCTCGCCGCCGAGGGTGCAGTCGCCGAGGAATGTGATGGTGACCGTGCCGGTATACTCCTGAACCAGAAAGCCGAGATCCTCCCGGGGTACCGCATCCTCTGTAAAAGAATACCAGGTGCCGGAGGCGCCGGCGGCCAGTGGGCAGCAAAGGAGGAGAATCAGGATCAAAGCGGCAAATCGTTTCATGCAGGGAATCCTTTCAGTCAGTATCGGAACGGTGCCAGTATAGCACAGGAAACCGGGAAACGCCAGAATCAGCGACCGGAAAACCGCTGGATGCCGGGGACAGGGGAATGCCTGAACCAGAGGATTGAAACCGTCAAATACAGAGGATTGAAAACGCCAGATTCTGATTGCGAAGTCCGGCGGAGAATGGTATAATCTGGACAGACAAAAGGCGGGAGGAAATGAATATGGCCAAGAAACTGGAAGAATACGTAACAACGATTCCTGATTTTCCCGAACCCGGGATTCTGTTCCGGGATATTACTTCTGTGCTGCAGGATCCGGATGGCCTTCATCTGGCGATCGACGGGCTGTGTGAACAGCTGAAGGATCTGGATTTTGACCTGGTCGCGGGGCCTGAGTCCCGGGGGTTCATTTTCGGCACCCCGATCGCGGACCGGCTTCACAAAGGCTTTGTACTGGTGCGGAAAAAGGGCAAGCTGCCCCGGGAAACCATTTCCGAAAAATATGACCTGGAATACGGTCAGGCGGAAATTGAGATTCATAAAGACGCCGTCAAACCCGGCCAGAAGGTTGTGCTGGTGGACGATTTGATTGCAACGGGCGGATCTGCGCGCGCTGCGATCAACCTGATCGAGCGGCTCGGCGGGAAAGTGGTCCGGGCGGCTTTCGTGATGGAGCTGGCCGGGCTGGAAGGGCGGAAGAAACTGGACGGGTATGACGTTCGGTCGCTGATTGTCTATCCCGGGAAATAAGGCATACAAAAAAAGAGGCAGCGCCTCTTTTTTTTTGCCGTGTCGGATTATTTGCTCAGGACCAGGGAATGGATAATCTCCCGAACAGTGGACGAGGGATCCTTTCCCTCATAATAGAAATAGAGGTCGATCCGGGTGCCCTTGTTCAGCCAGGAATACTGATAGTAAGGGCCGTAGTCATCCCGACCGCACGCGTAGAGCATGTCCTTGCCGTTGATGGTCAGGGTGCCGTATTCCGTCACATCCTCTGTCAGAATTTGGAACAGGTCTTTCAGCTTCACTTTCTTGCCCATCTGAACCGCGAAGCCCTGAACGGTGATGTTTCCGCCCTGCCAGCAGAAACAGAGTTCAGGGTCATCCGAAGGCTGCATCGGAACCGGTGAGAAGGAATCCGGCAGCGTCAGGGAAAAACCGCCGGTTTCACAGACGGCATCCTGCGCAAGGGCGGGAGCCACGGAAAAGAGCAGCAGCATAGCTGTCAGCAACGCGAAATATTTTTTCAATAAAGTAAACCTCATGCAAGCGGCCTCCTTTGCAGAATCCGGGGACGGAGAATTCATTTATTCTATGATCCATCCATAAAACGAAGCCGTCAGGGCTTCAATTCCCGGAGTCTGCCTTAGTATATCACGAAAATATAACAATTCCATGAAATAAAATGAAAACTTCCAGCAGAATAAGGCGTTGGATCGTTTTTTTTCGTCTGCGATATAAATAATTTAACAAAATACATTGACAGGTGATGTATATTAGGATATGATAATAGCGAAGGAGGTGGTCTGATGAATTTATCAGCGGATCTGCTGAGAGGGTATACGGACCCGATTATCCTGTGTCATCTGGACAGGCGGGACGGATACGGTTACCAGATCAGCAAGGAAGTCAGCGAGGCAAGCGGCGGCCGGGTGGAGCTGAAGGAAGCAACGCTTTATACAGCGTTCCGCCGCCTGGAAGGGGCGGGGCTGATCCGTTCCTACTGGGGGGATGAAAACACAGGCGCCCGGAGGCGGTACTACAGCCTGACGCCGGAAGGTCGGGAAAAGGTGGCGCAGGAAAGGGCCACCTGGCGGGAGACCAGGGAAGTTCTGAATCAACTGTTGGAAGGAGAAGGAAAATGAACAGCACGGTGAAACGGATTGTGGATATCCTGTTCCAGGACGCGGTGGAGAACGAGGAAACCCGGGCCCTGCACGAAGAAGTGATGAACAACTGCCAGGAGCATTACGACGATCTGATTGCCCGCGGGATGACCGAGGATGAGGCGGTCGGCGTGATTGTGGAAAGCCTGAAGGGCATGAAGGATGTCATTGACGAATATCCGAAGAAAGACCCGGCGGTGGCAGAAAAAGAAGATGGTGAAATCGAAAAAGGCCATTGGCGCTTTTCCTCTGTTGAACGGATCCGGACGGAACTGAAGGAACAAAACCTGGAAGTGAGCCGGAGTGGGGACGGGCAGCTGCATATGTACTGTGCCGACCCGGAACGGATCACATGGGAGCTGAACGGCGGGGAACTGCGCGTGACGGGCGTCAACATGGCCACCCGGACCGCGGATGCGGTGCGGGCGGAGGAGAAACCGGAACTGAGCCTGAACGGCATTCTGAACTATGTGGGCAAGGTGCTGAAGAATGTCAGCGCCCAGCTCGCGGCTTCCGAGCCGGTACGGATTGAAATTCCGGAAGGCATGCTCCGGCAGGCGGATCTGAATGCTGCCAGCGGAGACATTGTCTGGCATGCGCCGTTTGTTCAGGAAATGAATGCGCATACAGCCAGCGGGGATATTGCCCTGGATCTGACGGGCGAAACGAGGGCGGATAAAATTCACGCGGGAACGGCCAGCGGCGACATCAGCCTGAGCGGCTCCGCAGAAGAGGCAGAAATCAGTTCCATCAGCGGCGACGCTGAGGCGGAAGGGATTTTCGGCACGCTGAAGGTCAAGAGTGTTAGCGGCGACGCAGAGTTCAGCGGATGCGTTGATACGCTGGTGCTGCATTCCGTCAGCGGAGATTCAAAGGCCGAAATTGAGAATGCCAGCGTCCGGCGGATCGAAGCCAAGTCCACCAGCGGGGATGTCGAAATCATTCTTCCGGAAGAAATCGGCAGTGTCCATGCGGAATGCTCTACCAAATCCGGGGATGTTATAAATGAAATCCCTGATGGCGGGAGTGAAGCGGGCTTGCAGATCCGGGCAGCCACCATCAGCGGTGATGTGCGGATTGACTGCTGAAAATGGTGGATTTTTCGCGGCACATCTGGTAAAATACCATACGGAAAACAAGGGTCCTGCGGAGGAATCAGCCTCTGCAGGACCCCGATATTGAGGTGAGACCATGCACCTGAATTTCAAGAAGCGAATCTGCGCGTTCTGGCTGGCTGTGATCAGCCTTTTCTGTCTTTTGGCGGCGGCCGGCGCGGAGGAGGAACAGTACCTGGAAAACGATATGAATTTCGTGGACGGGTCCGTGGATGTGTCGAACGGAATTCCGGACAACGCCGAGGGGGTTCTGCGGAAAATCCGGGAACGGGGCGTGCTGCGGGTGGCAACGGAGCCCTATTTTCCGCCCCAGGAATTTTTGGACGAAAAAAAGGAGGGCCAGGAACAGTTCGCCGGCGCGGACATGGAGTTGGCCCGGATGATTGCGGAGCGCATGGGTGTGTCGCTTGAAATCGTGCCCATGGAGTTCACGCGGGTTCTGGAAGCGGTGGCGGAGGACGAGTGCGACCTGGCTATTTCCGCTCTGGCCTTCATGCCTTCCCGGGCTACGACCAATGAGCTGTCCAAGGGATACTATTACTCAGGCGCTTCGGCCGGGTCCGGTCTGATCATCCGGTCGGAAAGCGTGGAAGTGATCCGCACGATTGATGATCTGGCGGACAAAACGATTATCGCCCAGAGCGGGTCCATTCAGGAGAGCCTGATGGCGGAAAACGTGATCTACTATCAGGAGTTCCGCCGGGTTAGTTCCGCTTCGGACTGCTATGACGCGGTTCGCAAAGGGCTGGCGGACGCGGCTTGTGTTGACTACGAGACGGCTGAAGATTATATCCGGGAGCATCCGGAGGAAAACCTGATGCTGGTGGAAGGCGTTGCCTTCAAAATGCGCAAGGAATACGAAGGCGACCGGATTGCGGGGAAGAAAGGCGAGCTGCAGCTGATGTATTTCGTCAACGGCGTGATTGACGAAATGAACGAAAAAGATTTATACCACCAATGGCTTGAGGCGGCACAGGCCCGCATGGATGAGCTGGAGATGGAATAAGCACCGTCCGGAAACAAAGATCGGAGGGGACGACGGATGAAAAAATGGAAGATCCCGGCATTCTGCGCTTTTGTGCTGGCCTGCCTTGCCATGAATTTTTTCGGCAGCCAGTTTGCCAGCGCCCATAACTGGCCGCTGTGGCTGGACTGCGCCGGGACGATGCTGATGGGCTATTTTGCCGGCCCTTTCTGCGGCGCAGCGGTGGGCGCGACGACCAACCTGCTGTTTTACCTGTATAACGGGGATCCCTGGTATTACTGTGTCGTCAGCATCAGCATCGGGATTCTGATCGGTTTTGCCGGGAAGTACCACATGCTGAGGACCCTGTTCGGAACTCTGTGCGCCGGCGCGGCAGCTGCGGTTACCGCGGTCGTGGCCAGCGTACCGATCAATATTCTGCTGAACAACAATGCCACGGGCAACCTGTGGGGCGATTCTGTGATCAGCTTTATGCGGGAACAGGGTGTTCCCCGCTTTCTCGCGCTGCCGCTCGGACAATTGTATCTGGAACTGCTGGACAAGCTGGCCCTGCTGATCATCGTCTACCTGATTCTGAAAATTCGCCAGGGGATTCTGAAAAACATCGAGAAAAAGAAGGAAAAAGAGAAAGAGGATGAAATGAATCCCGTTGCCGGGGCGCTGGCTGTGTTGCTCTGCATTGGGCTGTGCATGGCGCCGGCGCCGGCGGCTGTCCGTGCGGAAGCAGCGGAAACGGGAACGCTGCAGGATGTTAATTACAACGATTATGTCCAGACCGTTTATTCTTCCGCCTCCGGGCTGCCCTGCGGCGAGGCCAACGACATCGCTGAGACCAATGACGGTATCCTGTGGATCGGTACCTATGCCGGCCTGTACCGCTATGACGGGCGGGAATTCCGCTGGATGGACAACTATGACTCCGTCCGGAACGTGAACTGCCTGTATGTGGACGAGGAGGGCCGGCTATGGATCGGGACGAACGACAACGGCCTGTCGATCTGCATCAATGAGGAGATCGTCAACGTGATTGACCAGGCGCAGGGCCTGCCGGCCAACTCTGTCCGCTCAATCATCAAGAGCTCCGACGGGTATTACTATATCGGAACCACCAGTAGCATGCAGATCCTGACCCTGAACTGCGGCCTGAAGGTCCTGAATGTGCTGAAGGAAGTCAGCTATGCCGACGACTCCGCAGCGGATGAATATGGGCATGTGGCGGCGATCAGCAACAGCGGAACGCTATTCCTGCTTCAGGGTGGCCGGGTGGTCTGTTCCCGGCAGATTCCCAATTCCGACGAGGTATACAAATCCTGCTTCTTTGATCCCCAGGGCAGGCTGTTGGTCGGAACATCGGAAAACCGGATTTATGTTTACGATATTTCCAGAGGCTATTTCGAAGAAATCAGCGTCATGGATACCGGAAAGCTGAAAAGCATCAAGGACCTGTACTATCTTGAGAACGGCACCATGTTTGTGAGTGCGGACAACGGGATCGGTTATTATGACGCTGCCGGCCGCCTGCAGATTATCAACACCAATGATTTCAACAACTCCATCGACAGAATCCTGATTGACTACCAGGGCAACCTGTGGTTTACCTCTTCCCGGCTGGGGCTTCTGCGGCTGGCGCCGTCAGATTTCCGGGATATTTACAGCACGGTAGGCATGGACAACCAGGTGGTCAACACCATTGTGAAATGGAAAGGGGCCTATTACATCGGGACGGACAAGGGGCTGGATGTGGTGGACCTGTCCGGGCGCGAACAGATTACCAACGAATGGACGAAGCTGCTGGAAGGGCAGAGGATCCGCTGTATGCTGGTGGACGACCGGGACAATCTGTGGATCTGCACCTACGGCAACGGGCTGATTGAAATCGACAAGGACGGGAATGAGTACCGTTATAACCGGGAAAACGGCACTTTCGGCGGCCGGGCCCGGGTCGTGACCCAGCTCAGTGATGGCACTATTCTGGCAGCAGGGGACACAGGCATCAGTTTTATCCGGGACCACACCGTGGAGAATACGATCCTGTACTCCGAAGGAAAGATCAGCTCCATGATCCTGACGGTGACGGAGCTGGAAGACGGGCGGATTCTGGCCGGAACAGACGGCAACGGAATTGCCATCATCGAGGACCGCCAGGTGGCGAAAATGATGACGAGGGCGGACGGACTGAGCTCTGAAGTCATTTTGCGGACCATACGGGATCCCCGGACCGGCGGCGTGTTCATCGTGACCAGCAACGGCCTGTGCTACATGAATACGGACGAGACGATCCGCCAGCTGAGCAATTTCCCCTATTTCAACAACTATGATATCTGGATTAAGGGCATGGATACCCTTTATGTCATGTCCAGCGCCGGCATCTATATCGCAGACCGGAGCGAACTGCTCAGCGGGAAGGATGAAATTACCTACGAACTGCTGGACTCTCGCCGCGGCCTGAACAGCAGCCTGACGGCCAACAGCTGGTGCTATTTTGACGACGAAACCGGGGACCTGTTCCTTGCTTGCGATACGGGCGTGTTTGCAATCAACACGAATCGGTTCAGCTCGGGATCTGTGGTTTACCGGATGAGTGTTCCCAAGGTTAAACTGGATGGTGTGACCAAACGGGTGGACCGGAACACGGCCATCCGGCTGGAACGGGGCGTCAGCCGGCTGGAGCTGTTCCCTGAGGTCATCAACTTCACGATCCAGGAACCCTATGTGGGATACAAGCTGGAGGGCTTCGAGAACGAATGGACCGTGGTGCCGCAGAACAGCCTGAACTCCATCATCTACACGAATCTGCCGGCCGGGGATTATACCTTCCGGCTGGCGGTGTACGACAGCAACAAACAGAACATTGTGGCAGAACGGACCTACGAGATCTATCGCGAGAAGGAATTCTACGACAACAACTGGTTCATTTTCTACATCCTGACGGTGCCGATGTTCACGGTGGGCTGGGTGACCTGGCTGTTGGTTAAGCGCCGGGAACAGAAAATGGAACGCCAGCTGGCTGAAGCCAACCGGCAGGCGGAGATGGGCAAACAGACCGTGTTGGCCATCGCCCGCGCGGTGGACGCCAAGGACGAGCGGACCAGTGAGCACAGTTACCGTGTGGCGCTGTATTCCAGGGCAATTGCCAAGGAGTACGGCATGAACGAGAAGGAATGCAATGAGATCGAATGGGCGGCACGGATGCATGACATCGGAAAGATCGCTATTCCTGACAATATTCTGAACAAGCCTGCCAGGCTGACGGATGAGGAATACGCGATCATGAAGTCCCACACCCTGAAAGGAGCGGAGATCCTGAAGGATTTCACGCTGCTGGATCACGTGACCGAAGGCTGTACCTACCATCATGAGCGTCCGGACGGCCGGGGTTATCCTTACGGCCTCAAGGGCGACGAGATTCCCCTGTATGCGCGGATTATCGGGGTGGCGGACGCTTTTGACGCCATGACCGCCAATCGCGTATACCGGAAACAGACGGACTTCAGCTACGTGCTGGGCGAGCTGGAAAAGGGCCGGGGAACCCAGTTTGACCCCGTGTTCGTGGATGCCCTCCTGAAACTGATTAAAGACGGCGTGATTGACCTGAACAAGATTTACAATGTGACCGCTCAGGCACAGGAAAACAACCAGGAAGAGAACAAGCAGAATATCGCCACGATTGTGGCGGTGGAAGCAAAACAGCAGCAGGAGGGAATAAAACAGCCGAAACCGGAGGAAACGGCAAAAACAGAACCGCCGAAACCGGATGCGCCGACGAAAACAGAACCACCGAAACCGGATGAACCGGCGAAAACCGGGAAGGGAGGCGAGCATGCATGAAGATGAAACATATTCTGACGGTTGCCGTATGCCTGGCGGTGCTGGTGGCCTGCAGCTTTCTCTTCGGCTTCTGGAACAAGGCGTCTTACGACGGCGTGCTGAAGGTCGGCTTTGTGTATGCTGAGGACGAAAGCACGCCCTATACCCGGAATTTCGTCCAGGCTTCCCATCTGCTGGCGGATGAATTCGGCGACAAGGTCGAAATCATGAGTAAGAGCAATGTACTGAGCAAGGATTCGGAGGATCCGATGCTGGACCTGATCCGCAAAGGCTGCAAACTGCTGTTCATCAATCTGGACACGGAGATTCCCGTGAAGCTGGCGGAGCAGTATCCCGATGTGACCTTCTGCCATATTTCGATGCCGGGAATTACTATGGAAGGAAAACCGGCCAACTACCATACGTTTAACGGCGAAATCTACCAGGCCAGGTACGCGGCGGGAATTGTGGCCGGTATGAAACTGAGGGAACTGCTGGACAGCGGCGCGATCCGGCCCCAGGATGCCCTGGTGGGCTATGTGGCGGCTAACGACAGTGCCGAAGTAATTTCGGGTTATACCGCTTTCCTGCTGGGAATCCGCAGCGTGGCGCCGGAAGCATCCATGCGCGTCCGGAAAACCGGAACCTGGAGCAGTTACAACCTGGAGAAACAGCGGGCCCGCGAGCTGATTGCAGAGGGATGCATCATCATCAGCCAGCATACGAATACCATGGCTCCGGCCATTGCCTGCGAAGAAGCGGCCCAGAACGGCACCCGGGTGTACTATGTGGGATACCATCAGAGCATGATGGATGTTGCGCCCACCACGGCGCTGGTCAGCCTGAGAACATTCTGGTACCCCTATATCAAAGGGGCGGTCAGCGCCGTGATCCAGCATGAGGAAATCGAATCGTATGTTTCCGGCAATGACCACGGCAGGGACATGAGCGCCGGTTTCTCGGACGACTGGGTTCAGATGCTGGAGCTGAACCGCTATGTGGCGGCCGCCGGAACCGAAGAGAAGCTGAACAACGTGATCAAAAACTTCAAGGCGGGAAGGGTGGATGTTTTCAGGGGAAACTACACTGGTGTCCGTGTGAATGATCCGAATGACACCATTGACCTTCGAAATGGATTTACGGAGAATGAAAACAGTTCCCAGCCGTCTTTCAATTATATCCTGAAGGACTGTGTGGTGCTGGAAAACTGAGCCCGGCGGTCGACGGCGGCTGTTGTGATTTGAAACACAACAGCCGCTTTTTTCTGCCCGGAAGCAGTAAAAATGAAGGAAATGTTACAAATATAAACAAAAATTAATAAAAAATGTTGACATGTGAAACAAACTGTGATAAGATACAGTCATCGAAGCGGAAGGGGTGAGCGGATGGCCGGGAATGTGAAAGCCGGCAGGGCGGGTGCGGATTATGCTGCCGTGATCCGCACCCGCCGGAAAACGGCCGGGCTCAGCCAGGAGGAGCTGGCCGCCCTGCTGGGGGTCAGCCGGAACACGCTGGCCGGATGGGAAACCGGGCATTCCCGGCCGGGTCTGGACCGGGTTCCTGACCTGTGCCGGGCCCTGAAAATGCCGCTGGGCGCTTTCTTCGGGCTGAAGGAGAGCCGCAGCGCAGTGGAAAAGCGCGTGCTGGAGAAATTCCTCGCCCTGGAGGAAGGCGACCGGGAAATCGTTGAGTGGCAGATGGAAATGCTGGCCGGGAAACGGGCGGAAAAGCTTCGGAAGGAAACCCTGGAACAGGTAATACCTGTCTTCCGGAACGACTTGTGTGCCGCCGCGGGAACCGGATATATGCTGGAAGAAACCCGGGGAGAGGAAATGTTCCTGATCCGGGATGCGGACACCGAACGGGCCGATGAGGTGATTCCCGTGAACGGGGACAGCATGGCGCCTACGTTTATGGACGGGGACCTGGTGCTGGTGCAGCACACGGGAGAGCTGAAACCCGGGGAGATCGGCATCTTCCTGGTGGACGGGGAAGGATACATCAAGGAGTACCGGAAAGACGGGCTGCATTCCCATAATCCTGCCTACAGGACGATGACCTTTGACGGGCAGCAGGATGTGCGCTGCGTCGGCCGGGTGATCGGAAAACTGAAAGACAGCCAGATTCCCACAGAAAAACAGATGCGGATTCTGGAAGAGGCCGGAAAAGCCGGAAGGAGGAAATAAAAATGACAAGACCCATGAATGCACAGACGATCGCGTCCATCAATTCGGCGCTGCTGTTTCTTTCTGACGGGGAGTATGAAATGCCGGAACTGCGGCCCTGGCAGTATGTTCGGATGGAATATGAACGGGTGGGTCTGAACCCGCCCCAGCGAATTCCGAATTTCCGGAGCTTTGAAGATGCGGAGATCTGGATGTGCCTGGATTCCCGGTACAACAACCGGCTGCGTGAAATCAGCTATGCCAGGGCGGTATAAAAAGGGCGGAAGCCCTTTTTTTCTTGACGTTTTCAGTATCCTGGCATACAATGGACGTACAGAAAAACTGCAGAATATCAGGAGGAACCTATGCGTAAAACAAAGATTATCTGTACCATTGGCCCGGCCTGTGAAGATGAAGAGACCCTGACTGCGCTATGCCTGGCAGGCATGAATGTGGCCCGCCTGAACTTTTCCCACGGAACCCAGGAAGAGCATCAGCGGCGGATTGACCTGATCAAAAAGGTAAGAGACAAACTGAATCTGCCCATCGCCATTATGCTGGACACCAAAGGCCCGGAATACAGGATCAAGACCTTTGCCAACGGGCCGGTGACCCTGAAAGACGGGGCCACCTTCACGCTGACGACGGACAATATCGTCGGGGATGAAACCAGGGTGGCGGTGACCTACCGGAAGCTGACGGAAGAACTGAACCCCGGGGATACCGTGCTGATCAACAACGGGTTGGTTATCCTGAAGGTGGCCGAGATTAAAGGGGACGACGTGGTCTGTACGGTTGCCTGCGGCGGCGTGCTGAGCGACCGGAAGAGCATGAACTTCCCGGGGAAAGTACTGAAGCAGAAATTCCTGTCCGACCAGGATGCCAAGGACCTTCTTTTCGGCATCGAAAATGACATTGATTTCGTGGCAGCATCCTTTGTCAGCTGCAAGCAGGACGTGCTGGCAATCCGGGAGCTGCTGGATAACAACGGCGGGAAGGACATTGACCTGATTGCCAAGATCGAGAATCGCAGCGGCGTTGACAAGATTGAGGAAATCTGCGAAGTGGCGGACGGCATCATGGTTGCTCGGGGAGACCTTGGCGTGGAGATTCCGTTCATGGAGGTGCCGGCCCTGCAGAAGTACCTGATCAGCAAATGCCGGATGCTGGGCAAGCGGGTGATCACCGCAACGGAAATGCTGGAAAGCATGATCCAGAATCCGCGGCCCACGCGGGCGGAAATCTCTGACGTGGCCAATGCCGTGTACGACGGTTCCTCCGCCATCATGCTGAGCGGGGAAACCGCTGCGGGCAAGTATCCTGTCCAGGCCGTCAAAGTCATGGCGGAAACCGCGGAATTCACGGAGAAGGGCATTGATTACGCGGAACGCTTCCGGACGATGGAATTCCAGATCCACAACAATCTGGACGCGATTTCCCACGCCACCTGTTCCATGGCGGTGGATGTGAAGGCCAAAGCGATTGTGGTGAATTCCATTTCCGGACGGACGGCCCGGATGGTGAGCCGGTTCCGCTGCCCGGTGAATATTATCGGTACCACCGTCAGCGACAAAGCCTGGCGCAAGCTGAACATGAGTTGGGGCGTTACGCCGGTGCTGACGGAGTCCTATTCATCCATCGATGTCATGTTCTGGCAGGATTTGAAGCTGGCGAAAGACATATTCAGCCTGGAGCGGGGAGACAACGTAGTATTGACCGGCGGGCAGATTAACGGCGAGCCGGGGAACACCAATACGATCAAGGTGGAAACAGTGAAATAAAATTGGGAGGCTTTCCGATCGCCTCCCAAGCCATTATCGTGAAATAGTTTTATCGCGGTTTTTCGGTCACTTCAAAACGCCATCTGGAAAAAAGGGCCCCCTTCGGAGCAATCGAAGGGGGATTATTTTCTGATTTTTGCGATGAGGGAGAAAATCAGGAAAGCGACGATGTCAGCGGCGACGATGGTACTGCCGACAGGAGTGCTGGCAACGATGGAAACCAGGATGCCGGCGACTGCACAGACGACGGAGACCGATGCGGCGCAGATCGTGACGGAGCGGAAACTCTTGTATACCCGCATGGCAGACATGGCGGGAAAAACGATCAGGGCGGAAATCAGCAGGGAACCGACCAGGTTCATGGCCAGGACGATAATGACTGCCACTACGATGGCAATCATCAGATTGAAGGCATCCACTTTCATGCCGGCAGCCCGGGCGAAGTCCTCGTCAAAAGTGACCGCGAAGAGCTTATTGTAAAAAAGAACGAAGATGACGAGAACCGCTATAGAAAGCCCGATGCAGAGCCAGACTTCCGTTTTGGTCAGCGTCAGGATGGACATGGAACCGAACAGGGTAGAGCAGACATCCCCGCTCAGGTTGGTGGACGTGGAGAACACATTCATGATCAGATAGCCCAGCGCCATGGCTCCGACCGAGATCATCGCGACGGCCGAATCCCCCTTGATCTTCGTGTTTTTCCCTGTGCGCAGAAGCAGGACAGCGCTGAGGACTGTCACCGGCATTACGAAGAGCATCCGGGCTTCAGCCAGATGCAGGACGCCGGCGATGGCAATGGCGCCAAACGCCACATGGGAAAGCCCGTCTCCGATAAAGGAGAAGCGGCGCAGCACAAGGGTGACGCCCAGCAGGGAAGAACACAGGGCGATCAGCACGCCGACGATCAGGGCATACCGAACGAAAGGAAACTGAAAATACCGGGCCAGGGTATCGATCATGCGGACGCACCTCCCTCCTGAATCAGGAAGCGGCGGGCCAGCGGAGAACAGAGATAGTCTTCACGGGTGCCGAAGAACACATTTTCACCGGCATGCAGCACGTGGGTGGCTTCCCGAAGGGCTACGGACACATCGTGGGTAATCATCATGACCGAGATGCCGTCCTCCCGGTTCAGCCGGCGGATCAGGGCATACATTTCCGCAGTGACTTTGGGATCCAGGCCGGAAACCGGTTCATCCAGGATCAGCATTTTGCGGGTGGCACAGAGCGCCCGGGCCAGCAGGACACGCTGCTGCTGGCCGCCGGAAAGCTCCCGGTAGCATCGGGAAGCGTACTCCTCCAGATTCATCCGTTCCAGATTCCGGGCAGCCATTTGTTTTTCTTCTTTGCTGTAAAAGGGACGGCGGCCGGCCAGGGCCTGGCAGCCGGAGAGGACGATCTCCCGTACGGTGGCGGGAAAATCCCGCTGAACAGCGGTCTGCTGGGGAAGGTAACCGATTTCGGACTGCTTCAGCCCGTCCCCGAAGGTAATTGTGCCGGACAGCGGCTTATGGAGCCCGAGAATGGTTTTCATCAGCGTGGTTTTGCCGGATCCGTTTTCTCCGACCACACAGAGATAATCCCCCGGGTTGACTTCGAAACTGATGTCTGACAGAACAGCCTGGCCTTCATAGCCGAGAGCCAGGTTTTTGCATGTCAGGTAAGCCATGGTAAATCCTCCGATCATGATGCAGGGTACGTTCCAATTGTTTATGTGGCAACTGCCCAAATGTTGTGAAGGGGCCGATCCGGCATTTTTGCAGCAGTTACCGCGGATGCTGTGAAGGCTGGGCTCAGCCTTTTTTTCGGCAATCGCCGCAGATGCCGTAAAAGACGGTTTTGCCGGCATTCCAAGCAAAGTCGTGATGGTCCAGCAGATGGGTCCGGATGGCTTTCAGATCCTCACAGTCCAGATGAATCAGACGGCCGCAGGCTTCACACTTGCAGTGGAAATGGGAGGCGCAGTCCTCCGCCTGCTCTGCGTAAGCGTAGCAGGCGCTTTCCCCCACGCCGAGCACATACTTGCGGACGATTCCTTCCGCGACAAAGCGCTCCAGCTGACGGTAGATCGTGGCGGTTCCGATTGGGTTATCTCCGGCAGAAAAATGGTCCCGGATTTCCGCTGCGGTATGGTGAACGCCCGGACGGGAACGGAGATAAGCCAGCATTTCTTCCTGGGCCCGGGTGTGGTAGCCGGATTTCGGAGGCATGACAAAAACTCCCTTTCTGAAAATGAGAATCGTTTTTAAATTATATGGATTTTCAGGGGATTGTCAAGCAAAAAGAAAGAAGCGGGAAGAATCCTGTGAGAAGAAGCCGGGCAGGAAGGCAAAAAGGAAGAAGCCGGGATTTGAACCCGGCTTCCTGGGGATTATCTTCTTTTTTCTTTTGATTCCAGATACAGGCACCGGACCAGGGAGACCAGGAAGAGGGGAATGCCGATGATTCCGGCGGGAAGCCAGATGCTTCGGCAAAGGTTGACAACGAAATCCAGGGTATGGTCGTAATAATTCTTCCTGGTGAAAGCAGCGGGATTATTCATCGCGACAAGGCCGACGATGAAAACCGCAATTAAAAGCAGGCCGATGAAAATGGATACGGCGCCGGATTTATTTTTACTCATGGCGGCGTATAGTGTTAACGCAGGAATTTCTTCATGACATAGCCGGTGATGCCGTTGACGGTGATCTTGGCCCACTCGCTGTCAATGGATTTCAGAACGGAAACCTGGGTGCCGGGATCCAGCCGGGCGACATGGGAATGGCCCATGCCGGCGCCCATCCGTACGTTCACTTTTTCCCCGGCCGCGCAGGTGATGGTGGCGGTATAGGGGTAGGAGGTGCCGGAGGAAGCGGGCGCGGGGTCGGAATCAGCGGAAGCCGCAGGTGTTTCAGGCGCGTCCCAGGGTTTGGATCCGGTCAGGTACTTGCCCATGATATAGCCGGTCTGGCCGTTGTATTCAATCTTGTACCAGGTTGCATCCACCTGGGAAACGATCCGAACCTGCCAGCCATAGCGTACTTTATAGGCGTTGGAATAGCCGGCGCCGGGCCCGAGATGGACGTTGACGCTGCCGTGGTTCGGACAGGTGACCCAGGCATTGCCGGTATAGGCGGAAGAGGAGGACGGATCCACCGCTGCGCCTTCAGAGGAGCCGATGGGTTCCGTGGTGGTCAGATAACGGTTCTGCATATAGCCGTAGGTTCCGGCAATTTCCACATAGTCCCAGGTGCCGCCGTGTTCATGGACAGTGACCTTCGTGCCGGTCGGATAGGCGCGGAGGACGGTGGTTACGGAGGTGTTGGGGGCGGAACGGAAATTGACCGTCCGGTTGCCGTTGGAAACCCAGGCCGTGTAGTTGACCTTGGTGGAGGAGGCTGCCTTCCCGCTGCCGGCGACCTTTTTGGTGCTCAGCCGGGAATTGCGTACATACCCCCTGACAGATCCGGATTTCACATAGTCGAAGGCAGATCCGTGAGACAGCACGGTGACCTTTGTGCCTTTGGCCAGGGTGCCGGAAGCGGCAAAGGTGGTGGAAGGGCCGGTCCGCAGATTGGTGTCGTCATCGGTGATCCAGGCGGAGTAGGTTTTCTTTGTCGGCGCCAGATAACTGGTGACTGCATACCCCTCTTTGCCGTTGGTGAAGCGGATCTTGGACCAGGTCGCGTTTACTTTCTTCACGATGGTGCAGGCGAAGTCTGTCCGGTAGCTGTCCATCACGGTGGAATTGTAGTCGGGGAGCTGGTGCAGCTTCAGCCAGCTAGTGTTAACCCGGTAATAGGTTGCTGCGGCAGCTGCACCGACAGCAGTTACCAGCAGCAGAACCACCAGCAGAAAAACCAAACGTTTCTTCATCAGAAATTCCCTCCAGTACTGAGAAAATATCCTAAAGGACACCTATAGGAATATGGATAAGGAAATTATAGCCGCAGCCATTTTGTTTGAAAAGGGCTTGCGCAGAATTGTAATGACCTTGTAACCAAAAAACAGGAAAGATTTCGGACGTTTGTGTACAATGAAAAAAAGAACCACAATTTGTAGAGAAGGGGTTGACTTCACTACTGTAAAGTGATAACATGATGAAGAATTTTTCGGACGGGAGGCAGGATGGCCATGTTGATTGAAGATCAGGTGATGGATGCCCAGGAGAAAATCGGGTTCCGGCTGCGGAGCCTGTACAGCGGATACGGATACAGCCGCTATAAAATGAGCAAGTTTGAGGAATATGACCTGTACAGCCGGAATAAGGACTTTCTGTTTTCGGACAGCGTTATTACCTTTACCGATACCAACGGGCGGCTGATGGCGCTGAAGCCGGATGTTACGCTTTCTATTGTCAAGAACGGAAAGGATACGCCCGGGAAGGTTCGGAAGCTGTATTATCACGAAAACGTCTATCGGGTCACCGGTGCTTCCGATGGGTTCAGGGAACAGACACAGGTGGGGCTGGAATGCACCGGCGCCCTGGACGGAAGCATTATTTCAGAAGTGCTGAAGCTGGCGGCGGAAAGCCTGAAGACCTGCGCGGAGGATTTCGTGCTGGAGATCAGCCATCTGGGAATTCTGGAAGCCTTCGTGGACGCGGTGGCGACGGATCCCCGGGTGAAGAAGCAGATTCTTGAATGCGCTGGAGAGAAGAACCTGCACGGCATCAGCAGGATCTGCCGGGAGATTGGCCTAGCGGAAGGGGCAGAGGCTCCGTTGCGGCAGCTGCTGACCTTGTACGGCCCGCCGCGGACGGTGATGCCGAAAATCCGGCAGCTGGCGTCGGAGAACGGCGTCGGAGACTTTGCCGGCGAGCTGGGGCAGGCGCTGACTGTATTTACCGGCAGCGAAAACGAAAACAAAATCCGGATCGACTTTTCCGCAACAGGGGATCTGAAGTACTATAATGGCATCGCATTCAAGGGATTCATCAGCGGCATTCCCGGCAGCGTGCTGAGCGGCGGGCAGTATGACGCGCTGATGCGGAAGATGGGCCGGAAGGACCGGGCAATTGGGTTCGCGGTATTCCTGGATATGCTGGAAAGACTGACAGAGGAGGAATGGGGCCATGTTGAATATCGCGCTTCCCAAAGGAAGGCTGGGAGAAAAAGTGTATGGCATGTTTGCCGAAGCAGGGTTTGAGTGCCCGGCCCTGCTGGAGCCCGGACGGAAACTGATTTTTGACAATGAGGCCGCCGGTGTGCGATACTTCTGGGTGAAACCGTCCGACGTGGCCATCTACGTGGAGCGGGGCGCCGCGGATATCGGCGTGGCCGGGAAGGACATTCTGCTGGAGTACCGGCCGGAGGTATATGAGCTGCTGGACCTGGATATTGGCAAATGCCGCATGGCCGTGGCGGCACCGGAAGGCTTCAGGGACCATCCGGAGAGGACATTGCGGGTGGCTACGAAGTTCAGTCGGATCGCCCGGGATTATTACACGTCCATGGGGCGGGACATCGATATCATCCATCTGAACGGATCCATAGAAATTGCCCCGATCCTGGGGCTGTCCGACGTGATTGTGGACATTGTGGAAACCGGTACCACCCTGAAGGAAAACCATCTGGAAGTCATCGAAACCATCGTGCCCATTTCGGCGAGGCTGATCGCCAACAAATCGGGCTTTAAATTCAAGACGGAAGCGATTGAAAGGCTGACAGCAGCATTGGAGAGAGGAGCGAAGCAGGCATGATCCGGATTATGAAATACGGCGAGGTTCCCAACAGCGAGCTTTTCGCCAGAACCATGCCCACCATGAATGTGGAAGCGGTGGTAGCGGATATTCTGAAGAACGTGAAGGAACGTGGGGATGAGGCTCTTCGGGAATATACCAGCCGTTTTGACGGCGCAGAGCCGGACAGCCTGACAGTGACGCCTGAAGAGATGGAAGAGGCCATGCAGGCCGTGGATCCGTCGTTTGTCGCCATCCTGGAAAAGGCGGCGGCGAATATCCGGAAATTCCACAGCCGCCAGGTGCGGAATTCCTTCATTATTAATGATGAAGACGGTATCGTGATGGGCCAGAAAATTATACCAGTGGACCGGGCAGGCCTGTATGTGCCCGGCGGAACGGCTGCTTATCCTTCTACAGTGCTGATGGATGTGATTCCCGCGAAGATTGCGGGCGTCGGAGAAGTGGTTATTGCCACGCCCCCCAAAAAGGATGGGAAAATCAATCCGGTAATTCTGGCGGCGGCCAAGGTAGCCGGCGCGGACCGGATCGTGAAATGCGGCGGTGCCCAGGCGATTGCGGCCATGGCTTACGGGACAGAATCTGTTCCGAAGGTGGATAAAATCGTCGGCCCGGGCAACGCTTTTGTGTCGGAAGCCAAGCGCCAGGTATTCGGTCTCGTATCCATTGATATGATTGCCGGGCCCAGCGAGATTCTGATTGCGGCAGACGGAAAATCCAATCCGGTGCACCTGGCGGCGGACTTGCTGAGCCAGGCGGAGCACGACAAGCTTGCCAGCGCCGTGCTGGTGACGGATTCTGCGGAGCTGGCGGAAAAGGTGCAGGCGGAACTGGAACGGCAGATTCCCCTGCTGGAACGGCAGGACATTGCGCGGGTTTCCATCGACAATAACGGCAAGATCATTGTGGCGGATACCCTGGAAAAGGTCATTGAGATTGCCAACGAGATTGCGCCGGAACACCTGGAGCTGTGCGTGGACAATCCCTTCGACTGGCTGAACAGCATCCGCCATGCGGGTTCCGTGTTCATGGGCAGGAATTGTCCGGAGGCGCTGGGGGATTATTTTGCGGGGCCGAACCACACGCTACCGACCCAGGGGACCGCGAAGTTTTCCAGTCCGCTGTCGGTGGATGACTTTATCAAGAAAACGCAGTATACTTATTTCACCCGGGATGCGCTGGCGCGGGTCGCGGAGGACGTGGCTGCGTTTGCCCGGACGGAAGGGCTGACGGGGCACGCCCGCAGTGCGCTGAGCCGGACGGAGGGATAATCCCGGGGAGACCCTTCCCGCGTTAAAAGCAGCGGCGTCGTGATCAAATTGCAACAGGAAAGGAAGCGGAGTACGGATGAGCCGGTTTTTTTCTGAGAAATACGCGGACCTGGAGCCGTATGTGCCGGGGGAACAGCCTCAGGACCAGGAGTATATCAAACTGAACACCAATGAAAACCCTTTTCCGCCACATCCGGCGGTGGTGGAGGCTGTTCAGAATGAGAGCCGGAGACTACATCTGTATTCCGACCCGGAATGCAGGGATCTGCGCCGCGCCCTGGCCAAGCGGACCGGCCTTCGGGAAGAGCAGCTGATCATGACCAATGGGTCTGACGAGATCCTGAATTTTGCGTTCATGGCTTTCTGCGACCGGCATACACCGGCCGTCTTCGCGGATATTACGTATGGGTTCTATCCGGTGTTTGCCCAGATCAACGGAGTTCCGTACCGGGAGATTCCCCTGAAGGAAGACCTGCGGCTGGAGCCGAAGGCCTTTTACCAGACGGCCGGCACCGTGTTTATTGCCAATCCCAACGCGCCGACCGGGTATGCGCTGACCCGGGAGGAAATCCAGGGCATTCTGGAGGAGAACTCATACAATGCGGTAATTATCGACGAAGCCTATGTGGACTTTGGCGCGGAAAGCGCTATTCCCCTGATCCGGGAATACGACAACCTGCTGGTGGTGCAGACCTTCAGCAAATCCCGCTCCCTGGCCGGCGGGCGGCTGGGCTTCGGGGCAGGCAACCCGGAGCTGATCCGGGATCTGGAAGCGGTACGGTATTCGATTAATCCTTACAACGTCAACCGGATGACTTCCGCGGCCGGAATCGCCAGCCTGGAGCACGACGATTATTACATGAAAAACAGCAAAATAATTCAGGAAAACCGGAGGTGGGCCGGCCAGGCGCTGAAGAAGCTGGGCTTCGAAATGACCGACAGCATGGCCAACTTCCTGTTTGTCCGCCACCCGAAGGCCGACGGGGAAACCCTGTACCGGGAAGCTAAAAAACGGGGGGTTCTGATTCGCCATTTCAATCAGGAAAGGATCCGGGACTATAACCGGATAACGGTTGGCACCCGGGAACAGATGGAACAGCTGGTTCGGGTGATGGAGGAAATACTGGGAGGGATGGCGTAATGCGGCAGGCGGAGATCCGGCGGACGACAGGAGAAACGGACATCACGGTCCGGCTGGACCTGGACGGAACCGGGAAAAACGAGATTCATACGGGCGTGGGATTTCTGGACCACATGCTGGAGCTGTTTTCGCGCCACGGGCGGTTTGACCTGGCGGTGACCTGTGTCGGAGATATACGGGTGGACGATCACCACTCCACCGAGGATATCGGAATTGCCCTGGGGCAGGCCTTCGACCGGGCGCTGGGGGATAAAAAGGGAATCAGGCGCTACGGCAGCATGATCCTCCCGATGGACGAAAGCCTGATCCTGAGCGCCGTGGACCTGTCCGGCCGGGGACTGTTGGCATATGGTCTGCAGATTCCCACGGCAAAGGTCGGCACCTTTGATACGGAACTGGCGGAGGAGTTTTTTGAAGCCTTTGCTCGGAATGCCCGGTGTACTCTGCATCTTCGGCAGCTTTCCGGGAAGAACAGCCACCATATTATCGAAGGCGCTTTCAAAAGCGTGGCCAGAAGCCTGCGGGAAGCGGTTTCGATCGATCCGGCCTGTGCCGGAGAAATCCCTTCCACGAAAGGAGTCCTGTGATGGTTGCCATTGTTGATTACGGCGTCGGAAACCTGTTTTCGCTGAAATCCTCCTTCGCGGCTATCGGGCAGGACGCGGAAGTGACATCGGACGCGGCGGTGATCCGGAACGCGGACCGGGTGATTCTGCCGGGGGTCGGCGCTTTTGCCGACGCGGCACGGAAGCTGCGGGAGAGCGGGCTGGATGAAACCGTCCGGGAAACAGCAGCGTCCGGGAAACCGCTGATGGGCATCTGCCTGGGAATGCAGATGCTGTTTGAACGGAGCCTGGAATACGGAGAGCATCAGGGGCTGGGCCTTTTGCGCGGAGAAATCCGGCCCATTGCCGAGCGGATTCCTGCCGGGCTGAAGATTCCCCAGATGGGCTGGAATGCCCTGAAATTCACACGAAAGGACTGCCCCCTTTTCCGGCATATCCGGGAAGGCGACTATGTTTATTTCGTCCACTCATACAGTGCCGTGGGCTGTGAGGAATCCCTGGCCGCCGTGGCCGAATACGGCGCAGACCTGACGGCCTGCGTGTGGAAGGACAACGTCAGCGGCTGCCAGTTCCATCCGGAAAAGAGTGGGACGGTGGGGCTGGCGATCCTGCGGGCTTTCTGTGAGGTGGGCGCATGATTATTTTTCCGGCAATAGACCTTTATGAAGGCAAGGCGGTGCGCTTATACAAGGGTGATTACGCGCAAATGACTGTGTACAGTGAACATCCGGAGGAGATCGCGGCGGATTTCGCCGCCCAGGGCGCAACCCATTTGCATCTGGTGGACTTGGAAGGTGCACGGAGCGGGGAAACCCCGAACCTGGACACGGTGGTTCGGATCCGGAAGGAAAGCGGGCTTTTCTGTGAGATCGGCGGTGGTATCCGGAGCATGAAAACCGTGGAGACCTATCTGAATGCCGGCCTGGACCGGGTGATTCTGGGTACGGCCGCTGTGGAGGATGAGGATTTTCTCCGGAAATCGGTGGCGGCATACGGGGAGAAGATTGCTGTCGGCGTGGACGTGAGGGACGGCTTTGTGGCAATCAGGGGCTGGACGGAACAATCCAGCCTGGGCCTGATGCCATTCTGCAGGAAAATGGCGGAAATCGGCGTCCGAACCCTGATCTGTACGGATATTTCCCGGGATGGGGCAATGCGGGGAACCAACCGCGAAATGTACCGGGAACTGTCGGAAAACCTGAACCTGCAGATCACGGCCAGCGGCGGCGTGAGCACCCTGGAGGATGTGGCCAGCCTGCGGAAGATGAACCTGTACGGATGCATCATCGGCAAGGCATATTATACCGGCGATATTCAGCTGAAAGAAGCGATAGGAGCAGCCAAGTGATTACGAAGCGGATTATTCCCTGCCTGGACGTGAAGGACGGCCGGGTGGTTAAGGGCGTCAATTTTGAGAAGCTGGGAGATGTAGCCTCACCGGTGGATCTGGCCCGGTATTACAGTGAAAACGGCGCAGATGAACTGGTATTCTATGACATTACTGCATCGGCGGAGGGACGGGCGCTTTTTACCGATATTCTGACGGAAACAGCGCGGACCGTGTTTATTCCGCTGACGGTCGGAGGCGGCATCAACACCACGGCGGATTTTGACCGGGTGCTGAAATGCGGCGCGGATAAGGTGAGCGTGAACTCCGGGGCGATCCGGGATCCCTCGCTGGTCGGGAAGGCCGCAAAGCTTTACGGCGACCAGTGCGTGGTGCTGAGCGTGGACGTAAAGCGGGTCGACGGTGTGCTCCGGGTGTATGCCAAGGGAGGCCGGGAGAACACCGGCATGGAAGCCATTGAATGGATCCGGCGCTGCGTTGGCGAAGGTGCAGGCGAGGTGGTGGTAAACTCCATCGATACCGACGGGGTAAAGCAGGGCTTTGACCTGGAGATGCTGGAGAAGGTCTGTGAAGCCGTTCAGGTACCGGTGATCGCTTCCGGCGGTGCCGGAAAAATCGAGGACTTTATCACGCTGTTCAATGCCCTGCCCGGCGTTGATGCCGGCCTGGCGGCGTCGATTTTCCATTTCGGTGAGGTTCGGATCAGCGACCTGAAAAAGGAAATGCAGAAAAACGGGATTCCCGCGAGATACTGAGAGGTGTTTTTATGGTAAACATGGATGAACTGAAGTTTGATGAAAAGGGACTGATTCCCGCCATTGTGGTGGATGCGGAGAACGGAAAGGTACTGACTCTGGCCTATATGAACCGGGAAAGCCTCCGGATTTCCATGGAAAAGGGGCTGACCTGCTTCTGGAGCCGGAGCCGGCAGGAGCTGTGGCTGAAAGGGGAAACCAGCGGAAACTATCAGCACATTGTCTCCATCACGGCAGACTGCGATCGGGATGCGCTGGTGGTCAAAGTGGAAAAGGATGGCCCCGCATGCCATACAGGCGCGGAGAGCTGCTTCAACGATACTGTCTGGGAAAGCGACGAACGCCATGAATTCTCCCTGAACGGCCTGATGGACCTGATTCGTGGCCGAAAGACCGAAAAGAAGGAAGGTTCCTATACCACCTATCTGTTCGAAAAAGGCCTGGACAAAATCCTGAAAAAGGTGGGAGAGGAATCCACCGAGGTTATCATTGCCGCGAAGGACAAGGACCGGAAGGAAACGATCTATGAGATCGCGGACCTGACCTATCATGTCATGGTCCTGATGATTGAGGCCGGCATCAGCCTCGAGGATATCCACCGGGAGCTGGCCAGCCGACATGTGATCGACCGCAAAGTGAAACAGGAGAAGATGACCTAAATGCGCGACCTGCATATGCACACCGTATATTCCGACGGAAAGAATACGCCGGAGGACATGATTCGGGAAGCCATTCGCCGGGGGTTGGACTGTGTCGGCATTTCCGACCATTCCCATACGGTGGGGGATGAATGCGGCATGACGCCGGAGGGAACCCTGGCCTACCGGAAGGAAATGGAAAAGCTCAAGGAAAAGTACGCAGGGAAGATCCGGGTGCTGTGCGGACTGGAACGCGATTATTACTCCGATGACGACCTGGATTACGACTATGTGATCGGATCGGTACACTGGCTCAAAATGCCGGACGGCCATCGCCTTTCCGTGGACTGGACAGCGGAAAAACAGGCAGAGGGTGTGCAGAAATACTTCGGTGGGGACTGGTATGCCTTTGCAGAGGCATATTATGCGCTGGCCGGCGACGTGATGGACGGGACAGGCTGCGAAATCGTCGGCCATTTCGACCTGCTGACCAAGTTCAATGAGCAGAATGCCTTTTTTGACGTGCATCATCCCCGCTATATGGCCGCCTGGCAGGCAGCGGCAGATCGGCTGCTGGCGAAGGGCGGGATTTTTGAAGTCAATACCGGCGCCATTTCCCGCGGATACCGGACGGAGCCATATCCTTCCCGTGAAATCCAGGAATATATTGCGCGAAATGAGGGAAAGCTGATTCCGGCCAGCGATGCCCACAGAATGGAAGACATCGCTTTTGAATTTGAAAAATGGATTCCGCTGATCCCGAAAACGGAAGAGGACGGGTAAGCTGTATCTTTTTTCAGATTTTTTCTTTTTTTCGGGAACTTTTTTCCGGAACCTGCGTCTGACAGGATGACAGGGGGAGAAGAACCCCGGGAAGGAGAAGAAAACCATGAGGAAGCTGACTGCATTGATTCTGGTTCTCGCGTTGGCGATCGGCGCTGTTTCCGGCGTGCTGGCGGAGGAAAACAAAATCTGGAAAAAGGGAGACACCGGTGAGAAGGTAACCTGGATCCAGGCCAGGCTGAAGGAACTGGAATACCTGGAGAAGGATCCTACCGGCACTTTTGACGACGATACCGAGCAGGCGCTCACCTGCTTCCAGCAGAACCAGGGGCTGCTGGTGACCGGCATGGCGGACGCAGTGACGATGAAGGCACTGGAAACCGCGGAAAGGCATGCCGGCGATTATGTCCGGTATGACGTGTACGAGGATTATGAGTACGAGGCGGCGGAGTCCGGCGCATACTATGCCGCCGTTCCCGCATCGACCGCCATGCCGGCGATGGGGGCGATGAAGAACACATCCGCGAAGGCGGATAGCTGGAACACGGATGAATACACCCGCTTTGTGAGCAACGGCTTCCAGAGTGTTGCGACCTCCCCGTTGTCCACCTTTGCCGCGGATGTGGATACCAGTTCTTACGCGCAGTTCCGGCGCCGCGTGCTGGCCGGCGAAACGGTTCCGGCGGACAGCGTCCGGGTGGAGGAGCTGCTGAACTATTTCCACTATGAATATGCCGCCCCGCAGGGAAACGAACCCTTCGGTGTGACGCTGGAATACACGCCATGCCCCTGGAACCCGAAAACCCGGCTGTTGCTGATCGGGCTGCAGGCCAGGGAAATCACCGCTGAGGAGCGGGCTCCCCATAACCTGGTCTTCCTGATTGATACCTCGGGAAGCATGTGGGGCGAGGACCGGCTGGACCTGGTGAAGCGGGCATTCCTGCTGTTGCTGGATGAGCTGCAGGAGGAGGACACGGTGTCCATCGTGACCTATGCCAGCTCTGACCGCGTGGTGATTGAAGGCGTGCCGGCCCGGGAAAAGACCCGCATCATGGAAGCAATCAGCGAGCTGGAAGCACGGGGGTCCACCAACGGGTCTGCCGGCATCCTGCGGGCTTACGAGATTGCAGAAAAGTATAAGAAGGAAGGCGGCGTGAACCGGATCCTGCTGGCGACGGACGGCGACCTGAACGTGGGCACGACCAGCGAAGGCGATCTGGCTCGCATGGTGGAAGAAAAGAAAAAGACCGGGATCGCGCTGACCTGCCTGGGCTTCGGCATGGGAAATTACAAGGACAACAAGATGGAAGCCCTGGCCGATTACGGTGACGGAAACTGCTGGTATATCGACAGCATCCATGAAGCCAGAAAAGCCCTGGTGACCGAAGGGGGCGGCACCTTCCAGACGGTGGCGAAGGACGTGAAGATCCAGGTAGACTTTAATCCAGCCCTGGTGGCCGGTTACAGGCTGATCGGCTATGAAGACCGGCTGATGGCTGCGGAGGATTTCGCCAATGACGAAAAGGACGGCGGTGAAATCGGCAGCGGCCACAGGATGACGGCCCTGTACGAGATCGTGCCGGCGGGAAGCGACTTTGATTTCGGTGCTGCCGACAGCCGCTATGCGGCAGTCCAGCAGACCGGAGAGACCGGCGAGGGAGAAATGCTGACAGTGGCGATCCGTGCCAAGGAACCGGACGGAGATATCAGCAAACTGTATGAATATCCGGTGAGCACCAGCCTCCTGAAGGACGAGCTGACGGACAACATGAAGTTCGCGGCGGCAGTGGCGGAGACCGGGATGCTGCTGCGGGACAGTGAATGGAAGGGGAGCGCTACCTGGGACAGCGCACTGGCCCTGCTACGGAGCTGCGGAGCCGTGAGCGGAGATGTGTACAAAGAAGAATTTGTCTATCTGGTTGGCCTTTTGAGCAGGTAATCCTGGAAATTAGAAGCGGCGGCGTGATTTCGGTCACGCCGCCGCTTCTGTATATTCCGCTTGCGGAGTGCTCTTGCGGCCTTTTTTCTTTCCGGAATTCCCGGGATGTTGGAGGGGGGAGGTTCCCGTTTTCCGAAAAACATGCTATGATAAGCGGGAAAACAATAAAAGGGAAATTCCGCCGGCAGACCCGGTACGGCGCCTGCGCGGAACAGCAGAAAGGAGCGGGACTGAATGAAAAAGCAGTGGAGAATTTCCGGTTTTGCGGATGAGATCTCGGACAGCCTGGAGGAGCAGATCAACGGCTTGCACAGGCTGAACATGTCCTGGGTGGAAATGCGGGGCGTGGACGGCAGGAACCTGATCGACCATTCAGATGAAAAAGTCAGTGAAATCAAAAAAAGGCTGGATGACGCGGGCATCAGCCTGTCTGCCTGCGGGTCGCCGCTTGGCAAAATCGACATCGGCGATCCCTTTGAGCCCCATCTGGAAAGGCTGAAGAGGGCTATCGACGTGGCGCACAAAATGGGCACAGACAATATCCGTATCTTCAGTTTCTTTGTGCCCGCGAAGGAACGGCCGGCCCGGAAAGCGGAAGTGTTTGACCGGATGAGCCGGATGGTCCGCTGCGCGGAGGAAAACGGGGCAGTGCTGCTGCACGAAAACGAGAAAGAGATTTACGGAGAGATGGCGCCCGAGTGTCTGGAGCTGATGAAAGCATTCTACGGGGACCATTTCAAGGCCGTTTTCGATTTCGCGAATTTTGTCCAGGCAGGGCAGGAAACCCTGGATGCCTATCGCATGCTTCAGCCCTATATTGCTTATGTCCACGTGAAGGACGCCCTGGCGGAGAACGGAAACGTGGTGCCGGCGGGAATGGGCGACGGGCATGTGGCGGAAATCCTGGACAGGCTTTCTGATGCCGGATATGATGGCTTCCTGTCCATCGAGCCCCACCTGGCCCATTTTGCGGGGTTTGCCCTGCTTGAAAAGAACGGCATTTCCATTTCCAAAGACGCCTCTCCCCTGGAAGGGTTTGACGCGTTTGCCATGGCCCATCAGGCGCTGATGAAAATCCTGAAGGAGGATTGACATGGGCTTTTTGTATGAAACGCACATGCACACCTGCCAGGGAAGCCGCTGCGGGGTCAGCACCGGGAAAGAACAGGCGGAATTCTATAAGGAAGCAGGATATACCGGAATCATTATCACAGACCACTTTTTCGGCGGAAATACCGCCCCGGACCGAAGCCTGCCCTGGAAGGAACGGGTGGAATGGTACTGCAGCGGATATGAAGACGCCAAGGCAGAGGGCGACCGGATCGGGCTGGACGTGTTCTTCGGCATCGAGCAGAACTTTGAAGGCGACGAATACCTGATCTACGGACTGGACAAGGAATATCTGCTCAAGCATCCGGAAATGGAGCACTGGACGCGGCGGCAGCAATTGGATGAAGTCCATCGGGCCGGCGGCTGCCTGATTCAGGCACATCCTTTCCGGATCCGGGGATATATGAACAATATCAAGGTCGGGGACCTGTTTGCTGACGGCATCGAGGCCGCCAATGCGGGAAATGATCCCCTGGACGATGCCCGGGCTTACCGGATGGGGAACGCAATGGGGCTGGTGATGACTGCCGGCAGCGACAACCACCATTCTCCGGCCCCGGCGGAAAAACTCTATGGGGTTGAGCTTGAAAAAAGATTGACATGTATAGGGGATTATGTCAAAATAATATTGGGAGAGAATAAAATCAGCCTGCATGTGCCTGCTGACCGCTTCGTACTGGCTCCCGGACAGGTTCCGGATGAGCGGCATTTTGCATACAGGCTGAACAAAGAGGAACAGGCGCTCCCGTTTGAAAACCAGTGGATGGATTAAAACGGGAGCGCACGGGAGGATGAAACACCGTGTACCCGCTGTTGATCCTGAGGGAAGAACTGGTTTGCTTCATTATTCTCCTCTATTTGATATTTATCACCCGGATGTACCAGATGGGCAAGGACAGCAAAATCTTCAGACAGCTGCTGGCCTACGCAACCATCCACGTGATTATGGACGGGGTGACCATATGGACTGTGAACCACCGGGAAACGGTTCCCGGGTGGGTGAATGACGGTTGCCATGTGCTTTTCTTCCTGGCCGCTATTCTCTATGCCAATGAGTTCATGCTCTATACCCTGGAACTGTTTTATCACGGAGAGCTCCGGAAACACTACAAGTGGACGTACATCCCAATCCTGGTTTATGCTGTTCTGCTGCTGACTGTACTGAAAATCGATTATGTGGAAGCGCGGGGGACCTGGCTCAGCGCCGGTTCCGGCCCGATCGCCGGCTACGTGCTGGCTTTCCTGTATTTCATGGGCGCCCTGGTGGTTCTATTGCGGAACCATATGAAACTGAGCCTGCACTTCAAACGTGCAATGCTGCCCATGCTTTTCATTCTGATTGCAATGGAAGTGGCCCAGGTTTGTATCAAAGAGCTGCTGATGACAGGCGGTGCCGTAACGATTATTACCGTGGCGTTCTTCTTCAGCCTGGAGAATCCCTCTGCCGTCCTGGAACGGAAAGCCATTACTGACGCGCTGAGCGGTTTGAGCGCCCGCAGCAGCTATGAGCGGGATATCGTCATCTACGACGCGGAGTTTTCCCGGGACAAGACGAACCAGTTTATCTTCCTGTTTGTGGATATTAATAACCTCCGCTCGGTGAACGGCCTGTACGGCCACCAGGCGGGCGATGAATATATTAGTCATATTGCGGTGCTGCTGGTGGAACACCTGCGGGGCGCGGAGCATATTTACCGGATGGGCGGAGACGACTTCCTGGCCATCTACCGCCATCAGGAAGAGTCCGTGGTAATCCGGGACGTACGCAGCCTGCGGAAAGCCTGTGAAAAAGAAGGGCAGCAGGGGCGCTTCGTTCCGGATCTGGCTATGGGTTACGCCGTGAGCAATCCGCAGTACAACAACCTGCGTGACGTGATGCGCGTGGCAGACTATATGATGTTCCGCAACAAAGCAGAGCTGAAACGCGAAATGACGATGTCGATCACCCACGCCACCGGCACCCAGCTGAACCTGATGGGCCTGACGGACCGGGTATTCGATGCCATGTGCCTGACCAGCGAAAACTACTATCCCTACCTGCTGAACATGGAAACCAACGTCACCCGCGTGTCTCCCGGCCTGTGCGAATACTTCGGGCTGGAGAGTGAATTTATGGTGGACTTCACAGAGGTCTGGCAGGCACTCGTTCATCCGGATGACCTACATGATTTCATGGAGGATATTACCGCCACGCTGACCCAGCGGAAGCAGTACCATTACTGCAAGTACCGCGTGCGGAACCGGAAGGGCGAATACGTTGAGGTAAGTTGCCGCGGCGGCATTTACCACGGGCGGGACGGGGAGCCGGATATCTTCTCCGGCTATATTGTGAACCACGGGGTGCCGGAAACCGTGGATCCGCAGACCGGGCTCAAAAACTTCTACCAGATGAATGAAAAATTGAACATGCTGCTGAAAGAACACAGCGAGGCCACTGTGGTCCGGCTGGAGATCAAGAACATCAACCGGATCCGCATGCTCTACGGATCCGGCGTGAACGCGCAGGTACTGCGCCTTCTGGGCGATACGTTCCGGAGCCGCGTGAAGGACCTGGGAGAGGCCTACAGCAACAACGGCGAGAACTTTATGCTGATTCTGAATACCCGGAACGAGGAAACCATCCGGGAACTGTACCGGGAAATCCAGGAATACTGCTCGACCGGAATTGACACCGGAGAATACAACATTCCAGTCGGCCTGGCGGCCGGTGCAGTGCGCCTGCCGGCGGAAGGGCTGACCACCCGGGACGCGGTTCGCAGCGCGGCCCTGTATGCTGCGGAGGAATCCCTCTACAGCCGGCACGACAAGATTCGCTTCTTTAAAGCGGACGACAGCGAGGACAGCCGTGAAGAAATGAACCTGCTGATGACCATCCACAGGGATTGCGTCGGCGAACGGAAGCATTTCTATCTGCGGTACCAGCCGATTATTGACCTGCAAACCGGAAAACTGATCGGAGCAGAGGCTTTGCTGCGCTGGCGGGACGCGAAGACGGGCGAGATTTCCCCGTCCCGGTTCATCTCCTTCCTGGAGAATGACCCGGGATACAATGCCCTGGGCGCGGACATCCTGCGCATGGCGCTGGATGAAGCGGGAAGAATCAGGGAAACGCTGCCTGAGTTCAGCATCAATGTGAACATTACGGCCCTGCAGTTGTACGCGGATGACTTCATTCCAAACGTGAAGCGCATGCTGAGGGAAACGAAGTATCCGCCGGAACACCTGATTCTGGAGCTGACGGAACGCTGTAAGGAGATGGACTTTATCTTCCTGAAGGATAAAGTGGCTGAGCTGCGGAAGGATGGCATCCGCGTGGCGCTGGACGATATGGGAACCGGTTTCTCCACGATTGATCTGCTGCTGCACCTGCCGGTGGACGAGATCAAGCTGGACCATGCATTTACCAGGGAACTGCAGGATGTGAGTACTAATCTGCTCTATGCCAAAGTACTGTGCCAGGCTGTCCAGGAAAGAAATATGATGATCTGTTTTGAGGGCGTGGAGACAAAGGAAACCCTTGAATTCCTGAAAACCTTCGGCCCGATCGCCGTCCAGGGTTTCTATTTTGACAAGCCCATGATGCCGGAAGACTTTGAAGCAAAATACTGCAAAGCTGAACCATGAAGCAGCTTCGGCAGGCAGACTGGGAACGACTGAAAAAACCCCGGGAGCGCAGCGCTTTCGGGGTTTGGCATAAGGGCCGCATACAATACGACAAGGAGGAAGAAAAATGGATGGGGAACTGCTGCTGACGATTCGGGTCGACTGCCATGAAGCACAGAAAGTAAAGGGGCATACACGGGATATTACGGTGATTCCGTTCGGAGGAGAAGCCGAAGGGGAGAAGTTCAGGGGAACCATCGCGGAGTGTGCTGCGGATACCCAGAAGATTCCGAAAGGCGGGGAAGCCATGCTGTCGGCCCGTTACCTGATCCGGGGCAAAGATTGCGCAGGGAATGACTGCCAGGTGTTCATTGAAAACCAGGGCTGCTTTTCCGGCGGTTTCGTTCCCACCATTGTGACGGACAGCCCGGTACTGAAAGACTGGGAAACCGAGCCGCTGACCGCGAAAGTGGAAGGCATCCCGGGCGGCGTGATGGTCCGGATCTGGAAAGCAGAAGGGAAACAGAAACACCAGGTGATCAATCCCTACCTGCCCAACTGGGAATACGTTCCGGACGGAGAACCCTATGTTTTCGGCGACCGGGTTTATGTATACGGTTCCCATGATTTTTTTGGCGGGGATGTTTACTGCATGGGCGACTACGTCTGCTGGTCGGCTCCGGCGGACGACCTGGGAAACTGGCGGTACGAGGGCGTTATCTACCGGAAGGGTCAGGATCCGCGGAACGGGGATCTGCAGGGCAACCTGTATGCGCCGGACGTGGCTGTCGGGCCGGACGGGCGCTACTACCTGTACTACGTGCTGAGCAACTGCGGCGTGGTGTCCGTGGCAGTATGCGATACGCCGGCAGGTGCCTATGAATTCTACGGCTATGTGCATTATCCCGACGGAACACTTCTCGGAGAAAAGGAAGGGGACGAACCCCAGTTTGATCCCGGTGTGCTGACGGAAGGAGAACGGACCTATCTGTATACCGGCTTCTGTGCCATGGGGGATCAGAGCCGCCACGGTGCCATGTGTACCGTATTGGGAAAGGATATGCTGACCGTGCAGGAAGCGCCGCGCTTTGTGGCGCCCGGAAACATGTACGCCAAGGGAACGGGTTATGAAGGCCATGCTTTCTTCGAGGCGCCCTCCATCCGAAAACGGGGAGACCTGTATTATTTTATCTATTCCTCTCAGCTATGCCATGAACTGTGCTACGCGACCAGCAAAGAGCCCACCGGCGGATTTGAATACCGGGGCGTGATCGTATCCGGGTGTGATCTGGGTATCGATACCTACAAGCCGGCGGGGAAACCCATGTTCTATACTGCCAACAACCACGGCAGCATGGTGCAGATCGGGGAGGACTGGTATATCTTCTATCACCGGCATACCAACGGCACCAACTATTCCCGCCAGGGCTGCCTGGAGAAACTGGAGATCCGGGAAGACGGCTCTATCCGGCAGGCGGAGATTACCAGCTGCGGCAGTGTGCGCCCGCTGGAAGGGAAGGGATGGTATCCTGCCTATATCGCCTGCCACCTGTTTACGGACACGGAAGTGACCTATGTTCCCTGGTCCGGCTGGATGGATGACCGCTTCCCGAAAATCACTCAGGTGATTGAAGAAGGCGGAAAAGGCATTGGCTATATTGCGAACATGCGGGAATCCGCCACTGCAGGATTCCGGTATTTTGACTGCAAAGGCATTCAAAAGATTTCGATCCGCACCAAGGGATACGCCCATGGGAAAATGGAGATCCGAACTGCCTGGGACGGAGAGCCAATCGGCAGTATACCGGTTCACTATGCCAACGTATGGCTTGATACGGAAGCGGCGGTTTCTGTGCCGGATGGTGTACAGTCCCTGTATTTTACCTTCCGGGGCCAGGGCTTCCTGCAGTTTGCCGGGTTTACGCTTGGTTGAGGAATCCGTGGCCGGACGGCGCGGAGAATAATACCGGAAGGAACGGGAAAACATGATCCTTATTCTGGTCAAACAGATTTTTCAGATGTTCCTGCTCGCGGGAATCGGATTCCTTTTGTTCAGGAGCGGAAAAATCAGCCTGGAGGGGAGCCGGACCATCGGGAATATTCTGATCTGGGTATCCCTGCCGGCTGTAATTATCAATGGCTTTCTGATTGAACGGACGCCGGAACATGTATCCGGCATGATCTGGAGCGCGGCAGGAGCATTATTGATTCTGCTCCTGTCTGTACTGGTCTCCCACCTGGTTTTCCGAAAGGATGCGATTGCCGCCTTTGCCGGGGCATTTTCCAATCCCGGGTTTTTCGGCATCCCTCTGGTGGTTGCGTCCATGGGGCAGCAGGCGGTTTTCTATGCCGCTGCCTATGTGGCTTTTCTCAACATCGGGCAGTGGACCTACGGCGTGTCCCGTCTGACCGGGCAGCCGATCCATCAGGGGTTCGAGCCGCGAAAACTAATCCGGGCGCCTTTTGTGATCGCCATCCTGACGGGGCTCCTTCTGTTTGCTTTCCGGATTCAGCTGCCGGAGCTGGCGAAAAATATCCTGAATACGGTTGCCGGTCTGAATACGCCATTGGCGATGTTTACCGTCGGAATCTACCTGGCGCAGACGGACCTTCTGAAGATGCTCCGGCGAAAATCCCTGTATTGGATTGCTGCGGTCCGCCTGCTGGTGATTCCTGCCATTTCCATTCTTTTGCTGATGCTGCTGCCGTCCTCCATGCGGGAGATGAAGACGGTCCTGCTGATCGCCGCGGCCTGCCCGGTGGGCTCCAATGTGGCAGTTTATGCCCAGCTGCACGGGAAAGATTACCCATACGCGGTGGAAACCGTTGTGATTTCCACGGTTTTTTCCATTTTAACCCTGCCGTTTATTATCTGGCTTTCCGGCCTGATTCTGTAAAAGGCCGGCGGTGATATATACCTGAGCTTCAGGACCCAAAGGGAACTCTTTTCCAGGCGGATATACAGGCAATATCAGTGAGGAGGAAACAGACGATGAACCAGAAAGCGATGTATGCCATATCGTACGGGCTGTTTGTTGTGACCGCACGCAGGGGGGATTTCGACAATGGATGCATTACCAATACGGTGGTCCAGGTGACGTCCAGCCCGAACAGGATTTCCGTGGCTGTGAACAAGGCGAACTATACCTGCGGCATGATTCAGGATTCCGGCGTATTTACGGCCTCTGTTATTTCCCAGGCGGCCACGTTTGATTTGTTCCGGCGATTTGGGTTCCAGAGCGGCAAAGATGCTTCCGTGGAAAAGTTTGACGGATTCGGCGCAGTGAAGCGTGCTGAAAACGGAACGCTGATTGTAACCAGGGGATGCAACGCGTGGATCAGTGCCAGGGTGGAACAGATGGTTGACCTGGGAAGCCATATTCTGTTCATTGCGGAAGTGACGGACATGGATGTGCTTTCCGGAGATCCGTCCGCTACGTATGCTTATTATCAGGAACATATCAAGCCGAAACCGGAAAAACCGGCGTCGGTGGGAAAGACGCCTGAAGGGAAAACCATCTGGCGCTGCACAGTCTGCGGCTATGAATATATCGGGGAGGAGTTGCCGGAAGACTTCATCTGCCCGGTCTGCAAGCATCCTGCTTCAGATTTTGAAAAAGTGACCATATGATGATTCCGGATTGCGTAAACCGTATGATTATTGACATCCATACCCATGTTTTTCCGCCCAGGCTGGCAGCTTCCGCATTGCGGTCCATGCAGGCGAACAGCCATACGGCGCTGTTTTCCGACGGAACCGCGGAAGGTTTGCTTCAGGGCATGAAGCGAGCGGGAATCGATCTGTCCGTTGTTCAGCCGGTGGCGACCAATCCGGCCAAACTCAGCCATCTGAACGACAGCGTGTTGGAAATGAACCGCAAAACAGCAGAAACGGGCATTTTATCTTTCGGCGCCATGCATCCGGCCTGTGAGAGTTGGGAAGAGGAGCTGGAACGCCTGGTCCGGGAAAAGGTCCTGGGAATCAAGCTTCATCCTTGCTATGAGCATATCGATATGGACGATCCCCGAACCGTGGAGATTCTGAAACGATGCCGGGAATATGGTTTGGTGGTGCTGATTCATTCCGGATGGGATGTGGGCCTGCCGGGAAATGACGCGGCACTGCCCGCCAAGATCCGCCGGGCCCTTGACGCGGCCGGAAGCGTGAAAATGATTGCGGCCCATATGGGCGGCTGGGATTGCTGGGAAGAGGCAGCGGATTTGCTGGCGGAAACCGATGTATATGTGGATACTGCCTTTTCCCTGGACAGGATCATGCCTGCGCCAGGGGATGCCCACTGGCAGGGGAGCGATGCGGAAATGCTCTCCGGGGAGCGGTTCTGCGCATTGGCGGAAAGGTACGGTGCGGACAAGGTACTCTTTGGCACCGACAGCCCCTGGACGGATCCCCTGGAGGAAATCGAGAGAATCAAGGCATTGCCGCTCCCAGAAGAAACGATTCAGGGGATTCTCGGCGGCAACGCGCAAAAACTGCTTGGGACGAACTGACAGGAAGGAGACGAATGACGATGATGCAGATCGGAGCACAGATGTACACTACCCGGGAAAGCTGCAAAACGCTGGAAGGATTTTCCGAAACGCTGCGAAGGATCGCGGATCTCGGATACCATACTGTGCAGGTTTCCGGAACCTGCCCTTATGACGGCGCATGGCTGAAGCAGGAGCTGGACAGAAACGGCCTCCGCTGTGTGCTGACCCATATTCCCGTGCCGCAGCTGACCGGAGAAACGGAAAAGGTCATCCGGGAGCACGATCTTTTCGGCTGCCGGTATGTGGGTCTGGGGTTCTGGGCTTTTGACCCGGAGCGGAACATGAGCTGGGACAAGTGGCTGGAGCTGTTCCCGCCGGTGGCGGAGAAACTGCATGCTGGCGGCAAATACTTTATGTATCATAACCATGACCGGGAGTTTATCCGGACAGACGGAAAAATCTGGATGGAACGGCTGGCAGAGGCAGTTCCGGCAGAGAAGATGGGTTTTACGCTGGACACCTTCTGGGTCCAAGTCGGTGGCGGGGATCCTGCACAATGGCTGGAACGCCTCAGCGGGCGTGTGCCCTGCATTCACCTGAAAGACTGTGCCTACGGCCAGTCCATGGCGGTGGTCGGGGAAGGGAATATCAATTTTGACCGGGTGTTTGAAAAAGCGGAAGCCGCGGGAACCGAATACATGCTGGTGGAGCAGGACGACTGCCACGGCGAGGATCCGATCGAGTGTCTGCGCCGCTCCCGGCTCTACCTGAAGGCCTGCGGGTTTGATTGACGGAAGAAAACAAGGGATGCCGGACTGCGGAAAAAGGCGCCAGCCCATGGCGAAAAACGCGAAAAAAGCCGAAAAAATGCTCTATCCAAACAGCAGAAAAAACTTGACGAAGGCCGCCTGCTATGCTACAATAATCGGGCTGGTTCACTCTGGAGCGATGGCCGAGCGGTTGAAGGCGCTGGTCTTGAAAACCAGTGATACCGAAAGGTACCGGGGGTTCGAATCCCTCTCGCTCCGCCAGCCTTGACATGGAGAAGTACCCAAGTGGCCGAAGGGGCTCCCCTGCTAAGGGAGTAGTGTCAGTGATGGCAGCCCGGGTTCAAATCCCGGCTTCTCCGCTTAAAGCCTTGCAGATCAACATCTGCAGGGTTTTTCTTATGTCGCTCGTTGCTAACCGTAATTGATAAAAAATAACATCTACTACTCAGTCTACTACTCAGTAAAAAAAGAGCCCCGGGCTTTCCCCCGGGGCGTTGCCATAATCAGGCCTATCGGGCCAATCCAGGCAGCAGCTATTCAAGCGGCATGCTGAAATTGTATATGAAGAACGCAGATCGCCTTGATTTACAGAATCTCAAAGTGCTAAGCAGCGAAATGAAAGCGTATCCATATCTCAGAGATGCGTATGTGGCTTGCCTGGCATATATAAAATAAAAAAGACTGCATCTGTCAGACGTCCTTTCTCTATGACAAAACTCTGAGGACAGTGCACGGTTTTTTCCAGGTGAAACTATTGCCGCAGCTGTTCAGGTTTGCTGCGTTTTGCTTTCGGAGGCGCCTTCAGCCTGTTCTTTCTGCCCTGCGGTTTTTTCAAACAGGATTTCTGAGAATTCTCCGTTACGCAGCTTTTCGGAGACCTTTCTCGTTCTGAACGCCATCACGAAATCACTGATTCCGACATAAACAAAGATCAGACCGAAAACTGTGATCGACAGATCTGCCTTAACAAGAAGCAGCACCCCGAGAATGACGGACAAAAGATTCACCACGAAGTAAACGGCTTTATGCCCTTCCGATTCCGAAACGATTTTTTGAAGCGGGCGGAAATATTTGTTGGCTTGTTCATCGATCCCGTCATCAAAAGTCTTCGGAGTTTTTACCCTGGAAAAAAACTTTGCAGCTTTGTCCCGCAGCGCGGTAAGCATTTCCCGCGCGTGGCTGAGTCCCATAACATCCAGTAGATTGAGGGCGCCGTTGGTGATGATTACCAACGCAAGCAAAAGGCGGAAATACGCGGACAGAACATCCGGATAAAAATACATCAGCCCTCCTGCTGCCAGCAGGATCAATGCCGGAATGAAACGGATCAAACGTTCCTTGGCAACGATTTTCGCGATGATTATCGCGCCGGCCGCAAGAGCCATGCAGATTGCAACAGAACGTCCCATTTCTTCCACCGGCTGTTCGGGATTTGCCAGAAAGACAATTCCGTCTATCACCAGGAAAATTGCGAGAATCAAACGGTTTTGTGAAATCCGTTCAATCGTTTGGACTGTCTTTTCGAGATCAATTTTCTTCATGTTCTTATCACTTATTCTGTTTCGGTTCTTTTTTACTAAATGTTTCTGTTAAGGAATCAGCCGTGATGCATCTCATTATACCAGCGGGAACACATCTTCTTCTTTGAGAACGAAGTGCCGCATGAGGAAAACAGGAAACACCCCTCCCAGCAATTTATTATACTACGCAGCACTTGTCGCTGTAAACAGTGTGAAGAGCCCCCTGACACAGGGATACGTATGCGGCATGCCTGGCATACATGGGGAAAAATAACCGAGGCAGTCTTGCCATCCGGCAGGGTGAGCAGGGTGACCATAAACTTCGTACACGCGGGTTCTTGAATGAAGAAACGGGTAGTTGCAGAGCAAACTCAGATTATGCTAAAATCACAATAATGTGTGCTATGCGGTACATTGGGAATCAGGGCGAAGCGCCTTAAATGAGAGAGTGGGAAAGAAACTATGGAAACAGCAAGTATCTATGATGTGTCAGCTGACAAGCGGAAGATAGAGAAGGAACAAAAGGCATGGAAATATATTCGGGAACTGTGCAGCCTGAATGCCGGCGATATAAATAAGGTGGCAGTTATTGACGGAAACAGAAAGTTCTCCTATCGCCGCATGTTCCGGGAATGGGAGCGCTACGCTTCGGTCTTTACCGCGCTCGAAATGACGGAGGAGCAGAATGCCCGTGTAGGCATTCTGGGTTCCACCTGTGCAGAGGTCATTTTTGCATTCTACGGCCTGAACATGGTCGGTGCGCAGGTTTCCCTGGTGGCGTCCTGGTCCGCCTTTAATGCCGAACGGATCAAGCAGACCATCCTCCAGGAGAAAATGACGGACTTCATTCTCACCGATGATCTGGCCCAGCCGGATCTGGTTCAGGAGCTTTTGCTCAAGCGGCAGGAACTTGGACTCAACAATGTGATCATCCTGCATGTCCACATGGGCGGCGCTACCGCCAATCCGATGATGAAGGCGGCCCAGGAAGCCAAATACGCTTTTATGCGGACAGCCTATGGGCCGATCTGTATGGATGCGCTGCTGATGTCCTTCGGCAGTCGTTCGGTGCAGTATGCCGAGCGGGAGACTGACGAAACCGCTTTTATCATTCATACCACCGGTACTACCAGCGGAGCCGGAAAGCCGGTACCCCTGTCAGACACTGCGCTGAACGCGGCGGTGGAGAGATTCATGCAGCTGAAGGATTTGTCCCTGCCCTATGATCATCTGGTATCGACGATTATGGTGGATCTCAGCAACTCCTACGGCATTATCGACCAGGTGCACCTGCCCTTTGCGATGGGCGCGACGGTGGTGACCATCCCCTTTGGCTTCCTGAATCCGTTGTACTACAAGGCTATTTCGACTTATCGTGTTTCGTTCTTTTTCAGCGTCAGCTCCATGTTTGAACGGTGGTTGAAACTGCCCGAGAATACTCCTTTCGACTTTTCCAGCCTGAAGTTCGTGGCTCTCGGAGGTACCGCGGTATCGGCGGCGGAGAAGAAACGCTACCACGAGTTTCTCGAAGCCCATGGCGGCAAAAACGTGACGATTCTGAACGGCTACGGCCTGTCTGAGCTGGGCGGAGCGTGCTGTCTCTCCTCGCCGGACCTGGACGATGATACCATCGGTTACCCGATGCCGGGGATTACCATCCGTCTCTACGATGAAGAAAAAGGCCGCTACTTTTCGCCCGGGAAAAAGGGCGGCGAGGGTGTGCTTTACATGACAGCAGCCTCCATGGGCGCACCGACACTGGATGGGGAGAACGTTATTAAGGTCGAGATGATCGAAGGGAATCCCTATGTGTGTACCAACGATCTGGTGCGCGTGGATCCGGATGGGCGGATTACCTACCTGGGCCGGGCTAACCGCTTCTTCATGCGCGAAGAGGGCAGAAAATATGAATCCGGCAGGGTGGAGGCGGCGTTTTCCCGTTTGGATGGTATCGAGGGCTGCGCTGTCTTACCGGTATATCGCAAGCTGCAACACGATACCATCCCCATGCTGTGCGTTGAGACCCTGGAGGGAGCCGGCGAACCCGGGGAAGTCGTCCGCAAGGCTCTTCGCCGGGTGTTCATCGAGGAGAAGTCCCTGATGGAGGACGACATTCCCAGCCGGGTCCAGCTGGCGGAGGCACTTCCCCGGAACGCCAATGGCAAGATTGACATGTACCAGCTCAACCAGGGCAAGGTCTCCGGCGATATCTATACAGTGGATCCGGTTCGCGAGCACGATCAGCTGTCGGATTTCAGCCTGACTCCCTGCCAGGATGATTCAGGGGACATCGTCGAACAGATTCTCGTCAGCATTTCCAACGATTACAAAAACAGGGCATCAGGGAACGATTTCATCCGGAACCTGATCATGGGAACACCGGATTTTGACAACTACAAGCCCCACGAGTATTTCGATTCCATATTCCACATGCACCGGCAGATGATGAACAATCTGTTCGGCGTGATGGAACAGTATTTTCCCTGGAGCAACGGGTTTATGCCCTTCGGGCAGATGAATGAAAAACAGAATAAAAGGGAATCATGATGCGCCGGCGCTGCGAGCATCTCTCATAAAAACAGCAGAACATTTCAATTCATCCTATATTTTCCGGAGAAACCCTTTGTCCGAAATCAATGCTTCGAGGCGGAGAGCTAAATGACAAAGCGGGCGGAATATGGTATGATATCATGGGGTGATGTGAGTGGGTAAGATCCTGGTGGTAGCCGAGAAACCCAGCGTGGGGCGGGATATTGCCCGGGTGATCGGCTGCGGGACCGGCGGAGACGGGTGCCTGATCGGGGACAAATATATTGTTACCTGGGCAGTGGGGCATCTGGTGAGCCTGGCGGAACCGGACGAAATGGACGAGAAATACAAAAAATGGTCCTTCCGGACGCTTCCGATCCTGCCGGAGGAGATTCCCCTGAAGGTGCTGCCGAAAACCAAAGCCCAGTTCAACACTGTCAAAAAACTGATGAATGACCGGGAGACGGATTCCCTGATCTGCGCGACGGATGCGGGACGGGAAGGGGAACTGATCTTCCGCTATATCTATGAAATGGCAGGGTGCAAAAAGCCCTTTCAGCGGCTGTGGATTTCTTCGATGACCGACGAGGCTATCCAGGAAGGCTTTCGGGACATCCGGCCCGGAGCCGACTATAACGGCCTGTATGCCAGCGCCCGGTGCAGGAGCAAGGCGGACTGGCTGGTCGGGATGAACGCCAGCAGAGCCTTCACCCTGAAATATGACACTCTGCTGAGCGTGGGCCGGGTGCAGACGCCGACGCTTGCGATTCTGGTAAAGCGGCGGAAGGAAATCGAGCAGTTCAAGCCGGAAGGCTTCTGCACCGTGACCGCGGATTTCGGGGACTACAAGGGAATCTATTTCCATGAAAAGCTGGAGCCGGACACTCATATCAAGGAGAAAGCCGACGCGGAGAAAATCGCGGGTGAAGTGAAGGGGAAGACCGGCGAGGTCATTCAGGCGGAAACCCTCCGGAAGCACGAACTGCCGCCCCAGCTGTATGACCTGACGAGCCTGCAGCGGGATGCCAACCGGCTGCTGGGCTTCACGGCGGACAAGACGCTGAAGGTAGCCCAGAGTCTGTACGAAACCCACAAGGCGCTGACCTATCCGAGAACGGACAGCCGCTACCTGCCGCCGGACATGATTCCCCGGGTGGTACAAACCATGAAGCTTTTGCCGGAGAGCTACCAGAAGTACGTGCCAGGCGCTCTCCCCAACGGAAAGCTGCCGGTCAGCAAGCGTACCATCGACGAGACCAAGGTAACGGACCACCATGCGATTATTCCCACAGCAAAGCGCGCAAACCCGGCAAAGTTCAGCGAGGATGAGAAGCAGCTGTACGACATGGTGGCGCGGCGGATGCTGGCAGCGTTTTATCCCGCCTGTGACTATGACGCAACCAAAGTCATCACCCAGGTCGGGGAACACACTTTCCGGACCACGGGCAAAGCCATCGTGGTGAATGGATGGCATGATGTGCCGCCGCTGGAGAATCCGCCGCGCAAAAAGAAATCTGCCAAAGGGGAGGAGGAGAACGAGGTGGTGCTGCCGCCCCTGAAGGAAGGAGACACACGTACCGTAAAGGGGGCGGCTGTGAAGGAGGACATGACCAAGCCGCCGATGCTCCACACGGACGCGAGCCTGCTGACCGCCATGGAGACAGCCGGGAAGGACCTGGATGACGAGGAACTGGCGAAGCAGATGAAGGGCAGCGGTATCGGCACCCCGGCGACCCGGGCGGCAATCATCGAGCGGCTGCTTTACGTGGGTTACGCCCAACGGCGGGGAAAGGCCCTGCAGGCGACAGACAAAGGCGTGATGCTGATTGACCTGATGCCGAAGGAAATCGCCAGCCCGGAACTGACCGGGCGGTGGGAGCTGGCGCTGCATGAGATCACCGACGGAAAGCAGGACGAGGGCCGCTTTATGGAGGGTATCCGCCGGATGAGCGCCTTCCTGGTGGACTACGCCCGGAACAACACTGCGCCGGTGCAGTTTCCGGAGGATCCGAAACGGAAGGGAACCCGCAAGACAGGCTCCGGGAACGTGGTTCTGGCCGGGAGCATCTGCCCGGTATGCGGGAAAGGACAGCTGACGGAGAATTCAAAAGCTTTCGGCTGTACGGAGCGGGGATGCCACTGTACGGTCTGGAAAGACTGCCTGGTGAGGGGCGGCGGCCCGGAAATCACCGGGAAGCTGATGAGCCTGCTGCTGGAAAAGAAACAGCTGCAGGGCTCCACCGGGATCCTGATACTGAAGGACGGGCGAATTCTGTTCTATCCGAACGGAAGCAGCCAGCCCTCGGTGAACCGGTCCCTGATCTATCAGAAATAACGGGGGAACCCGATATACGGAGGAAATACTCATGGCAGAAAGCATTCGGAAAAGGGAAGAAATCGAAGACCGGTATAAATGGGACCTGACCCATATCTATCCGTCGGACGAGGCCTGGAAGCAGGCATACGACGAGGCAACAGCGCATATCTCCCGGATTGCCGCCTATGACGGGAAAGTGGCTGAGGACCCGAAAGGGGCGATCCGGACCTGGCAGGAGCTGATAGATGAAATTCTGCCGGTATACGAATACGCATTTCTGAGGAAAGAAACGGACAATACGGACCCTATCGCGCAGGGGCTGAAGGACCAGGCGATGCGGCTGTACGTGACTGCCAGCACCGCAGGCGCGTTTCTGCAGCCGGAGCTGCTGAGCCTGCCGGAAGAGAAACTGGAAGCCATGATGCGGGATCCGGAGATAAAGGATTTTGACGCCACGCTGCGGGGCGTGCTGCTGGCGAAACCCCATACACTGAGCAAGGACCAGGAACGCCTGGTGGCCATGATGGGGGAAGTGGCGGAAGCGCCGGACGGCATCTATACCGCCCTGACGACGGCGGACATGAAGTTTCCGCCTGTCCGGATGCCTGACGGGACGGAGCAGGAACTGACGGAGGGAAACTATCCCACTTTTATCCGTTCAGAGAACCGGGACGTGCGCAGCCAGGCCTTCCGCAACATCATGAACACCTACGGATCCTACGGCAACACGATTGCCGGCACTTACGGCGCCAGCGTGAAGAAGGACCAGTTCATGGCGCTGAGCCACTATTATGAATCGGCCCGGCAGGCAGCCATGAAACCGCTGGAGATCCCGGAGGAAGTATACGACAACCTGATCGGGGTGATTCACGAATACCTGCCGGTGCTTCAGGACTACCTGCGGCTGCGGAAAGAACTGATGGGGCTGGAAGAACTGCACCTGTACGACCTGTATACACCGATGGTCCAGGGGTTCGAGATGGACCTGCCGTACGAGAAAGCCTTTGACCTGGTGCTGGAGGGCCTCCGGCCCATGGGCGAGGACTATCTGGCGAAGCTGCGGGAAGCCCGGGACGGACGCTGGATTGACGTGTATCCCAGCGCCGGGAAATCCGCCGGCGCTTTCTCCGCCGGCAGCCTGCGGAACGTGCACCCCTACGTGCTGCTGAACCACAATAACAATCTGGACAGCGCCTTCACGATCGCCCACGAACTGGGCCACAGCATGCATTCCTACTACAGCAATGCCGCCCAGCCGTCCGCCAAGAGCGACTACAGCCTGTTCGTGGCGGAAGTGGCTTCCACCTGCAACGAGGCGGTGATGCAGCGCTATCTGATGGAAACACTGAAAGAGCCTGAGGCGCAGGCTTTCCTGCTGAACCACTGGCTGGAACAGTTCCGGACCACCTGCTTCCGACAGACGATGTTTGCCGAATTCGAGAAGCTGAGCCATGAGATGGCCCAGGAAGGTATACCGCTGACAAAGGAAAGCCTGTCGGAAACCTATCTGAAGCTGAATGAAACCTACTACGGGGAGACCTGCGTGATCGACCCGGAGATTGCCTGGGAGTGGATGCGGGTTCCGCATTTTTATCGTGCCTTCTATGTATATGTTTACGCCACCGGCCTGTGTGCCGCGGTGACGCTGAGCGAAAGAATCCTGACGGAAGGGGAGAAGGCCGTGGAGGAATACCGCCGGTTCCTCAGCGCCGGATGCAGCGTGCCGCCGATCGAGGCGCTGAAGCTGGCTGGGATTGACATGGCTTCCCCCGAACCGATCCGGAAAGCGATGGAAGTATTCAAAACGACCGTTCAGAAAATGCATGAGGTGACAGGAAAATGATGAAGGGATATGACAAAGAGGAAGCACTGGCTTTTATTATTCCGCGGATTCACCCGAAAGACCATCCGGAACTGGCGGAGATGATTCCCGAACTGATCAGCCAGACCATTGACGCCGATATGGCTTATATGCACGAGCACCATGTGATCGACGAGGAAGGAAACGCCGGCACCGAGTACTATGAGGACGACGACGCCTTTGAATACATGGTGGAAACGCTGGCAGAGAAAAACCACCTGGATCCGGTGAAAGCGGTGAAACTGGCCTCCCTGGTGGACGATTATATGGACTACCAGCAGGAGTACCTGGAGTCCAAAGGATTGGTGGACTGGGACGAATGAAAAAAATCATGCTGGTTTTCGGCACCCGGCCGGAAGCGATCAAAATGTGCCCACTGGTAAAGGAACTGAAGAAACGGCCGGAGGCGCAGACGGTGGTCTGCGTGACGGGACAGCACCGGGATATGCTGAACCAGGTGCTGGAGGCGTTTCAGGTGGAACCGGACTATGACCTGGCCATCATGAAGGACCGCCAGACCCTGTTTGACATTACGATCCACGTTCTGGAAGGCATCCGTGGGGTGCTGGAAAAGGAAAAGCCAGACGTCGTGCTGGTTCACGGCGATACCAGCACGACCTTCGCGGCGGCCCTGGCATGTTTCTATCTGCAGATTCCCGTGGGCCATGTGGAAGCCGGGCTGAGAACCTATGACATCACGTCCCCCTACCCGGAGGAATTCAACCGGGAGGCTGTCAGCATCGTGGCACGGTACAATTTTGCACCGACGAAGCTGAGCAGGGAAAACCTGATTCGGGAAGGAAAAAAGCCGGAGACCATCTATGTGACCGGGAACACCGTGATCGACGCACTGAAAACGACAGTGCGGGACGGCTACCGGCACCCGGAACTGGACTGGGCGGAGGGGAGCAGGCTGATTTTGCTGACAGCCCACCGGCGGGAAAACCTGGGTGAGCATATGCATGCCATGTTCCGCGCGATCCGGCGGGTGACGGAAGAGCACCCGGATGTCAAAGTGCTGTATCCCATCCACATGAATCCGGCGGTCCGGGAAGCGGCGGCGGAGGAACTGGCGGGCTGTGACCGGATCCGGCTGATCGAACCGATCGATGTGCTGGATTGCCACAACATTATGGCCCGCAGCTACCTGATCCTGACTGACAGCGGCGGTATCCAGGAGGAGGCGCCCAGCCTGGGCAAGCCGGTGCTGGTGATGCGGAACACCACGGAGCGGCCGGAAGGCATCGCGGCCGGAACGCTGCGGCTGACGGGAACCGACGAGGAAGTAATTTACAGCGAGTTTACCCGGCTGCTGGATGACCGGGCGGCCTACGAGGCGATGGCCCATGCGGAGAATCCCTACGGGGACGGTCACGCCTGCGAACGAATTGCGGACATCCTGTTGAAGGAGTAAGCGGGGAGGAGGGACGGACATGGCCCGGGTCGGCATCATCACATTTTTGCATAACGACAACTACGGATCCTCTCTGCAGGCTTACGCGCTGCAGCGGGTGATCCGGGAACTGGGCCATGAATGCCTTCATCTGGATTACCGTCCGGACCGGCAGGAAAAGGTCCGGAACCTTTTGCAGAGCCGGAACCATCCCAAACTGATTCTGGAAGGTATTCGGAAGCGGAATGTCAAGGCCGGCCGGGCAGGGGCGAGAGAAAAAAGCTCAGCGATTCCCGCCTTCTATGAGCGGTACATGAACCTGAGTCCGGTGTGCCGCAACCAAAGGGAATTGGCGGAACAGAGCAGAGAGCTGGATATTCTGGTGTGCGGAAGCGACCAGATCTGGAACCCGGTATGGCTGAATCCGGCCTATTTTCTGACGTTTGCCGAAAAGAAAACCGCCAAAATCGCCTATGCAGCCAGCCTTGGGGTTAAAACGCTGCCCGCTCCGGCCAAAGCCCGGATGATCCGTAAATGGACGGAGGGTTTTCGGGCGATTTCCGTCCGGGAGGATGAGGGAGCCGCGCTGTTGAAGCAAATGACGGGGAAAACCGCGGCCGTGATGCCGGATCCGGTGTGCCTGCTTTCCCGGGAAGAATGGGAAGCGGCCGCTGAGGACGGCCCCGGCGGGGATCCATACTGCCTGTGCTATTTCATCGGAGAGAACCCGGCCTACTGGGAAAAAGTCCGGCAGATCCACCGGGAAACGGGGCTGCGGGTGCTGGTGATGCCGGTGACCGCGGAAAGCTATGAACAGGGGTATGAGGTACTGGACGGGATCGGGCCGGAAGGATTTCTCGGCGCGGTCCGAAAGGCGGAGTGGATGGTTACTGACAGCTTCCACGGGCTAGCCTTTGCCACCATTTTCGGGATCCGTACCGAGCTGATGCGCCGATACCGGGAGGAAGACCCGGAAAACAAAAACAGCCGGATTGACCATTTCCGGCGAACCATCGAAACGCGGGGGCTGGACAGCCTTCGGGAGGAAGGCCGGGCGTGGCTCGGGAAAAACCTTCAGACCCCGTAAGCATACAGCGCCGCAAAAACAGCAACAAAAAACCCGCCTGTCGCACAACAGGCGGGATATTGCTTTGCTCGGGGGCTTATGCTTCTTCGTGAAGCTTGGGCAGCGCGCGCTGCACATTGCCGCTGCGCAGGCAACGGGTGCATACATTCATCCGCCGGGCGGCGCCGTTGACCATCACACGAACGCTCTGCACATTGGGCGCCCAGATCCGATGGCTCTTGCGGTTGGAATGGCTGACGTTATTGCCGTTCAGCGTGCCCTTTTCGCAAATCTCACAAAACTTACCCATGGAAATCATCCTCCTCTTGGAGTGGTACACATCAAGCTTACCTATGATATCACGATCCCGGAGAAATTGCAAGCACTTTTTTGGGCTTCAGCCGAAGATTATCTGGCCCATGCGGGTGACCGGGCTCTGCATCGTGCAGCCCAGGCGACGGACTTCCCGGACACGGCGGAGTTTCGGCATCCGCCGGGTGGCCAGATATGCGGAAGTGATCCGATCCGCCTCCTCCGGCAGTTCTCCCTCATACAGCTTTCGGAACACCAGGGTATGGGTGTAGGTCAGGAGAATTCTGCGCCTGGCCTTGTCCCCCTGCCGCAGGGCGGCGAAACCCCGGGCCAGCAGCCCCTTTTTGCTGGCACCGACGGCGTTTTCCCCGTGCTGGCGGTAGCGGGTCAGCGGCTCATCCAGGAAAACCACATGTCCGAAGGAGGCAGCGGTCAGTGCAATGAACCAGTCGTGCATGAAGAGGTCCTTCGCCTTGCCGTGGGCAGCAATCAGTGAGGCCAGCGGGCGGTTCATGACGAGAGTACAGCCGGTGACGTTATTCTGCACCAGCAGCCGGGGCAGCGTGACGGCGGCTGGATCCCAGCCCTGATGCCGGAAAAAGGTTTCCGGCAGGGGGGCGCCGCTTTCATCCATCAGGAGGCAGTCGGAATGCACCAGCAAGGGGCATGAGGCTCCCCAGGCGGATTCGGCACGATTCATCTCCTGCTTCAGGCGGGCAATTTTCTCCGGCTCCCACAGGTCGTCCTGGTCACAAAGCAGAACCCGGTCCGCATCACTCTGGCGAATCAGGGATAAAAAATTGCCGGCCGGGCCGAGGCCGCGTCCGGATTCACCGGCCATCCTGAAGCGGGAATCCTCCCTGCAGGCATTTTCCAGCAGGGACAGGGTGCCATCTGTGGAACCGTCATCCTGGATGAGGACGGAAAAATCGGGGTCTGTCTGGTTTCGCAGGGAATCCAGCTGCTCCTGAAGGTGTTTTTCCCCGTTGTAGGCGGCCAGCAGCACGCAGGTTGTCACCAGCTGATCCCCCATTTCAAGAAATATTTCATGACGGAGCGCATCTGGCGCATCCGGCCTTTAAACGTTCGGGTGTTCTCCCTGGCCCAGCGGTGGGTGATCACCATATCCGGGTGATAGACGATGCTGCCCAGTTTCTGTTCCAGGACCCGGCGGCTGAGGTCCGAATCCTCCTGATAAAGGAAGAAACGAGGATCAAAGCCGCCCAGCTGCTGAAACACAGAGGTTTTGATCAGCAGGAAACAGCCGGTGGCAAACTCCACAGGCATCGGGAACTGCACATCGAGATCTGCCAGGGTGAACTCTTCCCGCCAGCGGCGGAAAACGCCGCCGAAGTTTTCAAACAGGCCGCCCAGCAGATAATGCACCGCAATCTGCTTTTTCGGCAGGAACTGTTCGGTGCCGTCCGTGTTCAGGACGCGGGGAGTCAGGATGGCGATGCTGGGATGGGCTTCCATATAGTTGATCATGCGGCCGAGCAGGGAAGGATCAAAGGTGATATCCGGATTCATAATCAAATGGTATTTGCTTTTGAGGTGTGGCAGAACCGCATTGTTGGCCCGGCCGAAGCCAATGTTGCCGGATTGGGGAAGCACCGTGATTCCCGGGAAAGACCACTGGAGCTTTTCGGCGGTGATCTCTTCGGGGGAGTTGTCGCACAGATAAACCGCCACTTCCAGATCAGCATTCTGAATGCAGCGGAGCGCCTGGCTGACCTCGTCCCCGCAATGATAGAGGACAATACAGGCGGACAGCGGTGCCGGCACGGAACTCCCTCCTTCCTTCTGGCAATCATTATCTCTATTCTACCCTGAGGAAGGGGCTTTGTCCATAAAACAGTAGAAATTTCTCATCAGGATATGGTATACTTATATAGTTATCTTTTATTGGAAGAAGGTTTTGGTTCTGAGTAAATTTGCGGTTTTTGTGGATTTGGAAAACTGCGGGGCTAAGGTAGCCACGCTGAACAGCATCCTGGAGAAGGTGAAAATCCGGGGGGATATTCTGCTGGGAAAAGTGTATGGATATACCGATAAGTTCGGTGACCTGAAGGAAGTGCTTCTGAGTAACACTTTTACGGTGGTGCCCAGCCTTCGCTACGGGATCAGCCAGAAAAATAACGCGGATATCCAGCTGGTGATCGACGCACTGGAGGTCGCCTACAAGAATGAGCTGATCGACAGCTTCTGCATTGTTTCGGGCGACAGCGACTATACCCCGCTGGTGGGGCGGCTGAAGAGCATGGGCAAGTTCGTTCTGGGAATCAGCCGCAGCGAAGCGGCCAGCAACATTTTCATTAACGCGTGCAACGAGTTCCAATTCCTGGAATCTGTACGGAAGCGGAACGTGGAGAAGCCCAAACAACAGCGGGCCGGGAACGGCAGCGAGGAGCTGGCGGACGAGAGCGAACTGAACAAGCTGCTGACCACCGTGCTGGAGGAGCAGGACAGGGACGAGATCTATGCCAGCGAGCTGAAGGGCACGCTGCTGCGGCTGCGGCCTGATTTCAACGAAAAGGCATACGGATGCGCCACGTTCTACAAACTGCTGATGAAGCTGGCGAACCGCTTCGGCGACCTGCGGGTGCACAACGACAATTTCGACGTGATGGTCGGACTGAACAACACCGGCGACAGCGGAGAGCAGATTCCCCAGCTGACGCGGGAGAACTGGAAGGAAGCTTTTGCCGCGCAGATCAAAGCCTACAAGGAAGGCGGGTTTGACCGCGTGAACCCGTCCATTCTGAAGGCGGACATCATTACCGCCTATCCGGATTTCAACGAGAAATCCATCGGCTTCAAACGCTTCTCAGACGTGATGAAACAGCTGGAGAAGGACGGGCTGGTGGTTGTAGAAATGGACGAGCAAAAAACCATGCTGATCAAGCTGCTGTAAACGGGAATGAAAACGGGCGGATGCCCGTTTATTATACGGCATCCCACAGAAAGGAGGAGGGCACGTGAAGTATCTGCGCAGGACCGTATGGTATTTAACTTCGCGGTTGCTGCTGCTCTGCGTCCTTCTCGGACTGGGGATTACCATCTTTTACTATGCCATGAACCTGACCAACATCCAGATTGTGCTGAAGGACGGCATGGCCAACCGGGCAAAGGTGATCATGGGGATCGCCGATGACCAGGATGAGCTGAAAAAATATTTTCAAAACAGCGTGATTGCCAACGATACGGAATTGAAAGCGGCCGCGCTGGGAAATTCCCGGTACGAAAACTACAACATTCGGGGCATTGACCACCGGCTGGAAATGGGGTTCCTCTGGGTGTGGCCATGGGAATCCTCGGTCCGTGTGACGGTGACGGAAAGCATCCCCCGGATTGACGGCCGGGTCAAGGGGCTCAAGGCAGACGAAGTGATCGCCCGGGACGGGGCGAAGGCAGTGTATCCGCCGGAATGGCCGGATGCCCAGTACCGCATCCTGCTGACAAAGGAAGCGGGACAGTGGAAAATCCGGAGCATGACGCTGATGAAATAAACCGACAAGCTGCCAAAAGAGGCAGCTTGTTTCCGTTCACGGAACATTCTGTGCTTTTTTCGAGGATATGATGAAGAAATGGATTCCTGCGCTTGACTTACAGGTCCCCAAAAGCGTTATAATATAATAACATATAAGTGCAAAAACTGTTTATATTACAGGAGAAGAAAAATGAAGCAGTTCCAGACAGCTTACAGCGGAGAAAAGAGTTTTCGGGAAACCGTATCCGAATGGAAAGCCCGGCAACAGGGCGGGGCGGCCTGGATTCATATTTTTTCGGATGGAGCTGAGAGAAAGGATATCGAAGCGGTGTGCGCCGCCATCGACGAGCTGATGCCCGATGCCGAATATGTAGGGGCTTCCGCTTCCGGCTGCATCTACGGCGGCTGCGTATCCACCGAGAAGCTGGTGGTTTCCTGCACCATTTTTGAAAAACCGGACAGCTTTGCCATACCGGTGTTTTTCCCGATTGAGGACGGGGATATTCAGCCGTTCCAGGACGGCCTGCGCGCATGGATGGCCAGGCTGCAGGGCGTGAAAGCCATCGAGGCCATTACCACCATCGATACGGTGCCGATCCGGGACGTATGCAAGGCGATTCAGCAGGAGATTCCGGAAGAGGTTCCCGTCTGGGGCGGGGGCGCCTTCGGCGACAATATCTTCCGGGCGTTTCTGTTCAAGAAAGGCCAGCCCTTCCACTCTGCGGGCGTTCTGATGACCTTTATCGGCGGAAGCGATTTCCATATTCAGTATGCGTATGTCAGCGGGTGGAAACCGCTGGGGTATCCGATGAAGATCACCCGGGCGGACGGGTATGTTGTGCATGAACTGGACGGGCATCCGGCGTACCAGATTTATGAGCACTATCTGCGGATTCCCAACGACGACCATATCTTCTATAATGCGCTGGAGTTTCCGTTCGCCGTGGAGCAAGACGGCCGGACGCTGCTGCGCCATGCCCTTTCCTGTGACGAAAACGGGGCGCTGACCATGAGCACGAGAATTCCCGAGGGCAGTATCCTGCACCTGACGTACGGTGACCCGGAAACGATCATGCAGGACGTGATGAAATGTGTTCGGGAGATCGGAGATTTTGCACCGGAAGTGATTTCGGTTTTCGATTGTTTCGGGAGGAAAACTTACTGGGGCGGGACAGAAGCCACCCGGGAAATCGTTCCTTTTCACAGGATTGCTCCCACGTACGGGTTCTGCACAGCCGGGGAACTGATCCGCTGGGAAGGCTGTATGGACCACCACAACCTGACCCTGGTGATTGCCGGCATGCGGGAGGGAACCTCCGAAACCCGAAAAACCGAGGCCCTGCCGAAGGAAACAGAAAACAACGAATCCACGATGTCCATGGTGAACCGGCTGGTCAACTTCATCAATACCGCTACTGCGGAGGTCATGGAAGCCAACGCCACCCTTTCCGTGATGGCGATTACGGACCAGCTGACCCGGCTGTACAACCGGGGAGAAATCCAGCGCCGCATTACGGACCGTATTGAGGAAAACAAGGACAAACCGGACGGCGGGAACGCGACCAGCCTCGTGATGATGGATCTGGACGACTTCAAGCATATCAACGATACTTACGGCCACCAGGAAGGCGACCAGGTGCTGATGCGCATTTCCGACCTGATCCATCAGGCGGTCCGGAAACTGAATTCCGATGCTTCCTGCGGGCGCTGGGGCGGGGAGGAATTCATGCTCATGCTGCCCGGAATGACCCGGGAAGCGGCGGCGGCCTTTGCGGAAAAGATCCGGCTTGAAATCGAAAAAATGTGGTTTGACAAATGCGGAAAAGTATCCGCCAGCTTCGGTGTGGCCCAGGCGATGCCCGAAGAAAAACCCGATCCCCTGGTGGTTCGTACCGATACTGCCCTGTACCAGGCCAAAGCAGAGGGAAAGAACACTGTCCGCCAGGCAGAGGAAACCCCGGAACAGCCGTAAACCCACGGGCACGGGCGCATTTCCCCCAAAGGAGACAGAAAGCGTGAAATATATCTATGTTCTGAACCGGTTTCAGACCAGGGAAAAAACCCCGCACCTCATCAAAAAACTGGAAGAAACATCCGCCCGATTCAACCGGGAGTATGAGATCCGGATTCACGAAACCCCGGAGGATGCCGCAAGGCTGAAGGAAGATTACCGGGATACGGAGTATATTGTCACGGCAATCGGCGGAGACGGCTCCATCAACCATCTGCTCAACGACCTGGTGGGGACAAAGAATATCCTTTCATTCATTCCATTCGGCACCGGGAACGACTTTGCCCGCGCCATGGTCCAGGAGCTTTCCGATCCTGTTCGGGAGCCGGATATTCAGGAACGGGGCAATCAGGAATCGGGCCTCCGGGAGGCGGATATCGTCCGGATCAACGACCGGTATTTTATTAACGTGGCCTGTTTCGGCATTGACGCGGATATTGCCAACGATGACCGTTTCGTCCACAGCCGGCTGATCCCCAAGCCTTTGCGCTTCCATGCCGGCGTCCTTTTCCATTTTCTCTCTTACCGGAAAGGCCGCCGGCTCAAGGTGGAATGCAACGGGGAAACCATCGAAAAGGAAGTTACCAGCGTGGTGGCGGCCAACAGCCAGTATTACGGCGGCGGATACAGAATTTCGCCGGGGAGCCGGATTGATGACGGGATCATGGAAATCTATATTGTGGACCATCTGAGCCGGCCGAGAATGGCCAAAGTCATTCTGTCCATGAAGCATGCCGGCCACCTGAACCACCCGGCGGTGCGGATGATACAATCCGGAAAGGCAGTCGTTTCAAGCCCTGTCCCTTTCCGGGCGAACATCGACGGAGAGCCGCTGTATTCCGACCGATTTGAAATCGAACTGATTCCGAAGGGGATCTGGCTGGCGTATGACAAAGCCTTTCTCGAAAGCTTTATGTCACAGGGATGAAGCATTCCGGGGCGGCCCGAACAGGCCGGGAAGGAATGCGCGGACACCCGGAACACGGAGGGGAATCCATGCGCGTATTACTGGTGGAAGACGAACGGAACCTTTCTGCAGCGATCTGCAAGCTGCTTGAAAAAGAACGGATCACGGCGGATCCGGTCTATAACGGAAATGACGGTCTGGACTGGGCGCTGGGCGGCGAGTATGACGCAATCATTCTCGACGTGATGCTTCCAGGAATGGACGGCTTTTCCGTGTTGCGCGCGCTCCGGAAGGAGAAAAACGCCACGCCGGTGCTGATGCTGACTGCCCGGGCTGCGCTGGAAGACCGGCTGGCCGGGCTGGACAGCGGGGCAGATTATTATCTTCCCAAGCCGTTTGAGTCCGCCGAGCTGATCAGCTGCCTGCACGCCATCACCCGGCGCGGGACCCGTGAACCGATAATCAGCCTGAGCGCCGGCGATATTGCGCTGGAGCAGAAAACCGGAAAACTGAGAAACACGGAAAACGGACAGGAAGTAAAGCTGGGCGCCAAAGAATACCAGCTGATGGAGCTGTTCCTGCGCAATTCCGGACAGATTCTGCCGAAGGACACCATTCAGGAACGGGTCTGGGGGCTGGAAAGCGACGCGGAATACAACAACCTGGAAGTATATGTCTCCTTTCTGCGGAAGAAGCTGGGCTTTATCGGTTCACGGATGAAGATCAAAGCAACCCGCGGGCTGGGATACGCCCTGGAGGAGGAAACATGATCCGCCGGCTAAAGCGGCGCATGACGCTGCTGGTGATTCTTGCCCTGGTTCTGGTTTCTGTCGGTATCGTGCTGGCCGTCCATCTGTCCAACGAGCGGAACATTGCTTCGCAGGCGGAGGCTTCGCTGGCTGTGATGGCGGGAGACAAAAACAGCCCCGGACGAGGAGAACTGCCGGAACCGGAGAAAGAAAGAAGGGAACCGCCGCCCGAAGCGGATGGGGACCACGGAGAAGAAAAAGAACCGTCCGAAAAAAAAGAACCGCCTGAAAAAAAGGAGCCCCCCGAAAAAGAATCGGGCAACAGCGAGAAAGGGCAGCCACCGGAGATTCGAAACGGGCACGACGCCGCCGCCGCGGGGCTGGGGAATTCCTATACAATCACCCTGAACGAGGACGGGACGGTTGCCTCCTGGACATCCGAAAGAAAAGACCTGTATACAGATGAACAGATCGCCGCGATGGCGGAAGAGATTCTGGCCGACGGCCGGGAAAGCGGCCGGATCGGCACACAGTTTTTCCGCACCGTGAGCAGCGACGGTCAGACAAAACTTCTGGTGCTGGACGCCCGGCTGGATTTTCTGTCCGCATCCAATACACTCCGCAGCGTGATCCTGATTACAGCGGCGGCATGCGTGCTGCTGTCCGTGCTGGCGTGGCTGCTGGTGCGGCGCATGGTGCAGCCGGTGGAGGAGGCATTTATCCGCCAGAAACAGTTTGTGTCTGACGCCAGCCACGAGCTGAAAACGCCGCTGGCCGTCATTTCCGCCAATGCGGAGGTGCTGGAGCAGGAAATCGGCGAAAACGAATATCTGGGATATATCCGCAGCGAAGTCCGGCGTACAGACACGCTGGTGCGGAACCTGCTGACGCTGGCCCGGCTGGACCGAAACGAAGCAAACGCCGAGATGAAACCCTTTGACCTGAGCCGTGCATTGCTGGACGTGGCACTGCCTTTTGAGAGCACGGTATACGAGGCAGGAAAGACGCTGGAGATGGAGATTCCGGACGGGATTCGCTGCACCGGCAACGAGGAGATGGTCAAGCAGCTGGCCGTTATCCTGCTTTCCAACGCACTGAAATACTCCGATGAGCACGGCCGGATCAGGATCAGCCTTCATGACACCGGAAAACAAAGGGAGATCCGCGTTTTCAACACAGGAGACGCGATTCAGCCGGAGGACCAGGAGAAAATCTTCGACCGCTTCTGGCGTGCGGACCAGTCTCACAGCAAGGAAACCGGCGGGCACGGGCTGGGATTGGCCATTGCCCGATCCATCGTGGACCTGCATCGCGGCAGGATAACCGTGGAAAGCACGGAAGGAAAAGGAACCGAATTCATTGTAACGCTGAACGCATGAGGGAAGGGAAACCATGCCGGCCGGGAAACGGCGGGCATGGTTACCGGGCGTGCATATTCAGAAAGCATCCTTCCGAAGGCGCGCCGGTTCCTTCGCCCTGAACCGATTTGACGATGTGGTCCGTGACAAAGACAGCTTCCTTTCCGCCGGCATTGATGCCTACGCCGTACATGGGATAATAATATCCGTTGAATCCATCCTCAAATCCCGTGACAAAATGATGATCAATATAGCAGGACGTATACCCGTGATAACGAATGATTTCGAGGATGTGGGTTTCATTGTCATATGCATAATCGGAGGAAAGGTCATAATACCGGGTGTATGTGCGGCCGCTTTCCGGTGTGGTGGTGTAGGCATCAATTTTCAGCGGGAAAACAATTTCCACACCGTGGCGCTTTTCATCCCCGACGAGCTGCAGGTCGCCGTACTGGAACCAGAACCAGCCCATGGCGCTTTCATCCTGTTTCGTGCACTGCACCTCAACGGCCTGATAGAAATTAGAATGGGCGGTGGTTGCGTCATACAGGTCCCATCCCCTGTTGAACAGTTCGCCGGTGCTGACGGTATCCGCGATGATGGACAATTCCCGTCTGGTGGCGTCGAGATTGCGGGACCGGAAGGTAAAACCGTCAAAATGTTCGGTGGTTTCCTCCTCCACGGCATTCCCGGAAGCCTTGCTTCCGGAATAACTGGCATTGTCGATGACGTACGTTTGCGGGAAAAGCTCCGGAACCAGCGCAAGCTTTCTCTCCTGCAGGGCGATGAATTCCGCGGAATAAACCGGGTTTGCAAAGGCCGCTGCTTCGCCGGAACCGGCGGGAGAGAAGGCCAGATCGACCGTTCCTTCCTGCCCGAGCCTTTCCACGGTGAAGACGACGCTCTGGCCAGCCGCCAGTTTCGCTTTCGCCTTTTCCACGGCATAGTTATCATCACAGACGTTCAGGCCGTCCGCGGCTACAATCAGGTCTCCCGCCCGGAGGCCGGCCTTTCCCGCAACGGAATCGGGCGATGCCTCAAACACATATTCGCCGCCGCGGCGGAATCCAAAATACCCATTCATCCAGCTATGGAGCGGAGTGGACGTGAAGCCAAGCCTGAAATCTTTTGCCTGCGCCAGAACGCTTTCCTCCGGGCGGGTATTTCCGGGAACGCCGAAGAGCACCGCCTGATACGACCGCGTTTTGGAGGAGAACCAGAGCAGCGCGGCGTCCGGCAGGATGATCTCTGTTCCATTGGCCAGCCTGACAGATGCCAGGGCGACGGAGACATGGTCGGCATCCGCATAGCGCTTCTGGCCGCCGTAATCTTTCTGGGCATCGAAGGTGCAGGACGCACCGGCTTTCAGCGGTTCCCGGATATTGTAAAAGCAGGGTTCTTCACCGACCAGAGCAGAGGTAAAGATCGGTTCATCCTCCCTGTTATAAGCGATGACGGCCAGGGTATATTCCTCAATGTCCATGCCGCAGTTATTGGCATAGGAAAACCGGAAGGAGGTTTTATTGCAGACCGCGTTGGTAAACCGGATATACCGGTTTTCGGGGACCGCGGATGAGACGACTGACACATTGAGCACAATCCTGCTTTTCGGGTCTTTTTTATCGCTGACTGTTACGGAACCGGAACCAGGAGAAACGCCCCAGAACTGCAGCGTATAGCTGCTGCCGCTGCCTGCGGCACTGCAGGTGAAAGCATCGCCTCTGGTGGTGACGGTGACGTCCGTGTCCCAGCTGGTTCCGTAATAATCAATCACGACAGAAGCGCCATCGGTGGCATCGATCCGGACCGTGTCGGCGGAACAGGAGAGCGAAGGGACATAAACATTGAACTGCATATTCTTGCCTGAACCGTCCCTGGTTGCGGCCGTGATCCTGGCGGAGCCTGCCCCGCGGGCAGTAATGCTCCCGGTACTGTCCACCGTGGCTACGGATTCATTGCTGCTGGACCAGTCCAGGGACGGGTCAGTGGCGTTTGCGGGAAACAGGCTGTATTGTGCCAGAACGGTCTGGCCGGCCTGGATGGACAGCGGGTTCGGGGAAAGCAGCCTCAGGGAAGCGACCGGGACCGTAACCACCACGTCTGCGGAGGCCTGCAGCATGGCGCCGTCCGGCAGCTGCGCCACGCAGGTGACGACCGCACGACCGCCGTCCACCGCTCTCAGGATGCCGTTGGCCACCCGGACGACTGATTCATCGGAGGAGATCCAGGAAAAGACGGCCCGCTGGCCGTTTTCCAGGTTCTGCACCACCGGCGTCAGCCGCGTTGAATTTCCCTTCGAAAGCGTGACAGATGTTTCGCTGAGGGAAAGGGAAGGCGCTGATTCCGCCTGAGCCCAACTGAAAGCCGCAAGGATAACCAGAACCAAAAGGAAACATACGAACCATACCGACCGCTTTTTCATGCAGTACCTCCAACCATGTTTTCACGGGGATTTGCCCGGCCTGCCCGGTTCAGGGATCACCGGAGGATGCTCTGTATTTTATCAGATTTTCGAAGGCGGCACAATCCTCTACGCCGAGCGAACTGTTGATTTCCAGACGGGATTCAGGTATGATATAACCAGATATCGGGAAAAAAGATATGAGTTTTCAGAAACAGCATCATCAGCCTGACAGAACGGGAAGGGCTGACAGGGAGGACTATTCATGGGCTATAACATGAAGGGTGAAGACCACCGCCGGCAGGAGGCCGCGGCGGCAGGCGAAGGCTGTGAAGAGGCCATGCGCATCGAAATGGAACGGATTGAGGAGGAACGGATCGTATATGCCCGCCTTCATGCGCTGACCGGCAACTTTATCTGCGTTTATGTTGTCGACCCGGAAACGGACCGCTACCATGAGTTCAGCGCGACGGATATATATTCGGAGAAGTTTTCCCAGGAAAAGGAAGGAACGGATTTTTTCAACACTGTGCGCAGCGCGGCCCGGCAGTTTAACCATCCGGACGACCTGGACCGGTTCCTGACGCTTTTTACCAAGGAAAACGTTCTGGCGGAAATCGGGCGCAGCGGCATTTTCACGATGATTTACCGCCTCCTGATGGACGGCGTTCCCACGCATGTGCAGATGAATGCAGCCATGGTGGAGGAAAAGGAAGGCCTGCGCATGATTGTGGGCCTGAACGATATCGACGCCCAGTACCGGCAGCAGGAAGCCGACCGGGAAATTGCCCGGCAGCGGGAAATCTACAACCAGATTACCTCCAGCCTGGCGGAACAGTACGATACACTGTACTATGTTGATATCGCGGACAACACCTATCATGAAATCTCTTCAACGGATGAATACAAGAAGCTGAATGTGCCCGCTACCGGAAGCGACTTTTTCGTTGAGAGCCGGAGAAGCATCGCCAAATATGTGCATCCGGAGGACCAGGAGAAAGCACTCCGCATTCATTATAAGGATGTGATGCTGGACAACCTGAAAAACAGGAACTCCTTTTCCATCGCGTACCGGCTGGTCGTAAACGGGCAGGTACGGCATATCCGGCACACGGAGATCATGGCCAGGGACGGGAAACATATCATCGTCTGTATTGAGAATATTGATGCGGAGGTCCGGGCACAGCAGGCTCTGAAGGCAGACCGGCAAAGGAGCGTCACCTATACGCAGATTGCGGAGCGGCTGGCGGACCATTTTGACCTGATCTACTACATTGACTGCGACAGCTCCAACTATGCAGAGCTTTCCACCCGGCGGAAGTCCGGTGAACTCCAGGTGCAGGAGGAGGGCGAGGATTTCTTCGCCGCATCCAGGAAGAACCTTGAAAGGCTGATTTTCGCCGAGGACAGGGACCGGGTCAGAGAATTCCTGGACAGGGACCACCTGATTTCCGGGCTTGAAAACAACAGGCAGCTGTCAGAGGATTACCGCATGAACCTCAGCGGCGGAAAAACGCAGTATACGCGGATGACAGTGACCTATTCTTCCGACCACAGCCATTTTATCATCTGTGTCGAAAACCGAGACCAGAGTGTCCGCCGGGAGCAGGCACACCTGGCTGAATTGAACCTGGCCAATGAAATGGCACGGCGAGACGCGCTGACGCATGTGAAGAACAAGACGGCCTATCACGAGCAGGAGAAGGAACTGCAGAAGCAGATTGAAGAAACCTGCGAGCCCTTCGGCATTGTCATCTGCGATATCAACGGCCTGAAGCTCATCAATGATACGGAAGGCCACAAGGCAGGCGATGAATACATTATCGCCTGCTGCACGCTGATCTGCCGGACGTTCCAGCACAGCCCCGTGTACCGGATCGGCGGAGATGAATTTACCGCTGTCCTGAGGGGTGAGGATTATGAGAACCGGGAGAAGCTGATTTCCGGCCTGAGAAGGCAGGTGGAGGAAAACATCCGCCGCGGGGAAGGCGCCATCGTCGCTTCCGGCATGGCCGAATACCTGCCGGGAAAAGACCGGCTGGCGGAGGATGTGTTCAACCGCGCAGACACCCGGATGTATGAAAACAAATCCCGGCTGAAGGAACTGAAGCTGATTCAGGAAAGCCATTCCCTGAAGGAAAAGGCCGCAGTCCGGATAATTACCGAAGAACGCAGGACGATGCTGGATACGCTGTTCAAGGCTTTTGACGTGGTGGCGGAAGGAACCTATGTATACCTCTGTGACATGAAGTATGATTATTCCCGCTGGTCCAAGAACGCGGTGGATACCTACGGCCTGCCTTCCGAGTATATGTACGGCGCGGGGGATATCTGGGAAAACCATATTCATCCCGACGACCGGGAGGCTTACCACAAGGGCATTGACGAAATCTTTTTCGGCAATGCCTCGGGCCACGACATGCAGTACCGTGCGCAGCGGGTAAACGGGGAATACGATGTGTGCACCTGCCGCGGCGTGGTGATCCGGGATCCTGCCGGGGAACCGGATTATTTTGCCGGCACCATCCGAAACCACGGGATGCACGGGAACATCGATACGCTGACCGGGCTGAGGAACCAGTACGGATTCTTCGAAGACCTGAACAGCTGCATCGTGAGGCAGACCCGGTTCGGCGTGTGGCTGTTCAACATCAATAAGTTTTCCGAAATCAATGAGATGTACGGGTACCATTTCGGGAACCGGGTGCTGCAGCGCTATGCCAGGATCGTACATGAGACCATCGGAAACACGGGCCGTGTATACCGGATTGACGGAACGAAGTTCGCGGCCATGACCTTTACGCTTTCGATCACTAAAATGGAGGAAATCTATAACCGGTTCCGCAGGTTTCTGCACGAAGGGATCAACGTGGACGGCAGGAATATCATCCTGGATCTGAACTGCGGCGCGCTGAGGGTGGAGAATTTTGACATCGATTCCCAGACGATATACAGCTGCCTGAATTTTGCCTGCGAGGAATCCAAGACCCTCCGGAAAGGGGACATGGTGGCGTTCCGCCAGGACCTGAACAGGCAGAGCCACCAGCGGCTGGAGATCATTCACGAAATCCGCGCCTCCATTACGCATGGGTATAAGGGATTCTATCTGCTTTACCAGCCGGTGGTGGATGCGGAGACGGAGGAAATGATCGGCGCGGAGGCGCTGCTTCGCTGGAAAAATGATCGGTACGGCGTGGTTCCTCCGGATAATTTTATTCCGGTGCTGGAGACAGACCCGCTTTTCCCGGAACTAGGGCGGTGGATCATCCGGGAGGCGCTGTTTGCCGCACAGAAAATGATGAAGCAGCATCCCGGTTTGGTCATCAACGTGAACCTGTCCTATACGCAGATAGAAAAGCCGGATTTCGTGGATACGGTGCTGCAGATTCTGGATGAAACGGGATTCCCGCCGGAGCACCTGTGCCTGGAAGTGACGGAACGGTGCAGGCTGCTGGACCTGGAACTGCTGCGGAACGCCATCGCAGGACTGAAGGCCAGAGGCATCCGTATTGCGCTGGACGACTTCGGTACAGGCTTCTCCTCCGTCGGCCTTATGAAGGCGATCAAATTTGATGTGATCAAGATCGACCGGAGCTTCGTCCGGAATATCGAAAAGGATGACATGGACAGAAAGCTGGTTGAAAACACCGTCGGGCTCGGTTCTGTCTTCGGGGCGAAAGTCTGTGTCGAAGGCGTTGAGACGGAAAGTATGCGGGATACGCTCAGGAGCTTCCATGTTCAAAGCTTCCAAGGATACTTCTATGCCAAACCGCTGCCGTTGGAACAGGTACTGGCGTGGAAAAAAGAAGGGGAAAAACTTTTTTCAAAAAATTGAATAAAAGTGCTTGACAAGTTCTTTCGGATTTGATATTCTATGCAAGCTCGCTTGCGGGAGACCGCAGGAACGGAGCGAAGCGAACCTTGAAAACGATACAGAGAGAGAAACGCGCAAAGGAAAGGAAACACACGCAGAAGCGTGTGAGACAGCGAAGATTCCAAAGAGTGAAAAGACACGAAAGTGTTTTTGCAAGGATTAAACGGAAGAGTATGATCCTGGCTCAGGACGAACGCTGGCGGCGTGCCTAACACATGCAAGTCGAGCGGGGACATTTAACAGAACGGAAGTTTTCGGACGGAAGGGAAGATAAGTGTTCTAGCGGCGGACGGGTGAGTAACGCGTGAGCAACCTGTCCTTCACAGGGGGATAACACAGCGAAAGTTGTACTAATACCGCATAAGACCACGGTACCGAATGGTGCAGGGGTCAAAGGAGGAATCCGGTGAAGGGTGGGCTCGCGTCCGATTAGATAGTTGGTGTGGTAACGGCCCCCCCAGTCGACGATCGGTCGCCGACCTGCTAGGGTGATCGGCCACAGTGGAACGGAGAGACGGTACAAAGTCCTACGGGAGGCCGCCGTGTGGGATCTT
>JAFRBK010000010.1 GCA_017404985.1 Clostridia bacterium | reverse complement strand
TTGGGGGTTATCTGCCCTTTTGGGGCTTCAGATTTCACTTTGTTCAGTCTGCTTTTGCTGACTTCAGTGCCTCGAACTGAAATGTCAGCACTTCAGCAGGCTTTTTTCGTGGTGGCGAATATCCGTGAATAATTCAGGTTACATATTGCTGCGGGAGAAGAAAATGCTTGCAAATGGTTTTTCTTCTATATATAATAGATGTGATGCTCAGACGGAGTTTCCGGATGACGCAAAATGAAACGGGGAGGGTTAATAATCTATGTCCAAAAAGTATCTGTACCTCTTCAGCGAAGGTAACGCCACGATGCGTGAACTTCTCGGCGGAAAAGGCGCCAACCTGGCTGAAATGACACATATCGGCCTGCCGGTTCCGCAGGGCTTTACGATTTCCACGGAAGCCTGCACCCAGTATTATGAAGACGGACGCCAGATCAACGATGAAATTCAGGCCCAGATCATGGAATATATCGCCAAGATGGAAGAGATCAACGGCAAGAAGTTCGGCGATCTGAAGAACCCCCTGCTGGTGTCGGTCCGTTCCGGTGCCCGCGCCTCCATGCCCGGCATGATGGATACCATCCTGAACCTGGGGCTCAACGATGATGTCGTGGCCGCCATGATCGCCGGCAACGATGATCCCAAATTTGCCCGTTTCGTATATGACAGCTATCGCCGCTTCATCCAGATGTATTCCGACGTGGTGATGGAAGTCGGCAAGAAATACTTCGAGCAGCTGATCGATGAAATGAAGGCCAAGAAGGGCGTGACCTTCGACGTGGACCTGACGGCCGACGACCTGAAGGAACTGGCTGCCCAGTTCAAGGCTGAATATAAGAGCAAGATCGGCTCTGATTTCCCCTCTGACCCCAAAGAACAGCTGATGGGCGCCATCAAGGCCGTGTTCCGCTCCTGGGATAACCCGCGGGCCAACGTGTACCGCCGGGATAACGACATTCCCTACAGCTGGGGCACCGCCGTCAACGTAATGCCCATGGTGTTCGGCAACCTGAACAACAACTCCGGCACCGGCGTCGCCTTCACCCGTGATCCCGCCACCGGCGAGAACAAGCTGATGGGCGAATTCCTGGTTAACGCCCAGGGCGAAGATGTAGTGGCCGGCGTGCGTACGCCCATGCCCATTGCCCAGATGGAAGAGCAGTTCCCCGAAGCGTATGCCGACTTCGTGAAGGTCTGCGACACGCTGGAGAAGCACTATCGCGACATGCAGGACATGGAATTCACCGTCGAAAACGGCAAGCTGTACATGCTGCAGTGTCGCAACGGCAAGCGGACCGCCCAGGCGGCCCTGAAGATCGCCTGCGACCTGGTGGACGAAGGTATGCGCACCGAACAGGAAGCGGTCGCCATGATCGATCCGCGCAACCTGGACACCCTGCTGCACCCGCAGTTTGACGCCGCCGCCCTGAAGAAGGCTGAAGCCATCGGCAAGGGCCTGGGCGCATCCCCCGGCGCGGCCTGCGGCAAGATCGTGTTCACCGCGGAAGACGCTGAAGAATGGGCGAAGCGCGGCGAGAAGGTCGTGCTGGTCCGGCTGGAGACCTCTCCCGAAGACATCACCGGCATGAAGAGCGCGCAGGGCATCCTGACTGTGCGCGGCGGCATGACGAGCCACGCGGCCGTTGTGGCCCGCGGCATGGGCAAGTGCTGCGTTTCCGGCTGCGGCGAGATCGCTATGGACGAAGAAAACAAGCAGTTCACCCTGGCCGGCAAGACCTATAAAGAAGGGGACTGCATCTCCATCGACGGCACCACCGGCAAGATCTATGACGGCATCATCCCGACCGTGGACGCCACGATTGCGGGCGAATTCGGACGGATCATGGCGTGGGCCGATAAGTATCGCCGGCTGCGCGTGCGCACCAACGCCGACACCCCCACCGACGCTAAGAAGGCCCGCGAGCTGGGTGCCGAAGGCATCGGCCTGTGCAGGACCGAGCACATGTTCTTCGAGCCGGAACGGATCGCCGCTTTCCGCGAGATGATCTGCTCCGATACCGCCGAAGAGCGCGAAGTGGCGCTGAACAAGATCCTGCCGTACCAGCAGGGCGACTTCGAGAAGCTGTATGAAGCGCTGGAAGGATGCCCGGTTTGCATCCGGTTCCTGGATCCGCCGCTGCATGAGTTCGTGCCCACCACAGAAGAAGACATCGCCGCCTTGGCCAAGGCTCAGGGAAAGAGTGTCGAGACCATCAAGAACCTGATCGCGTCCCTGCATGAATTCAACCCGATGATGGGCCACCGCGGCTGCCGCCTGGCTGTGACCTATCCCGAAATCGCGAAGATGCAGACCAAGGCCGTGATCCGCGCCGCCATCAATGTGCAGAAGAAGCATCCCGACTGGACCGTGAAGCCTGAAATCATGATCCCGCTGGTTTGCGAACTGAAGGAACTGAAGTTCGTGAAGAATTTCGTGGTCGAGACCGCGGACGCGGAAATCGCCGCCTCCGACGTGAAGATCGAATACGAAGTCGGCACCATGATCGAGATTCCGCGGGCTGCCCTGACGGCCGACGAAATCGCCAAGGAAGCTGATTTCTTCTGCTTCGGCACCAACGACCTGACCCAGATGACCTTCGGCTTCAGCCGTGACGACGCCGGGAAGTTCCTGGGCGCGTACTACGATGCCAAGATCTTCGAAAACGATCCCTTCGCGAAGCTGGACCAGACCGGCGTCGGCAAGCTGATGGAGATGGCGATCAAGCTGGGCCGTCCCGTTAACGGGAAGCTGCATGTCGGCATCTGCGGCGAGCACGGCGGAGATCCGAGCTCCGTGGAATTCTGCCACAAGATCGGGCTGGACTATGTGAGCTGCTCTCCCTTCCGCGTTCCGATCGCTCGTCTGGCTGCCGCCCAGGCTGCGATTGCCTCTGCGAAGTAATCATTGGACGAATAAAAACAACCGGGCTTGAAGCCCGGTTGTTTTTTATTCGTCGTTTTCGGTCAGGTCGTAGGCTTTTTTGGCTACGTCCCAGGAGAAGCCGCGGCGAACGAGGTACTGGATGATTTTGGATTTGGTTTTATAAGGGTCTTCGGCAGGGCCGAGCTGGCGGCGCTTTCGGCGGGCGAGGACCGCGGCGGCTTCCACTTGGTCTTCCTCGGAGACGGATTCCATGGCTTCGGAAACTTCGGATTCGCTGACGCCCTTGCGGCGGAGCTCCTGGCGGATGCGGGCGGCGCCGTAGGAGCCGGAGGAACGATAATGAATCCACTGCTCGCAGAAAGCCCTGTCGTTCAGATAGCCGCCTTTTTCCAGCTTGCAGAGGACCATGTCCTGGGCTTCTTCGCCATAATGGTTGCGGGCGAGGAGGCGGCGGATCTCCTCCGTGGAGCAGGCGCGCTTCGCGAGGGCGGCCACGGCCAGCTTCAGGCCCCGGGGATACTGGATCAGAAGGACCTGGCGGGCGAACTGCTCGGGATCGACTTCATCGCCTTCCTGGAGAGCGAGCTGGCGCCATTCCTTCGGATACAGCCACCAGGCAGAGCCATCGGCAAGGGAGATGCGGAGCCGCTTCTGGACCGGCCTTACTTCTGTGATGGTTTCCATGACGGTACCTCCTTTTGGAAGGCAAAACGGAGCAGGTCACGGTTCAGGAGGCCGAGGCGGCCCTGGCGGGCTTCGCTGGCGCCGCCGTTCAGCGTGATCAGGATGCGGCCGGTATCCTCCTCAAAGAAAGCGCCGTCCGCGCAGCCATAGGCGAAGCCCTGATGGCCGACAATCCGGTCCGAAGACAGGGCGGGATCCCGGATGAAAAGCATGCCGAGGCCGTAGGACAGGGTCGGGGAGATCGGGCCGTACTCCGCCTGCTGCGTAAGCATTTCCCGGCGGAGCTCTTCCGGGAGGACATCGGGGCGGCCATCCCGGAAAAACCGCATCAGGACGAAGAGGGACTGCACCGTGATATACATGCTGCCGGCGGTATAGCCATAATGGCGGGCGGGATCCGGGCCGCTGATTTCGCGGCTGCCGAGGGGCGTGACCCGGAGATGCTGATTGCGGAAGGGAAGAATGCGGGTGATCGGCATGTTTTTTTCCGGCGGGACTTCGCCGGCGTTGACCGTGGCCTCCAGGCCGAGGGGATCAAAGCAAAGCTGCCGGAGGGCGCGATCCACCGGTTCGCCGGAGAGGGATTCCAGGACGCTGCCGACGAGGCCGAAGCCGAGATTCGAATACCGGAAGGCGGTGCCCGGCGATGCGAAGCGGGCTTTTTTCATCACCTCGGAAAAAGGAACGCCGGCCTCCAGGATCTGTTCCAGGTCCGGCGGATCCTGGAGGCCCGCCGTATGGGAAAGGAGATGGCGCAGGGTGACGCCCTGCAGTTCCGGACAGGCCTTTCCCGCCTCGCCCAGCAGCTCCGCCGCGGGGGCATCCAGAGGAACCTGCTTCAGGGCGCAGAGGCGCAGGCAGGCCAGGGTAGCGGCCATCTTCGTGATGGAAGCCACGCGGTACCAGGTATCCTCCCGCGCTTCATGGCCTGGCAGGGAACCATGGGAAAGGGCTAGAGAGCAATCCTCCCCGGAAGCAAAGAGGGTGGAAGCGCCCTGGACATGATGGCGGCGGAGCAGGCGGGCATAGCGCCCGGCATGGTTCAGCGGGTGGCCGGAGACGAGATGGACCGGACGCGCCGGGGTGCGGGGCGCCATGATCGGCAGGGCAAGCCGATAGGCCAGGTTCTTCATTTTAGTCGTGGGCATCGGGCACCTCCGCGTTTATCAGCAGTCGATACAGGAGGAAGAAAACCAGCAGGGAGAGGGCGCTGAAGCCGCCCAGGAACGCCAGCCGCGCCGATATTGCCGAAAAGCATAGGGCGGGGAGGCGCACGCAATAAAGCAGGACGGCCACGGCAAACAGCCCGTCCGGCACGAGGAGGGCCGACAGCCAGGGCGGGCAGCCGCCGGAGGTTCGGCGCAGGCGGATCAGAAAAAGGACCAGGACGGCAGCGCAGAGGAGGAGGGAGAGGAGCTGGCTGGCCCGGAGGGAGCCGGAGGCATAGAGGGAATCCATACGGAAATCCTCGATCACCAGGCGGCCCGCTGAATACAGGAAGAGATACATGAAAAAGGTGATGCCGGAAACCGCCCGGCAGCGGCGGCGGGAGGCGAGGAGGATGAGGAAGACCGCGAAATCCCAGACGGATTCATAAAAGAAGGTCGCCATATGCCAGACAGGCTTGCCGGAATCCGAAATCAGGACCCCCAAAGGAAAAAACTGAAAGGCGGGATTCGTGATCGGTTCGCCGTAGGCTTCCATATTGAAATAATTGCCCCAGCGGCCGATGGCCTGTGCCAGGACGAGGCCGGGAACAAGCACATCGCAGACCCTGAGGATCGGGAGACGGCGCCGGCGGCAAAAGAGGACAACCACGAGGAAGCCGGCGATGACCGCGCCGAAAATGGCGATGCCGCCTTCCCAGATATAAAGGGCGGAGACCGGATCGTCATGGAACTGGTCCCAGGAAAAAACAACATAATACAGCCTGGCCCCGAGAATGCCCGCCGGCAGCAGCCACAGGGCCAGATCAATGACCGTGTCCTTCGGAAGGTCGGACCGCTTTTCCTCCCGGACGGCCAGGAAAATGGCCAGGGCTGCGCCCAGGACAATCAAAAAGCTGTACCAGGGAACCAGGCCGAAAAACATTCTTGAATACGGAACTGCCATGATGAAATCCCCTGCAAAAATTTTTCTGAAAACCCGGGAAATCCTTTTCAAACCCCTGGAAATAACCTTTGCGCGGTTTGATTATAATCACCGGGTTTCCGCGTGTCAAACTTGAAAAACGGGTGCAGTTCTGGTAAAATATATGGAAAGAATACGGGAACAGAACCGTATCAACAGGAGGACTGGACAATGAGCAAGGTTGTCGTTTTCGATCATCCCCTGATTCAGCACAAGCTCAGCATTATGCGGGATAAAAACACCGGAACGAAGGAATTCCGCGAAATACTGTCCGAAATCGCCACGCTGATGGTATATGAAGTGACCCGGGACCTGGAGACGGAAGAAGTTGAAGTGGAGACCCCGATCTGCAAATGCAAATGCCGCGTGCTGAGCGGGAAGAAGCTCGGCATCGTGCCGATCCTGCGGGCCGGCCTGGGCATGGTGGACGGCGTGACCAAGCTGATTCCCGCGGCGAGGGTCGGGCACATTGGCCTTTACCGCGACCCGCAGACGCTGGAACCCGTTGAGTATTACTGCAAGCTGCCCGCGGACAGCGAGAATCGGGAGCTGCTGATTCTGGACCCGATGCTGGCCACTGGCGGGAGTGCCAGTGCCGCCATCAACTTTATCAAACAGCGGGGATGCAACCACATTCGGCTGGTGAACCTGATTGCTGCGCCGGAAGGCATCGCCCGCATCCAGCGGGACCACCCGGACGTGGACATTTACGTGGCCGCGCTGGATGACCACCTGAACGACCACGGATACATTGTTCCCGGACTTGGAGATGCCGGAGACCGTCTGTTCGGTACGAAATAAGCACGTTCACGACAGTTCGGCCGGGAAGGCCGGACTGCCGTTTTTTTGTGAACCCACCGCACCGCGGGCCCGGGCCGGGCCCGGAGAGATTGATATAGATCGGAGAATCCTATGCCTCAGAAAATCATTCTACAGCGCCCGCCGCTGATGGCCATGAGCCAGGCTCCCCTGACCAACGGATGCGCCGTGACCGACCAGCCCCAGGCCATGGCCCTTTACCAGGCCCTGCTGGCACACCAGGAGGATCCGGAAAGCTGGCTGGGCTTGTTCGAGTTGAGCTGCCTGGTGACGGCCAACCCGATGGAGGAGCCTGCTGGGAAACGGATCACGGCCGCACTGGCGCAGAGCGAGGATGCCTCCCTGCCGGGGGACTTTTTCCAGCAGCTGCAGACGGCCCGGGCGGCCCTGGCAGCGGCGGAATACACCTGCGACAAGGGGATCCTGCAGCGGCTGAGCAAGTGGTGCCGGTGGATTGAGATCAACTGGGACCAGCTGGCGGTGCTTTCCCGATTCCGGATTGCTCCGGCGGACTGGATGGAATTCCTGGTGCGCTTCTACCAGATGACCGGGCTCAAGGCGATTCTGCGACTCTGCACGCGGCTGCGTTCCGGCGTAATGGACTGGACCACCGTGCTGCACAGCTTCGGCAAGCAGAAGCGGCGGGAGGACGTCACCGGGGAGGCCTTCCGGAATGATTTTCTGCAAAACCGGCTGGATGAGGGCGACTTCTTCACCCGGGAGCAGATCATCTGCCACGGGGAACTGCTGGCCGACGGCATGCGGTACACCGCCCTGGCCGCCATCTTCAGCGGAAACGGGCAGGAGATGAGCGCGGGCAAAACCGGATGGAAGGCCATCCGGAAGGGGCACTATGCCATCTGCGGCGGGACCACGGGCGCGCCTTTCCTTTCCGGGCTCGGGAGCGACCAGCCGGTTTCCCTGGCGGTGCTGAGCGCGTGGGCGGAAGCCTTCGGGGCGCAGCTGTATCTAGGGAATTCGGAATGGGCGCTGGATGAGCTGATCCGGATCAAAGAGAACGGATTCGCCTACGCCATAGGGCAGGCGCCCGTTGCGGCGGTGCAATATGTCAACTATCCCGATCCGGCCGCGGCGCCCGCCGCGGAAGGCATTGGCGCGGGCCCGGTGCATACGCTGAGCCGGGCGGCGCACGCCATGAGCCTGATCTGCCGGCTGGCCGTGACGGTGGGCAGGGACCAGGTGCGGTTCAACTACCCGATGACCGGGAAATTCCTTTTGCACAGCGGGAAAACCGTTCTGCTTGGCGGGGAGGACGAGATTCTGATCAAGCGGGCTGCCGAGCCAGGCTTTCCCTTTCTGGTCTACTCCGCGGGAACGGAGACCCGGGACATCACCGTGGAAAGAAGCGGGGAAATCTATGTATCCGAGACGCAGGAGGAAGGCGCCGCCCCGAAGGAAGGAACGTACACCAGCTTTGATATGAACGGGTTGTCGGGAACGAGCATCCGGTATGCCCGGGGGGTGCGGATCCTGGAAGAGGATACCCACCATCAGGGAAAATGCTATTTCGCCGGGAACCGGCTGATGGCCGCGACGGTCACCGGACAGGACTGGAAAATCGCCGCGGCGGGGCATCCGGCCGTTTCTCCGGACGGGGAAGCGACGCTGGTATGCGCCGAGGTGCCCCAATGGAAGAAAAAGAACGGGCTGCCGGGCGATCTGCCCGTGATGCCGAGGACCGGGGAAACGGAGCGGGCCGTGACGCTGGCCCCCTACAAACGAACCGGCGGGCGCATGGCGATGCTTCCGACCGCCTTCGGCAAATGACCCGCGTACGGCTGGCGCCGCTGTGCGGCGTAACCGACCACGTATATCGCACGATCTGCGCCGAATTCGGATGCGGGACGGCCTACACCGAAATGATCAGCGCCATGGGATACCTGTGCGCGCCGAACCAGCCCGCCACCCGGGAGCTGATGATCCGCGGGGAGAACGAACCGCGGCTGATCCTGCAGCTTTTCGGGAAGGATCCGGATGTCGTCGCCGAGGCGGCGGGGCGGATCGCGGCACTGGGCATTTATGACGGGATCGACCTGAACATGGGCTGCCCGGCCCACAAGGTGGCCTCCTCCGGGGAAGGGGCCGGGATGATGCTGACCCCGGACAAGGCCTGGCGGATGATGGAAAAGACCGTAAAGGCGGTTGACCTTCCCGTATCCGCCAAGATGCGGACCGGATGGGACGAGGCGCGCATCGACGTGATCGAATACGCGCTGATGGCCCAGGAAGCCGGGATCCGGGAGATTACCATCCACGGGCGGACCAGGACACAGCAATATGCCGGGCAGGCGGACTGGGAGATCATCCGGGAAGTGAAGCGCCGCGTGGCGATTCCAGTGATCGGGAACGGCGACCTGACGGACGCGAAGACGGCGCTGGAACGGATTGCGGACGGATATGCGGACGAAGTGATGATCGGGCGGGGCGCCATGGGGAACCCGTGGATCTTCCGGGACTGCCGGCGGATCGAAAACGGGGAGGAACCCGAGCCCGTGGCCCCGGAGGAACGGCGCCGGGTGATCCGGATGCACTACGAACGCATGCTGGCTTCCCGGCCGCAGCACGTAGCCGTGCGCGAGATGCGGAAATTCATCGCGTGGTACCTGCACGGAATGCGGGGTGCGAGCCGGATCCGGGTCGAAATCAACCGCATCAATGACCCCGGGGAAGCCCTGGGGCTTCTGGAACAATTTTTCGCCGGTACCGGGCTGCGGGATGAAACCGGGCCGTGGAGCGGGGAATCGCCGGAAAACTGAGAGCATGAGGAAGAAAGGCAAGCACATGAAACGAACCATTTCCCTGATGATCGCCGCGCTGCTGCTCTTCTGCGGGCTGGCCGCGCAGGCAGCGGACTACACCCTGCCGGAAAAAATGAAAAAGCAGCTGGAGATCGGCAGCGGGCTGAAAGGCTCTTTTTCCGTCACCGCATCCGGATACGGGGAGGAGGTTCCCCTGCTGGACGCGCTGCACCGCACCGAGTTCGAGGTGCGGGGGCTGCTGGCGGACGGGAACCTGTACTACTGCATCTACCAGGCTGACGATTCGGAAAACCAGAACAACAAGACGGAAATCTTTTCCGCCGATGGGAGCTACTACGCGAAAAGCGACCTGATGGGGGGACGGACATATACGATCTCCGGCCTTTACCAGGCGGCGGACGCACTGTCGCCCCTTTCCGGCGGGGAGGGCGCCGCGATTACCAGCGCCGCCGTGAAGTTGGCGGAATCCGCAACGGGGCTGATGGCCCAGGAATGGGAAAAGGCCCTGGAACCTTACCGGAACAATATTGAGCTGTGGATCAACCGCTTTCCGGTGGTGACGGACTATACCACCCTGGCGGACGGGCGGAACTGCCTGGAGATTTCCTACAACATTCCCTACACGGCGATGACTGGCTTCATTCAGGAGACGCTGAGCGCCATTTTCCAGGATGCGGTGCTGCTGAACCTGCTGGACGGTGTACTGACCGCCGAACAGCGGGAACTGTACCTGAACCCGAACCTGGCATATTATTATGCCGAGGTGCTGAAAAGTATCCAGACGGAAGAGGACGTCGTGATCGCCAAAGCCACGGACTCCAAGACCGGGAAGGCCGTGGGCAGCAGGCTGAGCCTGCCGCTGGACGCGAAGGCCACCGGCTTCAGCCTGCTGACGGCGGAGCAGGAAGCGGGCGGGGATAGCACCTGGACGCTGAGCGGCGAAACCCGGATGATTTCGCTTTCGATGCCCGCGGAGATGGCGCTGGACAATGACTTCGACTACGAGATTAAATTCATGAACCTGTTCTACGGCGCAGAAGCGGATACGCCCGAAAGCCAGGCGCTGCGTATCCGGATCAGCCGGAAATCCAACGGTCCGGCAGTGTCTGCTGAGGATGAGAAGACCCACGAGGACTACAGCTTCCGGCTGTCGATTGAACAGGATTCCTCGATGGTCAATGAGAACCGGCCGGTGAAACTGGCGGATTTCGACCCGATTGACGCCGAGCTGAACATGCATTTTTCCGGGAAGAACGCGCAGCAGAGCCCGACCACGGCTGAGGTTGAGCTGGCTTACACCCGGGGAGACCGGACAATCACCCTGAGCGGGAAGTTCAAGTCCGCTGCCCCGTGGATCGTGACCTTCCCCGAAACCGACGGGGCGGTGAACCTGCTGGCGGCTTCTTCGGAGGAGCGCGAAGGGCTTCTGAAGGAGCTGGCGGACAACGCGAAGAAGATGCTGATGCATACGCCGGAAGCATCGATCCCGGAAGCGTCTGCGGCAGCGCCGGAGGCAACTCCGGAAGCAGCGGCTGAGACTGCTGAGGTCCAGGCGGAAACGGCTGAACCCCAGGCGGAAACGGAAACCGGCGCCGGCGATGAAACGAAGGCGGACGATACTGCTGAAGAGAAAGCAGCGGATGCGGCTCCGGAAGCGGAGGCGAAAACGCCATGAAGAAACTGACCCTGCTGCTGGCGGCGGTGCTGCTGGCGGTTCTGGCTGTAGGGCCCGCAGGGGCTGAACACTGGCATATCCGGCTGGAATGCACGCAGGAAAGTCTGGGGTCCGAATGGGACATCTACACCGGGGAGGAAACCGTGGCCGTCTCCTCCACCACGCCGGAATATGCCATTGAGTATTCCGGCTTCGGGAACACCGCCGGCGATACCGACCAATGGCTGGCGGCCCTGTTGCCCGAAAGCAAGGCCCTGGCCAGGCTGGCACAGTTCGCCGACCGGGCCACCGCCGGCGCTGCGGAGGAAAAAGGCTTCTACACCGGGGACTGCTTCGACCTGGCCCTGACAAAAAAGGAAGCCGTAACGGACGGGGCAGCCTTGGGCGGGAGCCGGCTCGGCCAATGGCTGGCCGCGGCCGGGATGAGCCTGCGGTGCCAGGTATACGACGGCGGGAAATACTACACCTTCCAGGGGGAAAAGGACGGGGCGGCGTACTTCACCTTCTCCCTCAACCGGACGGATGCCGACAACACCAGTGGGGTGCTGAGCTTTGCCGAAAGCGGCCGGATCTATGGCATCGGATTCCAGGCCCTGGCGGACAACGACATGACGTTCTACTCCATTTCCCTCAGCGTCGACCCGGAACAGGCGGGATACCAGAACGCCAGCCTGAACCACTCCTTCCTCCACTGGGAAGGGAGTTTCCGGCACGAAGGCGAACGGAACCCCATTCTCTTCGACGGTGCCATCAGCTCCGCCAATGAACGGATCGAGATGCGGATGGCCGGGGAGATCATGCCCGCCGGCGCATTGGATTCCTCCCGGATGGAAATCACCAACGCCCGCACCGGGGAAACCTGGGGCATCCTGACGGTGACCCGGGACGAGGCAGCGTTTTCGCCGGAAAACAAAATCATCGTCCGGGCGGACGATGACAGGGATCCTTCAGGCAAGCTGCTGATGGTGAACTATGAACATTACTTCACGATTCTGCTGGGGAGCATGATGTATCCGTAACCCGGGAAAGCAGGCAGACCGCCTGGGAGGAGATCCCTTCCATGCGGCCCTCGAAACCCAGATGCTCGGTTGTCGTGGCTTTGACGCTGATGCGGTCCGCATCAGTGGACAGGGCTTCGGCAACTTTTTTTCTCATCTGCGGAATATAGGGGGCGAGCTTTGGGCGCTGGGCCACGATTGTGATATCCGCATTGATGAGGGACCAGCCTTTTTCCGCAAGGACGCGGGCCACCTCCTTCAGGAGGAGCAGGGAATCAATGCCTTTATAGCGATCGTCCGTATCTGGGAAGAGGTGGCCGATATCCCCCAGGGCCGCCGCGCCCAGGAGCGCATCCATCAGGGCATGGAGGGCGACATCCGCGTCGCTGTGGCCCAGAAGGCCCTTTTCATACGGGATTTCGACGCCGCATAGCACCAGGCGGCGGTTTTCGACGAGCTGATGGACATCATAGCCCTGGCCGACGCGCCAGGCGGGGGCTGTGTTCAGATACATTTCAGCGATTTTCAAATCCTCTCCGGAAGTGATTTTGATATTCTTCCTTTCGCCTTCGACCAGGCGCACCGGGATGCCGGCATGCTCCAGGAGGGAGGCATCATCCGTGCCTGCAAAGCCATCCCGCGCGGCGAGAGACAGCCCCTGTTTCAGGAGGCCGGCCCGGATGCACTGCGGAGTCTGGACCTCAAAGAGAGTGGAACGGTCCGGGGTGGAAATCACCCAGCCCTCCCGGCCGACTTTGACCGTGTTCACCGCCGGCAGGGCCGGGATGGCCGCGCCGGATTCCTCCGCGGCGCGGAGCACCCGTCGAATCAAAGGCTCCGAAACCAGGCAGCGGGCGCAGTCATGGATCAGGAGGATATCCTCATCATTACAGGCCGCGGCGGAGACGCCGCAGCGCACAGACTCCTGGCGGGAAGCCCCGCCGGGCGCCAGGCGGACGGGAAAGGACGGATACAGCGCCGCCAGCTCCGCCTCGACCAGCGGAAGGTCCTCCGCACGATAAACCAGGACACATTCGTCCACCACGGGCGCAAAGGCCCGGAGGCTGCGGGCCATCACGCATAAACCCGCTACCGGGAGGAAGACCTTATTCCGGTCCGCCTGCATGCGGGAGCCGGAACCGGCCGAGAGTAAAATCAGGATCTTTTTCATGCATTTCGCTCCGCGTTGACCGCCGCGTCCTCGGAAATAAGCTCAAAGAGATCGCCGGATTCCTCCTTGCGGACGGTTTCCTTCACCTGGAGCACCCGATAACGGCCGACATGCTCGCCGAAGCGGATCGCGATGACATCGCCGGGCTTTACCTCGGCTGAGGGCTTCGCCACCCGGTCATTCAGGGACACGCGGCCGCCGTCGCAGGCCTCATTGGCCACCGTGCGCCGCTTGATAATCCTGGAGACCTTCAGATATTTATCCAATCTCATAATCGTTTTTTCTCCTTTATTCTTCTTTGGGTTCGTCCCCGCCGGAGAGGGCGCTGTCCCGGAAACGGTTCGCGGCCTCGCGGAGCAGGATTTCGGCATCCAGATGGTTCAGCTGGCAATACAGCGCGCAGGCCATCAGGAGATCCCCCACCAGCGGCGGATCCGGATCCCGGCGGGACTGCAGGGCTGCCGCGTCCTCCAGAATGCGGGCCAGGGCTTCCTCCGCGGGGGGCAGGGGCCGGAGGGGGGCCGATTTCTTCGCGACTTTCTGGGCAAACTTCAGGGATGGGAGGGCCCGGCAGACGTTCATCAGGCTCTGTTCCACCGATTCATTGCCGTTTTCCATGCGCTTGATGGATTCCCATCTGCGCCCTTGCTCCTCGGCGCCGAGGAAGGTTTCCTCCCCGAAGACGTGAGGATGGCGGCGGATCATCTTGCGGCAGATATGATTCAGAACATCCCGGATATCGAAATCCCCTGTGCCCTTGCCGACGGCCGCCTGGAAAATGACCTGGAACAGGAGGTCGCCCAGCTCATCCGACAGCTTCAGGGGATCGCCTTCCTCAATGGCGCCGACCGTTTCCCAGGCTTCCTCGACGATATATTCCCGGAGGGAGGCGTGGGTCTGTTTCCGGTCCCAGGGGCAGCCGGACAGGGGATCCCGTAGGCGGTCCATGATCTGCTCCAGGTCAAAGAGCGTGAAATGGGTGCGGGACTGCCAGGGGCGGCCCGGCACCAGCACCGCGGAAAGATGGCTGCAGGGCCGGCGGTCCAGCTCCATGAGAGGGATGGAGACCGGGGGCTCCCGGTCGGAGGAAAGGAAAAAGACATCATCCTCATCCTCCATATATTTCGAGAGAAAGAGCTTGACCTCGCCGGCGAGGATTTCGTTATCCAGCTCATCCACCAGGAGGGAGACATTGGGATCATAATCCGTCTCCGGAAGGGCGGCGGCGGAGACGAAACGGCAGCCGCCGGAGGACGGGAGATGCTCCCGGAAGAGGGACTGGAGGAGCTCCAGGCGGCTGACGCCGGGAAGAACCTGCACCTCGTCCTCCGGCGCGGGGCGGGATAGGTACAGATGGTCCAGGCTGCGGTCCGACAGGGGATCGGGGATCGCATAGGTGACCGGGCCTTCCTCCGTCAGTTCCCAGAGGCGGGCCGCCATGGCGGCGTACATGGCTTCAAAATCCTCTGCGGACTCATAGAATTCATCCAGGGAAACATAGGGGATGTGATGCCGGAGCAGCCAGGCTTTGGCCGGGTGATGGTCCGTGCGCAGGACCAGCCGGTCGGCGCCGCGCAGGGCGGAGACAGCCCCGGGGGCCATCCAGTCCGGATCCCCGTTTCCGATCGGAACGACAACGATTTTCTTCATCTGGCTTTACGCTTTCTGTGGAACAAGCCACGCAAATCTTCCCGGGAGAGGGCATGGTCCAGCCATGCGGCCGCCAGATAGACCCCCGCGCCCAGGGCGATCAGGAGAATGGTGACGATTTTTCCCTCCGGCAGAACGCGGCGGAGCAGGAAGAGGACGGCCCCCATGGCCGCCGCCGCCAGCCCGGGACGCAGGACCCAGCCGGACCAGTTGAACTTCATGCCAGCGTACTTACAGCAGAAATACAGGTTCGGAATCATCGACACCGAATAGCAGACGAGGGAGGCGATCGGGCCGCCGTGGATATTGATGCCCGGGGTGCCGATCAGCGTATAATTCAGGACGATTTTGCAGGCGACGCCGGCAATCATCGTATACATCGGGATTTTCTGCTTATGGAGGCCCTGGAGGATGCTGCTGGTGGCCTGGACCACCGTGAAGAGCAGGACCGTGAGGGAGGAGATTTCCAGCAGGCTGGCCGCCGTCTGCAGGCGTTCGGGGGTCAGGGTTCCTGAATAGAAGAAGGCGAGAATCGGCTTCGCCAGGAGGCTCATGCCGATCGAGCAGGGAAAGCCGATCAGCGCGGCATAGCGGATGCCGGTATCCGCCTCCCGGACAATGGAGGCATGGTCCTCAATGGATTTTGCAGAGGAAATGGCGGGGACCAGGCTCATCGAAATGGCGAGGGCCAGGGCCGTCGGGATATTGATCAGCCGGATGACCATGCCGGAGAAAATGCCATAGAGAGAGGTGGCCGCATCGCGGGTGAGGCCGGAGGTAACCATGCGGTTGACCATGAGAGCGGAATCAATAAACTGGGCCAGGGGGATGATGCAGGCGCTGATCGTGATCGGGATTGAGATCGTGACCAGCTGGCGCGTGATCGCCGACCCGGAAAGAACCTTGCTGCCCTCCGCGGGGGCCGGCAGGGGCTGCTGCCGGCGGCGGTGGATGAGGACAAGGATCATCATATAGACTAGGGCGAGGGCCTCCACCACCGTGATGCCCAGCAGGGCCCCGGCGGCGCCCTCCGCCATGCTTTTCTTCATGCCGATGGCGGCCAGGGGCAGGGAAACCGCCACCTTGCCCACCTGCTCAATCAGCTGGGAGATCGCGGTCGGTACCATGTCCTGATGGCCCTGGATATAGCCCCGGAAGGCGGAGAGGATGCAGACGATCATCACGCAGGGGGCGATGACATAAAAGCCCTTCGAGGCTTCCTCCACGCCGACCAGCCGGACCAGGAGCCCGTTGGAGAGAATCATCATCAGGCTGAAGAAGGAGCCGATGGCAAGAAGAAGCTTCAGGGCAACGGAAAAGGTTTTCTCCGCGTTGGGGCGGTCTTCCCGGGCCAGAAAATGGGCGACCATGCGGGAGACGGCCACTGGGAGGCCCGCGCTGGACAGCGTAAGGAGCAGATTATAGGTGGGGAAAACCGTCTGGAACAGGCCGAGGCCCTTATCCCCCAGAATGCGCGCCAGGGGGATCGAGTACAGGACGCCGACAAACTTGCAGATAATGCCGGTCAGGCCCAGGACGGAAATACCTTTCGCGATCGATTTCGTCTGATTTGCCATTTGGCCTCCGTGGTTCGGATGAATTCCATCAGAAAGTGTTTTTTGCTGATTGCTTTCTTAATACTTATGCCAGGCGGAACGGGTGAAGAGGATGAACATGGGAAGGAGCTCCAGCCGGCCGAAGAGCATCAGGAAGGCGCCCGTCACCTTGGCGAGGATGCCGTAGCCGGCGAAATTATAGGCGGGGCCGACGGCGCCGAGGCCCGGGCCGACATTGCTGATGCAGGTGAGGGAGGCCGTGAGATGCGTGAGCAGGTCATAGCGGCCGTCAAAGGACATGATGAAGGCGCCGAGGAGCCAGAGCGCCACATACATGAGGGCGAACTGGGCCACCTGGGAGAGGATGCCTTCCTCCACCGCCTTGCCGTCAATACGGATGACTTCCATTTTCTTCGGCTGGCCGGTGGCGCGGATGTTGCGGCGGGAGAGCTTGGCGATCATATTGATGCGGATCACCTTGATGCCGCCGGCGGTGGACCCGGCGCAGGAGCCGACAAACATGATCAGCACCACGATCATCAGGCTGGCGGCCGGCCAGACGCTGTAATCCAGCACGACAAAGCCGGTGGTGGACATCGTGGAACAAATCGTGAACACGCTGTAGCGGAGGGAGGTCCAGAAATCCCCCTGATAAAAGGAGAGGTTGATCAGGGAGACGGCCAGGATTGCGGAAACCGCAATGGCCAGATACCAGCGGAACTCCTCATCCTTAAAGAAGGCCTTGAAATGCTCCCCGATGAAAAATCTGTAATAGAGGGCAAAGTTGATGCCGAAAAGGAACATGAAAAAGGCGACCGCCATTTCCACCGGGACGCTGGAGAAGGCGGCGACGCTGGCGCCGTAATTGCTGAAGCCGCCGGTGCCCGCCGTAGCCATGGCATGGATAGCGGCGTCATAGGGATTCAGGCCGAGGAGCATCAGCGTGACAAATTCGGCGAGGGTGAGGGCAAAATAAATGGTATACAGGATTTTCGCCGTGGCGCCGGTTTTCGGGACCAGCTTGCTGAGGGACGGGCCGGGGCTTTCCGCCTTGACAAGGTGGGCGCTGCGGCCGGTCAGCTTCGGAAGGAGGGCGAGGGTCAGCACCAGGACGCCCATGCCGCCCACCCAATGGGTGGAAGCGCGCCAGAACATGACGCCGCGGGGGAAGCCTTCGAACTCCGTGACCACGGAGGCCCCGGTGGTGGTGAAGCCGGAAACGGCTTCAAAAAACGCATCCTCAAAGCGGGGGAGCACGCCTGAAAACAGGAAGGGGAGCGCCCCGAAAAGGCTGAGCAGGATCCAGCCCAGCGCCGTGATAATAAAACCCTCTTTCAGGCGGAGATGGACATTCTTATCCGTTTTGACAAAGCAGAGCATGGGGCAGCCGAGAAAGGCGCAGGCAGCCAGGCTGAGGGCAAGGGCGGCCGTGTCCCCGTCGCGATGAATGAAGGAGATCACCAGCGAAGGAATCATCGCGGCGGCCTCGATGCAGAGGATGGCCCCCAGGATGCGAATGATCAGCTTTCTGTTCATCGATAGATTACCTCATTCAGATCCGACACCCCGGACTCGCAGGCAATAATCACGACATGGTCCCCGGCCTCAATATGATCATTGCCGAAGGGGACGATGACCTTGCCCTGGCGGACAATGACGGCCACCAGCATGCCCTGGCGGATGACCAGGTCCTTCAGCGGAATGCCGATATAGGCATCGCCCTTCATGGCGATAAACTCCATGGCTTCGGCCTTGCCGTCCACCAGGCGGTAGAGCCGCTCAATCTTCGTGCCGTTGCTGTTCTCCCGGGCACGGACATAGCGGAGGATTGTCGAACAGGTGATAAACTGGGGAGAGATCACGGAATCCAGGCCCAGGTCGCTGAGAATATCCAGATGGGACATGCGGCTGTTTTTGACAATCACCTTCGGGACCCCGCAGCGGGAGGCATGCATGCCGGAGATCAGGTTTTCCTCATCCCGGTTCGAGAGGCTGATGAAGGCATCCATCTGGGAGAGGCCCTGCTCCTCAATCAGGTCCTCATCCGTGCCGTCCCCCAGGATGACATCCACCTTCGGGAGGAGCTCACTGAGGGTGCGGGCCTTTTCTGGATTGATTTCAAAGAGGGTGACGTGGATGCCCATGGGGATAATCAGGCGGGAAAGATAATAGGAGATGCGGCCGCCGCCGAGGACCATGACGCTGCGGATCTTCTGGCGGTTGCGGCCGAGAAAGCGGAAATAATCCGTGATCTTCAGCATATCCGCGGAAACGAAGACGCGGTCGCCCGCCTGGATGATAAAATCGCCGTCCGGAATGATGACCTGGTTGTTCCTTTCAATAACCGCATAGAGCACCCTCGGCATGGAGGGTACTTCAGAGGAAATGATCTTGATCGGGATGCCGACAAAGGGATCCTGCTGGGCGGCCTTGAACTCCACCATTTCCACCTGGCCCTTGGCGAAGGACTCGATGCTGCCGGCAAAGGGATAGCGCAGAAGGCGGCTGATTTCCAGCGCGGTGGCGCGCTCCGGATTGATGGCTACATCGATGCCGAGCTCGTTCTGGAGCAGCATCTGGCTTTCATTAAACTCCGGATCGCGGATGCGCGCGATGGTATACTGGGCGCCGAGGCGCTTGGAAATGAGGCAGGCGAGCATATTGGTCTCGTCATTTTCCGTGGAGGCGATGACGATATTCGCCTTCTCCACGCCGGCCTCCAGCAGGATTTTGGCGTTGGCGCCGTTGCCCTTCAGGCAGAGCGCATCCAGCGAACCGGAACAGCGCGAAATGACATCATCATCCTTATCGATGACGATCACATCATGCTCCTCAGCAATCAGATGCTCAGCAAGAGCGTATCCGACTTTGCCCGCACCGATCACGATAATCCGCATAAGCCGTTCCTCCACCATGAAATCAATAATATATTTTATCACGAAACGGAAAAATGATAAAGGAAAAAGTGCAAAACGAAAAGGAAATGGAAAACGATAAAGAAAAAAGAAAACGGGTGCGAAACCCGTTTTCCGTGGCGGAGAGTTAGGGATTTGAACCCTAGGTGAGGTATCACCCCACACACGATTTCCAGTCGTGCGCCTTAGACCACTCAGCCAACTCTCCACGGCCTGATGCCTACTCGAATGATTATACCGTTTTTTCCCTTTTTGTCAAGCGGAAAAAAATATGCGAATTGGAAAGGGACGGTTCTGTCCCTCACAGGGCTTTGAGTTTTCGGACTTCTTCGTCCGTGAGGCGGCGCCAGCAGCCGGAGGGGAGGTCGCCCAGGAGAATCGGGCCGAAGCCCACGCGGCGAAGGGAGACCACCTGATGGCCGACGGCTTCCACCATTTTCCGCACCTGGCGGTTGCGGCCCTCATGGATCGTAACCAGGATGGTGGTGGAGAACGTATCCCGGCGGATGAGGCGCACTTTGGCCGGGGAGGTCATTTTCCCGTTCACTATGACGCCGCGGGCTAGGCGGACAAGGTCCTCCTCCGTGAGGTTATTCGACACCTTGGCCAGATAGGCCTTATCAATTTCCCGGCTGGGATGGAGGAGGCGGTTCATCAGCTCGCCGTCGTTGGTCAGGAGGAGGAGGCCGTCGCTGTCATAATCCAGGCGGCCCACCGGGAAGAGGCGGACCGGATAGCCCTCAAAACGGTCCATGACCGTGGCCCGGCCCTCCGGGTCGGAGACGGTGGTAACTTCGCCCACGGGCTTGTTATAGGCGAGATAATGCTTCTCCGCCTCGGGGGTAATTACCTCGCCGTCCACCCGGACCTCGTCTGCGTATTCATCGACCTTCGTGCCCATTTCGGTGACCACGTCGCCGTTGACGGACACGCGGCCCTCCGCAATCATTTTCTCCGCCGCACGGCGGGAGGACACGCCGCACAGGGCCATATATTTCTGCAGCCTGATCATTTTTCGGTTTCCTTTCGAAGGGAGGTGGGATCCGCCTTGTGCAGGGGAAGATGGGTATAGGGGGAGCCCTGGGCCTTCATCTCCGCCATCGTCTGGCCGGAGCCGAGGAGCTTGTACTTATAGGTGGTGAGGCCTTCCAGACCCATGGGGCCCCGGGCGTGGATTTTGCCCGTAGCGATGCCGACCTCGGCGCCGAAGCCGTAAACAAAGCCATCCGCAAACCGGGTGGAGACATTCCAGTAGACGCCTGCGCTGTCCACCCGGTTCAGGAAATCGGCGGCCGCCTGCCGGTCCTTCGTGACGACGGCGTCCGTATGATGGGAGCCGAAGCGGTTGATATGGGTGACCGCATCCTGAAGGGAGGGAACAACTTTGATCGAAACGATATAATCCAGATACTCCGTGGACCAGTCGGCTTCGGAGGCCGGGACACAGGGAACGATCCGCTGCACCGCCTCATCGCCGCGGACCTCAACGCCCTTTTCCTGCAGCTTCCGTACCAGGGCGGGAAGGATGGCCGGCGCGATGTCCTCATGGACCAGGATGGTTTCCGCGGCGTTGCAGACGGAGACATTCTGGGTTTTGCTGTCCACCGCTACGCGGAGGGCCGTCTCCGGATCGGCATCCCGGTCAATATAGACATGGCAGAGGCCGTCGGAATGGCCGAGGACGGGAATGCGGCTGTTGTCCATAATATACCGGACAAAGGCGTTGCTGCCGCGGGGGATCACCAGGTCGATCAGCTCATCTTCCTTCAGCATGGCGGCGACATCCTCCCGGGAGGCCAGGAGCTGTACGCCGTTTTCCGGCAGGCCGGAGCGGCGGAGCGCCTCGCGGATGCAATCGCAGAGGGCGGCATTGGTGCGCATGGCTTCGGACCCGCCCTTGAGAAGAACCGCGTTGCCGCTCTTGATACAGAGGGAGGCAATCTGGACCAGGGCATCCGGCCGGGATTCAAAAATGACGCCGACCACGCCGATCGGGCAGGTGACCCGATACAGCTCCAGGCCGGGAACGAGCTCGGTGGAGAGCGTCGTGGTGCCCAGGGGATCGGGAAGGGACTGCAGGGACCCCAGCCCGCGGACCACCTGGTCCATCTTCTCCGGTCCGAATTTCAACCGGTGCAGCAGGGGGGCGGCAAGGTGGCATTCCTCCGCTTTTGCCATATCCTCCCGGTTGGCGGCAAAGACTTCCTCCGCCCTTTCGGAAAGGACGGAAGCCATGTTCCGGAGGGCGTCATTCCGCGCATCCCCGGATGAGGAAGCAAGCACATAAAACGAATCCCGGGCTTCAGCAGCCATCTGATGCAGGTCCAGCACAGCGATCAACTCCTTCTACTCTTCAACAAAGGCATTATAACAAACTTGCATATTGAATACAATTGAAAAGATGCGCCATTTGTGGTATAATACGTTGTGGGAGGGAACAGCATGCCGCGTGAACGGGGGACCAAAACAGTCGCGCAGAACCGGAAAGCATACCACGACTACTTCGTGGAGGAGAAATTCGAATGCGGGCTGGTTTTATACGGGACGGAGGTCAAGAGCATCCGGAACGGGCGGGTGAACCTGAAGGAAAGCTGGGCGCAGATCCGGAACGGGGAAGCCTGGGCCGAAGGGATCCACATCAGCCCGTATGAACAGGGGAACATTTTCAACCGGGACCCGCTGCGGCCGAAGAAGCTTCTGCTGCACCGAAACGAGATCCGTAAGCTTGACAGCCAGGTGATGCGGCAGGGATACACCCTGATTCCGCTGGAAATCTACTTCAAGGACGGAAAGGCGAAGCTGCAGCTGGGGCTTTGCAAGGGCAAACAGATACACGACAAACGGGACGCCATGGCGAAGCGGGACTCCGACCGCGAAATACAGCGCGCCATGCGGAACAGGCAAAAGGACGGCTGAATCCCTCCGGGCCGTCCGGACATGGGGATGATCCGGTTTCGACGGGGATTGCGAGATCGGGATAAGCGAGCCGCAGACCCTGGACTGCGTAAAAACGGGGAAATTAAAAAGAACTGACACTAACAGTTACGCTTTCGCGGCTTAATGCCGCGCGTCGGCCCTGATTGCCTGTGGATCAGGCAACCGGCGTCATGATCACAGGGAACGAGCCCCGCTAAAGCTTTGCGGCGCGGCTTGTATTAATGAAGCTACTGCCGGCGGCGTTTGTCCGTGTACACCGCTGACAGGAAACCAAACATGGACTGCGCTCGGAGAAGATCCTGACGACGGGTTTTCGGACAGGGGTTCAACTCCCCTCATCTCCACCATCTCCCCTCACTGGCTGCCGGTGAGGGATTTATCATAACAAAAAAGCCTTTGGACCCGAAGATCCAAAGACTTACGTGCGGTCGACGGGACTTGAACCCGTACCTGTTGCCAGACACGCCCCTCAAACGTGCGCGTATGCCGATTCCGCCACGACCGCACAGAACGTGATCGATTATAAACTTTCCGGGGGAGCTTGTCAAGTTCCCCGGGGAAAACAAATTGGCGGGATCCCCGATTTTTTCTTCCGGATTTTTTTTCAGGAGAACGAAAAAGCATGAGGACATTCCGAATTCAGGCAGTCAGGCTCCTCTGGGCGGCACTGGCGGCGATCCTGGCGGCATGCTGCCTATCCTGCTGCCGGGCGGAAAGTGGGGCCTTCAGCTGCCGGCTGGTGAGGGACATTACCAGCTACAGCGAAAACACCTTTCATGGCACCGCCCCGGCGGCGGGGGCCTACCGGATCACCGTCCGGGACGACACCACCGTATACAGGGAGCTGGAAGGCCGGATTGAACAGGCCGGGGCCTTCGAGATTCCCTGGGACGGGACGGGATTCAACGAGGAGCGGCTGGATCCGCGGGCCTACCTGATCGAAACGGTTCTGCGGGCCGACGATGGGACGGAATACACGGACAGCTTCCGGAAAGCCTCCGAATACAGCGCCCAGGCGGTCAACTACGCCCTGCCTTCTGCCACAACGCTCAACCTGCGGGACACGGGTGCATGGTTTCTGGAGGCTAAGGCGGTGATGGACGGGACGCTGGAGGCCGAATGGATCCCGGAGGGCGCGGAAGGGCCTGAGAAAACGGGCCGCATGGCCATCAGCGGCGGGAAAGCGCAGCGGTTTTCCTACAAGGCCCTGGCGGGGAGCTACCGGCCGAAGGAAGGATCCTATACGCTGCGGATCTATGACGGGAAAAATCCCGGATACGGAAAGGACATCCGGATCGAGGTCATCGACCGGGAGGTTGAAGCGGCCCCCATCGGCATCACCGAGGAATTCATGCCCGGCGAAAACGACAGCCCGGCGGACATCTGGCGGAAGATGATGCTGCCCTCCGTGGTGGTGGACATCGGATTCCACCAGCACCAGAAAATATACGAAACGCCGGACAGAAAAGCCAAATCCCTGGGGACAGTGCACGGGCAGACCCAGGGGCTGAAGGTGATCGCGCTGGAGGGAACCTGGGCGAAGGTCGGCGCGTGGAACCACGAAACCGGGGCCTACGTGGAAGGATGGGTACCAAAGTCTGTTTTAAAAACAGAAACCCCGCAAACGGACTACGGTCTCCTGTTTGACAAACAGACGCAGGTCCTGACCGTATTCCATCAGGGGGAAATATACGACACGCTGAAAATTTCCACAGGTTTGGGCGAGGAAAAGAAACTGTACCAGGAAACCTCCGCGGGGAGCTTCCTGACCGGATACCACAGGAACAGCTTCAGCAGCAACGGAAAGAAATTCGACTACGTGATCCAGTATGACGGAGGAAACATGATCCACCAGATTCCCTACTACTGGGGAAACGGGAAAAAGAACTTCGCCGCGGGGACGGACCAGCTGGGGACCAAGGCTTCCCATGGGTGCATCCGGATTCAGGCAGAGCCTTCCGAAAATAAGGGGATCAACGCCTACTGGCTGTGGACCCATATCCCGTACCACACGCGGGTGATTGTGCTCGAAGGCGCCGGGGAGGGCGCGGATCAGCCATAAATATAGAAGGTACACTCCAGGCGGCCGTTATAGAGCCGCCTTTTTGCGGAGGCACGCTTGCCGAAGGAACGCTCGAAGGCCGGATCCGACGTGATGGCACAGAGGGACCAGCCGGGATGGCGGTCCAGGAGGCTGTGAAGGTCCCGATACAGCCTGCGGCAGGATTCCCGGTCGCTCATGCGCTCTCCGTAGGGCGGATTGCAGATGAATACGCCGTTTGCCCCCTCACAGAGCAGATTCTGGAGCGGACAGGGGAAGACGGAAACCAGGCCGTCCAGGCCCGCCTGGTGAATATGTTTTTCGGAAAGCTTCAGGGCTTCTGGATCGATATCCGAGCCGGAAATCATCAATGATGGCGGAAGGGAAACCTGATTCCGGATCTCCTGGCGGACGCTCTCCAGCGTTTCCCGGTCCGCCCAGACAAAACCGTCCATCGCAAAGGAACGGTTCAGGCAGGGGGCCATGCCGCAGGCATGCATCGCCGCCTCCACCAGGATCGTGCCCGTGCCGCAGCAGGGATCATGAAGCGGGAGCCCGGGCTTCCAGGGGCTCAGCTCCACCAGGGCGGCGGCCAGGGTTTCCCGCAGGGGGGCTTCGCCGTTCCAGGTGCGGTAGCCCCGGCGGGACAGGGCGGCGCCGGAGGTGTTCAGCAGGACCTTGGCATGGTCGGAACGGACCGAGATCAGGACGGGTAGCTCCGCCCCGGTTTCCGGGAATCGCGCGATGCCCGACTTTTTCAGCCGCTCGATGACGGCTTTTTTCGACACGGACTGGCAGTCCCGGGGGCTCATGAGCCGGCTGCGGGAACATTTGGCGCTGATGTTGATTTTTTCAGTGCCGGCGGCATAGTTTTCCCAGGGGATGCTGCCGACCAGCTGAAAGAGATCCTCAAAGGACGTGCAGGGGCTTTCCGCCAGGATGACAAAAATCCTGTCGCTGAAGCGGGAACGGATATTCGCCGCATACAGCCCGGCCTGGTCCGCCGAAAAGCGAACGCCGCCGTTCTCGGCCCGGACATCCCGAAGATGAAAGGCTTTCAGCTCCCCGGCCACAAGGCCCTCCGTCCCGAAAGCCGCGCTGGCGTAACAGGAAAAAACGTGATCACCCATATGGCATCCCCTCCGGGATTCAGTGTAGCGAAAACCGGCATTTTTGTAAAGGTAAGCGGGAGAATCAGACAATATTCTTGATTTTTGAACGGAGAGTAAGGTATACTGATACGAATCATATTCAGGAGGCTCATTTATGAAACTGATTATCGCAATCGTTCAGGATGAAGATTCCTCAAGGCTGTTATCCAAGCTGATGAAGCACGGCTTCGGTGTCACCAAGCTGGCGACCACCGGCGGGTTTCTGAAGGCCGGGAACACTACCCTGCTGCTGGGCGTGGACGAAGAGAAAATTCAGGAGGCCGTGGAGGTCATTGAATCCGTGTGCAAGAGCCGCAAACAAATGACGTCCGCCACCACTTCCATCGGCGGGATGAGCAACGGCGAATACTCCACCTATCCCGTTGAGGTGACGGTCGGCGGCGCGACCCTGTTCGTGCTGACTGTGGATCAGTTCCTCAAAGTGTAAGGCCGCGCGGATGGAGAACGTTTCACTGAAGGACTACGCGGCGCAGGGGGAGGAAATCCGCTCCTTCCTGTACCACCTGAAGCAGAACCAGGCGCCCCACGCCATCCTGATCAGCGGCCCGGAAGGCGTCGGAAAGCGGACGCTTGCCCTGCTGATCAGCCAGTATATGCTCTGCGAAAGCGGGAACCCGCCCTGCGGGGAGTGCAGGGCATGCATTCAGGCGCTGAAATACGAGCATCCGGACCAGGTGCTGATCCGCAAGGGCGTGCCGCTGTCCTCCGAAATCAAAGAGGGGCGGGCGACCATTCCGGTCGAGGATATCCGGGAGATGATCCGGATTACCGGTGCAACGCCGGCCCGGGGCGGGAAGCGGACGGTGATCATCCATGACGCGGAGGCCATGACGCCCCAGGCGCAGAACGCCCTGCTGAAGACGCTGGAGGAGCCCCCGGAGGGGACGTGCTTCCTGATCGTGACCAGCCATCCCGAAAGCATCCTGAACACGGTAACCAGCCGATGCGCCAGGCTGCACATTCACGCCTGGCCCTACGAATACATCACCCGGCGGTTGACGGAGCGCGGCACGGCGAAGGAACGGGCCGAAGCGGCCGCAGACCTGGCGGAAGGGTCCGTCGGCAGGGCCATCCGGCTGGCCGAGGACGAGGAATACTGGAAGGCGCGGGATGAGGTGATCCACGATTTTTTCTTCACCACCCGGCGCAGCGAGACGCTGAACTGCTCCAACCGATGGAAGAATCGGAAAGGCGAAGCGGACCAGATGCTGGGCATCCTGGAATCCGTGGTTGGGCACATGATCAGCGCCCGGTTCGGCGGGGAGAAAAACCGGATGGAAAGCCAGCTGCCGCCCCAATGGATCCGGTTCAGCCGGGAGGCCTCCGCGGAGGCCGTATGCGCCCTGTATGACCGGATTACGGAGGCCCGGAAGGAGCTGCAGTATTCCGTCAATTTTCAGGCAGTGACCGAACAGCTGCTTTTATCATTTATAGGAGAAGGAAACAAATGGTTACAATAGCCGGCATCCAATTTCAGAAAAACGGATCTGTTTTTTATTTTGAGGTGAACCAAATCACAATCAAAGTCGGGGACTACGTGATTGCCGATACCGGCCACGGCTACGATATCGGTGAAGTGATCGTCGGATGCCGCGAGATTGAGGAGGAAAAGAGGCCGTCCCAGATCAAGCAAATCATCCGGATTGCCACACAGGCGGACATCCAGCAGAGCATCCAGAACCGCGAAAGGGAAAAGGAAGCCTACGCCGTCTGCCAGAAGAAGATCAGCGAACACCAGCTGGAGATGAAGCTGGTTTCCGTCGAGTACTCCTTCGACGGCAGCAAGATCCTGTTCTACTTCACCGCCAACGGGCGGATCGATTTCCGGAGCCTGGTGAAGGACCTGGCCTCCGTATTCAAAACGCGGATCGAGCTGCGCCAGATCGGCGTGCGGGATGAGGCGAGAATGCTGGGCGGGCTCGGGCAGTGCGGGCGGCCGATCTGCTGCGGGGCATTTCTGGAGGAATTCCAGCCCGTATCCATCAAGATGGCGAAGGAACAGAACCTGTCCCTGAACCCGACGAAAATCAGCGGGGTCTGCGGACGGCTGATGTGCTGCCTGAAATATGAGCAGGACCAGTACGAAGCCATCCGGAAAAAGATGCCGCGGGTCGGCAAGGAAGTTATGACGCCGGAAGGGCCCGGCATCGTGACGGAGCTGAACATCCTGAAGGAAAAGGTTACCGTCCGGTTCCAGAGGGCGGATTCCTACGAAACCAAGACCTTCCTGCTCGAAGACCTGAACAGCCGGAAGGACGAAAGCGCCGACGCGCCCGGAGCCGGGGTTGGCTGGGCCGCGGAGGGCCGGGAAGGACAGGCGGAGCAGCAGGGCGAAGGGGCGGAGAAGGATAAGTCCCCGGACAACCAGGCGGAAAGACAGGGCGAACCGCGGCCCCCGAAGCGGCCGAAGGGGCCCAAGCCGGCAGGGAACAAGGACCAGGCCGGAACCCGGAACGGGGAAACCCGCCCTGCCAGGGCTGGCGGCGAAAAGGCGGAGCAGGGCCACAAGCTGGGGCAGCCGGTTCGGAGAGAGAACACCAAAAAGCCGGGCGCACAGAATGGAAGCAGCGCAGGCAGCACAGCCAACGGAGGCAATGCCGGCGGGGGCACGGAAAAGCAGCCCGCGGCGCAGCCGAAAAAGAACGCCAGCAATTGGGCGCAGGAGCTGGAAAAGGCCATGCAGGCAATTGACAGAAACTGACTAAAAGTGACAAAATGCTTGCAATTACACCCGTTGCATGATATATTTAATAGCGACGAAAGCTCATAACGAGCGAAAATAATGGAGGTAAAAACATGGCTTACAAAATTTCTGATGAATGCATCAGCTGCGGCGCCTGCGCTGCACAGTGCCCCGTTTCCGCTATTTCCGAGGGAGACTCCAAGTATGTGATCGATGCGGATGCCTGTATCGAATGCGGTGCCTGCGCTGATACATGCCCCGTCGGCGCTCCTGCCCAGGCGTAATTTTTTCCCGGTGAACACGGCAGGCCTCCCATGGGCGGGGGGCCTGCTTTCTTTGCACAAAAACTTTTTCCGATTCCGAAAATTTCTTGTTGACATTGCCCTGATTTTGTGTATAATAGCATTTGTTCGCTTGAGCACCATTAGCTCAGTTGGTAGAGCACCTGACTCTTAATCAGGGTGTCTAGGGTTCGAGTCCCTAATGGTGTACGAATCCCCGAAGAGGCCTTCGGGGATTTTTTTGCACCATCTTTTTTGCAGATGATTTTTTAGGCGAAGTCTGATATAATATTCTGAATCATTCATTCGGAGGGGATCCATTGGAATTGTTTTCCGGGCAAAAACTGGACAAGGACGCGGCGGACCGCCTGAATTCCCTACAGCTGGCCTATCTGGGGGATACCGTGTGGGAGCTGGCCGTGCGGCAGATGCTGACCTGCCAGGCCCTGAACGTGAAGCACATGCACCGCGAATGCGTGCAATATGTGAACGCGCAGGCGCAGGCCTCTTTTCTGGAAACCATTCAGGGCTCCCTGACAGAACAGGAAACCGAGATTGTCCGCCGGGGCAGAAATGCCCACGCCCACCATCCTGCGCCGAAGAACCAGAAACCGGGGGACTATTCCTCCGCCACTGCCTTCGAGGCGCTGATCGGGTACCTGTACCTGACGGGAAGGCAGGACCGCATCGAAGAAATATTCCAGACCATTATCGGGGGAGACAACCATGGCTGAAGCAAAAAAACTGAAGGTAATCCTGGTCCGGCACACGCTGTCGCCGGAAGAAACGGTGGCCCTGGGAGCCAGGCTTTGCTATTCCGGGTCCCACATCGAAGACCTGAAGAAGAAAATCAGTGAGAAGGACCAGTCGGCCTTTATCGAACGGCTGAAATCCATGGGGCATGAATCCATTTTTGAGCATGCCAGCTTCACCTTCGGCATCGAAGGGGTCAGCCGGTCGCTGCTGGCGCAGATTACCCGGCACCGGATCGCCAGCTTCAGCGTGCAGAGCCAGCGGTATGTATCCTACGAAAAGGGATTCGGATACGTGATTCCTCCCCGGATTGAACAGCTGGGGGAGGCGGCCGTGCAGAAATACCATGAGCAGATGCAGACCATGGAGGAATGGTATCGGGAATGGCAGGCCGCCCTGGGGGCCGCGGGGGAAAGCTCCAACGAGGACGCCCGCTTCGTGCTGCCCAACGCCTGCGAGACCCGGATCCTGATGACCATGAACGTGCGGGAGCTTTACCACTTCTTCTCGCTGCGGATGTGCAGCCGGGCGCAATGGGAGATCCGGGCGCTGGCGGCCGAAATGCACCGCCTGTGCTTTGAAACCGCGCCGGATCTGTTTTCCGACGCCGGGCCGGCCTGCCTGCGGGGGAAATGCCCGGAAGGCGAAAAATCCTGCGGCCGGGCAGCGGAAATCCGGGCGGCGCGCACCCAAATGCTGAAAGAAGCGGAGGAGAAGAAAAATGGCGAAACAGTATAAAGACAGCGAATTCCGGCCCGGACGGAAGGCAGACACCGGACGGTCGGGCTACCGGGACAGTGAATACAAGCCCGGGCGGAAGACGGAATCCTCCGGGCGCCGCTATCAGGACAGCGAGTACAAGCACGGATTCAAGACGGAATCCTCTGGGCGCCGCTATCAGGGCAGCGAGTTCAAGCCCGGGCGGAAGACGGAATCCTCCGGACGTCGCTACCAGGACAGCGAATTTAAACCCGGGCGGAAGACGGAACCCTCAGGACGCCGCTACCAGGACAGCGAGTACAAGCCCGTGCGGAAGACGGAATCCTCCGGACGCCGCTTCCAGGACAGCGAGTTTAAGCCCGAAAGGAACGCGGAACCGGAACGGCCGCGCTGGCAGGAATTCGAATACATTCCCGAACAAAGCCCCTTGGGCCAGGCGCATGAGAACGACATGCCGGAGGACAGCTATATCCTGACCGGGCGGAATCCCATCCGGGAGGCGCTGAAGAACGGGCGGGACCTGGAGAAGCTGCTGGTGCAGAAGGGGGAACTGTCGGGATCGGCCAAGGAGATCATCAGCACCGCCAAGGCGCAGAAGGTGATGATTCAGACCGTGGAGAAAAAGCGGTTGGACGAGATCGCGCCGCAGCACCAGGGGCTGATTGCCTTTGCCTCCGCCTACCAGTACTCCACGGTGGAGGAGATTCTCGAAACGGCCGCGGAACGGAACGAGCCGCCATTCATCATCCTGCTGGACGGGATCACCGACCCCCACAACCTGGGTGCCGTGATCCGGACCGCCGAATGTGCGGGCGCCCACGGAGTGATCGTGCCCCAGCACCGGAGCACCGGGCTGACGCCGGCCGCCGTGAAGGCTTCCGCCGGGGCGGTTGAATACCTGAAGGTGGCGCGGGTGGCTAATCTGAACCAGTGCATCGACCAGCTGAAAGAAAAGAATATCTGGGTATATGCCGTGACCATGGACGGGGCCGACTACCGGACCGTGGACTTCACCGGGCCGGCGGCGCTGGTGATCGGGGCGGAAGGGAGCGGCATCAGCAGCCTGACAGAGAAAAAATGCGACTATGCCGTGTCGCTGCCCATGAAGGGGAAGCTGGACAGCCTGAACGCCTCCGTGGCGGCCGGAATCATGATGTACGCCGTGCTGGACGCCAGGCGGAAATAACGGAACCAGGAACAAAAAATGCCGGGGTGGAATCCAAGATGAAGCCATACTCAGAATTATCCGACGAAGAGATCGTTGTCCTGTGCCATGAGGGGGACAGCGTTGCGGAAGAATATCTGCTGAACAAATACAAAAACTTCGTGCGTTCCAAAGCCAGGAGCTACTTTCTGATCGGCGCTGACCACGAAGACATCGTGCAGGAGGGCATGATCGGCCTGTACAAAGCCATCCGGGATTTTCAGCCCAACAAGCTCAGCTCCTTCCGGGCTTTTGCCGAGCTTTGCATCACGCGGCAGATCATTACCGCCATCAAGACCGCCACCCGCCAGAAGCATATCCCCCTGAACAGCTACGTGAGCCTGAATAAGCCCCTGTACGACGAAGAAAGCGACCGGACGCTGCTGGACGTGATCATGGAAGGGCGGACCTCCAACCCGGAGGAGCTCATCATCAACCGGGAGGACCTGGGGGACATTCACGCCAAGATCAGCGAGGTGCTTTCCGGGCTCGAGCAGGAGGTGCTGAGCGCCTACCTGGACGGAAAAAGCTATCAGGAAATCGCCGAAGCGCTGGGAAGGCACGTCAAATCCATCGACAATGCCCTGCAGCGCGTCAAGCGCAAGCTGGAAAAATATCTGGAAGAAGAAGGGAAACGATAAAAACTGTACCGGGGTGAACGGTTATTGCTTTTCTCCGTCCGGAACCTGTTCCAGGAACACGGTTCGGTCCTCCGAAACCACCGCCAGGGTATCCGCCCGGTCCGTCGCGAAGACGGCGCTGCCATCGGGGAAGAGGGTGCTGGAAATATCTGCCTCGCCGACCTCGCCCAATTTTTCCAGAAGGGCAATTTCGCCCGGCCCATCCGGCAAAAGGCGATAGTCCCGGGAGCCGACAGTGAGGGAAACCGCCCTGTCCTTGGCGGTGCCGGCGGCAATCGAAATCATCCGGGGCTCATCGGGCCGGACCCCGGCAGGAATGCCGCCGAAGGCCGCAAAAACGAGCACCATCACCGCCGAGAGGGCGACCATGGCCGGAACCAGCCGGCGAAAGCGCGGCGCGCCGGAAGCGCCCGCCCCGGTGGCGGACTCCATGATTCTGTTTTTCAACCGGTCATCCGCCTGCAGGCCATGGAGCGTGCGCTCCGTGGATTCCCGAAGGCCTTCCAGCAGTTTTTCCTCATTCATGATCGTCAAGCATCCCTTTCAGTTTTGATCTGGCCCGGCTGAGGCGGGAGGAAACCGTTCCCTCCGCCATATTGTACATCTCCGCGATTTCGGCTACGCTGAAGCCCTGATAATAATATAGAAGAACTACTTCCTTAAACTCCGACGGGAGCCTGCCGATGGCTTCCGTGAGGGCCTGCTCCTCCGCCAGGGAACCGATTTCATCCGGAGCGGGGAAGAGCTCGAAGGCCGGATGGCCGAGAATGACCCGTTTGTACCAGGAGTTGCGCCAGGTGTCCCGGCATTTATTGAGGGCCACCTTCAGGAGCCAGGCTTTTTCCTTGCCCTCCACCAGCGCCGGCTTCACCGTCAGGAGCTTGACAAAGACATCCTGGGTGATGTCCTCCGCCTTCTGGCGGTCCCCCAGATAATAATAGGATACGCGGAGCACATCCGTCGCGTAACGGTCATAGAGGGCAGAGAAATCCAGCGGGGGAGAAGCGTTCTCCCGGGACGAATTCGAGTCGGACATCCAATCCTCCGTAAATCCAACGATGGAAGCCACGGTTTCCATCCTGAAATCAAAAAGAAAATTTTCAGGCCGGGGAAAAACAGCCGGAGCGAACGCTTCCGGCATTTTTCATCCGGTTACAGGCATTATACCATAAGTGCCGGGCAGGTAAAAGTTCCAAATATGTGAAATATCTCTTGACGGGAACAGGCAAATAAAGGTAAAATGAATCAAACAGAGCAGAACAATTCTGTCCTATCCTTATTGTTTCTGTTATTTGAGCTATCATAATCTAAAAGGAGCGTGTAATCCTGTGTTAAGAAAGAAAACATGTGTTGCAATGCTTTTGGCAGGAGGACAAGGCAGCCGGCTGGGTATTCTGACCCAGAATGTTGCCAAACCGGCCGTACCCTACGGCGGAAAATACCGCATCATCGATTTTCCGCTGAGCAACTGCACGAACAGCGGCATTGACACCGTCGGCGTGCTGACCCAGTACCAGCCCCTGGAGCTGAACGCGTACATCGGATCCGGCGCTCCGTGGGACCTGGATATTTCCAACGGCGGCGTGTTCGTGCTTCCCCCGTACCAGAAGGTGAAGAGCAGCGAATGGTACCGCGGGACCGCCAACGCCATCTATCAGAACATGGCCTTCATCGAACAATACAACCCGGACTACGTTCTGATCCTTTCCGGCGACCACATTTACAAAATGGACTACAACGCCATGCTGAACTTCCATATCCGGCACGGGGCGGACGCCACCATCGCGGTGCGGCCGGTGCCGTGGGAGGAGGCCTCCCGCTTCGGCATCATGAACACAGACAGCGAGGACCGGATCACCGAATTTGAGGAGAAGCCCAAAAACCCGAAGAGCAACAAGGCCTCCATGGGCGTATACATCTTCACGTGGGAAAAGCTTCGCCACTACCTGATTGAAGACGAAAACGACAAGAAGAGCTCCAATGACTTCGGGAAAAACATCATCCCGAACATGCTGAACGACAAGCAAATTCTCTGCGCGTACAACTTCAACGGATACTGGAAGGACGTGGGCACCATCGAAAGCCTGTGGGAGGCCAACATGGACCTGCTGCAGAACCCCATGCCCATCGACATGCATGACAAAAAGTGGCGGATTTTCGCCCGGAATCCCGGGATGGCGCCGCACTACATCGCCAAGGGCGCGACCGTCGCCGACAGCCTGATCACCGAAGGCTGCGAGGTATACGGCAACGTGAACCATTCCATCCTCTTCGCGGGCGTCATCGTTGAGGAAGGCGCCAGTGTCGAATCCGCCGTGGTGATGCCCGGCAGCGTCATCCGCCGGGGCGCCATCGTCCGGCGCTGCATCATCGCTGAAAACGCGGTAATCGGGCCCGGAGCCATCGTCGGGGAGGAAGAAGGGAAGATCGCCGTCATCGGCCATGGCGTGACCCTGCCGGCCGGCGTATCCGTTCCCGCCGGCGAACAGGTCGACGAAAACTACACTTTCTGAGCATAAAACATTGGAAAGGAAAGAACGATCATGAAAGATGTAATGGGAATCATCTATACCGGAGAGGGCGACGCCCAGCTCCGTGAACTGACCTTGTACCGCGCCATCGCCGCCCTGCCCGTCGCCAGCAGATACCGGATCATCGACTTCCTGGTTTCCAGCATGGTCAACGGCGGCATCAAGAACGTCGGCGTCATCATGCAGAAGAACTACCACTCCCTGATGGACCACCTGGGTTCCGGCAAGGAATGGGATCTGCACGGAAAAATCGATGGCCTGCATATCCTGCCGCCCTTCCTGACCAGGGAAAACGTGGGGCTGTATCCCGGCGTGCTGGATGCGTTGCGGTCCAACACCAACTACCTGGTGCGGAGCAAGCAGGAAACCATCATTCTGAGCAACAGCAAAATCATCTACAACGCCAAGATGGACGAGCTGGTCCGCTTCTTCCGGGATACCGGCGCGGACATGACGCTGCTCTACACCACCGACGAGGGCATCAAGCGGGATGAAGCCGGCACGTACCTGTCCCTCGATGAAAGCCACAATGTGACCGACCTGGAAGTGGACCCGACCCACCCGTCCTACAACAACATATACATGCAGGTGATGGTGATCCGCCGCGAGCTTCTGCGCGAGCTGGTGGACAAAGCCGTGGCCCACGGGCTGCACAGCATGGACCGCGATGTGATCCAGCGCCTGGTGCGGGACGGCACGGCCAAGGTGAACGCCTATGAATACAAGGGCATGTGCTGGAACATCGACTCCGTGCAGAGCTATTTCAAATTCAACATGGACATTCTGGACACCGCCAAGCGGAAGGGCATTTTCCGGGAGGATATGCCGGTATACACCAAGGTCCGGGACGAGATGCCCGCCTACTACGGGGACGACTGCAGCGTGGTCAACTCCCTGGTGGCCGACGGATGCCAGATCGAGGGAAGCATCGAGAACAGCGTGCTTTTCCGCGGCGTGAAAATCGCGCCGAGCGCCCACGTCAAGAACTGCATCATCATGCAGGACGGCCTGGTGCAGGAGGGCGCCTACATTGAGAACTGCATCCTGGATAAGCAGGCCATCATCAAGCGGAATGCCCGGCTGATCGGGCCGCAGGCGTATCCGATCGTGATCGCCAAGGACGTCATCATCTGAGAGGCGCCATCATCCAAGAGGGCGGAACACTTCTTTCCGCCCATCTCAAACGGGGGGAGAATCACCATGAAAATACTGTTTGTTGCCAGCGAGTCAGTGCCCTTTGTGAAAACCGGGGGGCTGGCTGACATCGTTGGCGCCCTTGCACCGGTGCTGGCTAAAGCCGGCCATGACGTACGGGTCGTTATTCCTGATTTCAGCGCCATTCCGCAGAATTACCAGAGCGAGATGAGCCACGTAATCGACTTCGAAGTGCAGCTCGGATGGCGGCGGCAGTACTGCGGCATCGAAAAGCTGGAAAAAGACGGCGTGACCTGGTACTTCATGGACAACAAATACTATTTCGGCCGGCCGTATATCTACGGAATGGGCGGAGACGAGTACGAGCGCTTCGGCTTCTTCTGCCGCGGCGTGCTGAACATGCTGCCGCTGATTGAGTTCCAGCCCGACGTGATTCACGCCCATGACTGGCAGAGCGGCATGATTCCGGCGCTGCTGAAGATCCAGTATGCCCATCTGCCTTTCTACAGCGGGATCAAAACGATGTTCACCATCCACAACCTGCAGTACCAGGGCATTTTCGGAATCCGCGAAATCCAGGACATTCTGGGGCTGGGGGACAGCCTGTGGACCGACGACAAGCTGGAATGCTTCGGATGTGCCAACTTCATGAAGGCCGCGCTGGTATACAGCGACGCGATCACCACGGTGAGTCCCTCCTACGCGGAGGAAATCCAGACAGCCTACTACGGCGAACGGCTTGATGGGCTGCTGAAAGCCCGGAAGGATGACCTGCACGGCGTGCTGAACGGCATCGACATGGTGGAATACGACCCGGCAACCGACCCGCAGATTGCGGAGCGCTACTCCGTTAAGGACAGGAGCGGAAAAGCGGCCTGCAAGAAGGCCCTGCAGGAAGCCCTGGGGCTCGAAGTGCGGCCCGATGTGCCGATCATCGGGATGGTCGGGAGGCTGAGCAACCAGAAGGGGCTGGACCTGGTCGACTACGTAATCGCGGACATCATGCGGCTGGACGTGCAGCTGGTGGTGCTCGGGATGGGCGAAGGGAGATACTTCAACCTGTTCAGCTGGGCGGAAGGCGAATACAAGGGCCGCGTGGCCGCGCGCTTCACCATGGATCACCAGCTGGCCCACCAGATCTACGCCGGGGCGGACATCTTCCTGATGCCCAGCCAGTTTGAGCCCTGCGGCCTGAGCCAGATGATTTCCATGCGGTACGGCACCGTGCCGATCGTGCGGGAAACCGGCGGGCTGCGGGACACCGTGCTGAGCTACAACGAATACAACGGAAAAGGGAACGGCTTCACCTTCTTCAACTACAACGCCCACGACATGCTGCACACGATCGAACGCGCGGTGGATTACTACAAGGATCACCAGGACGTATGGAACACGCTGCAGGAACGCGGAATGAAGGGGGATTACAGCTGGAAGAAATCCGCCACGCGGTATCTGAAGCTGTACGAAGGGCTGTTTGAACCTAAGCCGGAAAAGAAGCCAAAGGCCGAGAAAAAGAACCCGGTTGTGGTCGAATTCGAGGAATCATAAGAATTTTGCCGGAAAGGAAAGGATGTGCCGTCGGCGCACATCCTTTTTCAATGAAACGATGAAGGAATTCTATGCGCCCGGACCGGACGAAACCATCGAGGACCTGCAGCTGGGGGGGCTCCGCCTGATCCAGAAGAAAAACGGGTTCCGGTTCGGCATGGACGCCGTGCTGCTGGCGGACTTCGCGAGAATCAATCCGGGGGATACCGTGGCGGATTTCGGCACCGGAAGCGGAATTCTGCCCGTGCTGCTGGCGGGCAGGGGCAAGGGGCGGTTTTACTATGCGGTGGACTGCCAGGAGGACATGTGTGCGCTGGCTGAACGAAACCTGGCCATGAATGGGCTTAAGGGATGCGTGATCTGCATGGATCTGGCCCGCACGGACGAAGGCGGCCTGCCGCGGAACCTGGACGCCATTGTGAGCAACCCGCCGTACGCGGAACCGAACGCCGCCCTCGCAAGCCCCAGCGCCGCGAAGGCCACGGCGCGGAACCAGAGCGGGGACACGATGGACGGCTTTCTGGGAGCGGCCTTCCGGGCGCTGAAGGGGCGCGGGCGGCTGAGCATGATCTATCCGGCGCCCTCCATGCTCCGCCTGATGTCCCGGATGCAGGAGCACCACCTGGAGCCCAAACGCTTCCGGCTGGTGTATCCCTCGGAAAGCAAAAACGCGAACCTGGTGCTGGTCGAAGCCGTGAAGGATGCGAAGCCGGGGCTGCACCCCATGCCGCCGCTGATCATCCGCGGTCAGGACGGGGACTTGACAAACGAACTGAAGTCTATTTATCATATGAATGCGGAAAGTGAAGACGGACCGAATTCTGCCGGCGAGGGACAAGGCTTTGAACCAGATCAATCCGAATGAACCGAAGATGCCGAATAAACGCTGGGACCTGATCATCATCGGGGGCGGGGCTGCCGGCATGGCCGCGGCCGTTGCCGCCGCCGAAGCCGGGGACCGGGTGCTGCTGCTGGAAGCGCAGGAGAAAATCGGGAAAAAGGTGCTGGCCTCCGGGAACGGACGATGCAACCTGATGAACACCGGCGCACTGAAATACTACGGAAACCCGGAATTTGCCGGGCAGGTGCTGAATCGCCTGCCCCGGGAGGAACTGGAGCGGTTTTTCCGCGCGCATGGGCTGGCCCTGGCTTCGGAAGGGGAAAGGGTGTATCCCGGAACCTTTCAGGCGCAGTCCGTGCTGACGGCCTTCAAGGCCTTTTTGGAAATGCTGGCAGTGGACGTTCGCTGCTCCGTCCGGGTAGAGGCCATCGAAAAAACGGCAGGCGGGTTCCGCGTGCGGAAAAAAGAAGGATGGGACGAGGGGGCGCGCCTGCTGATTGCCACCGGCGGGGCCGCCCAGCCTAAACTCGGGGGAAATGAATGCGGATACGCCTTCCTGCGCCGGTTCGGGCACACCATTCATGCGCCCTTTCCGGCACTGGCGCCGATCATGACCGACAGGAAGGGCATCTCCGGGCTGTCCGGCATCCGGGCCCGGGGGACAATCAGCCTGGTACACCCCGATGGGGAACGCCGTACCGAAAGCGGGGAAATCCTTTTCACCGAATACGGCGTAAGCGGGATCTGCGCCATGCAGCTGGGACGGTTCGCCCGGCCCGGGGACCGGCTGGAAATCCATTTCCTTTCCCGTTGGTTCCGGGACGCGGATGAAGCAAGGGCGGACATTGAAGGGCGGCGGCAGGTTTTCCGCCGGATGGCGCCCGAGTACCTGCTGAATGGATACGTAATGCCGAAGGTTTCCTTCGCAATCTGCAAGCAGGCGGGCCTGGCCATGCGGGGAGAGACCATCGGCGAGCTGACAGAGGAACAGATCCGGGCCGTTTGCGAAACCGCGTGCCGTTACACGCTGCAGGTTCAGGAAACCAGGGGGCTTTCCGAAGCGCAGGTGACCGCCGGCGGCGCGGATCCGGAGGAATTCGACCCCGGAACGATGGCATCCAAAAAATGCCCGGGGCTGTACGCTGCGGGCGAGGTGCTGGACGTGGACGGGGACTGCGGGGGATTCAATCTGATGTTTGCCTTCGCCGGCGGCATCCTGGCCGGCAGAAACGGAAGAAAGGCAACCCAAAAAGGAGACGACGGACCATGAAAAAGGGCGACATCAAAAAACAGGAGATCCTGACGGTGGCCGAAGACCTTTTCTGCAGAAAAGGCTACGAAGAGACCAGCGTGCAGGATATCCTGGATGTGCTGCATTCCAGCAAGGGGAGCTTCTACCACCACTACGAAAGCAAGGAGTCGCTGCTGGAAGCTATGTGCGTCCGCCGTGCGGAACAGATTGCCCGGAAATGTGCCGAGGAAAGCGAAGCCATTCCCGATCCGTGCCGGAAGCTTAGCCGACTGATGGCCGGGGTGATTCCGCTGTCGGACGAGCGGCTGAGCTTTCTGCTGATGCTGCTGCCCGTTTTCACCACCCAGGAGGGGAAAAGCGTGCGGAACTGCTACTGCGACGCGCTGGCCAACGCTTTCCGGCCGCTGATCGCCGAACAGATCAGGCGATGCGCGGAGGAGGAAATCGTAAACTGCCGGGACGCGGAGATTTCCGCTTCGCTGTGCCTGCTGGTGGTGAACGACCTGTGGTGTCGGATCTGCGACCGGATGATCAGCGCAGCAGGCGCGGGCGAGGAAATGCCGGACATGACCCCGATGATCAACCAGATCCGGATTGCCGTGGAGCGGATTCTTTCCGCGCCGTACGGGTCCATGGCGCTGGTTCAGCTGCAGGACCTGAAACTGCTCGGAGACCAGATCCGGCTGCACTGGAAAGCCCGGTAACCCCCTTACACCGGCCAGGGCTCAAAGCCCGTTTCCGGATCGGAGAGGGAGATTTTGCGGCCGGAGGACGCGAGGGCGGCCTTCACGACCTCCTCGCTCTCCGAAACCCTTGTTTTCAGCATAAAAGACACCTGGTCCGTATAGGAAACATCCGTCATGAGGGCGGATGTTTTTTCAAGGGCATAACGCACCGAATCCCAGCAGCTGTAAGGGATGCTGCAGAGATAGGTATTCGTCAGCTCCATGCGGACCGGGCCCGCGGCTTCCACCGCGATTTTACAGCCCTGGGTATAGGCCCGGACCAGGCCGCCGGTTCCCAGCAGGGTGCCGCCGAAATAACGGGTGACCACGACCGCACAATTGGTCAGGCCCCGGTTCTTCAGCACATCCACCATCGGGAGGCCGGCGGTGCCGGAGGGCTCTCCGTCATCACTGTAACGAATGGTTCCCTGGTTGCTGCCAATAATATAGGCATAGCAGTTATGCGTGGCGTCCCGATGCTTCTCCCGGATGGAGCGGATAAATTCCAGGGCCTCCTCCTCCGAGGCGGCGGGGGCGGCATAACCGATGAACCGGCTCTTCTGAATCACGATTTCGTCCGCACCGGGGCGGCTGACGGTCAGATACTCCGTATTCATGAGAGAACGATGCGGCAGAAGCCTTTCTTGCCTTTTTTCAGGAGGATGCCGTTCTTGCCGATCAGCTCCGCGGAGATGACGGCTGCCGGGTCATGGACCTTTTCGTCCCCCAGGGAGACGGCATTCTGCTCAATCTGCTTCCGGGCGTCGCTCTGGCTCTTGCAGAGGCCGGAACGGACGAGGAGGGTTGAGATCCGGGCATCGGCTGCGAGGTCCGCCTCTGAAAGGGCGAGCGAAGGAACGTCCGCGGAGGGGCCGCCCTGGCCGAAGAGTGCGGCAGCGGCGGAAGCGGCTTTTTCCGCCTCCTCCTGGCCATGGACCAGCTTCGTGACCTCATAGGCCAGGACCTTCTTCGCCTCGTTGATTTCCGAATCCTTCAGGGCGCCCAGGCGGCGGACTTCATCCATCGGGAGGAAGGTCAGGAGGGCCAGGCACTTTTCCACGTCCTTATCATCCACATTCCGCCAGTACTGGTAGAACTGGTATGGCGTGGTTTTGGCGGCATCCAGCCAGAGGGCGCCGGCTTCCGTTTTGCCCATTTTCCGGCCGTCATGGGTCAGGAGGAGCTGGAAGGTGCAGGCAAAGGCCTTTTCATTATCCTTCCGGCGGACCAGGTCCGCGCCGCCGAGCATGTTGCTCCACTGGTCGTTGCCGCCCATTTCCAGGCGGCAGCCATAGCGATGGAAGAGCTCAAGGAAATCGTAGCTCTGCATCAGCATATAGGTGAACTCCAGGAAGCTGAGACCGTTTTCCGTGGCCATGCGGGCCTTGTAGCACTCCGCGGTCAGCATCTTGTTCACGGAGAACATGGAGCCGATATCCCGCATGAAATCAATAAAGTTCAGATGGCGGAGCCAGTCGCCGTTATTGACGATGATGGCCTGACCCTCGCTGAAATCCAGGAAGCGGGACATCTGCTTTTTGATGCACTCCACATTATGGTCAATGGTTTCGATGGTCATCATCTTTCTCATGTCCGTTTTGCCGGACGGATCCCCGATCATGGCCGTGCCGCCGCCCATGAGGGCGATCGGCTTATGGCCGGCTCTTTGCATATGGGCCATGGCCATAATCGGGATATAATGGCCGATATGCAGGCTGTCCGCCGTGGGGTCAAAACCGACGTAAAAGGTGGTGGGGGATTTGAGCTGCTCGTAAAGCTCCTCCTCAAAGGTGATCTGGGCCAGGAAGCCCCGCTCCTTCAGAATATCCAGCACATGTTCCATGGTCAATTCCTCCTTGAATTCACATTGTTTCTGCTTGATTTGGTTCTGTTCTGCTTTATTTCGCTTCCCTGAAAATCGTTTTCAGGACGGACATGCCGCGGTCAATCTGGTCATCGGTGCTGTTCGAGAAATTCAGGCGCAGCGTGTTCTCATGGCCGCCGTCCACGAAGAAATGGGTGCCGGGGACATAGGCCACGCCCTGGTCAATGGCTTTCTTCAGCAGCTCCAGCGCATTCAGGCCTTCCGGCAGCTCCGCCCAGACAAAGAGGCCTCCCTCCGGACGGGTAAAGGTGACCAGGCCGGCCAGATCCTCCAGGTGGCCCAGCATGCGGGCAAGCTTTTCGCCGTAATCCGCACAGATTGTGCGGATATGGTCGGGGAGGAGATTCTGTCGGATAAACTGGTCCACAATCGCCTGGGTCAGGTTGGCGGTATGCACATCCGTGGACTGCTTGCCAACGGTGCACTTACGGATGATTTCCTCCCGGCCCGCCAGGTAACCCACGCGGAGGCCGGGGGAGATAATCTTGCTGAAGCTGCCGAGGAACACCACCCAGCCTTCCCGGTCAAAGGATTTGATGGATGGAAGCATTTCCCCGCGGTATCGCAGATCCCGATAGGGATCATCCTCCGCGATGACCACACCGTACTCCGCGGCCAGGGCGGCCACTTTTTCGCGGCGGGCGAGGGAAAGGGTGCGGCCCGATGGATTCTGGAAGGTCGGGATGGTATAGACCATCTTCGGATGATACGCTTTGATTTTTTCCTCCAGGTCCGCCGGATCCATGCCGTCATCGTCACTGGCTACCGGCACCAGATTCGCCTGGTACAGCTTCATGCACTGGAGGTTGCCGAGAAAGCTCGGGTTCTCCACCAGGATCGTATCGCCGGGATCAATCAGCGCCTTGCACAAAAGATCCATGGCCTGGGTGGAACCGGTCACCGGAAGGACGGCGTCGGGACGGAAGCCGACGGCGGTTTCCACATACTGCTTCAGGGACTCCAAAAAGGGCGGATACCCTTCTGTTGCGCCGTACTGCAGGAGCTGCTTGCCGTGGTCCCGGAGGACCTGAACCGAAAGCTCGGATACCTTTTCATCCGGCAGGGCCGCCAGGGACGGGTTGCCGCCCGCAAAGGAAATCATGCCGGGCCGGGCGATGATTTTGAAAATTTCACGAATCGCGCTGCCGGACACCTGGTCAAAGCGATGCGCAAACCGAAGAGAAGACAGATCCATACGAAAACCTCCCCAAAAAGAAAATTACCCTTTATTCACCCCTGGAAGGCGAACAAAGGCCGCGGTACCACTTCCGTTCAGCAGGCTCCGGCCGGGGCCGGGGGGACTGCTCTCATTCCTACGCTGTAACCGGCTGACCGGGCCGGGCCTACTCCGTTCAGCCCAGCAGCTCCCGGGTGTACTTCATTCGCCCCTGCAGCCCCCTTCCACCCACCGAAGGCTCTCTGAAATGCAGAAAACGAACTACTCTCCCGCTCATTGCAATTAGGAAGATTATCCACGATTTCGGATAACTTGTCAATACGTAAAAAACGGAACGGAGGGACGCCCTTTTCCATTTTCTTCCGCTTTCGAAACAGGGGGACCTGTCGCGTCCCCCTCTCCCTTGTATGCCGTCCCTGAACCTGTTATAATAAGCTCGGGCAGTACAGGGGAGCGTGAATACGAATGAAGAACGAAATTGCAACCGGCATCCAGGATTTTGAAAGTTTACGGATGAACAAACGGTTTTACGTGGATAAGACAGAATTTATCCGCGAATGGTGGAATGGCGGAGATGTAGCTACCCTGATCACCCGCCCCCGCCGCTTTGGCAAAACCCTGAACATGTCCACGCTCAACTGTTTCTTCTCCAATAAATATGAAAACCGCGGTGAACTCTTTGAAGGCCTGAAAATCTGGGAAGATGCTTCCATGCGGGAACAGCAGGGAAAATGGCCGGTGATCTTCCTGAGCTTCGCGGGAATCAAAGGCCAAACGTACGATGATACAATGATCCAGATGAAAAAGCTCCTGACAAAGCTTTTTCTTGATTTCCCGGAATTGTATCGGTACGAAGGTTTTTTGACGAATGAAAAGCTGGC
>JAFRBK010000009.1 GCA_017404985.1 Clostridia bacterium | reverse complement strand
CTGTGCTGTGCGAGTTCAGCCCTATTCCGCATGACTGTCAAGTCCTTATTGTTCGTTTTCTGTGAATATATTCGCCTGCTCTGGCGCGAGGGGCGAAAGGTTTTATTGATTCTCCATCCAGTACTCCTGCCTTCCGTTCACAGTCCCCTCCACCTTCTATTTTACATTGATTCCATTGCTTTTCAAGGGGGTGTTCCAGAATGTCACTTTTCTTGTTTCGGCAACGGCAGATACTGAAGGCTTTCCGGAAGCTTAATCATATTCCACTCAATCTTCTTTGCGGCATAGACAATTTCGCTGTAATGAATATCCGCACGTTTTTTCCGATATGTTGCAATGATCCGATCTGCCCTGTGAACAAGGGTTCGTACGTCGCCTTTCAGAATGGTATTGGGTATGTAACGCCCGTTTTCATCAGACCGGACAAATCCCATACAGGCAGATGTGCTTCCCGCAAGACGCTCGGTAAACAGCACCGGCATGGAACCATTGTATTCACCCAGCATGTTAGCGGACAGATTCTTTGAGATCAACCTGGGCAGCACTTCCATTTTCCAGATGGTTGTTCCGTCTTCCGCAAAGCTGAAATCATCTGTGGAAAGCCTGCGGTCAATGCACATTTCATAGAAATGCTGGGCGCTGAGTTTTGTCTGAACGCCCGTTAAGTGCTTAAAGTTGCTGGCATCGAAAGTGACTTCCAGGCTGTAAACTCGTTTGTGCTTATCCAGGCAAAGAAAAAGCAGGCTTTGATCAATCAGATTCTTCCGATAGCTCTCCGCGGCAGTGAAAAGAATTGAAAGAGCTGCCTTCTTTGAAATAGCCATTTGCTTTCCTCCCTGAATATTGAAAGGGAGACTGCGACACCGTAATGCCACTCGTCTCCCTTAATGACTGATTTTATCGATGTCCGCCATCCGCAGGCCCCTGCGTCCTGCACCATAACGGGTTTTATCGTTGCCCGCCAACCTCAGGCTCCTATGTCCTGCACCGTTTCGGATTATAGGTGTCAGTCACACCGAAGGGATGACGCCCTTCAACCGCTATTATACTATCATTTCCTGTCTTTCTTGTCAATGAAATTATAGATAGTTGTACGCATGGATGAATGCATTTAGTTATTGATCGAACTCTTTTTGAATCCGCAGTTTCTGGGAATATATCGCACCGAGGTTTCCTGCTGGTATATTCGCATGACTTATCTTCCGGACAAGACGATATTTCAGTTTTATGATATGATTGGCATGATCCCAAACAACGCGTGTGACCAGAAAGGAACAGTTCATGGACGAAATCACCAGGTTTCCGGCAGCAAGACTCTTTAAAGACGGAAGGATCATCACAATCGCACAAGGTACGAATAAGCACCGTCTTCCGCTCTTCTACGCACTGCCTAAGGAAATTGTATCCAAAGCAAAAGAGTATCTGGATTTTCCGCGCTGTCCGTATGATCCGATCTGGACCGACAAGTATGACGAGCAGATCAATGACGATCTTTTTCTACAATTGGTGATGGACAGTTATGCGTGGGCTTTCTGGCAGTTTATCGAAGTTCCGGACAAGGAAGGCAATCACCATCGCATGACTGAGAACTTCAATCATTACTCCGGGGATTTCCCGGTTTGGATTCTGTGCTATCGTGCTTTATCCTATATTCAGCAGAAGTTCGAAGAATTCGGTTTCTCTTTTCCGGTCCTTGGAAGCATGCGTCGTGGAATCGAAGTGCCGTGGACTTCTTATGAATATTTCTTTTCCATGATCGCCACAGTCACTCCCAAAATCATCGAAGAGCAGAACTGGCAACCAACCATTGACGATGCTTGGCTGAACCGGACGCCGGAAGATTTTGGGAAGTTTGCGAGCAGGGCAAAGACAGATTTTTATCGCGCTTGGACTCATTCGCGTACGAAAATCGGCGTAATGGAATCGCTGGATACAGATGAAAATGAAACGGAGCCAGCAGCACTCGGCCGTGAAAGTTTTGAGGACGAGATCATCAGCAAGCTGCGCATTGAAGACTTTATCAAAACGCTTTCTCCCCGCGATCAGCAGATCCTGAAACTGAAAATGCAGCAGTATACTGATCAGGAAATCGCCGCCGAAGTTAGCTATTCCACGCACAGTGCCGTCGTAAAAAGAATTCAGCATATTGCTAAATGCTATGATCAATATGTTCAGACTGAGTACGAAGAGTATCTGAAAAGTTTTGACTGATGTCATGAGAAAAATGAAAAAAATCTATTTGCTCTGGAACATTTTCCGGGGCATTATGTCGATTGCATTATGAAGGGTGATCCTTCGGACAGACAAAGCCGCTGATCAAAACCAGCGGTTTTTTTGTGCTCAAAAACAGTTCGGACAGCATTACTGTTCGGGAAAGGAGGACGCATGAAGCGCATCAACAGCCGTAAGGCTGACGGAAAGGGGGTGGAAAAAATATGACCGGCAATTATGAAAAGACTTTGCAGAAACTGGAGCTGGCTGAAGAGAAGCTGAAAAAAGCTTCTCAAAAGAAAAAGGATCTGGAAGCGGAAAAGAAAACGCTCCTGGAGAGGGCTGAAACCGAACGTCTTTCTTCCCGCGGAATGATTCTGGAATCGTTCCTGAAAGAACCGTTGGTTCTGAAGAACGAAGATATCACTTCACTGCTTGGGATGATGTTCCGCAGCAGCTTCAGCCAGAAAAAACTGGACGAACTGATCTGCAAGCGTAAAGGAATCCCGCTTGAAGAAGGAAGTGCTTCTGATAAAGCTGAGGAATCCGCTTAACCGTTTTCCAACCGAACCGGCAGAGAGCCGCTCCATCGCGAGCGGCTCTCTGCATTTCCCGAAGAAAGGAGAAAAAACCAATGGACCCTGTTAATGAAACCATGCAGTCCGAGCTGGATCGGATTAATCAGGAAATCCAGAATGCGAAGGACGAAGAACGGTATTACCGCCACCAGGTCAGGATCCTCAGGCATAAAGGAAAAGGGCTTGACCGTAAAGCCCGGGATCATCGGATTTACACCCGAGGCGGAATGCTGGAAAAGTTTTTGAGGGAGCCCATGCTGCTCACGAACGATCAGGTCTTCCGGGTTCTGCAGGAGGCGTTTCATTACGAATCCGTCAGAAATCTGGAAAGCAAACTGATCAGCGAAACAACCGAAGCGCTGGCGGAAGAGGCGGCGCGCGAGGAAACTGGGTAACTGTCCTGATTTATCAGGCGCAATTATACACCGGTGCCCGGTGCAAATTGCGCTCTGCGAGGCAGCGCTCCGGCTTTCGCCTTCGCTTTGAGATGAAGATTCCGGCCGGAATCTTCATCAGCAGGGGCTTGCCCCTGCGCCGGAAACCGGCTACCCCAATCATGCTCTCTGCCTGCGTTTTTACACAGGCAGAGAGCCAGTAACGAGAAAGGAAGTGTTCGCGGCATGGCGTGTCCGCATTTTAAAATCTCTGTCCGCTCACGCAGCGGGGGCGATTCCGCTGTTGCCGGCTCTGCTTATATGTCCGGTGAAAATCTGTACAGCGAATACGACCAGCGGATGAGATATTACCACTATAAGGCGGCTGAAGTGATGGCAAAAGATGTGCTTCTTCCGCCTAACGCCCCCGAATCTTACGCTGATCGGCAGACGCTGTGGAATGCTGTCGAAAGAGTGGAAAAGCAGTGGAACTCACAGCTTTCCCGCGACATCATCATCGCGCTGCCGAATGAAATTCCCGCCGATCAACATGAACAGCTTGTCCGGGAATTTTGTCAGGAGCAGTTCGTATCGAAAGGCATGATTGCTGATTATGCCATCCATGACAAACACGATGGCAATCCGCATGTACATATCATGCTGACGATGCGTCCAATGGACGAAAAGGGCAATTGGCTGCCGAAATCAAGAAAGGTTTATGACCTGGATGAAAACGGCGATCGCATCCGGCTTCCCTCCGGAAACTGGAAAAGCCATAAGGAGAATACCGTGGACTGGAACGATCAGGACAAGGCGGAACTCTGGCGGTCATCCTGGGCAGATCTGGTGAACAGCAAGCTGGAAAAACTGGACTGCTCTGAAAGAATCGACCTGCGTTCTTATGAACGACAGGGAAAAGAAATCGTGCCGACGGTTCACCTCGGTCCGGCTGTCGCTCACATGGAAGCAAAGGGCCTTCGGACGGAGATCGGTGATTATAACCGGGAGATCATCGCGCACAACAGGAAGGTGTTGAACTTGAAGAAACTGATTATGGAAATTGGCCAGCGGATCAGGGATGCCATCGAAAAGATGAAGCAGCTCCGCGCAAGAAAACCCGAAAAGCCTGAGCCTTTGCTCTCGGATTACGTTGTGAAATACAACACGATCCGTAAACAGGGACGGTCGGAATGGAGCCACGCGGCCCGGGAAAAAGCCAGCGTGAATGATGTGAAGCTTCTGGGCAGCGTCATTGCGTGGATGACCCATCACAAGGTAGGAACGCTGACGGAGTTCAGGGACTTTATCGGAAAATACCAGGCGCAGTTTGATCGGCTGAAAGAGATCGGAAAAGAAAACCATCGTCTGGAAACCGCCCTGAAACACCTGGAAAACCATGACAAGCTCCTGCCGATTGTTCAGCAGAGCAAGAAAGGGTTTGCCAGCACACAGAAAAAGTATGCTGAGGAGCACCAGGAAGAACTGGATTCGTTCCGGAAATCTCTTCGGTATATGCGGGCAAACAATCTGACGCCGGATGATATGAAACGGCTGAAGAATGAAAAGGAGGAGCTGGCCGCTAAACGTGAACGGATCAACGCCGAACTGATCAGCGAGGACATTGATCCGGCAGTTGTAAGGAAGATCATTGACTGTGTGGAAACCGTTCAGAAGTCGGATGCTGAAAAAGCTGAGATAAAACCTGAAAAAGCTGAAGCAGAGACCCTGCGTAAGCCTGAGAAGAAAGAATCCATTCATGAACTGCTCCGGAAGGCGCATTCCGAAAGTACGGCCAGGGATGCCGAAAGATCCCGGAAAAAACCCGAGCAAAATATTGGGGAACGTTAAGGAGGAAATGAAAATGAGTATTGGTAGATTTACCATCGATGGAAACGGAACGGTCCACGTAAAGAATGAATCCGCTTACTGGATTCCGGAAATGACTGTCATGGAAGTCATTCACGGAACGACCTATATCGTTACCGGCAGTTATGAGGGCACGGAATCGATTTACCGGAATCTGGAACGGATCATGGAAAGAAAAGCAACTGGCGCTTCGAATAAATCCGAAGAATCTGATGAAACCGATGAAGAAACGGAGGGATGACCCATGACACCGGAAGAGAAATATGATATGATGAACCCGACCAATCCTGTACCGCAAGACACCCTGACAGAGAAGGAGGAAAAGACATTGTCAGGGAACAAAATCACCGCACTTTATTGCAGACTCTCTCAGGAGGATGAGCGTTTCGGAGATAGCGTATCCATTGAACATCAGAAGGACATACTGCTCCGGTACGCAAGGGAACATCGTTTCCCGAATCCGGTTTTCTTTGTGGACGATGGCTACAGCGGAACCAATTTTGATCGGCCTGAGTTCCAGAAAATGCTGGCTGAAATCGAAGCTGGAAAAGTTGGAGTTTTGATTACCAAGGATCTTTCCCGGCTTGGCAGAAATCAAGCGATGGTCGGACTGTACACCAACTTTACCTTCCCTGAGCATGGCGTCAGGTATATCGCAATTAACGATAACTATGATTCCATTGATCAGACCAGCGTGAACAACGACTTTGCCGGAATCAAAAACTGGTTCAATGAGTTCTTTGCCAGGGATACCAGCCGTAAGATCCGAGCAGTCAACAAAGCTAAAGGCGAAAAAGGGATTACGCTGACCACCAATGTCCCGTACGGATATCTGAAAGATCCTGAAAATACCAAGCACTGGATTGTTGATCCTGAAGCGGCAGATGTTGTCCGTCACATCTTCGATCTGTGCATGGAAGGACGGGGACCTAATCAGATCGCGAAGCAGCTGAAGGCTGAGAAGATCCCGACGCCGGCAGTCCACAAACAGCAGTTGGGCATTAATCATCCCAACAAAATTCCGGAAGACCCGTATCACTGGAGCGGAGCCGAAGTTGTCAGCATCCTGGAAAAACTGGAATATACCGGGTGTGTTGTAAACTTCAAAACATACTCCCTCTCCATATGGGACACAAAGAAGCGGGATAATGACAAAGAGAAATGGGCAATCTTCCCGAATCAGCACGAAGCCATTATTGATCCGGAAGTCTTTGAGAGAGTGCAGGAAATTCGTCAGCATCGGCACCGGCAGACCAGAACAGGAAAAAGCAGTATCTTTTCCGGGCTGGTATTCTGTGCGGACTGTAAAGGCAAGCTTTACTTCTGCTCAAGCCGGACATTCAAACCCAATCAGGATTTCTTTGAATGCTCCACGTACAGGTCAAGCAATACCAGATGCCGCGGGCATTATATCCGCGCCGTGGTTCTGGAACAGTTAGTCCTGAAGCACATTCAATTTGTGACAAACCATGTGCTGCGCTATGAGGATCATTTCCGGGAAATGATGATCAGAGTCCGGGAACAGGCAAGCGCGGAGCAGCTGAAAAACTGTCAAGCGCAGATCAGCAAGGATGAAAAGCGTATTTCCGAGCTGAAGCGCCTGTTCATGAAGATCTATGAGGACAATGCCGGCGGACGCCTGAGTGATGAGCGCTACGAGATGCTGAGTGCCAGCTATGAAGCGGAACAGAAGCAGCTGGAAGCGGAAGTGAATGATCTTCGTCAGAAGATGGAAGCACAGGAAAAGAATCAGGAAAGCCTCGAACAGTTCATTGAGAAGATCAAGGCTTATGGGCAGATCGACAAGCTGGATGGGTATATCCTGCACGATCTGATCAAGGCGATCTATGTGGGAGCTCCTGACAGGAGCAGCGGACGCAGGGAGCAGAGCATCCATATCGAGTACAATTGCGTCGGCTTCATCCCGATCAATGGACTGACAGAAAAGCAAACAGCGTGACCGAAATCACGCTGTGAGCCTTGAAAACACTGGCTTTCAACCAAGTTAGATACCAGTTTTTCAATAAAACTGTTTTATGACAGCCGCCCGGAAGGCATCATTTTTTTTGTATTCTCTTTTTGCCGGGGCGGATAGCGCGTTCCGGGCATACCAGAATGCACAGGTGGCAGCCGACGCAGCGCTTTCCGTCCAGGATAGGTTTCCGTTCTTCGTTCAGCCGGATGGCCTGGTGCCCGCCGTCGCTGCAGGAAATCTCGCAGCGCCCGCAGCCGACGCAGCGCTCCCGGATAAATTCAGGAAAAAGAACGGAGTTTCGTTCCAGCGTGTCCGTGTGCCCGTGCAGGGAATCGAGCCCCAGGCCGATGACTTCCCGTACGTTGTGGAATCCCATCTCCGCCAGATACAGGTTCAGCCCGGATTTCAGGTCGTCGATGATTTGGTACCCGTATTGCATCACAGCGGTAGTCACCTGGATGCTTCCGCCTCCGAGCAGCATGAATTCCACCGCATCCTGCCAGGTTTCCACGCCGCCCATCGCCGTCAGGTGCATTCCCTTCATCTTGGGATTCAGGCCCAGCTCGCCGATAAAGCGGAGGGCAATCGGCTTCACGGCATTGCCGCTGTATCCGCCGATAGCGGAGTGCCCGTGTACGGACGGAGAGGAAACATACGTGTGAATGTTCAGCCCCACAACCGATTTGATCGTATTGATGGCGGCGATGCCGTCAGCTCCGCCCCGGATGGCCGCTTCCGCCGCAGGATTCATAGAGGCCACGTTGGGGGTCAGCTTCGCCAGCACGGGAATCCTGCAGGCACGCTTTGCGGAGGCAGTGAACCGTTCCACCAGCTCCGGTACCTGGCCGATATCCGATCCCAGGCCGCCTTCCATCATGTTGGGACAGGAAAAATTCAGCTCCACGGCATCCGCGCCGTTCTCCTCGCACTGGTGGGCCAGCGTTCCCCACTCCTCCTCATCCTTGCCCATAATAGATGCCAGGATGAATTTGGACGGATAGTTCTTCTTCAGCTCCCGGAAGATGCTCATGTTTTCGTCCACGCTGCGGGGAGAAAGCTGCTCGATATTCTTGAAACCGGCAATGCTCCCGCTGTCCCCGGCCAAAGCGGAGAATCGGGGCGACGCCTCCCGGATGTCCAGGGTGCATACCGTTTTGTAGCAGATGCCCGCCCATCCGGCTTCGAAAGCCCGTGCACACATGTCGTAGCTGCTGGCCACCACCGAAGAAGACAGCAGGAAGGGGTTTTCCAGCGGAATACCGCATATGTCGCACTGCAGGGCGCTTTCGTCTTTCGGCAGCGGCGTTTCCGCTTCCGGTTTCACCTGGTAGTACAGGCGGTTTACCAGCTCTCGGATCGGAACCTCCCCGGGCCGGACGCATGCCTCTTCGCAGGGCGCCTTGCAGGTCAGGCAGGGATTCTCCTCCGGCAGCATAGTCACTGCTGTCTGCTCGTTGCGGAACCAGATTTTACGCAGCAGGCTGGAAGGCCCAATCTGCTTTTTGCAGGGGGTATCGCAGGGAGCGTCTTTGCACAGAATGCAGCGAATCATGTCCGCCCGGCGAATCATTGGCTCATTGTGAATCATATGCGTATCTCCTTCGCTGATGTAGTAACAGGGTTCACCATTTCACCTGCCACCGGTCGGAATACTCTCCGCTGATTTCATGTCCGGCGGCGGGGGCCTGTCCGGGGCCCCGGGATACTGCCTGGCGTTCCTCCAGCAGTTTGTTGAATGTTTTCTCATCCGGCGGAACCGTTACGGGGATGCCGCCCTGCCAGGCGGAAAGATAGGCCGCGTTGGACAGGGCCAGTTCATTCAGCCCGTCCTCTGCCGGGGACAGCAGCGGTGTGCCCTTCAGAACTGCGTCGGCGAAATTCTGCAGAATGCCGGCGTGGGCGGAAGGTGCTGACTCCGGCTTCCATTCGGAATAGTCCAGCGGAATCTTCGGGGAGTCCATGCCGGAGGAAAAGCGGACGATCTCTTCGTCCTCCTTCAGCAGCCAGGACTTCAGCTTTCCATCCTCCAGCACGATTTTTCCCTTTGTTCCGCTGATTTCCAGCCGGTTCGTGCCGGGATATTCCCCCGTGGAAGTAATGAAGCAGCCTGTGGCGCCGTTAGCGTAGTGGGCCAGAATCGTCGCGTCGTCCTCCACCTCCACGTGATGGTACCGCGCCATGTCGCATCGGGCGGTGATTTCGTCAGGCATCCCGCAGATCCACTGCCACAGGTCCAGGTTGTGCGGCGCCTGGTTCAGCAGCACGCCGCCGCCCTCCCCGATCCAGGTAGCCCGCCATTCCCCGCTGTCATAGTAGTGTTGGGTGCGGTACCAGTTGGTTATGATCCACACGCTTCGTTTGATTTCCCCGAGCCGGCCCCCGATAATCAGCGCCCGCGCTTTCTGAAAAATGGGGTTTGTCCGTTGGTTCAGCATGACCGCGAACACCTTTCCCGCAGCCTTTCCTGTTTCAACCGCTTCGCGGGCGGCGGAAAGGCGGATGTCCAGCGGCTTTTCACTCAGCACGTGAAAGCCGGCCTTCAGGGCCTCTACGGCCATCATGCTGTGCAGCGGATGGGGCACGGCGATCACCACAGCGTCCGCTTCTCCGGAAGCAATCAGCTCATGATAGTCGGAAAAAACCCGTACCCCCGGCAGTTCCGTTTCCGCCCAGGCGAGGCGGGCCGGCCGAAGGTCGCATACAGCGGTAAGGCGCATGCCGGCGATCGCCCCGGAATGGATGCACCGCGCATGGGCGCTGCCCATATTTCCGATTCCGACCACGGCAGCGCGGAGAATATCATTCATGTTCCAAAGGCTCCTTTACAGCATCGTTCACAGGCCAGCCCATGGCGGATGCTGGTCAGTAGGTCCCCGCGGTGTCCGCAAACACGCCGCCGGAAGTTTCCTTTCTGCGGGAGGTAGCAATGCGCTTCCGCAGTTCGCGCTCAAACAGGTCCTCATCGAAGGGAAGCTCCACGGGGTGCCCAAGGAAAGCGGACAGGTGCATAGCGTTGGAAAGCGTCAGCCCGTTGATGCCTTCCTCCCCGCCGGCCACCAGCGGCTCCCCGCGAAGAATCCTTCCGGCGAAGGCGGCAAATACGCCCTGGTGCTGCGGGTTCAGCCCGTCGGTTTCCACGGTGATTTCCTTTCCGGGAACCTGTGCGAAGGGGATTTTGTTGTTCACGGTCCAGTCCTGTTCAAGCTCTTCGAGCTCATACAGCGTCAGCACGTCGTTCTCGCAGACCAGCTGGGCGCCGTCCATCTGCACCTCGAAGCGGTTGGTCCCGTGCGGGTCGCCGGTGGAAGTAACGAATACGCCGGTATGCCCGTCCTCGTATTCCATGTAGGTGGTCACGTCGTCCTCGACCTCGATATCGTGCCACTGGCCGTAGTGCATGAAGCTCTGCACCTTTTTCGGCATTCCCAGAATCCACTGCCACAGGTCCAGCTGATGGGGGCATTGGTTCAGCAGCACGCCGCCGCCTTCCCCTGCCCAGGTAGCCCGCCAGTCTCCGCTGTCGTAGTAGTACTGGCTGCGGTACCAGTTGGTGATGATCCAGTTGGCACGGCGGACCCGGCCGTATTTCCCGCTCTGAATCAGCTCCCGCATCTTCCGGTATACGCAGTTGGTCCGCTGGTTGAACATCATGGCAAATACGACATCCGGATACTTTTTTGCCTCTTCGTTCATCCTGCGAACCTGGTTTGTATAAACCCCCGCTGGCTTCTCGCACATCACATGGATACCGCGGTGCAGGCATTCCATCACGTAGCGGGGATGGTCGTAGTGCGGGATGGCGATAACGCAGGCGTCAATCAGCCCGCTGTCGAGCATGGTAACAGCGTCGTCAAAATATGCGATCTCCGGAGAAACATTCTCTTTGGCCCATGCGATTCGGGCCGGATTGATATCGGCAATGGCGGCCAGCCGGATGTCCGGCACCCAGTCCTTTACGAAGTTGCGGGCATAGGTGGATCCCTGGTTGCCGATGCCGATGATGCCAAGTCGAACCTGTTCTGCCATCTTTTTTCTTCCTTTCGCATGTTGTCTGTTCCGCTGAAAAAATGATATCAGCGTTTTGGTTCTTCCGCAAGATGTTTTGAAGAAAAAAGGGGCTGCTTCCACAGCCCCGGAATGTCAGTTGCTTATCCCTTGATACCGGTCGTGGCAATCCCTTCCACCAGGGATTTCTGGAAGATCAGGAAAATGATGGTAGCAGGGATAATCGAAAGGGTGGACATGGCGAGGGTGGACCCGATGTCCGAGCCGGAGGACGGGTCGCTGAACAGCTGCAAAGCCAGCGAGACCGGGCGCATGTAGGCACGGTTCACATACAGCAGTGCAGACAGGTAGTCGTCCCAGCGCCAGATGAAGGAGAAGATCGCGGAGGTAACCAGGGCTGGCACGATCAGCGGCAGAATAATCCGGAAATAAGTCCCGTAGTAGGAGCATCCGTCGATCTTCGCGGATTCGTCCAGATCCTTCGGGATGCCTCCGATAAAGTTCATGATCAGGTATACGAAGAATCCCTGAATCGCGAAGAAGTAAGGCAGGATCATCGGATAGTACGTGCCCACCCAGTTCAGATGGCGGTACCACATGAACTGCGGGATCATCAGGATCTGCGCCGGCAGCATCATCGTGGACAGCACCAGCGTGAAGATCAGCTTCTTCCCCCTGAAATGCAGCCGCTGCAGCGCGTAGGCCACAAAGGAGGAGGAAATCAGGGTGCCGAAAGTGGCAGTGAAGGCAATCAGGAAGGAATTGCCGAAGAAGGTGCCAAAGGTGTAGCCCATGAAGCCCTTCCAGCCGTTCACGTAGTTGTCCAGCGTCCAGGTCGTGGGAATCAGCTGTCCGGAGGTGGGGAGCACCATTTCCGTAGGTTTGAAGGAGCTGAGTACCATCCACAGGAGCGGATAGACCATAATCAGCCCGCCGATGGATACCAGCACATGAAACACGACGGTTTTAACTTTCTTGCTCATCATCTTTCCTCTCCTTTCTCAGCCGTCATAGACCCATTTTTTTCTGCTCCAGAAGAGGAAAACCGTCACCAGGGAAACGATGATCAGCATAATCCAGGCCAACGCGGAAGCGTAACCCATCTGGCTCTTTCCGGATGCAGGAAACGCTTTGTTGTACTGGTATACGGTGTAGAACAGCGTAGAGTTCCGCGGCGCGCCGTTGGTAATCAGCTTGGACTGGGTGAAAGCCAGGAAGGAGTTGATTGTCTGCTGCACCAGGTTAAAGAAAATCGTCGGGGTCAGCAGCGGCAGGGTCACGGTCCAGAACTGATGGAATTTGGTTGCGCCGTCCACGTCCGCCGCCTCATACAGTTCCTTGGGAATCTGCTTCAGGGAGGAGAGGAAGATCAGCATGGAGGAGCCGAACTGCCACACGGTCAGGATAATCAGAACCCAGATGGCCGGACCCTCGCTGAACCAGTTGTAGCCGGCCATGCCCGGAAACACTTTGGACAGGATGGCATTCAGGGTTCCGTTGGATTCGAACACCCTGCGCCACAGAATGGCCACCGCGACGGATCCGCCGATAATCGAAGGCAGGTAATACACCGCCCGGTACAGGCCGATGGCTTTGGACTTGTGGTTCAGAATCAGGGCAACAATCAGCGCAAAAATCACCTTCAGCGGCGTCCCGACCAACGCGAAGTAGCAGGTAACGCCCAGCGCCTTGGTAAAGACCGTATCCTTGGTGAAAATGCGGATATAGTTGTCCAGGCCGATCCATTGCGGCGCGGTCTGAATGTCGTATTTGCAGAAGGAATAATACAGGCTCAGCCCCATGGGGATGGCCATGAACATGAGAAAGCCCAGAATAAACGGCAGGCTGAAGATGAAACCGGCCGTGGACTCCTTGTTTACCCACGCGTTGAAGGATGACCTGTTCTGGCGGATACTTTTGGTCGACAAGGCGGCGTCCCCTCCTTATTCAGAATGGAAGAAAAGAGGGCGTCCAGAGGGCGCCCTCCTTTCGAATGGACCGTTAAGCGTTCTTCATGAAGCGTTCGATCAGTAGCTCGCAGCCAGATCGTTGACAGAGTTCACGAAATCTTCGCCGGCCTGTTCAGCGGTGATGGAAGGATTCTTGACCAGCACTTCGTCAGACAGGCGCTTGATGATGTCATCGTTGGCCGTGCCGGCATAGGCGGGCAGCGGCGGGAAGATCGCGGAAGAGCACTGCTCAACCTTGGCCAGGTAAGCGGCGGCGGTTCCGTAGGTGGGGTCAATCTCGTTCACGGCGTCCGCGATTTCAGCGGCTACAGCACTGTTGGCGGGGATCCCGCGTTCGGCGCGCAGCTTGATGTTGGCCTGCGGGTCGTTGATCAGGTAGTTCAGGAAGGCAACCGCCAGGTCGGGGTTCTTGCTGTCCGTGGTCACGGAGAAGAACTGACCGGGCTTCATATAGTTGGACGCCTGGGGATTCGCGCTGGCCCAGGAGGTGATGCCCAGCTCAATGTTGTCGGCGGCAGCGGCGCTCGCGAAGGCAGCCAGCTGGTTGGAGAAGGCGAATGCGCACCAGGTACGGGAAGAATCGGTCGCGCCGAATACCAGCGGATGGGAAACGATGTTGCTGGCTTCCACGTTGGCAATCCGGTCATTGTCGTACAGCCAGCCTTCCTGGATGCCCTGCATCAGGCGGGCATAGTAGCCGGTGGCTTATTCCACGGTCAGCGTAGTGCCGTTGGCATCCCACAGTGCCTGATGGCCCAGGCCGCGGGCGTAGTAGGTGATGTGGTTCTCGGAGTTGCCGTCGCCGTAGATCACGCCGATGCCACGGGCTTCATAGATCTTGCGGGAAATCTCTTCGAACTGTTCCCAGGTGATGTTGTCCGGCACGGTGATATCCATGGAGTCGGTCAGGGTCTTGTTGTACAGCAGCGCGGGAGCATTCACGCCGGCGCAGATGGCGTACAGGCCGTCGCCGACCTTGCCGCTGTTCAGGATGTTCTCGGAGATGCCGGAAACGTCCAGGGCGCCGCTTTCCACATAGGGGGTCAGGTCCAGCAGATCGCCGGCTTCCACCCACTGCTGCAGGTAGGCGTAGTCCTGCTGCATCAGGTCGGGCAGGTCATTGTTGGAAGCATAGGTGCTCATCAGGGCCCAGTAGTCGTTCCAGCCCTGGGCATTGGGGTTGAATTTCACATTCGGATAGTTCTCACTGAAGAAGTTCATGGCATCCAGGGTGGCAGCGTCGCGGACCTGGTTGCCCCACCAGCCGAAGCTCAGCTCCACATCGCCGGCGGAAGCGGGATCATAGGTGCCGACTTTCAGTTCGGCGGAAGCGGGAATCAGGGCCAGAACCATGGCCAAAACCAGGAGAAGGGCAAACAGTTTTTTCATGCAGGGATCCTCCTTATTCTTTTTGGGTATCCATTTGGGGAACATTTGCACCGACCCGTTCACGGAATTGTGTGGTAAACGAATCAGTTGTGTTGCCATGATTATACAATTTTGAGCCGGCGCTGTCAAGAATGCATTCGCCGATTCGGTTCCGATTTCGCCGCTTCGGCTCCGCTCTTGCAGGCTTTTGGTCGGCCCGCTTCCGCGCCCGGCGGATTTTCCGGTTGTGATTGTTTCCTTTTTTTGATATAGTAAAGGGCAGAAGCAATCGAATAATGAATTGAACCAGCCATGCCGCCTGCGTCCAGGAATCTTACGGGCAAAAGGCAACATCGATGAAACAGGAGTGAAAAAAGATGAAAGTGTGTTATCAGGCCGGATCTGTCACCCGTCAGGACAATTTCTTTTCGATTGCCGCCGACGGTGCGGAAATCCGCCTCTGGTTTCTGACGGATGATATTCTTCGGATTCGTGCCGGCTTTGATGGTGACTGGGATGAAGCATCCTACAGCCTGGTCATGACCGCCTGGCCCTCCCGTACGGATGCTTTTCTGGGGTCTGAGCGCCGCCGGGTGGAAACGGCCGCGGCCGAGCTGGAAGACGGGGAGCAGGAAGCGGTGATCCGGGGCAACTGCCTCCGGGTGGTCGTGCATAAGCACCCATTTTACCTTTCCGTGTTTGACCGGGACGGCACGCTGATCCATGAGGATATCCCCGACCTCTGCTACCGGGAGGACAGTAACCGCCGCCGGATGCATACGATCCGCATTGAAGCGGACGACCATTTCTACGGTTTCGGGGAAAAATCGGGTGAGATTGATAAGGCGCAATGCCTTCTCAGCATGGCCCCCGGAGACGCGATGGGCTATGACCCGCAGAAGACGGATTCCTTATATAAGCATATTCCCTTCTTCATCCGTCTCCAGGGGGATACGAAGAAGGCCGTCGGATATTTTTACCATAATACCGCGGAATGCACCTTCAATCTGGGAAAGGAGAAGCGGAATTACTGGCACCGCTATGCCACTTACACGGCAGACGCCGGCGATATAGACCTTTTCCTGATTGCCGGTCCTTCCATCCGGGAAATCATCACCCGTTATACCGACCTGACGGGGAAATCCGCCCTGCTCCCCAAGGCTGCCCTGGGATATCTCGGTTCCTCGATGTATTATCCTGAATTGCCTGCCGATTGTGACCAGGCCATCCTGGATTTTATTGATACGACCCGAGAGGAAGATATCCCCGTGGATGGTTTCCAGCTTTCCTCCGGTTATTGCGCGGTGGATACGCCCGAGGGCATCAAGCGCTGCACCTTCACCTGGAACTATCAGCGCTTCAGGGATCCCGCCGCCTGGTTCTCGGAAATGAAAAAGCGGGGCATCGTGGTTTCCCCGAATATCAAGCCCGGAATGCTCCTGGTACATCCCCTGCTGCAGGAAATGATGGACAAGCGAATGTTCATCAAGGCGGATCCCGCGCTCCCTGAAGGTTCCCCGGGCAGCTTCAACGGTTGCGGCGTCGGCTCCTGGTGGGGCGGCCGGGGCGTCTTCGTGGATTATACCAATCCCGAAGTCCGTGAGCACTGGAAAAACTATATTAAGGAAGCTCTGCTGAAGTACGGCTGCGAATCCATCTGGAACGATAACTGTGAGTATGATTCCATGGTGGATAAGGATGCGGTGGTCTGCGGCGAAGGAAAAGAAACCACCATCGGCGTGGTCAAAGCGGTCATGTCCAATCTGATGTGCAAGCTTTCCGATGATGCAATCACCGAGTATTACGGGAATGTGCGGCCCTATACGGTCTGCCGTTCGGGCCATGCCGGCATCCAGCGTTATGCCCAGGTCTGGGCCGGTGATAACCTGACCTGCTGGGAAACCCTTCGGTATAATATCGCCACCATTCTCGGCATGGGGCTTTCCGGGGTGGCCAACCATGGCTGCGATGTGGGCGGTTTCTACGGTCCAGCGCCGGAGGAAGAGCTGTTTGTCCGGTGGGTCCAGAACGGCATCTTCTTCCCCCGCCTCTCCATTCACTCTACCAATACAGACAATACGGTCACCGAGCCCTGGATGTACAGCGGCGTCAAGCATCTGGTCCGCGATGCGATCAGCCTGCGCTATCGACTGAGCCCGTATCTTTATTCGCTGGAACGCCGGGCTTATGAAACCGGGCTGCCGATCATGGAGGCACTGTTCAGCGCCTTCCAGCAGGATCCTGCCACCTATCGGGAAGGTGTGGAATTCATGTTTGGCGACAGCATGCTGGTTGCGAATGTGGTCGAGAAGGGCCAGAAAGTCCGCCCGGTTTATCTGCCGATGCTGCCAGATGCCCGGGAAGGCTGGTATGATTTCCGCACCAGGGAACGGTTTGAACCGGGCCAAACGGTCGATGTTCCCGTCACCCTGGCGGATATTCCCCTCTTTATCCGGTCCGGCGCCATTATTCCCATGTCCGGCAACCGCCTGACCAGCCTCATGAAGGATCGGACCACCTCGCTGGACCTGCTCCTGGTGCCGGATACGGATGCTTCCTTTACCCTGTATGAGGATGACGGCGTCTCCAATGATTACCTGAAGGGTTGTTTCCTGAAAACGCAGATCAGCGTGGCCGCCAGCGACCGGACCCTGGTTCGCTTCACCCATGAAGGAACTTATCCGACATCTGTTGAAGTAATCCGCCTGGACGTCGTTCATAGGGAAAAATCCCCGTTCTATGTCCTGCTGGACGGGAAAACCATCCCCCATTTCCTGCACAGGAAAAAGTTTGAAGCTGCGGAAACCGGCTGGTATTACAGCCAGACCCTGAAATCCGTCCAGATAAAATACCCCAATCCGAAAAAAGACCATGACGTCCTGATCAGCTTCGAAGTCTTTGACCTGATCGGCATGTAAGCAGTGCCGGCCCAACCGGGCCGGCACACTTTTTTCTGTCATCCCTCCAGGTTCCGGAATCGCCTCAGCTGCTTCCGGTATTGGCTCGGCGAAACGCCGACCATCTTGGTAAAGGACCGCAGGAAATTGGAATAATCGTTGAATCCGCACTGATACGCGATCGTATTCAGGGAAGTGTCCTTCAGCATCATCTGGCGGGCCAGCATAATCCGGCGATACAGGATGTATTCATAAATGCTTCGCCGCGTAAACCGGGAAAACTCATGGCTCAGGTAGGATTCGCTGATCCCGAAGCGCTTCGCCAGCTCACTGATCCGGATCGTCTGGTTGTAGTTGTTGTTGATGTACGCCAGCACATTCTGGATCACGCTGTTGGAAACCTCCGTCCCCTCCACTGCTTCCGCACTGCCCATAGTCTGGCAGATCAGGTTCATGGCATTCATAAGCCAGGTATAATCCTGAAGGCGTGAAACCGCGTTTTTAGGTTTTTTTTCATTTTCTTTCAGAAGCCGAATCCAATTGACCAGTCGGTTACTATCGCCATCTGTGAGTTGAAATGTATTCTGGCCTTTTGCTGCCTGTGTCTGAAAGAAACGATCCAGCTCAATCTGCCCGCACCCCAGTGTTTTCATCACTTCCGGAGAAATGTTCAGATAGGCGCGTTCATATCCATGCATTTCCTCTGTGCAGCTCAGGCCGTGCATGGTAAACGGAGGCAGAATGAATAAATGGTTTGGTTTAAGCAGATAAAGCTTGTCGTCCAGTCCCATATACTGCCCGCCATGCAAATGAAGATAGATTTCATAGTAATCATGGCAGTGGTACTGTGTAATTGTCATGTGGTCGCTGAATACATAATGGGCTTCATATCCCTGCTGTTTCTCCTCCATGGGAGAAAAGGGAGAATGGAGTTCCTCTTCAGGCACGCGAATTCCTCCCGCCTCATCTGTCAATGAACCTGTCCGAATAAAGGGGAGAGCCGAAGGCTCTCCCCTTTGATGGGAATTCTGTAGGGATTACTGGGCAGCGGGAGCTTCGCCGTATACAGCCTGCAGTTTTTCTGCACGCTCGTCGATAATCGCCTGTCCGCCGGAAGCCAGGTAATCGGCCATGCCGGCATCGTACACTGCGTCAAACTGATCCACAGAAGCGGATACAGCCTGGGTCAGCAGGGCGTCTCTCTTGGAAGTCAGGCTGGTGCCGACATCGGTCTCAGCCGTGATGTCGCCCACGTTGTAGTGCTTCGCTGTCCGGCCGTTCGCGATAGCAGCTTCATGTGCGCCCACCACGATTTCAGCGGGAACAGAGGAGTAGTTCAGAGCGCGGGAGGCGTCCGTCGCTTCGCCCAGATACAGGCCGTTCACGGTGATGGTGTAGTCGATGTTCATGCCGGAGTTCATGACCCATTCGCCAGTAGCCGCCAGCGTCTTATAGGCGCCGTCAGCGGTGATTTCATGGTTCACGCCTTCTTTGCCGGTCTGCAGGAACTTGATCGTTTCCGCGTTGGAAATGAAGTTCACATACAGCAGGGAAGCCAGAGGCTCTTTGTTGGTCGCCGGGAAGAAGACTTTCCGGTCGATCCGGTCCGCCAGATACTTCCGGGTGATGCCGGCGTCATTCTTGAAGCAGTCAACCGCCACGAAGGCAGCATCGGGGCCCACGTTCCGAACCAGATTCGCTTCGATGGAGTCGTCGTTGTTGCGGAAAGGATAGTCCCAGTTGTGGATGAACGCACCGACATAGCCAGCTTTCATCATGTCGTCTTCAGCGGTGCTGTCGGTGTACAGGCCGAAATCTTTCCAGACGAGGCCTTCGTTGTACCACTTGTTCAGTACGCGGATGCCTTCCTTGTAGCTCGGATAGAGCAGGTGGCGATCATCGTAGCCATAAACATACAGAGTCGCGTCATCAACGTTTTCCGGCACCTTGCTGATGCTCAGCAGGTCGTTCCGCCAGCCGATATCGGTGGAGGTGGAATAGGGCACCATCTTGTCAGCGTCGGCGCCCAGCAGGGTTTCAGCGTTGTCGCGGAAAGCAACCAGGCAGTTGTAGAACTCTTCTTCGGTGGTCGGCAGGGCCAGGCCCAGCTTGTCCAGCCAATCCTTGCGGATGAAGGTATTCAGGCGGGCACGGTCAGCCAGAACCGCTTCGATGGCCCACACGCTCTTGGTTTCGGGATTCTGGTCATAATAGATGTTGTAGTCCTCCAGCAGCGCCCACAGGTCGCCCAGCTGGTCTTTGTACTCAGTCAGATAGGGGTTCATGTCGATAACACCGCCCATGTCGGCGAATGTCAGGATCGTGGGATAGCTGTAGGTTACGCACACGTCGGGAGCATCGCCGGTAGCCAGCAGATTGTTGATGTCATCTACTTCGGACCAACGGCCAACGGATACGTATTCCACTTCCACGTTGTACTTTTCAAGCATGCCCTTCTTGATGTACTCGGTGAAAGGGTTGTTGGTGGGATCGCTTCCGCCGTCGTTGTTGCGGTTGAAGATTTCCACCTTGATGTGACGGGTTTCGGTAAACCTGCCGTCTACAAAGCCGTCGTCCGCCGCAAACGCGGTGGAGATGCCCATAGCGGCTACCAAAGCCAGCACCAGAACCAGGGACAGGATACGTTTCATGGTCATTCCTCCTTTTTTATCTTTACCGCCATCGGCGGCAAATTTCTTCCTGAATGTCTTATCCCTTCACAGCGCCGATCGTGACGCCTGTCACAAAGTAGCGTTGCAGCCAGGGATAAACCAGCAGAATCGGTACTGTGGCAAACATAACGGTTGCCATCTGAATCGTCTTGGATACACCGTTGTTGAAAAAGCCTTCCTGGGCTACCTGTTCGCTGGTCTGCGTGGAATTCTTGATCACGTTGTATAGCAGCAGCTGGATAGGCCAGTACTTTTCGCTCTCGCTCTTTTTCAGGTACATCAGTGCGTCGGAGAAGCCATTCCAGCGGCCTACGGCATAGAATAGAGCCAGGGTCGCCAGCACAGGCAGGCTCAGCGGCAGATACACCTTGAGGAGCACCCGAATCGGGCCCGCGCCGTCGATTTCCGCCGCTTCCCGCAGGCTGTCCGGCACGCCGAAGAAAAAGCTCCGCATGATGATTACATTGAACACACCGATGCAGTTTGGCAGGATCAAAGCCCACGGCGTATTCAGAATGTTCAGGTTATTCAGCAAAATATAGGACGGAATTGTCCCGGCGCTGAAATACATGGTAAACAGGATAATGAAATTGATCACTTTCCCGCCCCGGAGGTTGGGATAGATCAACGGATATGCGGTGCAGATGGTCAGCGATAGGGACAGCAGCGTGCATCCGATCGTCAGAATCGCCGTCCAGCCAAGACTGCGAACGTATTTCTCGGTCGTCAGTACGGTGTGGTATGCTTCCACGTTCCATCCTTTGGGCCACAGGAACACATCGTTCCGAACCAGCGCGTCAGCAGAAGAAAGGCTGCAGGCCAGTACGTGGACCATCGGAATCAGACAGAGCATCATCGCGATCAGGCAGATGAAAGCAATAACCAGATCCCCAATCCTGGTTTTCCGGGATTTGATCATTCCGTCACGAAGTTTTTTGCTCTGCAAGGAGGATACTTGGTTGACTGTGCTCATCGTTTCCGCCTCCTTACCAGATTCCGCGCTCGCCGAACTTCTTTGCCAGAGAGTTCGATAGCAGCAGGAAGATCACGCATACCACGCTCTGGAACAGGCCCACAGCGGTGCTCAGGCTGAACTGGCTTCCCTGAATGCCGCGTTCATACACAAAGATGGAAATCGTCTTGCTGGCCCCAACCACTAACGGGTTGCTCAGCGTAAACGGTCGGTCAAATTCAGATCCCAGAATATGGCCCAGATTCATAATCAGCAGCACGATAATCGTGGAGCGGATACCCGGCAACGTAATGTGCCAGATCTTGCGCAGTCGGCTTGCGCCGTCCACTTCGGCTGCTTCGTACAGTTCCGGGCTGATGCCGGTCAGGGCTGCCAGATAGATGATGGTGTTCCATCCGCATTCCTTCCAAATGCCCAGAACGATGTACATCGCCCGCCAGTTTCCCTCCGTTCCGAGGAACGGAATCGATGTGCCGAAAAGCTTGTTGATCATGCCGTCATTCGTCGCAAACAGGCGAAGGGAAATACTGGAAATAATAACCCAGCTCAGGAAATGGGGCAGATACAGAATCGTCTGCGTAACTCTCTTATATTTCGGGAATGCCAACTCATTCAGCAGCAGCGCCATAATAATGGGCATCGGCGTGCCGATCACCAGGTCCAGCAGGTTCAGGAAAATGGTGTTCCGCAGGGCGGCAATGAAGTTCTGGTCCTGGAATGCCTTAATAAACCATTCAAAACCATTGTTCTTGGCCCACGGAACCTCCCACGGCGGAACAAGGATGTTGTTTTTCTTGAACGCCAGCAGAATGTAGGTCATGGGCGTATACCGGAAGATGATAAAGAACGCCATCGGCAGGATCAGCAGCAGGTACAGGGTCCCGTACCGGCGCAGATATGTCTTCCATGACATTTTTGACGGGCGGATGTTCCGGCTCAGTGCCGGCTGTTTTGCTTGACTCAATGAGCATCTTCCTTTCATTCTGTTTTCCCGCTCATGTCAAATCAGGTCTATCAGTTACCCTAATTTGCATTATATCTGCAGAATTTGAAGATTCCTATGCAAATATTGCAGTAAAGTATGCTGTTCCTGCTTTATTTGTCATGCGCCATTTGCAAGGTATGGCAAACATTCATCCTCGTCCTCATTTCTTGCTCGTTTTTGTCATTGTATCATCAACTATATCTTTCGTCAATCCCCCGGCCGTTCTGCCTTTTCTGACGGCCTTGCGCATCAGTGAATGAGGACTGCTTTTTCCTGGGCGGTCAGGCACAGTTCGGCGGCTTTGAAGGCATGGGCCTGAGTCATGGCATTCTCCGTCCGGTTCAGGCAGTCCAGAATCAGCTGGCCGAAGAAGGGGTAACCGGTGGCGCCGACGGCGTTCAGATAACGCTCCCCTTTGTTATCCACGACGTAGACATGGCCGCCGCCGGGCTGGCCGGAAGCGATATTCGCATATTTCCGTACTTCTATGTAGCCGTCGGTTCCCTGGATGAAGAGGCGCCCGTCGCCCCAGGTGCTCAGCCCGTCTGGTGTGAACCAGTCTACCCGGAAATAATGGGAGGCGCCCTTCCTTCCGTTCAGCATGCAGTCGCCGTAGTCCTCCAGTTCCGGATACTCAGGATGGGCAAAGTTGGCAACGCGGCTGGCAATGACCTCCGCGTCTTCCTCTCCGGTGTAGAACAGAAACTGCTCGATCTGGTGGCTCCCGATATCGCACAGGATCCCGCCATATTTTTCCCGTTCGAAAAACCAGGCGGGACGGCCGGGAGCACCGAGCCGGTGCGGGCCGAAACCGTTGACGGAGATGATTTTGCCGATATCGCCGGAATGGGCGATATATCCCGCAAGGATGGATCCTTCATCGTGCAGCCGCTCCGCATAGTAAACCATGTATTTCCTTCCTGTACGAAGAACCGCTTCCTTCGCGGAGGCCAGCTGCCCCAGGGTGGTAAAAGGGGCTTTGTCCGTAAAATAGTCTTTGCCGGCATCCATGGCCTTGAGCCCCAGTGCGCAGCGCTCGCTGGTGACGGCAGCACCCGCGATCATCTGTGCTTCGGGATCAGAAAGGGCCTCCACTTCACTGCGGGCAGGCTTCGCCTGGGGAAAAGCCTTCAGAAAAGCTTCCACCTTCTTTGGATCCGGATCCCAGACATATTTAAGGGTAGCGCCTGCCTCTGTCAGGCCGTTGCACATGCCGTAGATATGGCCGTGATCCAGCCGGACCGCCGAGAAAACGAAATCGCCGGGCTCGACAACCGGGGCGGGCTTTCCTTTGGGGGCATAGTTCATTCCGTCGGAAACGTTCATTTGGTTTCTCCTTTCTGATAATCACTGCCGAAGGTCAATTCGCCGTCCAGAGAGTCCACGGAGGCTGATTTCTCATAAAAATGAGGAACATGAGCCCGGATGCCGGAGACGGTATAGAATGGATCTTCCGGCAGAAGAGGCAGGGAAACGGGTTCATGAAGAGATCCGGCTTTATAGATGGCGGTAATCAGTTCAATGGTCCTCCGGCCGTCTTCACCCGTAATGGCCGGTGCGCCGCCGGATTCCAGTGCGGCCAGTACGTTTTCCAGCTGCCCGTCATGCATTTCCCAGGAGAGGGGCAGCAGCTTATCCAGAAATGCAAGGGACTTTGCTTCAAAGGCAGGGTCCGGTGTTTTCAGCGGAAAACCGTTGGGCTGGGAAACGGAGCAGAACACGCTGAATGGCGCGGCGATTTTGGCTTTTTCGCACTGGAAAACCAGAGCCTGTTCCTCTCCGTGATGGATGACAGAAGCCGTCACGGTGGCCAGCGCACCGGGGTATTCCACGACTGAAACAGAAAGGTCTTCCACCTCCGCATTGTCGTGGGCGGTGTTGGCCAGCACAGCTGTTACCCGGGACGGGGTCCCCATCATCCAGCCCAGCATATCGATATGATGGACCGCGTGGTTCAGGGTGCAGCCGCCGCCTTCCTTTTCCCAGGTGCCGCGCCACCAGAGGTCATAATAGCAATGGGCGCGATACCAGAAGGAATTGACCTGGGCATGGCGCACCGGTCCGGCGAGTCCACTGTCCAGCAGGGCTTTCAGGTCCCGGATCGGCTTCCGAAAACGGTTTTGGGCAATAATGGAGAGCAGCTTGCCGCTCTCGTCCCGGGCACGAAGCATTGCGTCGCACTCCTCCAGGGAAGCGGCCATAGGTTTTTCGCATACTACGTTCTTGCCGCTGCGAAGGGCATTGATGCTGATCTCCGCGTGAACGAAGGGCGGAGTACAGACGTCCACGATATCAATGGACAGTGGCAGAATATCGCGGTGGTCCGCATAGACTTCGGCATCCAGCCCATACTGTTCCTTCACGCGCCGGGCCTTTTCGGGAACAATATCAACCAGGGCAACGATTTTACAACGATCGGGGAACTTCAGCCACGCCTGGATATGGGCATGGGAAATTCCCCCTGTGCCAACGACTGCAATAGTAATCATCTTTTTCCCCCGCTTTTTTGTTTTCTGGTAAGCGAAAAATCACGATGCTGTCATCTGCAGTATACAAATGGTTGAAGACAGGATACTACGCAAAAGAAACTTCAATTTATGCAAAAACTGCTTCAAAGCCTTGTTTTTCTTAGTTATCGGTGAAATCTGTAAAAGCAGGAATCGCACAGCGGATAAGGCCAGTTCCACGGCAGGTGCTTCTTGCATCCCTTGCATGTTTTCTGCTGCAGCTTCTGGGTGGACAGGATATGCACGATGCCCTGGCTGATCAGGTCCTTCCGCCGCTGAATCTCCTCCAGCACTGGATCCGGGTTCTCGGTAAACAATCGGACATAATTGTAGTACAGGTCGCACCGCCGGTAGTCCACCTCCAGGGTGTCCAGCATCTGGATCGTGCATTCCTCCGGGCTCCGCAGGGGCGGCAGCAGCGGCAGCACGTCCTCGTGTTCATGGATGCATTCCGCATGGTACAGGCTTTTCCACCGGGCCAGCAGATCCGGATCCGTCTCGTCAAAGGGAATACACAGGAAACGGTACAGCAGATTCTTGTCCGTGTTCCGGTTTTCCATCATCACCGCCAGGGACGCCATCCGGGCGGTGGAAGCCTTGGAGAAGCAGCTCTTGTCCTGCATGCTGAGCCACTGGTTGATGATCTGGGTCAGCGGCAGCGGAATGCCCAGCAGGGATTCGGGAAAGCGGATCACCGCTTCCGTCAGCGGCAGCAGCGGCCGTTTCAGGGCCTGTTCCACCAGCCCTTTGAAACCAAAGGCATTCACATATCCGGTTTCATAGATGCCGTATCGCCCGGCCCGGCCGGCGATCTGTTTGATCTCCGCGTCAGTCAGGATGCGGGTAATGTCCCCGTCGAATTTTTCCGATTCCAGAAAAACCACCCGCTCAATCGGCAGGTTCATGCCCATGGCGATCGCGTCTGTGGAAACCACCACTTCCGTTTCGCCCCGGTGAAACCGCTCCGCCTGGTTCCGGCGCACGTCCGGCGGCAGAGCGCCGTAGATCAGGGAAACCCGGTACCCCTTGCTTCTCAGCTCCGCGGCCACCGCGTGCACCCGGGCTTTGGAAAACACGATCAGCGCGTCCCCCGGGCGCACGGATCCCGGAAACTCGAATCCTTCCTTTTCCACTTCCAGCGGCGTCATCCGCTCGTGCCGTACGATTTCCAGCTCATCCCCGCATTCCTCAATCATGCGGCTCAGCAGCGGCCCCGCGTCCGGTGATGCACAGGCATGGATTTCATCCGCGCACAGGCCCAGGATTGCCGCGGTCCATGCACCACCCCGGTCCCGGTCCGCGATCATCTGGCATTCGTCGATCACAGCCACATCATAGTGGGTCTTCAGGTCGGCCATCTCCACAGTGGAGGACTGCACGCGGCTGCCCGGCACCCGGATCTGCTCCTCCCCGGTCACCAGCGAGCAGGGTACGTCCGCCAGGTTCAGGGCCTCGAACTGTTCCGCAGCCAGCAGGCGCAGCGGCCCCAGATAGATGCCGCAGCGGGCGCCCTTCAGGCGCTCCACGCCCTCGTAAGTCTTGCCGCTGTTGGTAGGGCCCAGGTGCAGCACAAAGCGGCGTTTCATTGCCCTCGCCAGCGGATACAGGTCCCGGTAATGCTCAGGAATCGCGTTCAGCAGCGCGGACCGCAGTTCCCGCTCCCGGTTCACAGCCTCATCCGCCTGCTTCTGCACCCGGCGAAGGGATTCATTGCTGCTCAGGATCCTTCTCAGCCGCTTTCCCGGAAAACGCCTGTGCAGCGCCGCGAACACAATCGCCTCCGACCGGTGGATTTCCTGCCGCACGGCGTCGTGCACCGTCACGCCCTCCCGCACCGCCACATTCCGGCAGCTGCTCAGCTCCGGATAGGCCCGCAGCAGCGCGTTCAGCATGGATCGGCTCAGGGATCCGGGATGGTAGGCCTGGTTCAGCACTCCGGCGGGGATGCCCTTTCGGAAGACGGTTTCGATCAGGGTTCCCGGCACGTCTCTGATCCGCCTGTCCCGGCTGATTAGGGACCTCAGGTCGCCGCCCCGCAGATATTTTTCAGTTTTTTCCTCCGCCTCGTCGGTAAACTGTTCCGTCCGGCTGCGCAAAAAGGTTCGTACACTTCCGTCCTTCAGCCTCCGCAGGGCCAGGCGTGCCTTCTCCGGGGAAACCTTGGCCTTCTCCGCGGACCGCAGAAAGTTGAGGTCCGTTTTTTCTCCCCGGGCCATATCGGATTGGATCATCGGCGCCAGCCGGTCGAACTCCGCCCGCTGCCAGCTCAGCGGCAGCTCCCCGCGCTCCAGGGACTGGTACACTTTGTCTTTTTTTCGTTCCTGCTGAAGCGTGTTAGCAAAAGACTGGCTGCGGTAGTATGCCTCCCGCTCCGCTTCCTTCATGCTTCTTGTGATGACCCGCACCTTGTTCAGGGCGTGCTGGTAAAGGTAGCTTTCCCGCTCCTTCTTCAGCGCCGACAGATAGTATTCCAGCGCCGCCGACCGGTTCATTGCCGTGCCACCCCTTTCCCGTTTTGCTGTCCCGTTTTTTCCATTATACCCTGTTCCCGGTTCCGGAAGCAACCGGGCTGCCCGCCCCCGAAAACCTGCCACGCCCTGTCAGCCGGAATCCTTGCAAAATCATCCGGAATCCTTTACAATGCATTCATCCGGGCGGCGCGTATTTTCTTCCTGTCCTGTGCCGCTGCATAAACACAAAGGAGAGAAACCCATGCAGCTTCCCTTCCTGAATGATATCATCCGCAATTCGCCTCCTGAAGCGCTGTCGGAGCGGCTGCTGCTGACACCCTTTGATGAATTGATTTCCGTGGATCTGACGACGGGCCGTTACCATTCCCGCTTTCATCATGAGGGAAAGTTTTTCCTTCCTGTTATTAATGACACCATTCAGAACCTGAACCAGTACCTGTCCGACCACACGGTTCATCCGGATGACCGGAATCTGCACCGTGCCTTCATGGACCCGAACACCCTTCCCGCCCGCCTGGCTAATGCAAATCCCGCCGGAATGCTGACCTGCGAATTCCGCTGCCTGTCCATGGACGGTAACTGGCTTACAATGGGCCATCTCCTGCTTTCCGGCGCCCGGTACGGTCTGCCGGAGGGTCAAATGAATATCTACATCTATGACATGGTGGAGATGGGCCGCCGCCTGAACGGCATGCCCACCGGCCAGGATGCTACAGAGCACCTGCTGGGCCTGATGCCGAACATCCTGACAGAGGAACAGTTCTTCGCCATGGCCCAGGAGCGCCTGCCCCATCTGGAGGGAACCTGGGCGATGGTTGCCGTGGATATCAAGCACTTCAAGCTGTTCAAGGAGCTGAACGGCCAGGCCAATGGGGATTCCCTCCTGGTCCACTTTGCCGAAATCCTTCTCGCCTGTTCCTCCGCCCTGAACGGGCTCTCCGGCTACCGAGGCCAGGACGATTTTGCCCTGCTGGTTCCCTTTGACAAAACGGTGATTGATAAGCTGTTCAACGATCTCTGCCGGGCAATCGATTCCCTGTCATCCAGCCGGGGCTTCTTTCCGGTTCTCGGCATCTGCCTCATTGACGAAACCGGCCATAACGCGCTGGAGCTGTTTAACCGGGCTGCGCTCACGGCAGAGGAAATCAAGGACGATCTTCAGTCCCATATTCGGATTTATGAACCCGAGGCCCACCAGCGCCATGTGGAAGAATTCCGGATTCTGACAGATTTTAACGCCGCCCTGCAGTCCGGGGAGATTTCCTTCTTTCTCCAGCCCCAGGTGGATGTATCCAGCGGCGCCGTGGTCGGCGCTGAATCCCTGGCCCGCTGGCGCCGGGCGGATGGCCGTTATATCCCGCCCCAGGTCTTTGTGCCTGTCCTGGAAAAATACGGAATTGTCACCAATCTGGATTCCTATCTGTGGGAATCCGTCTGCCGGTGGCTCCGCTGCCTGATCGACAAGGGCATCCGTCCGGTGCCCGTTTCCGTCAATGTTTCCCGCATTGACCTGTTCGCCGTCAATGTCCCGGAAGTCCTGCAGAGCCTGATGAAAAAGTACGCCCTGCCCCGGGGCATCCTCGAGGTGGAAATCACGGAATCCGCCTACGTGAACGACGCCGAACAGGTCCGCCTTTCCGTTGCTGAACTGCAGAAGCATGGCTGCAAAGTGCTCATGGACGATTTCGGCAGCGGCTATTCCTCCCTGAATATGCTCCGCACGGTGAATGTGGATATTATCAAGCTGGACGCCCAGTTCCTTCATTTCTCCATCGGGGATGAGCTCAAGGGCATCAGCATTCTGGAGTCGGTTATCAATATGACCAAAACCCTCTCCACGCCCCTGATTGTGGAAGGGGTGGAATCCCGGGAGCTGATTGATTATCTGGCGGATATGAATATTCGTTATATGCAGGGCTTCTATTTCCATCGTCCCATGCCGGCGGACCGGTTTGAGGCGCTGATTGCCGAGCCCGGGCGGGCGGATTATGGCGGCATCACCTTCCACGGCAACGATCCCCTGCGGGTCCGGGAGTTCCTGGACGGCAGCATTTATTCCGACGCGATGCTGAACAACATCCTCGGAGCGGTTGCCTTCTACAGCTTCCGGGACGGCAATGTGGATATCATCCGCTATAACCAGCAGTTCGTGCATGTGGTGGGGCTGCCCCTGAATATTCTGGAAACCCGGCGCATGCAGATCCTGCAGTATATTCACCCGGAGGACCGTGAGCCCTTCATCGATATGCTCCGGAACGCCCGGGAAGATCGGATTAACGGCGCTGTCGGACATTTCAGGGTTTATAAGCCCAACGTAAGCATTGTCTGCATGCAGGTCCGCGTTTATTTCCTCCGGCAGGATGAAAACGGCGCATCCCTGTATTACGCCTCCTGCCAGGATATCACGGAGCTCCAGTATATCAATCAGGACCTGCCCGGCGCCTATTACCGCGCCACGCTGGAAGGCGGCTATGAGTTCCTGTATGTCTCCCGCGGTTTTGAGGAACTGACGGGATATACCGCGCAGGAGATTCAGGACAGCTTCGGCAACCGGCTGATCAACATGATTCATCCTGAGGACCGGAACCGCGTGGTGGAGGAATCCGACCGGATCCGGGCCGGCAGTTCCGTCACGCTCTCCCCCTACAGGCTTTGCCGGAATGATGGTTCCTGGCGGTCCGTGCTGGATCAGTCCCGGATCACGGATCGTTTCGGCGAAATCTGCTGGCAGTCCATCCTGCTGGATATCACTGATCTTCTCTCGCTGCAAAGAAGCATGGAACTGCTGAAAAAATATTCCACCGACTGTATCGTCTTTGTTAATCGGCAGGGCCCCCGGCTTGAATGCCAGCTGGCCGTTTACGGGCTGGCGGAATATCTCGGGGTCGATGAAGCCGCCTTCAGCCGTGCCCTGCAGAAGGGGGATCTTGGCTCCCAGTGGATCCGTACGGACCGCTGCCTTTCGGATCAGATTATCGAAAACTATGAGGATCCCTCGATCCTGAACGGTATTTACACGCTGGATCTCCCCGGAGGCCGTTCCGCCCGGGTGCATATGCGCTTCCATCGCGTCCCGGAGGAAAACGGCACGGCGGAATGCATCGTCTCCATCTTTGCTGTAGCTGGCAACGGGATCGTCTGAATCGCCTGGCAGTTCTCCCCGATTTCCACGGTTTCCTCTGCGCCCCGCGGCCGTTTGGCCGCGGGGTTTATGGTCAAATCTGCACACGGTTGGTTCCGGATTGCGAGGATTTACCCGGGCCCTTCTGCTAAACTGATTTCAGTTGATTGGGAAGGAAATGCATATTTTCTTGCGGAGGAGGAAGCGGCTATGACTGATTTTCGCCACGGAGGATTCACCCTGCCGGGGGAAGCCGGCTATGAGAAACTGACGCTGGAAATGGCGGAGAAATGGGGTGCCGATGTGATCCGGGATTCGGATGGCACAAAGCTGTCCCCCGAAATCACGGAATCCGGATACCAGATTTATTCCACCATCTGTATTATCCGGGAGCATAATGCTTTCGCCCTGGCCCATCCGGAAACCCAGCAGCAGGTCTTCCTGTCCTCTGATCCCGTCACCGCTGTCTCTGATTCCGTTTCCATCGACCCGCTGGCCGGCTATTTTACGGAGCAGTTTGAGTTGAACACGGATGAGGACGCCCTGCCCTTCTGGCAGGTGTGGGACCGCACAGCTGGCTGCCTCGTTCCCGGGGATCGCTGGCGCCTGGAGGGCAGCACAGTCGTTATTTCCGGCTGCATTCCCTTTCATCGTTATACGGTTTCCTTCCTCTGCCGGCGCATCTGGGAAGAGATTAATATGTATAATCACACCACCAACCACTGGCAGACCGAGCATCTCCGCCAGCTGGATCCCCGCCATCCGCTGGCCTGGGATTATCTTCAGTCCTGGCTCAGAACCTGGTGTGAGCAGAATCCGCGGACGAATGTGGTCCGCCTGACCTCCCTGTTCTATAATTTTGTCTGGATTTTCGGCGATCATCCCCGCCGGCCTTCCCGCTTTGTGGACTGGGCCAGCTATGATTTCACCGTCAGCCCCGCCGCGCTGAAATCCTTTGAGGCGGAAACCGGCATTGCCCTGACGGCGGAGGATTTTGTTAACAAGGGCTGGCTCCAGGCCACCCATCGCCCGCCCACTGCCCGGAAGCGCGCCTATATGGATTTCATCCAGCGCTTCGTGGCCGAAAAGGCCAAAGCCCTGGTGGAGATTATTCACTCTTTCGGCAAGCAGGCCTACGTGTTCTATGATGACAGCTGGGTCGGCATGGAGCCCTGCGGCCCGTATTTTGAATCCATCGGCTTTGACGGCCTGATCAAATGTGTTTTCTCCGGGTTTGAGTGCCGCCTGTGCGCCGCTGCGAAGGTACCGGTGCATGAACTTCGGTTTCACCCCTATCTGTTCCCCGTCGGCCTCGGCGGCCTGCCGACGTTCTCAGAGGGCGGCCATCCGGAGCGGGACGCCGTCGCCTATTGGCTGCATGTGCGCCGGGCGCTGGTCCGCCAGAGTGTGGACCGGATCGGCCTCGGCGGCTATCTGCACCTGACAGTCGGCCAGCCGGCCTTCAACGATGCCATCGGAGATATGGCTGTCTCTTTCCGCCGGCTGAAGGCGCTGCATGCCGAGGGTGCGCCCGCGGAGCTTCCGCTCACGGTCGCCGTCCTGCATACCTGGGGCTCCCTGCGCTCCTGGACCCTTTCCGGCCATTTTCATGAAACGGACAGCAATATCCTGATCCACCTGAATGAGGCTCTCTCCGGCCTTCCGGTCCGGGTTCGCTTCATTTCCTTTGAGGAGGCCAAAAACGGTGCCCTGGCGGATGTCGATGTGGTCATCAATGCCGGCCGGGCGGGAGATGCCTGGAGCGGCGGCGAAGCCTGGAAGGATCCGGATCTGGTCGCCGCGCTGACCCGGTATGTGTATGAAGGCGGCTGCCTGATTGGCGCCGGCGAACCCTCCGCCGTGGAGGGCGGGGATACCCGCTTTGCCCTGGCCCACCTGTTCGGCGTGGATCAGGACCGCGGCGAATATGCCTGCCATCTTCCCTGGGCTTTTGAAACGGAAAAAGCGCCTTTCCGGGTGGACCGGCAGGCGCTGGGAAAAACAGATGGGATTCGTGTCACCGGGCCGGATACCCGGGTGCTTTGTGCGGATGGGGCCATACCGCTGCTCACTCTCCACGCTTTCGGTAAAGGCCGGGCAGCCTATCTGGGAGGCTTTGTTTACAGCCCATCTGCCGCCCGGATGCTGCTGGACCTGCTGCTGGAGCTGGCCGGGCAGGACGGTTCGGGCGCTGCCATTTGCGATGATCCCCTGGCGGAAGCCGCATGGTTCCCCGCCTCCGGCACTATGGTGGTCATGAATAACGCTCCCGAGGCCCGGGAAATCCGGGTCCGTTATCCCGGCGGCATCCTGCAGGCTTTGCTCGCGCCGGAAGAAATGAAGTTTATTTGTCCTCTTCCTGAGGCTCGATAACTTCCGCCTCGGTCCATCCGGTAAAGGTCAGCAGGGACGGCCGGGGATGGTCCCCCGCGGTTTTCCGCCAGGCCGTGGGCGTGCAGCCCATCGCCTTGCTGAAGTGCCGGTTGTAGCTGGTCATGGAGTTGTATCCCACCATTCCCGCAATTGTCGTCACAGAATGCTCGGAGGAGCGCAGCAGCTCGCAGCTTTTCAGGATGCGCGTCTGGTGCAGGAAGTCTAGCGGGCTGGTGCCGGTCTGTTCCCGGAAAAGGCGCCGGAAATGGGTGGGGCTCAGGTGGCACACGGATGCCAGCGTATCCTGGGGAAATTCCTGCATATAGTGTTCGTGAATATAGTCGAGGGCCGGCGCCAGCACCTGGATATACGGGTCATAGCTGCCCTCGTTTTCTTCCTGCCCGTATGCCCGCAGCAGATGCATCAGCAGCGCGGCGCACAGGCCCTTTACACAAATTTGGTATCCCGGGGCGCACCGGGTCATCTCCTCGATGATCTGGTTCACCAGCGTTCCGGCCCAGGGGGCCTTTTTCTGGGTCAGCAGCAGATGGCAATCGGACAGAAAACGGCCGGTATCCGGCAGCCCGGCGTTTTTTCCCAGTGGGGCCCGACCCAGCAAAGCTTCCGGATCCAGGAACAGGTAACTCCAGAGGCTGCCCTTCCCCGGGTCAGACCAGGTAGTGTGGGGTACATTCCGGGCGATGCAGGTCACGTCTCCCGCGCTGAAATGCACTTGCTGCCGGTCAAAAATCATGGTTCCGCCGGAGGTGTGGCAGATGCCGATCTCCAGGCAATTGTGAAAATGCAGGTGCTTGCCGGGAATCGGGCTGATATGCCACCGGTCGCCGGTCAGCACCATCAGGGGAAAATCTGCCGGCAGTTCATAGCTGCGGTATTCCAGTACCGTCCGCCGCGGGCGTGCCATGGTGATCTCTCCTTTCCGGATCCCGGAGGGCATTTCTGTAGGGTTTTTCCGGGTGTATTGTTTTGATTATACTCCATTCAGCCGCCCTGTGGCAATATCCTCGTCTCCTACGAAACTGCCCGCTTGCAAAACTCCCTGCCTTCCCGTATACTGAACCGGGATTTTTTTGTGCCTGTTCAGGCTGTCCGGCATCCACCATGCCGTAGGCAGCCTCCGGCATGCATCCGGGAAATGATATCGGGGGGATCGAAAGGAGGACCGCCATGTCTGTTGTGCTGGTGGCCGGCGGGGGCGCCGCCGGCCTGATGGCCGCTTTCGCGGCAGCCCGTTCCGGCGCTTCCGTCACTCTGCTGGAGCAGAATGAGAAGCTCGGTAAGAAGGTTTATATTACCGGCAAGGGCCGATGCAACCTGACTAACGACTGCTCGACGGATGAATTCCTGGCCCAGGTTCCCCGCAATCCCCGTTTTCTGTACAGCGCCCTGAGCCGTTTCGGCCCGAGGGATATGATGGCCCTGCTGGAAGGCGCCGGCTGCCCGGTCACGGTCCAGCGCGGCCGCCGCGTGTTTCCCGCTTCCGAAAAAGCCAGCGATGTCACCCGGGCCTTCTCTTCCCTCCTGCAGCGCTATGGCGTCCGGGTCCGGCTGAACGCCCGGGTCCGCTCCCTGCGGATCATTGATCGCCGCGTCCTGGGAGTAGAGCTCGAAGACGGTTCCTTCCTGCCTGCGGATGCAGTGGTCCTGGCCATGGGCGGCCTCAGCTATCCTGCCACCGGTTCCCGGGGCGACGGGTTCCGCCTCGCGGCGGAAGCCGGCTATGCAGTGGTTCCGCCCTCCCCGGTGCTGGTCGGCCTGGAAACGGTGGAGGACTGGCCCCGCTCCCTGCAGGGGCTAAGCCTGAAAAATGTAACCCTGTCCCTGCATGCGGGCAAAAAAACGCTTTATGAGGAACTGGGGGAACTGCTCTTCACCCATTACGGCATCTCCGGTCCCCTGGTGCTGGAAGCCAGCTGCCACCTGCCGGAGGATGTTTCCCGTGCCGCCCTTTCCCTGGATCTGAAGCCCGGCCTTTCCCCGGACCAGCTTGATGCGCGGCTTCGCCGTGATTTCCTCGCCGATGGCAGAAAGCAGCTCCGCTTCGTGCTGAACGGGCTCCTCCCGTCCCGGCTGGCGGACCTCTTTCCGAGCCTCTGCGGTGTGCCGGGTTCCCTGCCCTGCAGCCAGGTCACTGTCTCCCAGCGGGAAGCCATCGCGAAAACCCTGAAAGCCCTGCCCTTAAACATTCGTTCGCCCCGCCCGCTGGAGGAGGCGGTTGTCACCCGCGGCGGCGTTTCGGTCCGCCAGGTGGATCCCTCCACCATGGCTGGCAAGCTGCATGACAATCTCTTCTTTGCCGGCGAAATGCTGGATGTGGATGCCCATACCGGGGGCTACAATTTGCAGATCGCATGGTCCACCGGCCTGGCGGCCGGAGAGTCCGCCGCGCGGAATTCTGAATAATCTGGAGTAAACTGGAATGACTTACATTATCCTTGACCTGGAATGGAACCAGCCTATTTCCTATCAAAGCAGCACCTATAAGAAGGTCGGCGACAAGCTGATTTTTGAAATGATCCAGATCGGCGCAGTCAAGCTGGCACCGGATCTGTCCATCGCGGATACCATTTCCATCCCGATTGCCCCCACCCATTACCTGCGTATCCATCCCCGAATTCGCCGGATGACCGGCCTGGATTCGGAAACACTGGCCGGCGCCCCGGCTTTCCGGGAAGCTCTGGAGCAGTTCGCGGCCTGGTGCGGCGAAGATTATACCCTGCTTACCTGGGGCTGCGACGATGTCAGCGTGCTGTATCAGAATATCTCCTTCTTCGGCTGTGAGGATATTCCGCTGCCGCCCCTTTGCGATATCCAGCGCCTGTTCAGCGATGTCCATCAGCTGAAGGATCGTGCCGGCCTCAAGGCCGCCATGGACATGATGGAAATCGTCCCCGATGAGTCCATGTCCTTCCATAACGCCCTGAATGACGCCTGGTATACCGCCCTGGTGTTCCGGACCCTGCCGGATCCCGCCGCGGTGCTGAATTATGCCCAGAAGCCGAAGCAGCTGATCCATCCCCGGAAGGCACTGAAGGAAAAAATACCGGGCGAAGCCTTTGATTCCGTCCGGGAAGCCCTGAAGAGCGATGCGGCAATTCATCCGGTTTGTCCCCGATGCGGAAGGGTTCTGGTGATGGACGGCGAATATATTAAGCAGAGTGCTGATCGTTATATTGCCGTTGCCCGGTGCAAAAACCACGGAAGACTTCTCCTCCGCCTCCGTTTCAGGATTGATGATGACGGGCGGAAGGTCATGTACCGGACTACTGCGCCGGCCACCGCGTCCAATGTCGCCTATGTGCACACCAAGCAGCTGCAGATGCAGAAGCGTATGGAAGCCTGGCTGGCCGAACACGGCGCTCCCCCCGATCCGGACGAAGAGCTGCTGAACGCGGAATCGTGCAGCATGCCTTTTGATTGAACCATGAAGGAGGCAGCCCCATGATCATTTCTACCATGAACCGGAAACAGGAATTTCCCGAAGGCAAAACCGTGCAGGAATGCCTGAAGGCAATGGATGCCTTTCCCCGCGGAACCCTGGCGGCCCTGAGCGGCGGCGTGGTCCGGGAGCTGAATGACCAGCTTCGCCAGGACTGCAGCCTGACCCCGCTGACCCTGGAGCATGAGGAAGGCCGGCGCGTTTATGAACGCTCCCTGCGCTTTGTCATGCTGCTGGCCCTCCGCCATCTGTATCCCTATCAGCAGGTGCGCATCGAATATTCTGTGGGCTACGGCGTCTATGTCCGCCTCCCCGGTATGGAGCTTCACCGTCAGGATATCGTCCGCATCGAAAATAAAATGCGCCGCCTGGTGGACCTGGACCTGAAGTTTGAGAAGAAGCAGTGGGCCAAGGAGGACGCCATTGCCTATTTCGAGGAACTCGGCCAGCAGGATAAGGTGGATCTGCTCCGCCATCGTCCCGTTCCCTATTTCAATATGTATTCCATCGACGGCATGTGGGAGTACTTCTACGGTGCCATGACGGTTTCCACCGGCTATGTCCGGGTCTTCACCCTGTTCGAGCTCCGCGGCGGCTTTGTGCTCCAGCTCCCCGCCGGGTCGGACTTTGACCACGCCGCCCCCTATGTTTACCGCCCCAAGTATCTGGAAATCTTCAGCCAGAGCGCCCACTGGTGCAAGATTATGGGCGTTACCAACATCACGGACGTCACCCGCATGATTGAGGAAAACCGCCTCCGTCAGTTTATCCGGATCAACGAATCCCTGCATGAGGCGGCCATCAACGATATCGCCCGAAAGGTCCATGAACTGAACAAGCATATCGTCCTCATCGCCGGTCCCTCCTCCAGTGGGAAAACCACCTTTGCCGGCCGCCTGGCGATCCATCTGCAGATGTACGGCCACCCGTCCCGCCGCATTTCCATGGACGATTTCTTTATTAACCGGGAAGACCTCCCAAAGGACGAATTCGGCGAGATGAATTTTGAATCCATTGACGCCCTGGATACCCAGCTCCTGGCGGATTCCCTCAACGGTCTCCTGGCCGGCGAGGAAGTCTTCATGCCGAATTATGATTTCACCACCGGCGAAAAGGACTACCTGACCCCGCCGGTCGCCCTGCAACCCGGTGAAATCATCATCCTGGAAGGCATTCACGGCCTGAATCCCCAGATTGCCCAGCTGCTGCCGGCGGATGAAATCTTCCGGGTCTTCGCCAGCGCCCTCACCTGCCTGAATCTGGATGACCATAACCGGATCCGGACCACTGATGTCCGCCTCCTCCGCCGCATCGTCCGGGACAACCAGTTCCGCGGCTATTCGCCGGAAGCCACCCTCTCCAAGTGGCCCAGCGTCCGCAAGGGCGAGGAACAGTACATCTTCGCCTATCAGGAAAACGCGGATATCATGTTCAACACGGCGCTCCAGTATGAGCTCCCGGTCCTCAAGCATTTTGTCTATGAGCTCCTGATGCAGGTCAATCCCTCCTCCTCCGATTACCTTCTGGCCCGCCGGCTGATTAAAACCCTGAATTACCTCCCGGATGTGGATCCCGCCCAGTTGAACGAAATCCCGCCGCTTTCCCTGCTCCGTGAATTCATCGGCGGCTGCACCCTGGAGGAATAACCCCCGGTTCTGCTGCAAAGAATCCCCTGCCCGGCTTTCCAGTGTTCGAAAGCCGGGCTTTTTTGAGTGTACTAAATTTTGAGTGTACTTGGTCAGGTTTCCCTCAGCAGCAGCTTCTGGAAGAATTCCCCTTCCGTACACCGGTATTTCGTCAGCACCATCATCACGTCGCTGTATGTCATGCCGCACAGTACGGTTCCTCCGCCCTCTGACTCCTCTTCTGTCGGAATCGGAATCAGCTGCAGGAATCTCGCCCCGGGCTCGTCCTGCATCATGTCTTTCATCGGCTCCAGAATCGCATTCAGTTCCCGAACCTTGAATTCGTTCAGCACAGTATTGGGCTGCTTGCGGCTGTGAAACTGTAACTCGTAGAACATCTGCTCAAAAAAATCACGGATCATGAATGCCTCGTCCCGTTCCTTTTTGTATTCATCCATTTTATTCTGTTCATATTCGCTCATGTTTTGATCTCCCTTCGGAAATAGTCTGAAATAGTTTTCATTGGGAACCATGTATTCCGGCCTGGAAGGAATCTGAATCCCGATCATGGTTCTGTCAGGCACGTTATACTTTTTCTGTTTGTCGTACCGCCGTCCGTTTTCATAGAGCACATAATTCCCAGAGGCCCGTTTATTAATGACAATCTTACCCGGCACATCCGGCACCTTCACAATGTTGCACAGTGGAATATCCCTCTTCCCCTTTCCTTCGTTCTCATCATGTCACCCATCTCCCCCGCCTGCCGTTCCAGTCATGTCGCCCATTTCCTCCATCCATCATTTCCTTATGCCATAAAATCACCCCTTTCAAGCATCCACCAGGCCATGAAAAAACCCCGCGGATCATTCCGCGAGGCCCTCATCCAATTTTGGCAAGGATAGTATATCACAAAAGCCACTGTCCCGTCTCGTTCCATTTCGTCTCATTTTGTATCATTTTCAAAATAATTGTATTATTATTATTATTGATCGCCCTCCACAGTTCATTCCGCAAAGCAATTTTTTCGTTCATCCAAATTCCCCAAGGATAAGGTATCACAAAACACTTACTGGAATCAACTGGAATTCACTGGAATTTACTGTAATTGTCACAGAAAATCTGCAAGATTCTTTTTTCTTCACCATCCTGCTTCCGCTTCACCCATGATCGCATCCCTCCGCTCATCGTTCTCCTCCTGTTTCCCCGCCTAAAACACCGTGGTTCATCCGGCGAAGCCGTTTTTTGCGCATCCAACAAAAACGTCAGGGATCTTTATCTCGTTTTTCACATGTTCCGCCGCTGGATTCATTTCCATATTTTGCCATGGTGGCGGGGCTGCTTTTTATTTTGGGCGGGCCTCTACCGGATTAATATCCGTAAGGGGAGGGGGATTTAATCCCTCCCCCTACTGGAGGATGTTAATCCGGAAGGATATATGTATATATATCCCGCCCGCCGCCGCCATCTTTTTTGGCGTATTCTACACCGCATCGTCTTGCTGTTCTTCTGCGCTGTTTTGTTACCGAATGCCATTTTTGTGGCATGAAAAAAGCCCCGCTGTATTCCACGAGGCCTGATCCAATTTGGGCAAGTATATGATATCACAAAACTCACTGGCTTGTCTCGGCTCATTTCGGCTCATTTCGGCTCATTTTCAAAAAAATATTACAAAGGGAAAGGGCACCTGCATGGCGAATAGAAAAAGTTGAGAAGTCTGTTGAATGACGATGATAAAGCATTGACGAATAGCCAAGCCGGAGAGGTACACATCCCTGTGCTTTGGAGGTGAGATGATTGGCAACGGAAGAGGAGAAACGCCTGCATCGCTGCTGTTTCAGCGGGCAGCGGCCGGAGAAGCTGACAGAAGACGAGGCTTCGGTAAAGGCTTGGCTGCGGGAGCAGATCGACGCTGCTATCAGTTCAGGATATACCACCTTTATTTCCGGTTGCGCCATGGGCGTGGACATCTGGGCCGGGCAGATCGTTTTATCCATCCGTGACGAAGAGAAGAAAAGAACTGGTTCATCAGCGCTTCACCTGATTGCCGCCACACCATGGCCGGGGTTTGCAAGCAGATGGGCTTCTGACTGGCAGGGGCAGTATAACGATCTGCTGAAGAATGCCGATCTTGTCGTAAACGTTTGCCAGAACTATCACGATGGCGTTTTCCAGGCTCGGAACGAGTGGATGGTAGATCATAGTTCCAGGCTCATTGCCTATTTCAACGGTGCCCCTGGTGGCACTCGAAACACGGTCGAGTATGCTGAGAAAAAAGGAATAGAGATTGTTAGGAATCATCCGGTCCCAAAGCCTGATCCACTGAGGATGGACTACCCGGAAAACCTGCTTCGCGATATAGGCCTGGAATTGATCTATCCGGATGGCGTGTATCATGAACTCACAGAGGATCAGCTTCATGGGCTGAACTGGACAATCAGGATGCTTCGAAAACCGGAAAGGCAGGTTTTACAACAGTTCTATGCGGATAAGCAAACGATGGAAATAATTGGCCATTCACTTGGCCACACCACTCCCTGGGTCCAGATGCATGGAAACAGAGGCGTGAGGCATTTGCGCGCTGAGCCGCATATTTCCTACATCAAGGACGGATATGAGAAAACGGAGCTGAGCCTGAAACTCTTTGCCGCGGAGGAAATGAGAAAGCTGCTGAGAACACAGAAAAGGCGGCATCCGCTGATGAACGAGGAAGATATCGTGAAATTCGTATTTCAGGGAATGTTGGGCATAGGGCATCTCATCAGCGACCCTGCAGCGGCGATGGAGCGGTTGAAAACAGAATATGACGGGGTGGATGGCTCAGATGATGAACCCCTCACGGAGAAGATCAGCCCGGAATGGCTCAGACTGAATTTGCGGCCGGCGAAGGCAAAGGGGATCACAGCCGAAGATATTGCCAACTGGATGTATGAATCCAGCTGTATCCAGCCGCTGTCGTTCACAAGGCAGAACGTTTGCAACTTCTGTGTGAAAGCATATCCGACGGAAGCCATGAATAAAGCGGCAGAGAAGATTCTGGATGAGGCGTATCTTCCCAGCCACAGTGAAGAGTACAGGGACGCATACAAGCCCGCATACCGTGTACTGTACCGTGATTACAAAAAGTTCAAGAGAATGGAAGTGTAAAGCGGATTTTGGTTCTGCTGCTGGCCTGCAATACGGGGCAGCAACCGAAGATCTGCAGGACACTGTACAAGCCTGTGAGAAAAACCCCTGTGTAACTGTGCTGGCTAAATAAATATGGTGTACACAAAGTGAACTGCCCGAAAAAAGCAAATTTACCAGATAATACATTGTCAACCAATCAATGATTATGGTATATATTGCGTTGCGCGCAACAAACAGTCGACCGGTCGGAATCGGGAGGCTCATATGACAAATGTCAAATTTCCAGTCATTGACCTCGTCGCAACTGGCAGGAACATTAAAAGACTCAGGAAAGCCAATCACTTATCAGTCCCGGAAATGAAGGAGTACTTTAATTTTTCGTCAACCCAGGCAATCTACAAATGGCAGAAAGGACAATCATTACCAACCACGGATAATCTGGTAGCCCTAAGTGTATTGTTTAACACCCCTATGGAGGATATACTGATTTTAGGTTTTTATAAATTGAATAAAAAACACGGTGTCGCGGGTTGAGGAGCCCGCGACAATTTTTTTCAGTTTCCAACGTCGGCATCCTCAAACTGCTTGAATTGCCGGTTCACCGGACAGCCTTCGAAAACGCCTTCCCCTGCCTCACGAATCAAGACTGGAAGGCTGACCTCTGTCAAATGTTCACAGTAGGAGAAGGCGTAACCGTCCAGAAGATCCAGTTCACGGGGAAGGTCAATTTTTTCCAGGCCGCTTTCCGTGAAAGCGAACTCCCAGATCCGGCGGAGAGAGGAAGGAAGCTGAATTTGCTTCAGGGCACTGCAGTTGGCGAAGGTCCAGGAATTGATTGCAGCCAAGGTATCGGGCAGATTGATTTCTTCCAGACAGTCACAGTGATAAAATGCGCTGTCCTCAATGATCCGGACGCTGGATGGCAGAACAATCCTGGTCAGATTCGTGCAGCCGTTGAAAGCGTCCCTTCCGATCACGTTCGTTCCCTCCGGCACCTCGCAGACGGTATCCGGGGCAGCGGGAAGATGAAGAATCAGGCGGCGGCCGTCCCCCGTCAGCAGGCAATTGCCAACCATGCGGAATGAATGGTTTTCCGGGGAAATGCTGAGCCTTCGAAGCTTCCTGCAGCCGCCGAATGGATTGCCGGCCATGTCTTTCAGAGAAGTACCCTCAATCGTAACAGCCTCCAGGTTCTCCATGTTCGAATACAGCAATCCTGTGAGCCTGGACACAGATTGGTCTTCCAGGCGGTCTGCGATGGTGAGTGTCTCTGCCTGGTCATTATCCGGGTGGTAATGGCGAAGGGTAATCGAATCCTGGTCATCTGATTCATAGATGTAATACCTGCTGAAGAAGATTGTGTCATCATCGGAAGTGGGCCATGACGGATGTCCCGGTTTCCATTGTGCCCGTTCTTCCCGCATCAGGCGTTCACTTTCTTTCAGGATATCATAACGCGCTTTCTTTTCCCGCTTCGCTGCATTTGTTTTTCCCATTTCATTGCAGACAAGTTCCAATTGGCTGCGAGCGCCGGCGATCCGCTTCAGGAGGGCTGAATTCCGGGTTTTCCAGTTCTGTTCTGACAGAATGCAGAGTTCTTTTCTCCAGCTGTCTTCCGCCTTTTCATATTTTTTCAGGAGGAAAGCAGCTTGTCCGGCCTGATGGAAGGAATAAATCCAGCGTCGCGCTGCCTGATCCGTTCCGGCAGGATACCATGGGCCGGCCCAGAGCGTAATTTCTGAAAGCGCTTCGTTGGAAAGCATTTCGGCATCCGATGCCATCTCGCAGTTCAGCATCATTGCTGTCAGGGATTGTGCACTGTCGATGGCTTTCAGCATATCATCCCGCGACAATGCTTCAAAGGGAAGGACGGGTCCGCTCATGACAGACTGGCTGCAGATCGGATAAGCCTGAACCCAGAGGCCGCAGCGAACCAGTTCGCGAATCTGGCCGGGAGAAATCCAAAGTGCGGTATGGATTTCGGGTCGCCCGAAGGTGAAGATATCTAGCTCCTCATTCTGATAATCAAAAAGGAAGGTTTCGATGGGATGATCATACCCATAATCCTTTCCGTCCGCGATGCAGACAAGGCCTCCCATGGACAGTGTCAGCCTGAGGCCGGTGATTTCCCGGATTGCCCTGGCTGCCGTAATGGTAGCATCCTCACCGTCAACAGCTGGGGCACAAACCGGCGTCCAGTATGCCGTGTCTTTTCCGGATTCGCAGCGGACAATCAGAAATGATCCGGAAGCGTTCCTGACCCAAACCTGTATATTCCAGGTTTCTTTCTGATCATGTTCTTTCTTTTCATTCATTCTGTGATTTCCTCCATGATTTCTGCATATTCTGTTTTTTCCGGGGTTCATCCGAAAAGTTTTCTGAATTTCTTCTCCACTTCTGCTGCCAGTTCTTCGTCATAATTTTCTTCATTAGAATCCGGTTTTCCGACAAATTCTTTTAAACCCATGATCTCTTCCTCCGTCAGAAGCGGAATATCGGATAAATTCTCCGTTTCGCCTGATCGCCCGCTGCTTATTATTCTCGGAAGATCATATAGGTTTTTCCGTAATTCCAGAATAAAGTCAGCATGGCGCTGTCGGATGGTCAGATGCATTTGCATTCCTCCTGCCTTCAGTGAAATCGGCTGATCCGCCTGGTTTTCCTTCTTTCATAATCCCGGATCATCTGCTGATATACCTCATCCTTCCTGATTTCATATCGCCCGGTGACCACCGGGCGTTGGCCGCGGCGGAAGATAATCTCCCGTCCAACCGGGAAGCACAGAACTTCATCCAGGGGACGATCAAGGCGGATGCTGACATTTTTTGCCGTGAGGATATCCATTCCCCCAAGAAAAACATAGCTGTCGCAGCCATTGATGATCGTTACGGCATCATCGTCGCCGTACATGCTGGCCAGCTGGGATTCTGACTGCAAGAGCAGCGTAACGGAAATCTTCTTTTCTCGGAAGATGCTGATGTACTGTGGAAAGTTTCGGATGCAGCAGCCGGTAGCGAAGTCATCACAAAGCACATGGACGGGAACAGGAAGCGTTCCCTCCGGCTGGTCCTCTGCAAATTCAAAAAGCTGCTTGAAAACATGGCCGTAGAACATATTGATGAAGAAGTGAAGCGACGGATTCACGGGACTGGATGTGATAAACAGGACGGTTTTACGGGTCGCGATGCTTTCCAGGTCCACAGAAACAGGACGGACAATCAGCTGCCGGATTTCCTCGCTGAAAATATTATCCAGCGTGACATTCAGTTCGGAATATATACACCTGGCTGTCTTTGGCGGATTGGAACGGAAACTCTTCCAGCAAGTAACCGCAAAGCAGGCTGGATCCTGTTCAGCCAGCATCAGAAACTCGTTATCCAGTGTTGTTTCAATTTCATCTGAGAAGGATTCCTGAATGGAAAGCCTGTCATGTAATTCCAGCACATCCACCAGCGTGGCTTCCGTCCCTTTTGTTGTGAGGGTATAAGCAATTTCAGCAGAGAGAAGGGAAACAGCGGCAGCATCCCAGAAGGGATCCGCGACAGAACGGGTTTTCCGGGGGTCTGATTTCACAATGGATTCAGCGAGAAAGGTAATATCCTGATAGGAAGCAATAAACTGCAGCGGATCGTATCCGATATTTCCGCGTTCAGGCCGGACAAAATCGAGATCCAGCACTTCATATCCTCTTCGGCGCAGAAGTGGAGTATACTGCTGCACAATCCGCCTTTTGGTGACGCTGACCACCAGGGAACGATGAAACGTTTTCAGAAGAAGAGGTTCAGAGATGGACATCGTTTTTCCTGAACCGCTGGAGCCGACCACCAGGACGTTATTGTTAAGGCCGGTTTTTTCAGAATCAGTGGAATAAACACAGTTCTCACCAAGAATCATTACGTCCGCCATTATTTACCTCCTTGCCGCAATATTCCTGAAATCAATGATTTCATCAATAAATCCGAACTCCCGTGCTTCCTCCGCGTTCAGCAAATGGTCGTAGGATGTCGCCTGGTCAATTTCGTCCTCGCTGTGCCCTGTAAGCTCTGCCAATATAGCATTCATTTTTCGCTTGATTGTGAGAAGAGAATCCGAAATGCTTTTAAGGGAGGACGTGCTTCCGGAGATCCGGTTTCCGAGAAGTGGTTCGTGAATCAGGATTTCAGCATGAGGAAGCGCACAGCGCTTCATTGTGCCGCAAGCCAGGATGACAGCCGCCATGCTGAAGGCTTTTCCGGTGCAGACCGTTCGAACCGGGACGCCGCAGGTACGGATGATGTCATAAACCAGCAGGCCGGAATTGACTTCTCCGCCTTCTGAATTAATGATGACCGTAATTGGCGCCTCAGGATCTTCATGGACCAGAAAAAGCATTTCACGGCCGAATTCATTGGCGCTGTCCGCGTCGATTTCCCCTTCCAGAAATACGATTCGGTCCGCCAGAAGCTTTGTTTCCGACGGGATTAAGTGAAGGCCGCCGCTGCTTTTTTGTTGAATCATCATGAGCAATTCCTCCTTCCAATAGCGACAGGTCAGATCAATTGAATGGAAAGCATGGTCAATATGCCTGGGGTTTCTGTTTCGTTTTCAAGGTTCACAGTGCCCATGCATCAGGGTATGAGCTCCATCATAAGGATACAGGAAGGACAAAAAGAGATCAATCAACCAGTAGTTGGTTCACTGGGCTGGTCTTTTCAAGTATACTGCATGTTTGTTGACACGATTTGGGCTGAACATGAAGGAAAACGATCAGCCGGAAAACAATCTCGCCATGTCGCCGCGAGTTTTTCTTGACGATTGACAGCGGAAACGGGTATACTTTTCCCGGCTGAAGGCCGTAACGAAGAGAAATGAGGATGAAAAGGATGAAGAAACTGCTTGCGTTATTGGCGGCAATTTGTTTGATGGGATCCTTTGCTTTTGCGGAAGAGGAAGCGGATCCCTGGATTCGGTATGATTGGTCAGACGAGATGGCGGAGGATGCGGCGGCCAGAGAATTTTATAAAGTAGATTTCAAAGCCCTTGAGCGCGGGCTGAGCATGTATATTCCCAAATATCTGCAGGCATCGGAATCCACGGACGGCCAGTCTGAAGGCCTGATTGCACGCTGGGCTGACGAAGGGCAGGCCCGCTCCATCACAGTGTCGCTGAAGATGCTGCCGGATGGAAAGGATCTTACGGCGAAGCTGCAGGCGCTGGAGGGGGAACTGAAAAAGGATGGATGGGACCGGTTTTCGCTGATTCTGGTGAACGAGGCTTCCGGGGTTCGATTCAGCCGGGATGCCCAAAAGGAAGAGGCGGTTCTGTTCCCCGTCGCAGAGGATGCCGTGCTGATTATGGCGTTCAGCCCGACAAACCAGGAGGAATTCCGGAAGGATTATGAAATGGCCCTGTGCTCCCTGGATGCGGTGGAATGAGCAACTGATACGAATTCGACAACTACTACGAGGAAGCAGAGACACCGCTCGTCATGGCCAATGAATTCACCGCCCCGGAGGATACGAAGCTGAAAGCCGTAGCGATCCATACTCCGGGAGCAAACTGCCGGGTGGCGTATACCATCTACAAGCTGGGCGAGGATGCGAAGAATCCGGAGGACGGGGAAATGGTGGCAAAGCTGACCGTGGACCATGTTTATTCCGGATACCACCGGTCTGCGCTGATGAATTCCATTTCCCTTCGAAAGGGAGAACGCTTCAGCGTTGTCGCCGATATCAGCTATGTCAACAAAGAAGGAAAGCTGATGCATGTTCGGCTGGCGAACAGCGGCGATAAAAGGTCAACCAAGGTGGTGGTCAATCCTGGGGAGAGCTTTCTGATGCTCGACGGAGAATGGACAGACCTGGCGGATGTGAGAGGCACGGATAAAATCCCGGCCATTGAGGGAGACGCATCGAAAAACGAGATCTACGATGTAGATAATTTCCCGATCAAAGCGTTCATTACTGATCCCCTTATGCCGTAAGGAAAACACTTTACTGTGCAGATTCAGCTTGATGAAACACCACATCAAATTGATTTCGCAGAAAGTATGGGCGGTTCATGGCAAAACGAATCCACTCTGCCGGTGCTTCGTCGTCCGAAGCGCTGATGGTGGACATAACATTTTCCCAGACAGTAACGCTAAAACCGCAAATAAGAATCTGTTTTATCCTTCGTTCCCATATCCTGGGTTTTTTTGTTTCCTTGCTGACAGGATCATCTTCCTCGCTTTGTTTTTCTTCACTGCGCACCTGGATTTTTCGGTTCTCGCCGGAAATTAGTTGAAAATCGTAATACCCTTCTGAACCCGGCTGAAGGCAAAGAAGGCTTTGCACATCCACACAATCCGTCAGCAAAAGGTCATTCAGCCCGAAAACTGCGTATGTATCATCACTCTGTTCCCTGTCAAACTTGAAACGGCGAGAGCCTTCACTCCCATTTTTGAAATGAATAGTTCCGCAAAGATTACCGTTTTCTGTCTCTTCCAGGCGTATTAGGTCAACGGTTACCCCGTGCAGTTCGCAGCTGCCCAAAGGCGTGTCCGCCGCTTCTATGTGTTCCATGTCCATGCCTGTAATATCAAGCTCTGTTTCGATTTCAAGCCTTCCTGATGGTGCAGGAAAAAAACCATCTTTCTCTTTATACATAAACGTCATCACCGGCAGAAAGCTAACATGTCGAATAACAGAATCTTTCAGGTAAGGAAGGCTGTCCAGGTCGATCAGGACGTCTACAGTGCCATTCCAACCCGGAGGAATGATCTGGTCTGTTACCACTAAAGCTTTCGGGCTGACCATGCCGTTGATTTCCGGATCCACCGCATACATAAATAACGATTCCTCTGATTCGCTTGTAATCCGCAACCTGACGCAAAGCCCTTTGAACTGGTCATTTCGGATAGCTTTGATTTCCACAGGCTGAATCCTGCACCCTTCTACTTCTATCGGTTCACAGCTGATCGGTGAACTGCTGATGGTATCCGCCGCTGTCAGTTGAATCAGGTCGCTTCCCCACTCGTTTCCCTGAGTATCCCGAACTGTAAATTGAGCAAATAACGTTTTTCCGTTGGTTATCACTGGCATAAACTTTAGCTTCCAGGAGCGGGTTAAGTCAGCTTCAAATTTTTGATGAGCACCATCAGGAACAGATTTCTCCTGATAGGAGAATGCACTGTCCATCCAATTGATCCGGTTTCCATCCCGATCGATATAATTAATGTCAAATGTGTGCAGATTACTCGGGGCAATTTCCCACTGATCAAAAGGAAGTAGCGAACCGTCCCGATCCTTTGTCGCTTCATTGGGAAGCAGAGCATTCAGATAGATAAATTTCCACCTGTCTGTGTCGATTGTAATAGACTGCCGGCCAAGGTGAATCTGGTCCTCTTCATTCACAGGAAGAATATTGATGATTTCCAGTTCCTGATTTGCTTCATTCTTCCTGCACTGCATCATAATAGTCATAGATTGGCCAGAGTCGCCGGTGATCCATGAACGCTCTGTCAAATGTGCATAAACGATGTAGTAGCCGTCCCGAATAATGAAGGGAATCGGCGCCGTTTCAATAACGCCCTGGTCATCCACCGCATACAAGGCTTGAAAGTCATATTCTGCCGTTAGCATATTACTTTCCAGCATGGTTTGGGGTACAGTATAGATATTGTAATATAATCCTTCCGCACCTTGTTCCTCCAGAATCTGGCATGTGACTTCAGCAAAGTGTTCAACCTGTTCATCTGTCAGTTTCAGTTCCAGTTTTTGGGTTTTCCGCTCCGTCAGCGGCCCGGCGAAACCGGTCAGATGGGCCCAGCTGATCATCGGTTCCTCCATCCAGATTGCACAGTAACGGTTCAGAAACGTGCGGTAAGAAGAGAGAAAACCAAGCTTTCGGTATTCATCCTGCCATTTTTCAATGAATCGTCTCCGGTTGTAAGAGGGATAATAAACCGAGAGGCCAAAGGCGTTTTCCTGATTGCCGGCAATTGAAACAACACAGTCCTTAAGTCTTTTCTGCAGCGCTTTTGCCTCCTCTGGGGCCACGAAAACGTACGACTCCGAAAGATGATATAAATCTGCCAGATCATAATCGGAGCCTGTGGAAGCACGCCCAAAGCTCTTGGTATTCAGACGGCTTCTGGATAAGTCGGAAAAACTATCCTCTGTCAGATAATCGCTGATTTTTTGAAAAAAACTGTTCAAAACATGCTCAAGGTCCGAAATTCTGTCCAAGTCCACCATAGAGATTGTCAGCATATCGGATTCCTTTTTCCCTTCCATATAGACGCTGACAATCCTCCGGCAGGTCTCCTCTGCCGTTTCGCCGGGCTGGATGTCCTTCAGAAACGCGTAGTTCCATCCGGAGCCCGGTTCAGTCTCCTGGCTGGCAATCATATACTCCGCGAATTGTTCACAGCAGCGTGCAGTTTCCACGGACGCCATCAGGCAGGCGTCGAAACCAATCCATGCCAGGCCGCCGGCTGCGAAGGGGCTGTTTTTCAGCGCTTCTGACAGCTCGCTTAGGGACAGGCTGTCCATTCCTTGGCACTCATCGAAGCAGACGCCTTCCATCGGGCCTCCGCCGTGATCCCACAGAATCAATGCATACTGGGAAGCCGGCCGCTTCTCAGCGCCATAGCGAAGAAAAACAGACAATGTATCCGGGTCACCCATGTTCATTTTTCCATAGTGCTCCAGAATCCGTTGTCTTCCCCCGCTGCTGATTTCCAGAATCACAGTCTCCCCGGGGCCGATACTCCCAGCTTTCCAATTGGTACTGCCTCCGGCCATAGCCAGTACGGTTACCTGCGGATTCTTCTCACAGGCCTGAACGATTTCCTGCAAGTCTTCGGTCGCCGAACCGTACTGGGTTTCCAGATCACTGCCGCACAGATAGATCATCAGGGTCAGGTTTTTCTGGCTTTCCTCAGCGGAAACATGCACCGTATTAAGGTAGATAAAAAACATCAGCCCCGCGCATATGATAACGATCCTCTTCGCAATTGTGAAATGTGCCTTTTTCATACTTGATCGCCTGTCCTTTCCTGCAGGCTGCTGCTTGCCGAATCCCAGGTAAAATAGCAATTCAGAATCAGAGAATCGGTATCTCCTTCAAACTTTGCTGAAGCAAACAACATACCGTTTTCCGCCAGGAGGATTTCTTCGATCTGCATATCAGGTCGCTCGGAAGGTATGAGCTTCAGTTTCCCGTCCTCAAACCGGTATTCTGCATCATACTGTTCCATAGCTGTTCCGACGAACGCATAAACAAACGAAGCGGTTTCTCCATCGATCACTAACCCCGCCACAGGTAACTCCATGTCTCCCAGTATGAAATGAAAGCCGCCCACATCCAAATAAGCCGCCACCCAGTTTCCAGAAAATGCTTCCGGTCCTGAAGCATCTATCAGCTGAAAAGACGAAAACGGATCTTCTTTATTCCTGGACAGAATTATATTCTGCCCTCCTATGTCCATTGCCAGCCTTTCTCCGGAATACTGCAAAACGCTGAACGTCATCCCCATGACGGACAGTTCCATCCGATCCTCATCCTGAAAAAGCTGCCATTCACCGTCCATAACAGTTCCATTTGTTGTCCAGCGTACCGTTCGATCCTCTCCCAGAAACAAGGAGGCCTCAAGCTGTGCCTGTTCCATGGAGAATTGAACGCCGTCGCTCTGAACAGCTACCCCGTACCATTGCCCCAGAAAATCCCCGGAAGACGCTGCCTCTGCTACGCCCAGAATCATTACACAGACCAGCAGCATGGACAAAAACCATTTCATTTTTCTTCTCATTCGCATGCGGCATTCTCCTGGAGATTATTCCCGTCCATAGTCAACCATCTTACATCATCGTCATGTCACACACTTCCTCTATTTCTTCTATTCGCCACACTGGCAGCTTTCCCCTTTGTCGTACATCACACTGCATGGCAAAAAAAAACCATTTTCTTCCTTTGAAGAATTTGGATGAGCTTATACATCTATCATTGACACCCCGGATTATTCCTTTGAATGCCTGATGAGCGACAGCATTACCAATCTGAGCAGAAGCGGTTCGGTATTTCCGGTAGAAAACAATGAATACTATTAATGTTCACCCATTGCCAAAACGGAGAAGGCGCTTTTGCCTTCTCCGTTTTCCCCGTTAGCATCCTGCCGTTGACATCTTCTAAGTCTATTCAGCGACATTTTTCGAGGCAATTTTATGTCAGCCCATTAAAGCAACAACATCTAAAGTATATCAGCAACAAGGATTAGGAAGGTTTTCATTAACTACATCAGTCTTCTGTACTTTTATGGTATCGTTCGTGTGTTGCGGGAAAATGAAATGAACGATGAATGCTCTCCGGAAGGTATTCTGGCTATTGGAGAGAACCTCTGTATGGTTCGTGAATACCACGGCCTACCGGATTACAAGCCATCCGATGTCCCTCTCAAAGATACTAAGTTGCTCGGTCATCTGGGTGTAAAGTTGTTCACGGAATGAATATATTCCGTAGGCTAATCAATATACCCGTAATTCGTCAGGATTTCGTGTTTTAACACAGTATGTTCATCCGCATGTTTTTAACCGCAGCAGAAGCAGAAAGTTAACCTGCTTCTGCTGTGGCTAGTAATCCTATGAATTTTTATACTCTTTACTTGATGATTTCCTGAATTGCTTTTGGAATGGTCATCATCTCCTTTTCATATTTTTCAAGTTCACTGATTACAGTTTTCAACTGTGTCTCTGTTGGGAACGTATTGTTATCATAGTATTCCTCGTTATTGTCTACCTTGCGGTACGGGCGGAATTTCCACTCATTGTCTTCGTTAATCGTCCTCATGTTCAGCAGATAAGTAAACATTGCTTTATCGTTATTGATAAGTGTAATGGTGGACTGCCGGAGTTTTTCCAGTTCAGGAATGCCCATGTTCTTCACTTCAGACTCAAAATTGTCTGTGAAGAACAAAGTTTTCGCCATAAATAGACTTCTATATGTCATCGTATCTGCGAACCTGGAAGCATATTCCTCATATAAAGTAAGTCCGTTCAGATCAGCAATTAGGCTTGCTGCACTCTGAATCAGTTCATCGCCGCTTTTCCCTGCTTCCCATGCTGCACTGATCATCTCCCTAATTGTTTCTGCGCAGTTCTTTTTCAGTTCATTCGTTGATTGTACGGATTCCTTAAGCCAGAACTGTTGCTCTTTAGGCGATAGACCCGCATGCATCAGGCTCTTTGTCCCCATTGTGAACATTTCCTGAATATTCGAATAGATGATTCCTTTCAGAACCATTTCAGCGGATCCTTTCCATGCGTATCCAGCAAGTTTGCTCGTGAGAGTATTATGCATATCATCATAGAAGTTCGCATTAAATTTGCCGGAATGATCAATCACACAATCTGCCAAATCATCAATCAAGTTGGTAAGTGCATTTGCCGGCACGACATCGAATCCGTATTCTTTTCCTTTGGCTTCAAATACTATTTTAAGAATATCCTTAAGGATCTGCTTTCCTATCGTCTCCCAGATATCCGGTTGTTTCAGGTACTCGATCAGGAAGGCTCTGAAATCATGGCTGTATTCAGAGATTAAATCCACATTGATTTTTCCGTTGCCATCATCAAGCATACGTCCGGAAGCGCTGCTGGTTCCAAAGGCATAAGTGAGCAAATCACTGATAGCTTCGTCTTCAAGCTCTTTGTTGCTGCTATTTACAATCTTTTTATATGCCTGAATAAACTGATAAGCCGACGCTTCCCTCCGGTCCATATTTGGGGGTTGTTTTTTACTGGATTTTCCTTTTCCTCCAAAGACGGTCATTTCCAGGTAATCGACATAATCCTCGCATACAAGCTTGATCACCCGACAGTATTCTTTTTTATAAGCTTCAGTCAGTAGCATCGCGTCGTATTCTTTCACGGTTTCTTCTGTCATTAGTTTTAAGTAATCATATGCGGTTTCTGCTAAATCTTTCAGGAATTTCTTAATCTTTCCGCTTTCAATATCTGCATTGGTCAAATTTCCTCCACTCAGTTTCACTGCATCTGCAGAAGCGATAATGGAATTGTAGATAACTGAAACCGAACTGAAAATCATATCAACAATCGCTTTATGCTGGCTGGCATCCTCTGAAGCTTCAATTGATTCTGGGATATTATCCATATTATAGTGAAGAATAATATCTCTTGTCCCCTCTTCACGTAACATATCGCCCAGAATGGCTATGTCGATTTTCTTCCGGTCTTCTTCCTCTAATGTAGCATATTCAGAAGTTCTGTAATCGTTAAACAGGTTAAGATAGTTATCCCCGAAAGATAAGCGCACCCCATTTGATTCGATATATCCATCCCGCACATACGGTAAGAACTCATAAGCCTTCCTCAGAGACAGAATCATATTACTGGAATCTCTCGAAATATAGGTTTTGCCAAAATTGTTTTTATAGGAAATAATACGATTCAAAATCTTCTCGTTAAACCATTTTCGGTATGCCTGCAAGTCTTCTTTACTTTGATCATAGGATCCAAGAATAAACTGAACCGAATCCGTAACACTGTTGCCAGCAGCATTGTAGGCAATTGTCGCGGTATACATCCCGTCGCTCAATCCGGATACATCAACGCTGTTTATGTACAGCTCAGGCACCCCGTAAACAGTGGCTTTTTTGTTCGGATCACTTGTTGAAGCAATCGTAATGGTAATCTTTGAAAGATCAGGAATAATCAGACTGCTTCTCCATTCTACTTCAACAGTTTGATTCTCATTTCTCGACACTGTAGTTCCTGCAACAGGCCAAGTAATCTGAATTCTCGCATTCATTCCGGTCGGTTGGGTTTTGCTTGTTGAAGACACTTTAATAAATCCCTTTTGTCCGGAACGGTTCTGTACTCTGTACCAGTCATCTGCTTCATGGATTACTTTCAGCGGTTCTATCCATTCTCCTCCCTGGACGTCGGCAACAAAACTTCCGTTAATTGGTGAGGATACCAGCCTCAGATTGTCTGATGTAGGATAAACATCATAGCTGCTCGAGATAGGTTTAGCAACGTAGAAAGATCTTGTCGTGTTTGTTGTCAGGTTTTCTCCGTTTTTATCCTTGACATCCGAATCCTCAGCAATGATGGAAAGCACATGCAATCCCTGACCTTGGTTCTTAAGCGGATATACATATTCTCTTAGAAAATTAGTTTCTCCTTTGTATTCTGTTGAGTATTGGATTCCATCTTCTGTGACATACACCTGATCCACAGCGTTATTCGTCGTAATGGTTACCTCATTCCCGTCCTTCGGCTCAATCCAGGTGTAATACTTCGTTTTACTTCCAACATATACAGATCTGATGACCGGTCCGAGAACAGTTAGCGTTGAAGTATTGGATGAAGCAACTGCATGGTTACTGTCAACAGGAGTATTGATAGGAAACACAAATGCTGTGATCTGATATGTTCCTGCTGTCTCTACAGGGATGTCCAGCAGATAATCCGCATCAGCAACCAGCTGTGTTCCGTCTTCGGGATACCAGTGGTCGCCGTCTGGACCGCTGACACGTATGCCGATAAAACCTTCACTGTGTGCTGCCCTGATATGGAAAGTATCTCCCACAACAAATTCTCCCCCATCTTCAGGAGTTAGCAAAAGCACATCGTAGTTTCTGTTACTGAGTCTGAATGTTGCAGTCGTTTCACTCTGGGAATAGCCCATTCCTGTAGCAATCACACTGATTCCATATTCCCCTGCTTCCAGCAAATCAATAGCCGGAATACTGATCAGACTGTTACTGCTCAGTTCTTCATCTGTCAGCATAATAGCGGATTCGTTTGCGGTTCCTGGTTTATATATCCTGACATAATAGGAATCAGCATGATTAACCCGCCCTATGGAGAAAGTGTACTCCTCACCTGTAAAGCCTTCGTTGTTCAACAAGACGATTCTCGGTGCATTCAGTTTTCCGTATTCATTCACAGTCAATGTCTGGGGTACGCTGATTTCTCCCCACTCATCCCCATCAAAACGGCGGAACTGAATTTTCCTTTTCCCTGCTTTGGAGATCACGCGTTCCACATGAACCTGTCCGTTTTCCACGGGATATATATCGTATCCTGCATCATCCACAACAAGCTGCACTGCAGAAGCATCTGACGCATAAACATCTGCCGTCAATTTTTCTCCTACAATGATCTCTGTAGCACTCAGCGTGAAGCTGATATTCAATTCCGGTGAGGGTTCACCTCCACCTCCAGATTTTCCTGCCTGTCTTATCCGATATTCATACTGGCTATCATTGCAGGTGAAAAGGATTGTACCGGTTCTTGTTTCATTTCCGGCATTTTCTTTTATGCTGACTGAGATCGTGCTTGTTCCGCTGCTGCCCCTTGTACATGAAACAGTTAGCCAGTCATCCCCGCTGCCTGCGGTCCACGAATTCGCTGCTTCAATGGTATTGGTCACGGTACAAGCATAGGCTGATACTTCACGTTCCCATTCGTCCAGAATAAAATCACTGTTAGCAGATTGCCGGATGATTAACCTGCTTTGGATACCCGTACTGCTGCTGATCACCACAATCCCCGTTCTTGTCATGCCATTGTTGTTTTCCACTACAAACCGAATCTCGGTGCCGTTTACGCCTTCCGTCACGGAGGCCGTCACCCAGGTCGGTATGCTCAATAAATTCCATTTTCCATTGGATACCACTGTATAATCCAGGAACTGACGTTTGGCATCAAGAGATGCGTTATATTCATTAGCTATCACAACGGACAAAGCATTCGTGTTGTCAATATAATAATCTTCTGTTTCTAAAACCTGATTCCCTGTGGAATCCTTGACAGAAACACGAACCTGATAGTTTCCTTTATCCTTGGGTTTGAACTGGTAATATTTCAGTGTTTCCCAGTTTGTTTCTTGCTCTTTGCGCCCATCTTTAAACAGTTCATATGCAAATTTATATCCGCCGGATCCGCCGGAAGCAGATGCGTTGATATTTATATATCCGCCAAGGGTTACGCCTTCCCAGTCAACAGATATGTTCAACGTTAGCTCATTTTCGCAGCCAGTATGGAAATAGTAATTATTCCCATCAGTAAATCCACTGTTCTCAAGAGTGGTCTCGAGCCGAATTCTGTATTCTGTGTTTTCTTTCAGAATCGCTCCGGGAATCGTCAGGCGGCGGCCTGACATATTTTTTTCATAGATCTTGTAGTAATACCCACCTTCTTTTTCGGAGAGTATCACACTATATTCTCCGATATTTCCTTCTCCGCTTGTCCACGAAAGGGAAATGTCGCTAAACGGCAGAATTGCGGATGCGCTTGGAGATGTCGCCAAAGCCGGCGATGTGATCTGCGGAAGGGCATAGTATTGACCCTGAACAACATGGATGGTTTTGCTTACACCTCCTGACGTCGTAATCGAAACAGTACCTTCCCTTGTATCGCCGGAATTATTCTTTAGAACACTGATACATAAGTTGTCGCCGGAATTGCCGAACATTCTTGCATACTCAGAGCTTTCCAAGCCTTCCTCAATCAATGTGCTTTCTCGAATCCGTTTTTTTCCAACCAGAATCCAGCTGGAATCGCTGACGGTTGCCATCCATGTGCCACTGGAGGAAATCTTGTAATATGCACTGTTTTCATCACCGTCAGGTTCAAAATCGTTTGTCCTTTCATTGACAAAGCCGCCGTCGCCCTTTTCTACCCTGATAAAAGGTTCAGTGGGCTGGAATACAAAATACCATTCTGCATCGGTTATTCCGGGTCGATCATTCCCGTCTTCAAGCATGTCCCGTATGAAAAGGATACCATATATCTGACCTTCCTGAAGGGAAGATGTGTCAATTGTATAGCTTCCGTTTTCTCTGATCGGATCGCTTTCCATTAGGAATCTCTCAGTGCTGTCGCTCAGCACACGATACATTTCAATGCGATACTTGCGAACCTGCGGTTCCCAGTCCCATGTGAGTGTCAGCGTGTTAGTCTTCCCTAATACAGCTGGATTGGGTTTTGTCCCAAGTGCAGGAGATTTAATAACAGGGTATTGACTCAGCAGAGGGCACTGCGAAACAGTCAGTACAGCTGAGCCACTCCCGCTGCGGATGGTCACTGTACCTGTGCGCCCTTCCGCGATATTTTGGTCCACCGAAATATTCAGTACCGCTCCGTTCGTCCCAGAACTGGCGCCCAGATGAATCCATGCGGCACTTGACGTGGCGGTCCAGTTTCCACTGGATACAATGCTGAAATCTTTACTTGCACCCAGATCTGTCACATTCTGCCAGGTAAGCGTCTTCTCTCCGTTGATCAGAGCAGCATCCGTCCCCATGCGGGTAAAATAATACGTTTCAGAGATATAGGAGTATCCGTACTGGTCATATGCCCTGATAATCAGATCATACACGCCAGTATAGTCAGTACTGAACCATTCCGCCGGGAGGGAAACACTGTATGTTGATGTGTTCTTGTTTTCAACAGTAATAACATGCTTATATGATTTGTTTCCCACCATGAATTTTAAACTGACACTATATTGGACTGCGTTCGCAACTTTGTTCCATTTCACTGTCATTCCCTGTCCATCATGTTTTAGTGCTGAGGGAGAAGCAGATGACGTTCCCAGTGTCGGTGACGTCAGCGCTGGAGTTGCCAGTGTAGGAACCTGCGTAATAGAAACAACCTGTTGTGAATTGCCACATGCGATAGTTATTTTCCCGGTTCTGTTCGAGCTCGTTGTGTTTTGGGCTACCGTTACTGAGAATTGATCTCCAGGCTCTATTGATGTTTCCTTCAGTGTCAGCCAGGAAACGCTGGAAGTTACAGACATTTTTCCTGGTGCATAGGCATTCAGGAATAAAATATCGCCTTTTCCATTTACGTGATTCAGAATATCCGCTGTGTTTGCCGGCCATTTATTATCATATGTTACAAACACAGAATCTGTGGCTGCCTGGGTTATCTTTATTTGAGCACATAAAACACTTCCAGTCTTCAGAGATAATGTAGCTGTTCGCTGCTTTCCTGTGGTATTCGCAGCAGGCTTAATCGTGATTTCTTTCTTAGTAACTTGGCTGCTTCCGCTACTCGGTGTTACTGTGAGCCAGGAAGAATCCGATGTCAGTGTCCATTTGCCGGATGTCGTGATGCTCACAGTCTGGGTTGATGCCCCCGCTGGAACTTTCATATCCTCTTGATTAAAATATGCATTGTTCGATGATACAGTGCTACGTTTTATATAATAATCACTCGTCCGTCCGCTTTCATCGCTGATTCTTAAACGATATGTTATTCCTTTCTCCATGAGAGCTGGTTCAATAGGAACAACTGTAATAACTTCATCATCCAGAGTTTCGTACAGTTCATTCGTGGTAGCCCACCCGCTGCCACTTTTCGCATTCAGACTCAGTTTGGTACCGTAAGCCTCTACCCGAAGCAATCCGGCGCCGATATCCGTTGGGCTGCTCGCATTTCGAGAAAGATTAGTCGGTGCAATCACTTTTGGAGTTGTATCCGGTTGTGTTACCGTCAGAATCGCTGTCCGCGGGCCGCTGCTTACTGTTATGTGCCCAGTTCTGCTGCTGCCTGTCGCATTATCTACTACATCGATATCCAGTTCGTTGGTACTGCTCCTCACTGAATAAGTCAACCAGTCCGGCGAGTCAGATACAACGTCAAATACGTTGGACGAAAAGATCTTAACAATTCCGCCGGTGTATGTCGTCATGCTGTAGCTATCTTCTCCTTCAATTAGAAGGAATGCGCCATCGTTCACCAGCCGGACATAATAATTCTCGATTGGAGAATCACCGGCAGTTTCGTATTTGGAATAGTTCGCATCATTTAAAGACATATGGCCGCTTGATCGGATCCATAATTCATCCCCTGTTGTAAAGCCGCAATCTGCAGGCAGGTCTTCGTAAGCATCATTTGTTGTAAATTTGTACACAGGGGTTGATCCATACCCGGATGATGTCTTTTTGTAAATTTCCACATACTGAACTAAAGCAACGCCTTTATCCAGGGCAATTGTGAAAGGTCCCGCTGGAATGGTGCTGGGATGCGCAGCATCAGTAGACAGCTCTTTGTCCCCGTATTTCACTTGAGGTGGATCGTTTTCAACACCTTGGTATACTGAAATAGTTCTCGAAGTAACCCCATTGGTTACAGTCACTTTCCCGGACCGGTATCCCGTATAATTAGGATTGTCCGAAACACGAAGATCGACTGCATCGGAACCGGGATAGACGGTAATCCAATCGACGTTCGCCGTCGCGGTCCACGCCAGTTCGGAAGTCACCGCGAAGGTTCGTGTCCCACCTGTTTTCATGGTGCGTTCCCATCTTGCTGATGTTTTTCCATCAATCAGCAATGTACTGGCAACCGGTTTGACCTTAAAATAACTGTATTGAATATCACTGCTCTGCTGCTTCTTCGCAGAAATGCCAAACCGATAGGTAGTCTGAGCCGTAATCCCGGAAAACATGTTCCCGTTTATCCTGTAGAATGTGTTTTCAATTTCACTTTGAGAAGTAATTGTTTGGTAGCCTGATCCGATTTTCTGCTCCAATACTACTGAATATGTTGCATCCTGAATATTTTCCCAATTCACATCTATCGTTCCGGGATTATAGATCGGAGCATTGTTTTCCTGAGCCGTAAATGCTTTTTCAGGATCATCGAAAAGAAGCATTGGCGCTGTAAGTGCATATTCCATCTCACTAATGGTGTTCATGCTCTTTATGGCGGACCAACAGGAAACATATTGATCATTACTTTCTGGATCCTGCCACGCCGCCCTAATCGCATATCTGTGAATTCCTGGCTGTAGATGGTCAAGGGTGTACACGTCCTGATTCGCATTGATGTGGTTCGCAAGGATTTGATAACTTCCGTTGACGTATTCTGCTATCTGGTAATAATCCGCCGGGGCTACACCTCGCCACACAATTGTTGCTTCAGAATTGCCTGTCTGATTGATTCGCGTGATCGAAATATCATACATCCAGATATACTGTATGTTAATTTGATAAGCTTGTGACAATTTCCCGGTCGCAATGCTTCCATCGTTTTCCCGGCGTGTACCCTGTACTGCGAAACTTGTTTTCCCTTGATCCGCTATGGAAAAAGAAACCGTATTTATTTCGGAAACAGCAACAAGTTTCAGCCCTTTGTCCGTATATCGGAAAACACGATAGGTGTATCCTTCCCCCATATCGTTCCAGGTCAGTTTGACTGTTCCCATGCCGTCCTGAACTGCACTGGTAATCTGAGTTCCAGGTATATTGGGATCTTCAATGAAATCATTGTTGACCGCCCAGTTCCATGCGTATGTACCAGGTGTAGCAGTCATATTGATGTCTTTGTCTTTATCGAAGGCATTTTCAGCTATATAATACAGGCTGTCCGGCAGATTAATCTTGGACAGAGAACTCTTGGAAAACGCCTTTGCTCCGATTGTCTGTATTTGCGAAGGTAACACAACCTCATCAAGAGATTCATCGCCGTAAAATGCTTCTTCTTCTATTGCCTTAACTGCTCCCGGTAGCGTAAGTGTGCCTGCAAAAGCACTTTGTGCCATGGATAAGCATAGAAGTAGAATAACGATTGTTTTCAATACGGAAATCTTTCTGTGGTTGCTCATAAAAACATCCTTTCTGTTTATGGGTAAATAATACGTTTAGTCCATGGTTACACAAAAATTATTTGCCAAATAAAGTATATCATTCTGGTTTATTGGAACCGTAAAATAAAAATACAGTCTGCTTTGCACTTTTTTCAAATTGGTTTTTGCGAAAACCCGTAAAACAAATGTACATAAAAATGACAGTCTGTCCCCGTATTGTGGTATAATCATTCCATCAGGAGGTTTGAACCATGCAAAGCCAGTACGAGCGCAGTTATTGCTTCACTGCGTTGGGAGAAGCCAGTTTGTTTCATACGGCATCCTACCTTTCCACACCCGGGAATATGGATGCGGCCATGATTGTTTCTGCCCTGAAGGAGCAGATCTGCTCCATTCCTTTCTCGGATTACCTGAAACGGTATGTTTATCAGCGGTCCGGCATGATCGGGTCGTTTCGGAAAATCTCCCAGGAAAAATATGTCCAGACCGTTCTGGATGCCTTTCAGGAAACCGGCACGCCGGGCTCCATGCGGCATCCCGACACAAGGCTGGTGACTTGTATCCGCCGCTGGTTTGAGCAGGCTTCGGTGCGGAGGTCCGCGGTTCTTTTGTTGGGTTTCGGTCTGTCGATGCCGATTGAGGACGTGAATGACTTTCTGACCAAAGCCATCCATGACCACACCCTGGATGAAGATAATCCCCTGGAAGCCATCTGCGCTTATTGTTATCGGAATGCTTACCGGTATGCCAAAATGGAACAGCTGTGGCATCTTTATGAGCGCTCTTCTGCTGCAGTGGAAGCCCAACCTGCCCCCGCCCAGCCTTCCGGCATCTCTGATGCTGATTTCCAGTTCGTCCGCCGCCTGGCCAAACAACCGAATGAAAATTGGCTGACGCCAACTGTCATGAAAACCCGTGAAACCTTTATGAAGCTTTACACTGAAGCCAATCAGTGTATACAAAACGACCGTATGTCCTCAGGCAAAGCTTCTGGCCCCCTGCCTCCGCATGCACTGGAAGACGTACTTTGCGCGTCCATTCCCCGGAACTCCCACGGAAACCTGATCCCCGAATTCAACTCCGGCATTCGCGAAACCATTTCAGGCAAACGCTTCAGCCGCCAGCATATTCATGAGCTTCTTCATTCGACCATTGAGCCAACCCGCTATGACCTGTTAACCCTTTGCTTTTTTATCTGCGCCAGCCGGGTGGACCAGCAGCCGGATCCCCAAAACAGATACCGCCAGTTTGTGGATGACGCCAACCGGATACTGCTTGACTGTGGCTTCGGGCCTGTGTATGTTGCCGATCCATATGAAAGCTTTATCCTGATCTGCGTGCTTTCCGTGGACCCGCTGGGTACCTATGCGGATGTCCTGGAGCAGTCCTATGCGGACGTTCCCTCGCCCTGCTGAAGAACAGATGCCGATATATTATAATGAAAGAATCCGCCATGAACACAATCAATGATGATAACCCGATCCTGGAAAGCCTCCCCTGGCCGGAATGGCAGCTGCTGGAGCCCATGGACAGCGGTTCCTTCGGAACGGTATACCGGGCCTGTCGGGCAGATAATCCAGTGGATCAATGCGCTGTTAAAATCATCCCCGTCCCTCAGGACGATGGCCAGATTCAGGAATTGCGTAGCCAGGGAATGTCCGATACAAAAATCCGCTCCATCTTCGAAAAGGAAGCAGCCGCACTCCTTGAGAAGGCCCGCAAGCTCAGCGGATTCATGGATGACCCGCATATTGTCTCCGTTTTTGATGTACAGATGCTTCCCACTCAGGATGAGCCGGGCTTTTGCTTGTATATCCGGATGGAGCTGCTGCACCCGCTGAACGCCTACTTTAGCAGTAAATCCTACGATGAAAAGGAAACGGTCCAGATAGGAATTGATCTCTGCGAAGCTTTGGAAGCCTGCCACCAGGCAGGCATCATTCATTCCGATATAAAGCCTGACAATCTTTTTGTCAGCATTTCCCGAGAAGAAGCTCCTGTGTTTAAGCTCGGTGATTTCAGTGCCGCCATAGACCTTCCGGCTTCTCCGGAATCACAGGCCATTCGCGGAACGCCGCTGTACATGGCCCCGGAAACAGCGCTTCGTCAGCAGTGCACCGTCCAGTCTGACCTGTACATGGTTGGCCTTACCCTGTATAAACTGGCAAACCGAAACCGCCTCCCCTTTGTTCCGGAAAAGCAGTTTCCCACTCATGAGGATTATGCCGTTGCGGTTCAGATGAGACAGTCTGGGATAGCCCTTCCCGCCCCTTGCGATGCCTCCACCGCCTTTTCGAAAGTGATTGCAAAAGCCTGTGCTTTCCGGCCGGAAGAACGCTATCAAACTGCGACAGAGATGAAAGCCGGCTTGAACCAGTTGCTGAAGCAGCATACCCGCTCTTCGTTTTCTTTTTCCCGAACATTCTGGGCGGTTTTCGCGGCCTGCCTTCTGGTGTTGGTACTGGCTGTGGTTTTCCTTTGTTCCGGAAATAAGTCTTCCGGTCCGGCTCCTGTGGAAGCCGACGCTTCTGTCACAGAAGAAAACAGTTCTGCTGAAACCCTCCCCATGAAACTGGGAGAACTCAATGACCTGCTGGAAGTATGCGGCATGTTCCCTTCTGAAAAATGGAATTATCGGTTTCCGCTGTCTCTGGAAAAACTTCCAATGGTTCGCCAGATTCCGGCATTGCTTCCCTCCATTACAGTCCATGAAAGTTCCGATATTCTGTTCCTCTCCCCCGTTTCTTCGGAGTGGATCGTTTGGCTTGAGTACCCGGACGGGCAAACCATCTCCATGATCTGGGATCAGGAACTCGACGGATACCGAATGGTATCATCAGGAAAAGGTATCCTATTCTCATCCACGATTCATATAGAAAAAGAGATTTCATTGGACACAGATTACCATATTATGGTATTCTATGATCCGGAGCGGTTGTCCGTCAAAGGATTCTCGGCCGGATTTGTCCGCGGACAGGATGAACCCGTAGGAATTCGTACTGAGCTGGAGGCCAACGAGAATACAACCTTCATTCAGCTGAAAGGTGCCGACCGTTCGCCTGCCACGGCGGAATATGATAGTTCAGGCCGGTTATCAAACGTTTATTATGCAGGAAAGACCTATGAGATCCCCAGTTCTTCCCTGCCGATTATAGGAGTTGATTTGTTCCAATGAGAAGGCTGATTTGCTGTTTCCTGCTGGTGGCCGTGATTCTTTCCGCCTGTGTTTCTCTGGCCGAGCCCTCCGGAAGTTCCAAACTTGAGCAGTTGAATGCCCTCGTGGATGAAATGTGGTTGGTCTGGAACGGTTCCTGGAAGGAAGCCAATGAAAAAGGGATTCTGATCCCCCTGCAATGGTCTGGCCTGCCCTTTATTACCTGGGCCGGCCTGGCGCCGGACCTGGAAGTAGTGCAGGACGGTTCGTCCACAGTCATCCGTCTCTCCGAAACGCTGCCGGAAGGATGGTCCATACGGACCGGAAAAGATATCCCCATCGTCTATACGGATTGCCTCTGGGACGATGCGGCGGGCGGCTGGATCCCACAGGCGCCGTTTGATTTGATTTGTCTCTCCAGAAACCAGGCCACAGACCGGATCAGCATCTCGATTTCCTATGAAGCTGCCAACCAATATCTTGCCTCCAGCCCGGTCGTGGAATGGATTTCTGAAGAAGAAGGCCGGATCACCGGCTTCAATTGCTACGCCTGGGGAACAACCCTTTCCTTTGACGGCGGCATGTATGCCTATGTCAATGATCCCTGGTATATTTACGCTGAATATGATTCGCAGGGAAAACTGAAATCCTGGATGGATGCCATGACGGAATGTTTCTACGATGCGGAGGACCATCTGATCTCTGGAGAGGAACCTGAAGGCTATGTGATTCCGGTCATTCACTGATTCATAGTAATCCCATCAGGGTTTCGTCCTCCCGCCCGGCATTTGCAAATCCTTTGTATTCCCTTCCGCTTCTGAAAGCAACCAAATACTTCCACCAAAAAACCGCGCTTCTCCTGTTTTTTCTCCAAACCCATTCTTGACCCATGGGGCATTTCGCTGTATCGTAATCATGTTTTCATGAAGATCGTTTCGGGACGGAGCATGATTGTGAAGGACAGAATTCGCGATTTGCTGGATATGGCCATTCTGCTGATTCTGGTCAGCTCCGTGGTAACACCGATCCTTCTGAAAAAGGAATACCCCAAAATTGAATTCATCAGGTGCAATGGCAATGAATAACATGAATGATTTTTCCTGGCTCAGCGGGCTGAAAACCCCTTCCCGCGAATATACGCCAATCCCCTTCTGGTTCCTGAACGGAAACCTTACCCACGAAGAAATCCGCCGCCAGCTCCAGGATTTCCGGGATCACGGGGTATACGGCGTCGTGCTGCATCCCCGGATGGGGCTTTCCAGGCGGATTCAGTATCTTTCGCCTGTGTTTTTCCGCTATCTGCGGACAGCGGTGGAAACTGCTGCGGAACTTGAAATGACTGTCGTCCTCTATGACGAGGGGATGTATCCTTCCGGTTCCGCAGGCGGGCTGGTCACGGAGGGGCATCCGGAACTGGCCAGCCGGGGGCTTTCCCTGGTTCAGTCGCCGTCTCCCCGGGATCGTGTGCTGTGGCAGGGAGAACCTGGCTTTCTCGTGGAACGCTTCAGCGGCGGCACGATCCGGGGTTTGCATTACGGCGAGGATGACGGACAGCCCTACGCCCCGAAAAGCGCGGATATCCTGAATCCGAAAGCTGTCAGCCGGTTCATCGCGTTGACCCATGAAGCCTATGCCCGGGAGTTTCAGCCGTATTTCGGAACCACGATTCTCGGCATCTTCACGGACGAGCCCAGCATTCTGGGCAGGAACACCCGGGACCTGCAGCCCTGGACGGAAGGGTTCGCGGATCTGTTTCAGTCTGCCGGCGGGCATTTGTCCGGGCTTGTAGGCCTGTTTACCGGAGAGGAAACCGCAGATACTGCCCTGTACCGCCGGATGATTCTGGAACGGGAGGCGGAGGTGTATTATGCGCCGCTGTCCGCCTGGTGCGAAGCCCACGGCCTTGCCCTGATGGGGCATCCGCACCAGAGTGACGATATCGAAGTACAGCGGTATTTCCATATTCCCGGCCAGGACCTGGTATTTCGCTGGGTCGCGCCGGAAACCGGAGGCACCGCCGGCATGGACAGCACCATGGCCAAGTGCAGCGCGGACGCCGCGCGGCTCATGAACCGGAAACGCAACAGCAATGAATGCTTCGGCGCCTGCAACCGGGAAGGCAATTCCTGGCACTTCACAGGCAGCGATATGAAATGGTATATTGATTACCTGGCAGTCCGGGGCGTGAACCTGTTCATTCCCCATGCCTTCTATTACAGCCTGTCAGGGCGGCGCAGCGCTGAGCGGCCCCCGGACGTAGGCCCCGGAAACATCTGGTGGCCCCATTACCAGCAGTGGTCTGCCTACATGGCCCGCCTTTCCTGCCTGATGGCGGAAACCGAAGCTGTGATCGGCCTGGCCGTCCCCTGCCGGAACCGGGAACTGCGTGCCGACGAGGTCGCACCCCTGTTCCGCAGCCAGCGTTCCTTTCAGTATCTGCCGGAAAGCGTATGGCCGGAATGCCGGGAGGAAAACGGGAATCTGATCTGCCGCGGCCGGCGCTACCTCGCTGTGCTGGCGGATCAGGCTTGTTTTCCCTCCGTTTCCCATGACCCGGAAAGCGTTCCGCCGGACTGCCTGTGCAACCCGCCGCAGCCGGAGCTTCGCTGCGCCCGCCTGAAGCATGGTGCTAGGGACCTGTGGTTTCTCACCAATGAAGGCAAAAACCGCCTGGAAACCCGGCTGGCTCTGCCTGTGCAGGCCCGGATCGGCGCCTTTGATCTGTGGGCCGGCGAAATGAGGAAAATGGAAACCGAAAGCACGGAACAGGGCACATGCCTGAACCTGTGCCTGGAACCTTTTGAAAGCCTGCTGCTGTTTGCCTGCGAAACACAGGAGGAATGGGAGTCCCTGCCCCTTCCTGAGCCTGCCCCGAAGCAGGTCCTGACCAATCGGGATTTTACCCTGGTATCGGAAGAGCCTATGGCTGTCCGGAAAACCTATGCCGCGAAGGTGCCCGCCGGAAACGGGCCGCTCGCTGTCCGCGTGGATGCGGAAGAAATGGCGGAGCTGTATGCGAACGAAAAGTTTATAGGCGCCGCTTTCTGGGCGCCCCAGATTTTCCGGATTCCGGCAGCGCTGCGCGGCAATGCGCCGCTGTCCCTGACGCTGGTTGTCACCGGAAGTCTCGCAAACCGGTACGGACGCCCGGTGCCCTATGGACTGGCCGTTGCCCTAAGGACTGAAAGGAGATGACGGCGTATGCCGATGGATGGATTGACCGTGGGATTTGCTGTCCGGGAGCTGGACCGGATGCTGCGTGGCGGCCGTGTGGACCGGATCACGCAGCCGGAACGGGATACCGTCGTTCTGCTGATTCGTGCCGGGAACGAAAACCACCGGCTGCTTTTATGCGCCAGCCCTAATAATGCCCGGCTCCACCTGACCCGGGCTTCCTTTCCTAACCCGCTGGAACCGCCGAGCCTGTGCATGCTGATGCGCAAGCAGCTCTCCGGCGGCCGGATACAGGAAATCCGCCAGGTAGGCGGAGACCGGATTGCGGAAATCGATTTCGATACGGTTAACGAGATGGGTGACCATGTGCTTCGCCGCCTGACGCTGGAAATCATGGGCCGGCATTCCAATCTGATGCTGCTGGACGAGAATGGGAAAATTCTGGAGGCCACCCGCCATGTCAGCGCGGATATGAGCCGCGTCCGCCAGATCCAGCCGGGCCTTCCCTACACACCTCCTCCGGACCAGGAGAAGCTGAACCCGTGGGACGTATCCGGGGACATGCTGGAGGAACGCCTGGCGCCTCTCAGCGAAGTCCGCTTCGACAAAGCGCTGGGAGACCAGATTGCCGGGCTGAGCCGGGTAGCCGCAGAGGAGCTGGCCTTCCGGGTTAACCGGAACGATGGCTGGCCGGTGGATCTTCCGGATGCCTGCAGTCGGTTGGCGGATCTGTTCCACCGCCTGCCGGACATGGCGTCTCCCCGGGTGTTGTGGACGGAAGACGGCGCTCCCGCGGATGTTTTTGCCTTCCCTTATCTGACCCGCGACCTCTCTGCGCAGCACGAAACCGCAACCCTGAGCGATGCCCTGGATGCCTATTTCGGGGAACGGGACGCCCGGGATCGGCTGAACCAGAAAAGTGCCGGCATGCTGCGGACGCTGAAAACCCAGGTGGAACGCTGTGAAAAGAAGCTCGCCCTCCAGGAGGAGGAGCTGGCCGGCGCCGAGCGGATGGAAGAATACCGGATCATGGGCGAAGCCATCAATGCAAATCTGTACCAGCTGAAAAAAGGCATGTCGGAAGCCGTATTGCCCAACTGGTTCACGCAGGAAGGCGGAGAAATCACCGTGCCGCTGGACCGGATGCTTACCCCCAGCCAGAATGCCCAGCGGTACTTTAAAAAGTACCAGAAAGCCCGTTCCGCCCGGGAAACCGCCGCGGAACAGCGGAAAAAAACGCTGGCGGAACTGGATTACCTGGAAGGTATGCTGCTGGATGTAGACAAATGTGTCGGGGAAAGCGAACTGGAGGAAATCCGCCGGGAGCTGGTTCGCACCGGGTATATGAAGAAAAACACGAACCGCCGCCAGCTGCGCCAGCTGCCTCAAAGCAAGCCCTACCGGTACAAAAGCGCTGATGGGATTGAAATCCTTGTGGGTAAAAACGCTGCCCAGAACGACCGCCTGACGCAGGAGGCCCGGGGAGATGAGCTCTGGCTCCACGCCAAGGATATGCCCGGAAGCCATGTCATTGTTAGGGCCGAGGGAGAAATCCCGCCGGAAACCCTGAAGCAGGCCGCGCTGCTGGCTGCCTGGTATTCCAAAGGGCAGCGCAGTTCCCTGGTCCCCGTGGACTATACCCGGCGGAAATATGTCCGGAAGCCCGGCGGCGCAGCGCCTGGTAAAATGATCTACACCCACCAGAAAACTGCCTACATCACCCCGTTGGAAGAGGACATCCGCCGGATTGAGCTGATCGAACAGTAAAACACTCAGCGTCTGATCCCTATCACTTTTTGGATCTCTTTTTCACCGACCTCCGGGTAAAACTGTCTGATCCTTTCTTCTATCCAATTCCGGGATTCCTCCGGTGATTCATGAACGCTGTTTACAGCATCGTATCCCCATTTGGTTTCCGGCGTCATGAAAGACGGCAGATGCCAGCCGTATTCGATTCCGCGCTTGTTCCGTTTTTGCCGGAATCCACTGATCAGCAGGAAGGCCTGCATCTGCAGATCAATCAGTACGTTATCGAAGCCTTTCTCAATGGCAGCCTTCTTTCTCAGTTCTCCGGACATCATTTCCAGGCCGACAGCATCTTCATTGAGTTCCAGCACGTCCAGAATTCTCTTCGCCCGGCCATTCATTTTTCCGTCTTCATACAGGCCTTCATGGTCATAGCCGTCTCTGCGGTAATTCGCAAAAGCCGGAAAACAGGACTTGGAGATGAATCCAGCCTTCCTGTCAAAGAATTTCCCATAGGCAATATCATCCCTGGCCGCAATTTCCATTCGCCACGCCCATGGATCCGATTTGGGATCATCCGACCACCAATCCCAGGCATACGTGTGTTCTTCGACCGAAAAGCCGGGAATATCTGTCGCGAACAGCGGCAGAAAACCCACTTCATGGATTCTGGCAACCACATCCTCCGCCGAACGGAACCGGGATGGGTCATTTCTCCGGCATCCCTTCAGATTCCAATCGCTGTCCATGGCTTATTCTTCCCTCTCAATTCTTCTCCGCGTATGATTTCAGTGCCCGGTATACAGCGTCAAAGGAGGTCTTGATCGCGCCTTTTTCCGTGATCAGTCCGCCGTAAGGGCTGTTCAGCTTCCAGATATAATTATTCTTCGGCAGCTGGGGGCAGTCGGCGACACCCCAGATACAGACCGCTGTCAGCGGTTTCTGTTCCCCGGCGTTGGCGGGCAGGAACACTTCCGTAAAGAGCCGTGCATAGAATGCGGCATGCTCCGGCGCCTTCTCCTTCTCATAATTCCGGACAGCCATCTCGGTAATCTGGACCTCCAGCCCCTTGTCCGCATATATTTTGATGGATTCAGCTACCTGCGTCAGCAGGCTGTCCGCCAGGCACCCTTCCTGTTTGCCATACCCGCCGAGATATCCCTGCATGCCGATGCCGTCGACCAGCTTCCGGGGATGGCCCGCTTCGTCCATGGCATAACTGTTGATGGAATCCACCAGAGCCAGCGCCGCACTGCGTTTGTCTTCCATGAACATATTGTAATCATTGTAGAACAGGCGAATATCCTTCCCGAGCTTTTCCGCGGTATTTCTCGCGCAGAGAAACGCGTAGGCAACATAATCGTCTCCCACATGCTCCAGAAAGAGGTTGGGGCTCCCGTTCCGAAGAGTCCGCAGATGGCAGGGATCGCCGGCGGCGTATTCCGCCGCGCTGTCGCCGATGGCCTCGTTCACCACGTCCCAGCAGTAGACCACGCCGGGAAACTTCTCCTCGAAGTGAGTCATGACCTGGTCAATATAGCTGGCCAGGCGTAGCCGCATGGTTTCCCGGTCCGCGAAGGGCTGCTTTTCGTCATAGCCTTCATGGAAGAACCAGGGCGTCATGTTCGCGTCCCAGACCAGCACATGGCCCCTGATGCCAATCCCTTTTTCCTGCGCCAGAGCAATCATCTTGTCCGCGGTTGTATAGTTCATCCGCGGCATGCCGTCCTCCGCCGCCCGAGACAGCCGCTGGTCCAGCAGCGAATAGGCCTTGGTCTCATTGGTACAGGTCAGAGAATTGAAGTGCCGGGTCACAAATTCCATGTAAGTACTGTTGGTAAGATCCCACGGGCTGAAGCAGGCGCCAAGCCTGAAACCGGCTTCTTCTGCCAGTGTATACAGGGGCTCATAGTCCGCACTGGCCGTACCGGCTTCCTCCCCCAGGGACAGCCCCGGCAGCAGCAGGGCAAACAGCAGAATGCATGCCAGGATTCTGCAAATCTTTTTCATCGGTCATTCCTCCTCCGGATTTGCCTCAAGTTGTACGTACAAAGCCGTTTGTATTGTATGGATTCAGGGCGGATTTGTCAAGCGCGGGCAAGGGATGCTGATTGACATTTCAGGCGGTTTGCGCTATGCTGATTTGGTGTGCGGATCCGGTTTTCCCCGGCTTCGTGCCCCTCAATAGAATCATTACAGGAGGATGCTTCGGATATGAAAAAGCCCGTTGTGCTGGTTGTGATGGATGGCGTTGGGGAAACGCCCTCCGAGCTGGGAAACATGGTGGCCAAGGCCACGACCCCGACCTTGGATGCCCTGAAGGAAAAGGACGCGTTCCGGATTATCAAGGCGCATGGTACCGCGGTGGGCCTGCCCTCTGATGATGACATGGGCAACAGCGAAGTCGGCCACAATGCCCTGGGCTGCGGCCAGGTGTATTCCCAGGGAGCCAAGCTGGTCAATGAGTCAATTGAATCCGGAAAGATTTATGCTTCTTCCACATGGAAGGATCTGGTCTCCGGCGTGAAAGCCTCCGGCGGCGCGTTGCATTTCATCGGCCTTCTTTCCGACGGCAATGTGCACAGCAACATTTCCCACCTGCTGGCCATGCTGAAGGAAGCCAAGGCCGAAGGTGTGAAAACCGCCCGGGTGCATATCCTGCTGGACGGGCGTGACGTACCCGCCACTTCCTGCCTGGACTATGTGGACCAGCTGGAAAAGACGCTGGCTGAACTGAACGACGCCTCCTTTGACGGGCGCATCGCCTCCGGCGGCGGCCGCATGGTCGTGACCATGGACCGGTACCAGGCCAACTGGGGCATGGTGGAAAAGGGATGGAACCTGCATGTCCACGGCGAAGGACGCGGCTTTGCTTCCGCCCGGGAGGCCATTGAAACCGCCCGTGCCGAGAATCCCGGCATCATCGACCAGGACCTGCCCGGCTTCATCATCACCGAAAACGGCAAGCCTGTCGGCCCCATGAAGGATGGGGATTCCGTAATCCTGTTCAACTTCCGCGGCGACCGGGCCCTGGAGATTTCCATGGCCTTCGACGGGGATGCTTACTTCTCCCACTTTAACCGGGGCGCCGTGCCGAAGGTGAAGTACGCTGGCATGCTGCAGTACGACGGGGACCTCTGCATCCCCAAGGCTTTCCTGGTGAATCCGCCGGAAATCCGCCATACGCTGACGGAGCTGCTGGTGGAAAACGGCATCAACGAATACGCCTGTTCTGAAACCCAGAAATACGGCCACGTGACCTATTTCTGGAACGGCAACCGCAGCGAGAAATTCTCCGAGGAACTGGAAACCTGGCAGGAAGTGCCCTCCGATGTCCGTTCCTTCGATGAATGCCCCTGGATGAAGGCCACGGAAATCGCTGATCTGGTGATCGCGGCGATCGAATCCGGCAAGTATGGCTTCATCCGCTGCAATTTCCCCAACGGCGACATGGTGGGCCATACCGGCAACCTGCAGGCTACCGAGATCGCGGTGGAATCCGTGGACCTGGAGCTGGCACGGATCCTGAAAGCCTGTGATGAGCATGGCTGCATCCTGGTGGTCACCGCCGACCATGGCAATTCCGACCAGATGCTGGAAAGGGATAAGAAGGGTAACATTTCTGTCCGCACGGCGCACAGCCTGAATCCCGTTCCTTTCATCATCCATGACAAGGATGCCCGCCACGAAATGGACACCGAAAGCCCCTTCGGCCTGGCCAATGTGGCCCCCACCGTGGTGGAGCTGCTCGGCCTGAAGCCCTATGACTGCTGGGAGAAATCCATGCTGAAGTAATCATCCTGCTTTTTTCAGGCAGCCGGCCTGGTCCGGCTGCCTTTGCTGTACAGAAAGGCAATCAAGGAGGATCAACCAATGGCTGTCACCATTCCCGTTTCCGCCGCACAACCGGACCTGCGTATTCTGGGCCGCCTGGACCGGGAGCAGTCGCCCCTGGCGCTGGACTGGACCGGTTCCGGCGTGGAATTCCAGTTCAAAGGCGCTTCCTGCTGGGCTGAACTGGAAGCACCTGCTCTTTCCCCCATTATGTGGATGATGGTGCTGGCCGATGGCTGCCCCGTCGCCCGCTTCCCCGTGGAGCCCGGATGCCGTTTTTATCCCCTGATCCTGGGCATGGAAGCGGACAAATCCCGCCTGGTCACCTTGATAAAGGAAACCCAGTGCATGCCGGATGCCCCGGAAGCCACTGTGCTGCTCCGATCCCTCCGCCTGGACGGGGAACTGCAGCCTCTGCATCCCCGGGCATACAAAATCGAATTCATCGGCGACAGCCTGACCAGCGGAGAGGGCGTCCTTGCTCCCCGGGACAACGAGGAATGGATCACGCCCTGGTTCTCCGCCCGGGCCAACTACGCCTGGATCGCCTGCGGCCTGCTGGACGCGGAGCCCCGGATCCTGTCCCAGAGCGGCTACGGCGTCTGCTGGAGCTGGGAGCATAATCCCTCCGGCAATATGACAGACGGTTATGAACTGAACGCCGGCGTGCTCCGCGGCCCTGCCGCGGAAGCCCGTGGCTGCCGGAAACCCTGTGATTTTTCCTCCTGGCAGCCGGATCTCGTCTGCATCCGCCTGTTGACCAATGACTTCGGCGGTGTTGCCATGAACGGGACGCCGGAGAAGGACCTTCCGCTGATCCTCGCCGGCTGCCGGACCCTGCTGAACAAGATCCGGGCCAACAACCCCGGAGCAAAAATCTGCTGGATTCTCCCTGGCTCAGCCCATCATCCGGAAATCGCCGTGCAGGCCATTGCCGAAGCCCGCGAAAGCGGCATGGAGGAGCTGTACACCTTTGCCTTGCCGGATTACGGCCCGGAGGATTACGGTGCCCGCCAGCATCCCAATGCCGTCTGGAACGCCCAGGCCGGCCGCCTGTTGGCGGAGTACCTGAAAACCATTCTGTAAATGAAATTGTGAACGGAGGTTTGCCCCATGATCTGTGACAGCATTCTGGATGCCATCGGCAACACGCCGGTGATCCGCCTCAATCGGATGCCTGAAGAAGGCAGCGCGGAGATCCTGGTCAAAATGGAACCGCTGAACGTCGGCGGTTCCATTAAAACCCGTACCGCGATGAATATGCTCCTGCAGGCAGAAAAGGATGGCCTGATTGGTCTGGACAGCATTATTGTAGAGCCCACCAGCGGCAACCAAGGAATCGGCCTGGCACTGGTCGGAGCGGTTCGCGGTTACAGAACGATCATTATCATGCCCGATTCTGTCAGCGAAGAGCGTCGAAAGCTGGTTCGGCACTACGGGGCCGAAGTCAAGCTCATCCACGACGCCGGCGATATCGGCAAGTGTATGGAGGAATGCCTTCAGGCGGCTTTGAACATGAAAAAGAAGAACCCAAAGGTATTCGTTCCCCAGCAGTTCGAAAACCCGAACAATACCCTGGCGCATAAAAAGCACACTGCGCTGGAAATCATGGCGCAGGTCGCGAAACCGATCCATGGCTTCTGCAGCGGGATCGGCACCGGCGGAACGCTGACCGGAATCGGCGAAGTGCTTAAGGCCCAGTACCCGGACGTGGAAATCTGGGCCGTCGAACCGGAAAACGCCGCCATCCTGGCCGGCGGAACCATCGGGACCCATCTCCAGATGGGCATCGGCGACGGAATCATCCCGGACATCCTGAACCGGGAAATCTATGATCATATCTATGTGGTCACCGATCAGGAAGCGATTCATACAGCCCGCAGGCTGGCCCGGGAAGAAGGCCTCGCCTGCGGCATTTCCGGCGGAACCAATGTGGCTGCCGCCATCCGTCTGGCGAAAAAACTGGGGCCCGGAAAAACCGTTGTCACCGTGCTCCCGGACACCGCAGAACGCTATTACTCCACCCAGCTTTTCGGAGAATGATCGAATAGAAACTACCGGCCGCCTTCCCTGCCAGCGGTTTTCTTTCGGATCTCTTCTGCCTGATTTCCCTCCGGACCGACGCAGAGAGGATATATCATGAACTGGAATATGATGCTGAAAATGGCGGTCGCTGCACTGCTGTATGTACTGATTACGGCTGTGCTTTGGGACTTCTGCAAAGGCAAGAAGCCCTTCAGAACCAGGCTTAAGGTCCTGATCGGCCTGGTTTTCGGCGCCTGTTCCGTCGCATCCAACCATATCGGAATCGAATACCATGATATGCTGATCATGAACGTGCTGGATATCGGTCCCCTGTCCGCGGGCCTGTTTTTTCAGCCCCCTGAGTGGCATCATCGCCGGCACTGTCGGTAGCACCGAACGGATTCTTGCGGGCGAACTGTGGAATCTTGGGCGGTTTACGGAAGTCGCCTGTGCCCTGAGCACCTTCCTGGCCGGTTTCATGGCGGCATATCTGAACAAGTGGGTATATAAAGGGGATCATCCGCCGGTCTCTCAGGCATTCTTTCTTGGCATACTGACAGAAGCTTTCCACATGTACGCGATTCTGTTCACAAACCGGGGCAGCATGGCTTCGGCATATTCGCTCGTTAAATTTGCTGCGGTTCCAATGGCCCTTTTCACGGCTGGCGGACTGTCCCTGTGCACCATCGCGGTCAGGATGATTTCCGGAAACAGATCAAAACTCTGGATCCATACACGGTGGAATGAGACCCCGATCAGCATGCAGGTTCAGCGTTGGCTTCTGGCTGCTACAGTTGTACTGTTCCTGTTCGATTCTTTTGGCCTTTACCGGTTCCAGCACAGGATGGCCATTGAAACCGCCTCGACGGAAATCGCCTATATCGGGGAAAAAACTCGTTCCCTGTATGAAGATTCCGGCGATATCGGGGAAGTGTTCAACCGTGTACAGTACCAGGATTCCATGAGGGATGTTACGCTGCTGGTGGAGCTGGAAAACGGCCGCTATGTGACTCCGGATGATGTCATGAATCAGGGAGAGCCGCTTTACTGCAGTGAAGAAGACCTGCAGATGATCAGGAAAAACCTGGACCGGCCGCCTTATGAGATCACGCCGGAGAAAGGTGTCAGAGTCCTGGTACTGTTCGTTTCCATCGGCGATCAATATGCGCTGATGACGCTGCGTGACTTGACATCTGTCTATGATAATCTTGAATCAGCAATATATGAAAACACGCTGGAGGATTTCCTGCTGCTGACAGTGTTTTATGCCATCATGGCGTTCCTGGTGGAACGTTTGGTGGTAAGGAACCTGAAACGGGTGAAAGTATCACTGGATAAAATTGCCGGTGGCCGGCTGGATGAGGAAGTCAGTGTCAGGACATCTCCGGAGTTTTCGGGCCTCAGCGATGATATCAATAAGACCGTAACCGCTCTGAAAGAATATATTGCTGCGGCAGAAAAACGAATGGAGGATGATCTGAAGCTCGCCGCCGAGATCCAGTCCTCTTCTTTGCCGAAGGATTTTCACCTGCCGACGGAAAAAGTGGAGCTGTTTGCGATGATGACTCCCGCTCGGCAGGTGGGCGGCGACTTTTATGATTTCTTTTATTCCGGTCCGGAGCGCCTGTGCCTGGTAATCGCGGATGTGAGCGGCAAGGGGATCCCGGCTTCCCTGTTCATGATGCGGGCCAAGACGGCCATTAAGGACCATGCACGAACAGAGCAGGATCCTGCGGAACTGCTGAAAAAGGTGAACAGCACCCTGTGCGAGGAAAACGCCGCGGATATGTTTGTCACGGTCTGGCTGGGAATACTGGATCTGAAAACAGGGCTGATGCGCTGCTGCAACGCCGCGCATGAGTATCCGGCAATCTTGAGGGCTGAAGGCAGTTATGAGCTGCTGAAGGATCCGCACGGAGAGGTGCTGGGCACTTTTGAGGATGTTTTCACAACCGACTATGATATTCAGCTGAACCCGGGAGACCGGGTATTCGTCTACACGGACGGCGTGCCGGAAGCAGTGAATGAAAAGCTGAAGCAATACGGCACAGGCCGCATGCAGGAACAGCTCAACCGGCTGAAGGATGCAGACCAGAAAACAATCCTCGAAGGCGTACTTCAGGATATCCGTCAGTTTGCCGGAACCGCGGACCAGTTTGACGATATCACGATGCTCGGGCTGGCCTATAAAGGGAACAATTAATAAGCTCCCTTCACAGGGCAGGTTTCTTTCCCCTGCCTTCTGTGAAGGGAGCTTTTTTATGGATGTTCAGGGATGCTGCGGTACGGTTAACACCCTGCGTTATCGGGTTTCACAGCATTCCCGGTCTCACCGGCATGCTGCCGGTCAGTTTGCTGTACGGGCTGTTCTCAGTTCTCAGCGTCGTAGACCTTCGCCTTTTCCGCATGGATCTCATCCAGTCCGGCGGCGCAGTATTCGGCAACCAGCTGGTCATACAGCGTGTCGAATTCCGCTTCGGGGCAGGTAATCACCTGGGCGGAGATAGCCTGGAACCGGGCGCGCAGATCCTCGCCGTATTCACTCTGGCTGACGATCGGCGTCGTGAACCGATAGTTGCGGATATAGGTCTTGTTGGCGTTGTTGTCAAAGATCTGTTTCATCAGGTACTCATAGCCGATGGGGCAGTAGGTGGCGCTCATCGCTTCCAGGGACGTGGCATCCCGGCGGGTTTGTGTTACCATCACGAACAGGTCGATGTTGGCGTTGGTGGAAACGAAGCGGTCCGGTCCGTCATATTCGGAGTTCAGCACCTTCAGGCCGTCCTTCACGAAGTGATGCTTTCCTTCTTCGCCGTATTCCAGATACTCCAGCACTTCGGGCTGCGCCATCCAGTTGATGTACATCATGACAGCTTCCGGATGCTTGCAGTGGGCGGTGATGCCGGTGGAGATGCCGATGGGATCCGCCTGGTAGTCATACAGGGTTTCACCTGCGGGCACGCCGGAGCGGGCATCCAGGATCGCCAGTTTGGCATCCGGGCAGTTTTCCATCAGGGCGGAGATCACGTCGCTGTTGGAAGAAAGATAGAAGCCGTATACGCCGGCTTTGCCGTTGACGAAGTCGCTCTTGGCCTGGTTCCCGTCCGCGTCCAGGGCGAATTCCTTGGAGATCAGGCCCTCGTTGTACATGGTGTTCAGAACCTTGTAGTTCTTCTTGATGGGCTCCCAGTCCAGGGAAACGACCTGCAGGTCGCTGTAGATGGCGATTTCCCGGGGATCGGTATGTCCGGTACGGTAGGAGTCAGCGCGCATGCCCGTGGTGCTGGGCAGGCCCTGTGTCGCGGGAATCGTGTAGTCGCCGCCGAGGTTGGCATCCCGGAAGGCGCGCAGCACATCCAGATACTCTTCCACGGAGGTGGGCATAGGCTTGTTCACCTTTTCCAGCCAGTCTTCACGAATGACGGTCGCCCAGTTGTCCGCGTTGTCGCGGGCCGCGGGGAAATACATCTGAACCTTTTTGCCGCCCACATTGTATTTTCCGGCGTCATAGGCATCCTGTCCCACATAGGCGAGGTAATCCGGCATGAATTCCTTGACCATTTCCTCATCGATTTCCTGCACAAACTCCTGGTCGATATAGGCCAGCAGCTGCGGGTTGTCGTAGTGGAAAATCATGTCGGGAGCCGTATCGGCGGAGCTCATCAGGGTGGTGAAGTCCTTGACTTCCTCGGAACGGGAGATCGGGATATAGGTCACCTTGATATTGTACTTGTCGCCGAAGTTTTCCTGTACCCAGTGGGTCCAGTAGTTGTCTTCGATGGGATCCTTGATCCCGTTCCGCTGATAGATCGGAACCTTCAGCTCAATCTGTTCGGCATAGGTAATCACTTTGGCGCCGCTTGCGGTCGTGCTTACCTGATCCTCCGCCAATGCGGGGAAGCTCATTACGGACAGGGCCAGAATGAGCGCCAGGAGAATGGAAACCATTTTCTTCATTGGGGTACCCTCCTTTTTGTTATATTTCAGAGCATTCACACGCTCCTGAAACCAAATGAGTAAAAGATTATCCTTTGACCGCCCCGATCATGATCCCGGTCACGAAATAGCGCTGCAGGAAAGGATACAGAATAATGATCGGCAGCGTGGCAAACATTACGCAGGTGGCCTTTACAACCTCGCCCGTCACATAGGTGGTACTTCCGCCCTCCGCCAGGGTGGCCGCGTCGCTGGCCATGCCCATCAGATAATACAGTTTCAGCTGCATGGGATACAGCTTGGAATTCTTGATATAGTACAGCGCATCGCCGTAGGCATTCCACCGCCCGACCGCAAAGAACAGGCACAGTGTGGCCAGCACCGGCGTGGAAAGGGGCAGCACCACCCGGAACAGAACACCCCAGTAACTGGCTCCGTCCAGAAAAGCCGCTTCCTCCAGAGATTCGGGAATCGAGCTCTGGATAAAGGACCGCAGAATAATGATGTTGTAAGCGCTGAACGCCAGCGGCAGGATCAGGCTCCAGACCGTATTCAGCATTTTCAGGTCGTTCATCAGCAGGTATTCCGGAATCAGCCCGCCGCCGAAATACATGGTGAACATGTAGAGAAACCCAAAGAATCCGCGCCCTTTCAGCTCCTTCTTGGTCAGGGGGTACGCCGCCAGGATGCTGAGAACCATTCCGACGGCTGTAAAAGCCGCCGTGATCAGCACCGTAATCCACAGCGACCGCATCATGGATGGATCCTGAAGCACCATGTTATACCCGTCCAGAGAAAACTCCACCGGCAGAAAAAACACCCGCTGGCTGATGACCGCGCTGTTTGATGACAGGCTCATCGCCACCACATGCACAAAGGGCAGCAGGCAAACCAGCCCGGTGATAATCAGCACGATATAGATCACGATATCGAAAACACGGCTCCCCGCGGACTGCCGGATGGCACGGCGTCTTCCCGCGGCCCGTTCAGCTTTCACGGTCATGTCATCCCCTCCTTAAATCAGTCCGCTCTCGCCCATGGACTTGGCTACCCGGTCCGAAATCAGGATCAGGATAATGCCGATCACATTCTGGAACAGGCCCATGGCGGTCGCATAATGGTATTTTCCGTTGGCAAGGCCCACCCGGTAGATATAGGTGGAAATCACGTTCGCGCTTTTCAGCACCACATAAGGATTGCTCAGGGAGTTCACCCGTTCAAAGGAAGAGCCGAGGATCCGCCCCAGGTTCATGATCAGCAGCGTCACGATCGTCCCCCGGATTCCCGGAAGCGTAATGTGCCAGATCTTCGCAAACCGGCCGGCGCCGTCCACCGTCGCCGCTTCATACAGTTCCGAGGAGATCCCCGTGATGGCCGCCAGATAGATGATGGTTCCCCATCCCATGCTCTGCCATACGCCGATGAAAATGTAGACAATCTCCCAGAGCAGGTTATCTTCCAGGAAGGGAATCTTCTCCCCGCCCATGTTGGCGATAAGCACATTGACGATCCCCGTTTCCGTCCGCAGCAGCATGATGAACAGGGAGGCAATAATGACCCAGGAAAGAAAATGCGGCAGGTAAATCACGGTCTGGGTAATGCGCTTGAAGGGTTTGGAGCGGACTTCGTTCAGCAGGATGGACAGGATGATCGGCATCGTAAAACCGAACGCAAGGTCAAACAGGTTCAGTTTCAGCGTCTGCACAATGACGCCGATGGATTCGCTCTTGCTGAACAGGTACTCAAAATTCGCGAATCCGTTCCATTCGCTGCCCCAGATGCCCCGCATCATTTTGAAGTTTTTGAACGCCATCACCAGCCCGGTCATGGGCCAGTACTTGAACAACAGGCAGAAGGCTGTCGGTAGGAGCAGCATGGTATACAGCGGCCAGTATCGGCGCATATAACTGCCAAAAGTTTTTTTCATGCTGCTTCCCATCCCCCATATCCGTTCTCGTTCGTTGTGTTTATTATATTCTTCACTTTTGGTCTTTTCCTGTATTATTTGGCGGATTATTGTGCAGAATTGACTGTTTTTGCAATTTCCCTGCGCTGAAATGTTCCCTTTCCCGGCTCCGCTTTTTCTGCCTGTAGGATCCCGTTTTTTTCCTGTTCCCGCATTGACTCTGCCACCCCCGGCATCTATAATAGTTGTATTCTTTATGCTAAGGAGGCGGAACCTCATGGCCAAGCTGACCATCGCCACCGAGACCTGCAAGGGCTGCGGGCTGTGCGCCGATGTGTGCCCCCGTCATCTCCTCGCCCTCAGCAAGGAGATCAACACCAAGGGCTACCATCCCATTGCCATCACGGACCAGTCCCAGTGCATCGGCTGCGCGTTCTGTGCCCGGATGTGTCCGGACGCGGTAATTAAAGTAGAAAAATAAAGGAGGAAGCGTATCCATGGGTCAGAAAATGCTCATGAAGGGGAACGAAGCGATCGCTGAAGCTGCCATCCAGGCCGGATGCCGCTTCTTCTTCGGCTATCCGATCACTCCCCAGAACCAGATTCCCGAATACATGTCCAAGCGGCTGCCGAAGATCGAGGGCGGCTGTTTCCTGCAGGCGGAAAGCGAAGTCGCCGCCATCAACATGGTCTACGGCGCGGCCGGTGCCGGCGCCCGGGTAATGACTTCTTCTTCCAGCCCGGGAATTTCCCTGAAGCAGGAAGGGATTTCCTATATTGTCGGCGCGGAACTGCCCTGCGTCATCGTCAACATGGTCCGCGGCGGCCCAGGTCTGGGGTCCATCCAGCCTGCCCAGTCGGACTATTACCAGTCCACCCGCGGCGGCGGCCACGGCGATTACCGCATGCTGGTACTGGCTCCCTCTTCTGTGCAGGAAGCCGTGGAGTTGACCCAGGATGCCTTTGACCTGGCGGACAAATACCGGAATCCCGTGCTGGTCATGGGCGACGGTCTCATCGGCCAGATGATGGAGCCCGTGGAAATGCCCGAGCATAAGAATCGGACAGACCTCCCGCCCAAGACCTGGGCAGCCACAGGATGGAAGCCCGGCTGCGGCCGGGACCGGGCCGTTATCAATTCCCTGTATATCGATCCCGCCGTGCTGGAAAAGCATGTCAACCACCTGTATGAAAAGTACGCGGAGATGGAAAAGAACGAATGCCGCTGGCAGGAGGAAATGACCGAGGATGCCGACTATGTGATTGTCGCCTACGGCACCACTGCCCGCATCGCCCGCAGTGCCATGCGCAAACTCCGGGCGGAAGGCATCCGTGCCGGCCTGATCCGGCCCATCACCCTGTGGCCCTTCCCCGCCGCGCCAATCGCGGCCGCGGCGAAGCACGCCAAAGCCTTCCTGACCGTGGAAATGAGCATGGGCCAGATGGTGGATGACGTACGGCTGGCCGTCGAAGGCGCCGTTCCCGTTCATTTCTTCGGGCACACCGGCGGCATCGTCCCCACCGTGCGGGAAATCATCACCCAGGTGGAAACCCTGGCGAAAGGGGGTAAGTAATCATGGCTGTAGTGTATGAAAAAACCAAGGTGCTCACCGATAAGCCGCTGCATTACTGTCCCGGCTGCACCCACGGCATTATTCACCGGCTGGTGGCGGAAGCCATCGATGAGCTCGGCATTCAGGAACGCACCATCGGCATCGCCCCTGTGGGCTGCGCCGTGTTTGCCTATGACTATTTCAACTGCGATATGATGGAAGCGGCCCACGGTCGTGCTCCCGCTGTGGCTACCGGCTGCAAGCGGGTTAATCCGAACAATATCGTCTTTACCTACCAGGGAGACGGTGACCTCGCCTCCATTGGCGCCGCGGAAATCACCCATGCCGCTACCCGTGGCGAAAACATCACTGTTATCTTCATCAACAACGCGATTTACGGCATGACCGGCGGCCAGATGGCCCCGACCACCCTGCCGGGACAGGTAACCACCACTTCTCCCTATGGCCGGGATCCCAAGCTCTGCGGCTATCCGATCCGGGTCAGCGAGATGCTAGCTACCCTGGACGGCCCCGCCTATATCGCCCGGGCCTCCGTACATGACGTGAAGCACATTCTGGAAGCAAAAAAAGCCATTAAAAAGGCCTTTGAAACCCAGATTGCCGGGAAGGGATTCTCCATGGTCGAAGTGCTTTCCGCCTGCCCCACCAACTGGGGCATGACGCCGCAGGAAGCCCTCAAATGGCTGGAAGCCAACATGATTCCCCAGTACCCGCTGGGCGTGAAAAAGGAGGTTGAGTAATCCATGGAAGCCCAATTTCTGATTGCCGGATTCGGCGGACAGGGCGTGCTGCTCATCGGCCAGCTGCTGGCCAAGGCCGCCATGCATGAAGGGATGAACGTCTCCTGGATGCCCTCCTACGGGCCGGAAATGCGCGGCGGCGAAGCGAACTGCGCCGTGGTCATCTCCGATGAGCCCATCGGCTCCCCGCTGGTGACGGAGATCCCGATCGCCGTGATCATGAACAAACCCAGCATGATCAAGTTCACTCCCGCCATGGAAAAAGGCGGCATCATGCTCTACAATTCTTCCCTGATCGACATTACCCCCGACCGGGATGACATCACCGCTATCCCCGTGGACTGCAACGGCATCGCCGAAAGCCTCGGGAATGCCCGCACCGCCAACATGGTCATGCTCGGCGCGATCCTGAAAAAGACCGGTGTAGTGACGATCGATTCCGCCATGGAAGCCCTGAAGGCCACCTTCGGCCCCAAAAAGGAACACCTGCTGCCCATCAACCGCGAAGCCATGGAACGCGGCGCAGCTGCGGTGGAATAAAACAGAAAAAAGCTCCCGGCGTTCCCCGGGAGGACAGAAAAAATGCTGTACGACCATCCCGTACAGCATTTTTTCTGCATCATTCCGGTTCGGAAACAGTGTCGGTTCCGTTTTGGTTCGATGGTTCCTGTTCGGTTTCCCCGTCCGTATCCAGCCGCTGGCGCTCCACCATCTCCGCAAACTTTCCTTTTTTCGCAATCAGTTCCTCATAGGTACCGCTTTCGATGATCCGGCCGTCTTCCAGCATCAGAATCCGGTCGCAGTGCCGGATGGTGCTCAGGCGGTGTGCAATCACGATCCGGGTGCATTTCAGCCCGTCCAGGGCTTCGCTGACCTTTTTCTGGGTCAGGTTGTCCAGGGCGCTGGTTGCCTCGTCAAAAATCAGGATTTTCGGTTTCGGTGCCACCGCCCGGGCAATCATCAACCGCTGTTTCTGGCCGCCGCTGATGCCGCCCTGGCCTTCGGCAATCATGGTGTTCATTCCCATGGGCATCTCCCGGATATCGTCGGCAATCCCGGCGATTTCCGCCGCTTCCCAGGCATCCTTCAGCGTCAGCTGCGGGGCGGAAATCACGATGTTCTCAAAGATCTCGCCCTGAATCAGGGTTCCATCCTGGGTCACGGAACCGATCCTGCGACGCAGGCTGCGCAGGTCCAGTTTATTGATATCCTTCCCGTCATAGTATATCGCGCCTTTTTCCGGCGTCTCAAAGCCCAGCAGCAGGCGTACCAGGGTGGATTTTCCGCAGCCTGTCCGCCCGACAATGGCGATATATTCCCCGCTGCGGACCTTCAGGTTCAGGTTGTGCAGCACATAGGGCATGGTGGTGTTGTACCGGAAGGATACGTTGCTCAGCTCAATGTTTCCGCTCAGGCTGGTCAGGATTTCCCGGCCTTCGGATGATTCCGGCTCCGCCTTCAGAATCGGTTCCGCCATTTCCAGAGTCGGCTTGATGGTGGAGAAGGTCATGGCGATATCCGCCAATGCCTTGAACGCTACGCTCACCGAGCCGAACGCCGTCGTAAACGCGATATACTGGCTCATGGTCACGTCATTTGTAACGGCCATATAGTACAGCGCGATGTTGCCCACGGTCGTAATCATCAGGTTGAAAGCGTTGCCGACCTTGATCAGCAGGGAGGGGTCATACTGGATCTTGGCGGCCGCCGCGTACATTCTGCCCCACCGGGCAAACATCCGCTTCTCCGCACCGGCCAGTTTGATCTTCTGCACACCGTTGATCATGCTGTAGGTCATGCCGTCCAGTTTGGCATTCTGCAGCATCATCCGGCGGCTGTATTCCATCTGGCGCAGCGTGGTCATGGTGGTCAGCAGGGTGGAACCCAGCACGATGCCCAGCGCCGGCAGCGCCAGGGACGGCGTGATATTCACGATCTGTACAATATACAAAAGGGAGGTCAGGCCGGTCAGGCCCACAGAAAGTACCTTCCCGACAATTTGGCTGGCCAGCTGGCTGACCGCGCTCAGGCGGTTGTTCAGTTCGCCGGAAGAGCCCTGGCGGAAGAAATCGGCCGGCAGGCTCAGCACCCGCATCATGGCTGCCGCATCAATGGATACTCCCATCTTGTTTTCCATCCGGTTCAGCATCAGGCTCCTGGAAATGCTGATCATGGCCGATGTCAGTGTTGCCGAGAGCATGAACACCGCGGTGCCGATGAGCATATCAACCCGGCCGCTCTCGTAAATAATGCCGGTTAACAGCAGGTTCACCCGGGGGCTCAGCAGGCCGACCAGTTGCAGGATCAGGGCAATTCCGGCCAGCACAACCAGGTCCATCAGGCTGACACACTTTCGCATAAACAGCAGCAGGTCGCCGATATTCAGCTTTTTCTGCGGCAGCGGCCGATAGAAGCAGCGCGCTTCCGTTTCCAGTTCCCCGGCGTTCCGGCCGGTTATCCGGATCCTGTTTCCGGTTTCCGGGTCCAGGCGGTAATATCCGCCGAAACCGTAGGGCAAAAGCGCTACTTTCTGGCCGTTGGACTTCAGCGTGCCGATCAGCGGGCCGAAACCGTCGTGATACCATTTTCCCCGCAGCGCCACCGTCCTGCGCATAACCCCGTAGGGCCGCATGCAGTATTCCAGCTGCTCGTCAAAATCTGTGACGGATTCAGGCACGGGGCGGGGTTTCAGTTTGAAATATTTCAGGATCGCTTCCATCGCGTCCCGACCGTCACGGTTCGCCGCGTCGTCCAGTGCCTCGGCATTCCGCTCGCCCAGCACCGCTTTCGCAATCCATTCCACAGATTCGGTAAACGCCTTCTGGTCCTGCGTTTTCCGCTCCTGAATCTGTTCATTGAACCAACCCATTCCCGCACCTCCTTTCCGGCCGGTTTCCCCGGATTTCCGCCAGCCTAATCATTGGAGATCATCTCCGTATAATAGCCGCCTTTGCTGTACAGTTCCTCATGGGTGCCGCGTTCCACCACCTTGCCGTGGTCCAGCACGATGATCTCGTCGCAGTCCCGGATTGTGCTCAGGCGGTGGGCAATCACGATGCTGGTGATCCCCCGCTCCCGCACAGCCGTAACCAGATCGTGCTCGGTCTTGGCATCCAGCGCACTGGTCGCCTCATCCAGGATGATGATGGAGGGATCCTGTGCCAGCACGCGGGCAATTTCCATCCGCTGCCGCTGCCCGCCGGACAGGTCCCGCCCGTTCTCGGACAGCATGGCATTGTATCCCCCGTCGCGCTGCATGATGTCGTCGTGCAGCTGGGCATCCCGTGCCGCCAGAATGACTTCAAAGTCCTTGATGGACTGATCCCACATCCGGATATTGTTCGCAATCGTATCCTCAAAGAGAACGATTTCCTGATCCACCACAGCCAGAGAACCGGTAAAGATGCTCTGGGGAATGGTATTCAGTGGCTTCCCGTCGAACAGGATTTCCCCGCTCCAGGGCGCATACAGGCCGCTGATCAGCTTGCTGAGGGTGCTTTTGCCGCTGCCGCTCATGCCGACCAGCGCAATGCTCCCGCCGGGCTTCAGTTCCATATTGAAATCTTCAATCAGGGGTTTTGCCAGTCTGGAATAGCCGAAAGTCACGTTTTTCATTTCCACATGGCCTTTCAGCTTGGCATAGTCTTCTGTTCCTTCTGCCGGTTCCGGCGCGAAACGCACGTCGTCCGGATAGTTCATTACGTCCTCGACCCGTTCCATTTCCGCCCGCATGGTCTGGATGGAGGAACCGGCATTGATCAGTTCCTCCGCGGGAGACATGAGGTTGCTCAGATACAGCTGGAACGCGGTAATCATGCCCAGGGTAAAACGGCCCTGCATCGCAAGCCACACGCCCATCACGACGATGGCTGAATCTGCCAGCGCGCTGACCAGGCCCGGGATCGCGCCCAGATACTGTTCCATTTTCTGGACCCGGACCTGCTGGGCATTTACGGAAGCCTGGTATCCGCTCCACTTCTGGAAGAAACCGTTCTCCGCCCCGCTGGCCTTCAGGGTTTCAATCTGGTTTATACCGGCGATGGTGGTCGCCATCAGCTTGCCGTTGTCCCGCAGCGTGACGCGCATAACCTCCATCCGCTTGTTGCTGATGATCATGGTCACTGCCAGGTTCAGCATCAGGCTGATCACGCCTATCAGTGTCAGCAACAGGCTGTAACGGATCATGATGACCAGATAGAACACCATCATGACCGCACTCAGGGCCAGCGGCGCCAGGGTGTTGACCAGCGTCTCCGCAATGGAGGCATTGCTTGCCTGCCGCCCCTGAATATCGCCGCTCATGCGCTGGCTGAAGAAAACAATCGGCAGCTTCAGAACCTTCCACATATAGGTGGCGTTGCCGACCGCAGCCATTTTCCCGCTCAGTTTCAGGTTGTATACACCCTGGATCCAGGCCACAATAATCTGCAGAATTCCCAGCCCCGCCACAATACACAGAAATGGCATCAGCAGTTCCCGGTTTTCCCCGCTCAGAAGCCGGTCCATAAAGAACCGCCTGATTCCCGGGTCAATCAGGCCGAACAGATAGCCCAGCAGGGTCATGATCACGGTAAAGATGATGGCGGTCCGCGTGCCCTTCATTCGTTTCCGGACGAAGGACAGCACGCTCTCCCTCTTTCCGCCCGGTTCAAAGTTTTCTCCCGGGGTAAACATCAGAACGACGCCGGTGAACGAGTTATCAAATTCCTCCATGGACACCTTGACCCGGCCGCGGGCCGGATCGTTCAGCATGGCATAGTTTCTCCCGAACCCGTCCAGCACGACAAAATGGTTGAAGTTCCAGTGGATAATGCAGGGAAAAGTTCCCTGTTCTTTCAGTGCATCCGGCTCGCAGCGGAAACCCTTGACCTCCATGCCGTAATGCTTTCCCGTCAGCATAATGTTCCGGGCATTGCTGCCGTCCCGGGACACGCCGCAATCATACCGCACCTGTTCCAGCGGGATCCAGCGGTCATAATAGGCCATGACCATCGCCAGGCTGGCGGCGCCGCATTCCAGCGCTTCCATCTGCAGAATCACCGGTACCCTCGCAGTTCTGTGGGAAACCGGTGATTTCACTTTCTTCTTGTTCATGTTGCCCGGCCCTCTCAGTTAAACAATAAGCTGATCAGCTGCGTGGTCTTATAGCTGATGCTGACCGGATAAGTCCCGTCCGGCAGGCTGACGATCGCGACTGCAATCATGCCCCCGTCCTCTGTCGTCTGAATATAATTGATGGTATCCGTCAGTTCGCCCACAACCACATTCATGCCCTCTTTCACGTTCTTTCGGGCATCATCGGTTTCGAGCGGAATGGTCAGCACCCCGGACTTCACCGTGCCGGTCGCGGTGACCTTGCTGGCGATGGCCGTCTGGGAACTCCACCAAAACGCCGCGCCCAGCAGCAGGATCACCGCCACCAGGAGGATCCACACCGCTGGTGTCGTCACCTTCAGATACTGGTCCAGCTGATCCGGAGATGAGATTTTTTCAAGGCTTGATTCCCTGTAAATTCCCTGTTGCTGCTCCATAGCGGCCTCCCGAAGCACATTCGTTTCATATTTAGTTTAGTGTACCATAATTCAAACGTTCATACAATGTTCCGCAGGGAAAAAGCCAAAAACGAAACTGAAAAAAGCCTCTCCCTTCAACAGAAGAGAGAGGCCTGAACCGTTGGATATTACTTGTTGTCTTCGGTGATGGCTTTCGCCGCGGTCCGGCCGGAGACGAAAATTTCCACGATCGCGTTGCCGCCCAGGCGGTTGCCGCCGTGGATGCCGCCGGTCACTTCGCCGGCTGCGTACAGGCCGGGGATAATGTTGCCGCTTTCATCCAGCACATGGCGGTTCACGTCGACGACCACGCCTCCCATGGTGTGGTGGGTGGAGGGCGCCATCAGGCGGATCGTCAGCAGGGTGTTGTCCAGGTCGTAGGTGTCCACCTTATAGGTGCCATCCTCGTTCATTTCAACATTGCCGACAGTCCGGCTGGCGATGGCCTTGCCGACATCGGGATATTCACTCTGTCCCATCACGGCCATATCATAGGCGCGGATGGTTTCAATCACGGTAGCGGGATCCGCCTTGATGCCGAGCTTCTCAAACAGCTCGGGCAGTTCGGCGATGGTCCGGCGGTAATACCGGCCTTCATAGTCGCCGTCCGCCAGCTGCATGGGAGCAGGCATCATCTGGGCCGCATTGTAGAACTCCAGGAACACGCCCTTGGTACCATTGACTTCGATGCCGTTCCGGAATTCAGCCAGGGACAGCACGTCACGTTCGGAACCTTCATCCACGAAGCGGTGGCCGGTTTCGGGGTTGATCCAGCAGGCATAGTTGCCGCCGCCGAAGGCCAGGTTACCGTTGTCCACCCAGGAGATGGGCATCAGCTGGGTGAAGCCCAGGCCGGTGGTCGCAGCACCGACAGCCTGCGCCATCCGGATGCCGTCGCCCTTCAGGGAGGAGCGGTTGGTGGTCTTGGTCGCGGTGGACAGATACTCGGTAGACCAGTAGACGTTGTTCTCCAGCACCATATCGATGTTGGCAGCGTATCCGCCGGTGGCCAGCACGACGCCCTTCGCGGCCTTCACGGTCACGGGCGTTCCGTCATAGTAGGTTCCCTTCACGCCGGTCACACGGCCGTCTTCCAGGATCAGGTCGGTCACGGTGGTGCGGATCATGATGTTGTTCTTTTCGTTGGCCTTGTAAATCGTGGACATGGGTGCGGCAAAGTAGCTGCCCCAGCGTCCCATCTCGGGCTCGCCGTCGCCGTCCAGGTCGATGGTGGAGCCGATGAACTCGTTTTCACGATACCACAGCGCGCCGATCAGGGTGGGCTGGGTATTCTCAATGAAGGTAGCGCCCTGGTCTTCCAGCCACTCCTTCAGGCCCTGGCCGTCCCTGATGAACTGGCTGACCAGGTTCACATCGCCGTAAATCCACTGGCTCTTGTCCGCGCTCTGGCGCAGGCCGCCGTAGTAGGTCTGGAAGATGTGCAGGTTCAGGGTGGAGAACAGGGTCAGCTGGTTCTCGGCGGTGCCGGCATCCAGCTTGGGCTGCGCCCAGTCCAGATAAGCCTGAATCTCGCTCTTCAGCTCTTTCAGCACGGGCAGGTATTCGGCATGGACGCCGTGCTTGCTCAGCTCGAGGGCGTCACCGGCCACAAATTCATGATCCTTGTAGTAGGCTTCGTCAAAGGGCTCTTCGCTCCAGTTCAGGATCATTTTCAGCTCGTCGATGCAGCCCTGCACGGACTTCACCTTGTCATAGGTTTCACCGTTATGGGCATAGACGCCGGTGGTGGCATCTGGATCCGCAGGATCCCAGACCAGGTAGGGCATCACGCTCTGATACTGTCCGCCGGAAACCAGGGTGTTGCCGCCGACTTCCGCGTTCTTTTCGATCACCAGCACGGTGTGGCCGTCCTGGGCCGCCTGGGCTGCCGCAGCGATGCCTGCGCCGCCGGCGCCGACAACCACGACATCATATTCCAGTTCCACGGGAGCATGGGCAGTGACTTCCTTCTTGGCGGCCTTGAAAGCATCCAGGTCGGAGCAGCCCGCCATTTCGGCAGTATCGTTCACCGCGCTGCGCAGGGCACGGCTGGTGAAGGTGGCGCCGGAGATGGCATCCACACCGGAGCCGTTGACTTCGATCATGTCCGGGATCATCAGCACAAAGGCCAGGTCTCCCACATGGCCGGTCTCGGCGCTTTTAACGACGTCGATAGAAGAGATGGCCTTGTCGGTGTAGGTCACGCTGATTGTCACGGGGCCGTTGTAGCCTTCCGCCGTGGCTTCATAGGTACCGGCTGTGAAGCTCAGTTCCTTGCCCGCGGGCGCAGCTGCAGCACTGCCGGCCGCAGCTTGGGCCAGTGCCTTTTCCACGGCTTCCTTGACGCCCGTGGACGTCAGGGTAGCGCCGGTCACGCCGTCCACCTCGTCGGCGCTTGCCTTGCCGACATAGGCTTCCTGCAGTTCCGGAATCGCAGCGCCGCCGATCGCGGGCGTTTCGCCCTCGCCGGTCAGCTCGATGGCCGTAATGACTTTTTCATCCACTGTGACGACTGCTTTGATCGCTCCGCCAAAGCCGTCGCCGGTTCCCTCATAGGTACCGGGCGTGAAGCCGCCGTCCGCAAACGCCGTCACGGACATCAGCATGCACAGGCACAGTACCAGCGCAAGAAGTTTTTTCATAGTTCCTCCTCCTAACCGTTTTGTGGTTTTTATCGGGCATCCCTGCCCTGTTCTTCGATTGTACCAAAAAAAGGGACTTCTGGCAACCTGCATTCGTTGCGCATCGCCCTTGTTTTTTGCGAAAAAGCCCCGAAGCCTGCTCAGGGCTTCGGGGCGATGGGGATTAGGAAGGATTACTTCGCTGCCTGTTCACCGGCGATACGGCCGAAGGTAAAGATGTCAGCGATGGCGTTGCCGCCCAGGCGGTTCCCGGCATGGATGCCGCCGGTCACTTCGCCGGCCGCCCACAGGCCTTCAATGGGCGTGCCGTCCGCACGAAGCACACGGGTTTCGGTGTCAATGCAGACACCGCCCATGGTGTGGTGCAGGGAAGCCTTGCGGGGGCTGATGCAGTAGCCGACTTCGGGATTGGCGTCGATGGCTTCGATGTCGATGGCGCCGGCCAGGACTTCCTTGCCGAAATCGTCGTCTTTCTGTGCCGCCACATAGGCGTTGTACTTCTCAATGGTCTCCCGCAGCTTTTCCTCCGTGAAGGCGGGGGTGCAGCCGGCAGCAGCGGTCTGGGTCGCTTCAGCCAGTTCCTTCAGCGTGGAAGCGTACCAGATGTGTCCGCCTTCCACCATCGCGGCAGTACGGGCATCGTAGGGAGCGCCGGTCAGCTTTTCTTCGGGCTTGGTGATGTCGCCGCGGCCGGCATAGATGATGTAGAAGATGCCGCCGTCCAGCGCCAGGGACGCCTTCGCCAGCACATCGCGCTCGGCGTATTCGTTCACGAAACGGTCGCCCTTGCCGTCGATCCAGATCTGCTCAGCAGCGTCAGCCCAGAATCAGCAGAACAAGAACCAGGGACAGCATGAAACACATCGCCTTTTTCATTGGTTTTCCCTCCATTTTTATTTGTCAGCCTGTTCGCGCCAGGCCACGCGCTGAGCAAGGGAAGGCACCCCTGTTCCGTTGACTCATTATACAGAAAAAAAAACAATTCCTTCAAGATTCGTTTTTTTATATTGGTTCATATTCCGGGAGATGATATAACAAACGGCCCCGTGCTTATTCCGCGGAGCCGTTCGGACTGAAAGTTACCATTTGGGGCAGAGAGGGATCCTCCGGCTGGACCAGGGAATAGCTTCCGCTGCCCCGCATGATATACCAGATCAGGCCGGCAGCGGCCAGCACCAGTGCCACGGCAGCCAGGACCGTCCGCAAGGCGGGGCTTTTCCTGTCCTTCGGATCAGAGAGGCCAAACCGGTTTTTCTTCAGGGTAAACAGTGTTTTCTGGGAGGCGATGCCTGTCAGCGCCCCGCAGGCCAGCCCCGCGCCGAGCAGCGCAAGCCAATATACCGGAACCGAAATATGCAGGATGAGCGTGGCCACAGCCGCCTGTCCCAGATTATGAAGGAGGCCGCCCACCATGGAAACGACAACCACTCGCTTCGGCATCCAGGCGGAAAACAGCCACATGCCGGTGACGCTCAGCAGTCCGCCGGCGAAGGCGTAGGCCATGGCCTGCGGGCCGGAAAACAGAATCCCGGACAGCAGTACCTTCATCGTCATCAGCATATAGGCTTCCGGGATGCTGAGCATATAGACCGCGAAGATCAGGACGCTGTTGGACAGCCCCAGCTTGATGCCCGGTACGCCGACACTGGGAAGCAGATGTTCCACATACCCCAACACCAGCATCAGGGCCAGAAGCAGCGCGCTCAGCACCATCCGTGCTGTTTTCTGAAATCCGTTAGCCGTTCCGTGTTCGCCGGCCGTCCCTTGCCCGTTAACTGTTCCGTGCTCGCTGGCCGTCTCTTGTTCGTTGGCCGTTTCGTGTCCGTTTCTCATTTTTTCGTTTCTGCTGTCTCAGCCGTTTCTGCCGTCTCAGCCGATGATACCGTTTTCATGATTTCATCCAGGGTCATCAGGGCAAGCGTCAGCCGATGGGGCAGGCAAATCACCATATTGCTCAGGATACGGGTATCCCGGTTTTCAAACGTTACTTTGCCCTGGTAAACGCAGTTCTGGTTTTCACAGTCGGATTCCTCCACCTAGAACCCGTCTGACGAGATATGCACCACATGCAGAACTTCTGTCCCGTCCTCCATCGTCTGGCGGATGGGATAGGAATAGTCCTCCTCCCCCTCCGCCGGCAAAGGCAGAAAACCAACCTGCGTATCGGTCGTCACCATCACATAGGCTACCGCCAGTCCGTTCTCCTCCGTTTCGGCAAACGCCCCGCAGCCGCAGATCCATCCCATGCAAAGGATGGCCGCCAGGAACCCGACGATAATTCGCCGTCCCGTTCCACTGCTCCTTTTCTCTGTCCGCAGCACCCTGTATTCCATTTCAGCCAATTCGTCCGCCTTCGTTTTTCTTCCGAATGTATCAAAAGTCCTCATGCGTAGCTGTGCACGCCCGGCAGGAACGTATTCACCCCAATATAGGTAAAAATCACGCAGATAAAGCCGATCACGGCGAACATGGCCGCGGCTTTTCCCTTCCATCCCCGGCGCAGCCTCAGATGCAGGTATACCATGTAAATGATCCAGGTCACCAGGCTCCACGTTTCCTTGGGGTCCCAGCTCCAGTAGCTGCCCCAGGCCCGTTCAGCCCAGATCGCCCCGGTCAGAATCGTAAAAGTCAGAAACAGGAGCCCGAGGCTCACGCTGCGGTAGCCGATCTGGTCCAGCTTTTGGAGAGACGGAATGTGCTGGTCCCAATAGCTCCCTTCCTTCAGCTTCTCCCGGAGCAGGAACATGATTCCCACCGCAAAGCTGACGCCGAAGGCCCCGTAGCTGATGATCGCCGTACTGACATGGAAAGCCAGCCAGTTGCTTCTGAGAGCCGGCATCAGCTCCCGTACTTCCCGGCTCTGCATCGCAGCATAACCAATGATCAGAAAGATCACCGGCGCGGCGCCGATCCCTAAGGCCGGAAAGCGGTACTTATGGATAAAGATCAGGCTCACCAGGCAAAGCGCCCAGGCAAAGCAAGTGGCGAATTCGTACTGGTTGGTCATGGGCAGCCGGCCTGCTCCGATTCCGCGGATCACCAGCGCCGCGGTATGCAGGATCAGGCAGCCGGCCTGGATCCCGAAGGCCGCCTTCCATAGTGTCTCTTTCCGGGTAGCTGCGAAAACAAAGTACAGGATCATGGCGGCAAAATATCCGACCATGACAATGGTGAACAGCACATTTTCTGTCTGTATCATGTTCCCTGTTCCCCCTTTCCTTCCGGCTTCCCTTTTCTTTCCGCGTCCGCCGCGTCCCGCAGCGCCTCCGCAAAGAGCACGCCGCCCTTCTCGCAGCGGCCGTACACAGTCCAGGCCTCCCCGTCTTTCACCGCCTTCAGGGATGCCGGGCGGACATACAGCGCCAGCATCAGCCCCAGCATCGTTACCAGGCCCCCGGCGAGGGCCAGCGGGGTAAACAAGTCCCGCTTAGCGGAAATCAGCGTATAATTCCGGGGCTGGTCAAACAGTACCGTGTATTCGTCGATGGTCAGCTCCTCGCCTTCCATCAGCGCGTTCATGCCGAGCACCTGCCCCTGATAGGCAACCAGATACAGCCAGGCCGGATGGTTCATCTGACCGGATCGGGTGGCCGGGCCGCTGTCCGCCATCACATAGTCCGGATAGAAGGCCTGAAAATGGATAATCAGGTCCGGCTTGTCAGCCACGGCCAGCGATTCCCCGACACACAGGATTTCCTCCTGCAGGTCTTTTCCGTCCTTCAGCACCCGCACCCGGGAGGCGTAGCCCGTGGAATTCTGGTAGAATGTCCATCCGAAGCGCTTCGCCGGATTGTTCACGCTGATCCACGCGTCCTCGGATCGCCCGGTATCCTGTTCCGTCACCGTGATATCCGCTGTGTACTGTTCCACGGTGTCGTCTTCCCGCAGGGAAACAGTGAAATCCCGGATCGTCACCGCCAGCCCGGTATCCCCCAGCAGCTTCGTCTGTCCCGGAACGCCGTACACCGTCTCCTGTTTCCCGGTCCACTGCCCCAGGGCAAAGCCCAGGATCAGCATCAGAATGCCTATGTGGCAAATCCAGGCGCCCCAGAGGCCTATCCGGTTTTTGGCTGAATACAGCTCTTCCCGGCCTTCGCCGTTCTTCCGGGCCGTTGGCGACGGCATTCGCAGGGTTTCGAAAACAGACTCCGGTTTATTTATTCCTTCTTCTGTCGCTGTCGGTTCGCCCATGGCATCCGGATCGCCCATGCGCCGAAACCGTCGAATGAGCCCCGGAAGCCGAACCAGGCTGCAGCCGATCAGGTTCAGGCACAGAAAACCGGTGAGCGCCAGGAACCAGCCGCTGTGATACGCGTCATCCGCATGGAGCGCGATGATCACCGCCGCTGTCCGCTCACCGTACTTTGAAACATACCAGTTATAAGCCTGCCCCTGCGTCACCAGGGAGCTGAGGGCGCAGGCAATCGCCAGCACCGACAGCAGCCCGATGGCAAAGGGCATGGAAAAGAGAAATTTCCGGATTTTCCTGAATACCGTCATACTTCGTTACAGCGCCGGCCTGAGCCGCATCATGCGCTCCGTATCATTTTTTTCATCCGCAGCCGGAGCTTCTGCCGCGGGTGCTTCCATAGCCTCTTCGGCCGCCGGAACAACATCCAGCTTGCTGGTGTCGGGCCGTGTGCGCATCAGCTTCATCGGGTCGATGGCCTCCGCCACAAGAGCTTCTTCCGCGGGGGTTTCCGCAGCCTCTTCGGCTGACGGAACAGCATCCATCTTGCTTGTGTCAGGCCGCGGACGCATCATGCTGTTCGGGTCGATTGTTTCCGCCGGGCGCGAACGCATCATTGTTTCCGGGTCGATGGGCTCCGCAGTGGTTCCCTCCGCCGGAGCATCCGATGCGCCTTCCGCTGCCGGCGTCACATCCAGTTTGCCTGTATCGGGCCGCGGACGCATCATGCTGTTCTGGTCGATCGTTTCCGCCGGGCGGGGCCGCATCATTGTTTCCGGATCGATGGGTTCCGCAGCGGTTCCCTCTGCCGATGTTTCCGGCGTTTCGGTCCCGGTATCTGCCGTGTCGGTATTCGCTTCGGTGAACAGCGGACGCGCACGCATCATGCTCTCCGGGTCGATGGGCGCCAGTTCTTTTTCCAGCAGGGCCATGGCTTCGTCGATATACTGTTCGCTGGTGTTCAGGCAGCTCATGGCCAGGGAGGAGTTGTGAGCGCCCTCGGCATTCTCAACATAGTCGAAATCAAAGAACCACTGAGCTTTCCGGTGCAGGTCGCGCACCATGTCCAGCTGCCCTTCGGGCTTGCTTCCGGCCTCCACAGCTGCCGCCAGGGCATCCTTCAGAGCAGAAAGCTTATTCCCGACTTCCGTCTCCCGGGTGGTGACCCGGTTCTGCAGATTGCGGACAAAGGCAACCATATCCGTGTCACCATGGCAGCTTGCACAGTCCTGCAGCAGGGTTTCATTTTCCAGTGGGCTTACCAGATTGTGGCTGTGGTACACCACGCCATCCTCATTCCGCTCCAGAGGCATATGGCAATCAGCGCAGCTCAGCAGCCCGGCGTGCTTGCCCTGCAGGAAGGTTTCCATTTCGGGATGCTGGGCCTTGAGCATCTTTGTGCCGGTGCTCGGCTGGATCCAGTCATAGAAGCCCATCTTGTCATAGTAAGCCAGGATGGCTTCCGGCGTCATTTCCTCCGTACTGTGGTAGGGCATCATGGTCTCGCTGTCTTCCGGCGTGAAATAATACTCGATATGGCACTGGCCGCAGTTCAGCACTTTGGGATCAATGGAATTTACATTGTCTCCCAGCGCCTTGTTCACATAGCTGTGGGTGATTACAATCGCCCCGCCGTTGCCGGCTTCATTTCCATGGCAGGTATAGCAGGAGATGTTCTCCTCCATCTGCGACATAACTTCATCGAAGGGGCGGCTGTAAACCTCCACGCCCTCATCGTTCACCAGCTTGGCAAAGTTGGGCGTCTTGCAGGTCAGGCAGTTGGCCTTGGCATGGGGCCACTCGGTTTTGGCTACATCTTCCAGGGTGTATTCATGGCCCCGGGCGCTGCCATAATCCTTGGCAAACCCATATCCTTCATAGATATTCACCAGATAGGGATCCTGCTCCAGGTAGCTGGTCACATAGGAGTTTTCCTTATTGGCGCCCATGGTGGCGACAATATAAGGATACACGGATTCCCAGTCCTTCGCGCTGATGGTGCCGTCCTTGCCGGTGGCTTCCGGCGCCTTCACGGTCACATACTCGATATCCGCTTCCGAAACCGGGCCGAGATCGCCGCGGTTCTTCAGAAAATAGCTCACAGGCTTTCCGCTGAACGCACCCGTCAGCCAGAGCACTGCCGCCAGCACAACAACCGCGCAGCAGGTGATCCGGGTCCATTGCTTTTTCTTAAAATAATTCATGCTGTTCCCTCTTCCTCTCTCTGATCGGAAGGCACTCACACGGGGCCCGTGCCGGAAGTAATGACCTTCGCCGGGCACTTCGCCGCGCACTTGCCGCACAGGGTGCATTTTTCACTGTCCACCTTCGCCAGGTTGTTGCCAAAGGTCATCGCACCGAATTCACACTGCTTCACGCACAGGGTGCAGCCGATGCATCCGGCAGAGCAGATCTTTTTCACTGCCGGTCCTTTGTCATGGTTGGAGCACTGCACCTGAACCACCTTGCTGACCGGCACCAGGGAAATCAGGCCCCGGGGGCAGGTCTTGACGCACAGGCCGCAGCTGATGCAGCGGTTCCGGTTTACAATGGCGACCCCATCTTTCACGACGATGGCCTCCTGGGGACAGACCTCGACGCAGGAGCCGAAACCGAGACAGCCATAAGAGCAGTCCGTTACGCTGATGCCGCTCATAACGGCGGCGCGGCAGTCCCGGATGCCGATATAGTTGCCCTGGTTCTTCGTCACTTCACAGCTGCCCTTGCAGGCAACAAAAGCAACCTTCCGTTCCGTCTCTTCGGCATTGATGCCCATGACCCGGCCGATTTCCTTCGCCACTGGGTTCCCGCCCACAGGGCAGGCGTTCACCGGGGCGTCCCCTTTGGCAATCGCAGCCGCCAGGGCGTCACAGCCCGCGTATCCGCAGGCACCGCAGTTGTTCCCGGGCAACTGGCTGCGGACAGCAACCTCCCGCTCATCCACTTTCACAGCGAATTTCTTGCCCGTTGCCACCAGCCCGGCGCCGACGATGATGCCGATGGCGGCAATCACAAGGGTCGTGACCAGAATAATATTCATTCTCCGGCCCCTCCTCTCAGAATGACAGCCCGCCGAAGCCCATAAACGCAATAGACATCAGGGCGGCGGCAATCATCACGATGGGCGCTCCCCGCAGCGGCGCGGGAATGTCCTTTTCGTTGATCCGGCTGCGGATTCCGGCCAGCAGCACGATGGCAATGGTATAGCCGACGGCGGTGCCGAAGCCGCTCAGCACGCACTCGATAAAGTTGTAGCCGTTCTGCACGTTAGTCAGAGCCACGCCCAGCACCGCGCAGTTAGTGGTGATCAGGGGCAGGTAGATGCCCAGGGATTTGTAGACCGCGGGGCTCTTTTTCTTCAGGAACATCTCCACGATCTGCACCAGAGCCGCGATGACCAGAATGAAGATAATGGTCTTCATAAACTCCATGCCCAGGGGCTTCAGGATGAAATCGTATAACAGGCTGGCAACCGCCGAGGCAATCGTGATTACGAAGATCACGGCGCCGCCCAGGCTGATGGAGGCCTTCATCTGCTTGCTGACGCCCAGGAAGGAGCAGATGCCCAGGAACTGGTTCAGCACCACGTTGTTAATCAGGGCGCCGGCCACAATGATCATAATCAGGCTCTTGTTCACTTCTCAGCGCCCCCTTTCTTCTGCTCCTCGGGGTTCTTGCTTTCACACGCGGTGGCGCACAGGGCGCAGTTTCCGTCACAGCCGCTTTCCACCAGCTGGCGCTGGCGGGTCTTGATGCCGATGGCGTTCATAACCGCGATGATCAGCGCGAAGATCAGGAAAGCTCCCGGCGGCTGGATGAAAATCACCATGGGTTCATAGGCCTCGGGCATAACCTGTGCACCGAAAATGGTGCCGTTGCCCAACAGCTCCCGCAGGGCGCCGGCAATCGTCAGCGCCGCGGTAAAGCCCAGGCCCATGCCGATGCCGTCCATCACGGAAGGCAGCGGTTTGTTCTTGTTGGCGTAGGCTTCCGCCCGGCCGAGGATAATGCAGTTCACCACAATCAGCGGAATGTAGAGGCCCAGGGCATCGTACAGGCTGGGCAGATAGGCTTCGATGATCATCTGCGTCACCGTAACCAGGCTGGCTACGATCACAATATAGGCAGGCAGCCGCACCTGGTCGGGAATCACCTTCCGCAGGCAGCTGATGATCAGGTTGCTCAGCACCAGCACCGCCAGGGTGCTCAGGCCCATGCCGATCCCGTTCAGGGCCCGGGTGGAAACCGCCAGCGCCGGACACATGCCCAGCATCAGCACCAGCACCGGGTTTTCCTTCAGGAGGCCGTTATAAAGCCGTTCGAGACATTTCTTCATCTCAGTTCGCCCCCTTGATCACATTCTGGTAGAAGTGGATGCCCGCGCTGACCGCGTTGGTCACCGCGGTACTTGTAATGCTGGCGCCGGTAATCGCCGCGATTTCGCCGTCGTTCTTTGCCTCGCCCTTTACCAGGGTCAGCACGGAATCCTGCTCCACGAACTGGCCCTTGAAGGATTCCTCATCCGCGCGCATGCCCATGCCGGGGGTCTCATGCAGCTCCGTAAAGGCGATGCCGGTCACCTTTCCGTCCGCATCCAGGCCCAGGGCGATGGTCACATCCCCGTCAAAACCGTCGGAGGAAGTGATGCTCATCACGGTCCCGATGGGATTGCCGGCTTCGTCCACCGCTTCGTACACCGCGTTGATCTTCACGCGCCCGAAGCCGGAGCCGTATACGCCGTTCTCGTGGGAGCCGCTGATCATCTCCTCCGCCTTCTCGATCGCGCGGAAAGAGTCTGCCCGGGCCGCCACAACCTTGTAACTTTCCAGCTTGGCTGCTTCCTTCTGGGCTTCAATGGTGTCCTTGGTCATGGAATACACGCCGCTCAGAGCCACACCCGCGATCGCAGCAATCACCGTCAGGGCAATCACCGGCTTCGGAATCCGCTTGTACCGGGGCTTCCGGCTGTCCGGATCCAGGCCGCGCAGAGCATTCTTCCGATAGGCAAAGGGTTTTTCCACAATATAGGTATCAATCAGGGGCGTCAGCAGGTTACCGATAATCACGCTGTAGCTGAAGGAGTCCGCAGCGCTGCCGTACAGCCGGAACAGGCCGCCCAGCACCCCGATCGTACAGCCGTAGATAAACTGGCCCAGCCGGCTTACCGGGCTCGTCACATAGTCCGTCGCCATGAAGAAGGCGCCCATCACCACACCGCCGCCGCACAGCTGCGCCGCCAGGTACGTGGGGTCAAACCCCTGGCCGCCGAAGAGGGCGATGAACAGGGTGAACCCGCCCAGCACGCTGAAGCAGATCTGGCCGTGGATGATATCCATGCTCCACAGCACCAGGCCGCCAACCAGCAGTGCCAGGATGCTGGAGCCGATGACAGCGTTGCTGGTTCCCAGGAACATGGAGGTCAGGTTGACCGCCTTGCCCGCCGCCAGGTTGGCCGTGGGCGTTGCGGAGGAAATACCGTCCACCGCAAAGGTGTTCATGATCCGGCCGAAGCTGATCAGCAGGAAGCAGCGCCCGGCCAGCGCGGGGTTAATAAAATTCTTGCCCAGGCCGCCGAAGCAGCATTTCGCCACCACAATAGCGAACACAGAGCCGATAATCGGAATATACAGCGGCAGGGAGGGACTCAGGCTCAGGGCCAGCAGCAGGCCGGTTACCACCGCGCTGCCGTCCCAGATGGTGGAGGGCTTATGGGCGATCTTGTTGAAGAGCCACTCGCTCAGTACCGCCGCGACGATGCTGACGGCTACAATGGCCGCCGCGTGCCAGCCGTAGACGACGCAGCCGACAATTGTCGCAGGCATCAGGCTCAGGAACACGACCCGCATGATAAACGGGGTTGTCCACTTATCCCGTACATGGGGAGCGGAGGAAAGGTTCATCATTCCGGCGTCCATTTATTTGTTTCCCCCTTCCCGTTGTCTTTTTGCCATGATTTCCCCTTTGGCTTTCTTGAAGGTTTGCGTCAGCGGCCGCTTCGCCGGGCAGCAGAAGGAGCAGCTGCCGCACTGGATGCATTCCAGGCCGTAAAGCTTCTTTTCATACCGCTCCAGGTTGTTCAGTTCCGCCGCTTCGGCCATCAGCTGGGGCGTCAGGCCCATGGGACAGACCGTGGAGCAGCGCCCGCAGTGCAGGCAGGATGTCATCAGGCCTTCCGCTTCTTCCACCGGGTCAAAATCCAGCACCGTCAGGCCGTTGTTCTGCTTCTGAATCGGAACGTCCAGGCTGCCGATGGCGATGCCCATCATCGGGCCGCCCACCAGGGCCTTCACGGCCTTCGCGTCTGTTTTCAGCCCGCCGCCCACCATGGCGTTCGTGCCGTTTTTCAGCCCGCCGGCCGCCTCCACCAGCTCCGCGAAGCTGGTGCCGTCCCGCACGATATAGTTGCCCGGCTGGCTGACCGCCTCGCCGGTCAGGGTAAAGACCTGGCTGAACAGCGGCTCCCGGTACAGCACCGCGCGCTGAATCGCGTAAAGGGTGCCGACATTGCAGACGATGCAGCCCACGTCCGCCGGAAGCTGGCTGGCCGGGTAATTGGCGCCGGCGATCGCTTCGATCAGGCTGCGCTCGCCGCCCTGCGGATATTTGGTAATCATTGACTTAACCTTCATCCGCGCCCGATCCCCGACGGCCTTCTTCATCTCTTTGATGGCTTCCGGCTTGTTGTTCTCAATGCAGATGACGCCTTCCGCGTTGGGGAAAAGCCGCAGCACCAGCTCCAGGGCTTCGACAATCTCCGGCCCCTTGGAGCGCATCAGCTGGTCATTGCAGGTCAGGTAGGGTTCGCATTCCGCGCCGTTGGCGATGACCCAGCGGATCGCGTCCGGATCCTTCGGTTTCAGCTTCACATGGGTTGGGAACCCGGCGCCGCCGAGGCCCACAATCCCTGCGTCCTGAATCCGCTGCAGGATATCGTTATTGCTCAGGGTGCCTCCGTCGTCACGGGCAGCCCAGCTCTCCTTGCCGGTAAACTGCCCGTCGTTGTCGATCACGATGCAGTCCGCCATCTGTCCGGTCAGCACCCTGCGCATCTCCACCGCTTTTACCGTCCCGGAGCAGCTGGAGTGGATATTGGCGGAAACAAAGCCGTCCGCCTCCGCGATCAGCTGGCCTACCAGCACCGGATCCCCTTTTTTCACGATGGCTTTGGCTGGCTTTCCGATATGCTGGCTCAGCGGGAACACCATTTCCCCTTTCGGGTCGAACAGGCGCAGCGGCACGTCCCGGCTCAGCTTTTTTTTCTCCTCCGGGTGCACGCCGCCGCGAAATGTATTTTTCACTGACAGACGCTCCTTTCCTGTGACGCGGTCACTTTCTCAGGCTATGATGTCCATAATTTTCCTTATAGTATTGTAACAGACAAGTGTTTTAAAGTAAAGGAAGAAATCTTCATTCCGCGTTTTTCGTGAGTGTTATTATACCATTTCCCATCTTGCCTGTAAATCGCCAAAACATTCTTTCTCAATCTTCTCCGCTCACTGCTGCCATCGTTTGGAATCATCAGTTTTGGCATTTGCAATTATTGGAATGATCGTTTTGGCCATAAATGGAATCATAAAATTCTGTCCTCTTGCCATTCCGGTGCGTATATATTATACTCAGGCATAGAAAACCTGAGCAGACAAAAAAGCCGCCCCGGCGGCAGAGAGGAGCGGAATATGGAAAAAGAACGGCTGGAACTGGAGGACCTGAAACAGATTGCAGGCGGCGAACTGACAGATTCGAACAAGCGGTCTTTATGGAGCTGGTGCGTGTATTGGAAGAATGAAAAGCACATGTCACTGCTGGAAGTACTGTCTTCCATGAACCTTTCCGCGGAGCAGGCGGACTATATCAAAAGCATCTGGGGTTCGATTTAAGGCTGCTGCCTGCCGCGCGAAAGGGGTTTTTCCGGCAGCAAATCAAATGGAATCCGCCAAAAGAACGGGGCAGTTCACGTTGAACCGCCCCGTTCTTTGATTTCTTCAACCATCCTGCCTATGGCGCCGGGAAGCTCGCTGACCGCTACGGCCAGCAGGATCATGATCAGTGCGTAGGCATAGATCTCCGCGTATTCCACAAAATAGGCGCTGCTGTACACCGCCTTGCCCAGGGAATCCCGGGCCTGCACCAGGTACTCCGTCGTCACCACCAGCTTGATGCCCATGCCGACAGCGCTGACATACGCCTGCTTCAGGTATCCGGCCATCAAGGGCAGATATACCTGAAAGAGCACCCGGGCGTTGAACCCGCTGTTCATTCGGTACACATCGACCAGTTCCGGGTCGATCCGGCGAACGCCTTCACAGGTCGCCTCGCTGATCAGGGGAACCAGCATCAGGGAAGAGACGACCAGCGGCACCTGCTCATACCGGAACAGCACCATGATGATAACCGTCATCACGATCATCGGGATGCTCCGGAGCATCGCCATCAGCGGGCGCAGCAGCGTATGCAGAAACTCGCTCCGCCCCTGGGCCAGCCCCAGCACGGTGCCAGCTACGGAGGAAACCGCCAGGGCTTCCGCCAGGTGAACAAGCGTTGTGCCAATCTGCCGCCAGGTGGAACCGACGCCCAGGAGGCGGAAGAAGGCCTGCAGGATTTCCCCCACATCCGGGAACACCAACCGGTCGCCTTTCAGCCAGCCCGCTGCCTGGATCAGCACTCCGACCAGGAGGATGCCCAGGCAGAAGGCCGGCCATTGGTTCTTTTTCTTATTGGGCTCCATAGTAGAAATCGTCCGCGGGGACTTCACCGCCAAACTGGCTCAGATCCACCGCCGCGGTCTTCTCCACCTGTTCCTTCGCCTCCAGAGCGCCCACATAACGAATGGCGCAGCCCGGAATCGCGGCCGCCGGGAACTTGATTTCCAGCTTTGCCGCCGCTTCAGCCACCGCTGCCGGATCGGAGGCGCACTTGCCACAGGCTTCCTCCGCCGCGGCCAGGAATGCCTTCACCGCGTCCGGCTGCTTCTCCAGCGTTTCCGCACGCACAAAGAGCGCCGCCTGGGTGTAGCCGTCGCTGCCCGTGGCTTTCTGATACAACTCGTTCACGGCGATGGCATTGATCTTGTCATTCTGCTTTTTCGCGGCGGTCAGCATGGGCTCTGCCGTCACCACAATGGCGTTTTCATCGCTCAGCAGCAGGGCCTGGGTTTCCGCGGCGCCGGCCAGGTATTCGATTTTCGCAGGCGTGATGCCGTTTTCCTTCAGGGCATACAGTACGATGGACGCGTTAATCGTATTCTCGCCAAACAGGGTGATATCTGCCCCATTCAGGCTGTCTGCCGTCAGATCCGCCTTTTGTGAGGCGATGAACAGGTTCCCCCAGGTGACGACAGCCGCCAGATGATAAGTGGACTTACCCGCCTTGAACAGCTTGGCGCCGGCATTCACCGGGGCGATAATGAAGTCGGATTCCGCTTTGGCAAAGACGCCGGCAATGGCGTCCGCCGCCACATAGGTATAGCGCTCGGGATTCTCCGCCGCCAGGGTTGCCAGCGCCAGCGCCGGCGCGCCGCTCGGGGAGGTCACCGTCAGGGCGGAAATGTCCGCGCCTTCGGCGCCCGCGGCTGTGCCCAGGCTCAGGGCCAGGGCGAGGATCAGGATCAGGGTCAGCAGTTTTTTCATGGTTTGCCTCTCTTTCTTTCCCTTCTCGAGGAGATATTTTTTTCACGGCCTTCGCCGCAGCCCCTATCCTATCCTTTTTTCGCCGGGAAGTCAATCCAGTTCTTTTTTTCAAACCAGCCTTCTTTCTCCCCTGAATAATTTCGCGTGTTAATCGTTTTAAAGCATCGAGGAGAAAAAAACGGTCCGGAAAGAACCGGTCCTCCCAGACCGGCACTCCCGGACCACCTGCAGGCAGACAACAGCTCACCCGTTTCCGCCAAATGGATTCTCAAGGCTAATAAACTTGTAGCCATTGGCAGTTGCATATGCCTCTGCGTAACTGGGATAATCGTACGTTCCTTCAAACCCAAGAATGACGGTGTCTTTCGGGAATGCGTTCGCCGCTATGTCATTACAGCTGTATGGAATAAAGACGTATTGGACTTCAGAGTCGGCAAAGGCCCGTGCACCAATCTTCTCCACGTTCCCGGTAAGCCAGACAAAGCGAGCTTGCGTGCCGTAGAAAGCTTCTTCTTCAATGGTCGTCAGACTGGATGGCGTAATAAAGTCTGGCGCATCGTAAGCCAGCCTGTTATCATAGAAGGCTCCTTCTCCAACCTCGGTAACGCTCGCCGGAAGAGCAATGTGGTAGAGATGATCCCCGTCCCCCAGCGCGTAGAAGAAGCTCCATGTTTTGCTGCTTCCGGAAACTGTAATATTGGAGATCTTGCAGGAAGCAAATGCCGCTGCTCCAATCTTCTTCAGGCTGCTCGGAAGGGTAATGTTTCCCAGTGCTTCGCAGAAACAGAAGGCCTGTCTGCCAATCACTTCCACTCCCTCCGGCAAAACCACCCCGGTTAATCCTGTACAATCCTGGAATGCACTGTTACCAATGCTGACAAGGGCTGAAGGCAGGCTTACCTGGGCAAGGCTTTCGCAGCCATAGAAAGCTTCCGTGCCAATCCCCGTAACCGTGTTGGGAATAACAATGCCCTGCAGCGCTTTGCACCGGTAGAAGGCATGGTCTCCGATGTTTGTCATTCCATCCGGCAAGGAAACGCTTGTCACATGATCAAATCCGGCAAAGGCGCAGGAGCCAATGGTCGTGACCCCATCGCTTATGACAATGCGTGTAGCCGTATTGCGGCACACATTCCATTCCGCTCCGGAATAGTCCTCCTGGCTTTCCGTCGAGAAACCGTAATTCGGCATGGGGCCGCTGCCGGAAATCGTCAGCGTGCCATCGGAGAAGGAATAGGAAATCGTTCCCGGCTGCTGAATCGTCAGTGAAAATTCCTTTACGCTTCCGTTTCTGCCATTGAACGATCCCCAAATCGAAATATCATATGTCCCTAAACCGAGTCCAGCCAGATCAATCCAGACATCTTCACCATCCTTGTAGAAACTGTTCACCACTGTTGATGTACCATGCTGCTTAACGGTTCCATAAATCCTGTCTGCACCCTCACAAATCACATTAAACTCCAGTGATTCACCGGTCAGCACCGACAGAGAATCCAGCACTTCTTCAGTACTCTCACGATAATAGTAATATACGGCAGGCGTAGTGCGGTGAATCGGAATCACTGTCCGGAAGGTTGTTCCTGTCGACGTGTTATCCTTCGGCGTTAGCTCGATAATCACAGACTGGCTGTTTGCGCCAATCTTATTCGCAGGAATCCCACCATAGTTCGTATAACCCCATGATGTATAGTCATTCAAAACGATGCCATCATTTGTTGTCATATAGACGTGCGTTTGCCTGTTACTGCTGCTGTCTCCTCCGGTCACATCCCAGCAAAGCTGATAGCTTCCATCCGGTTCAATCATCTCTGGCAATCCTGCAAAAACATCGATTCCCAGCGCCGTCTGGCTTGTTCCCGTCACCGCTACCATATCAGTAACCATTGAAGGATCCTGTCTGAAGTTCCATCCGCTATCATAATCAGTAACATCAAAGACCAGCGCGTAGTTGCCGTCCGTTGTCGGCGTAAAGGCCAGCTGGCCGGCAGCTGTATTGCTAAGATTTCTTGCCTGGAGATATACCGTACGTCCATCAGCTTCCTTGCGAATCCATGTTGCATCGATGTAGCTGATATTTCCTGTCCCGCCTGTGATCGAATAATCAGCAATGATGTGCGGCCCCGACACAGACCGCGTCTGCTGGACTGTATAAGTAACATTCACATTTATCGGAGCCGGCGCGTTCCAGGTGCCGGTCAGCGGGATCTTTTCGCTTTCAACCGAGAAGCTTCCGGTATTCGTCCCGATTCGGCCGCGCACCTTGAAAGAATCGCCTTCCGTGGGTGTAAACTTGATGGAACCGGTTTTGTTTGTCATAAAGTCAACATGAGGAATCACCGCATTTTTCTTCAGGTATCCAGCATATAGTTCAACACTAAGCCCAGCACTATCATAGCTTTGCCGGGTAATCTCCCAACTGATGGTAACTTCCTGGCCGAGCTGCGGATTCGCCGGAGAAACGGAGATGTTGAATCCAGCCGGTTCCTTCACCGTTGCGTAGACCCGACGTGTGAACTCAAGATCCTTCATCCGGTCCTTCACTCGTATCTCGGCCTGTAAAGAACCGGATTCACTGAAGTTCAGCTTCTTTGTTCCCGTTGCCGAGGCCGGCCCGAGTGACTCAGATGAAGAGCTGCTATTCCCATAAGGATAGAACCACCATTTCACATCGATATCCGTGTTGGCAGATGCTCCAGTCACATTCCATGCAATCGTAATATCCTCGTCGGTTTTCGCTTCCTGTGGATTGATTGTGATTTCAGCCACCAGCGGAGCTTCCCCGGGGCTCAATACCTGAATTGGCTCGAACCGGCCGCCGGGATTGGTCCATCCGTCATTTGCGTCAAACGCGACATCCAAATAGGCTTTTCCCGCCTTTGTCGTTGTATATTTGGCAGTGTTCCCGGTTAGCGTATTTCCGACATTCGTCCAATCAGTCATCAGCTCCCAGGTTCTGCCCTGACTGTCCTTGTACCAGGTTATCCACCTGTACCGGACATTACTGATTGTATACTGGCCGGGAGTGATGTTCCAGCTTCCGGAGATTTCCTGACCAACCTGCACATAATCCATATCGTTATAGACACTGTAATATGCTGCCTTGTTATAGCCATGATCCCAGCCTTCCAGCTGTGCATAACACCACTGTGTTTCTGTATTATTATTGCTGTCCGTCACTGTAATCTTTGCCTGAACCTGATCAATGGAAACCGATGGCGGAGTGAAACTGTCCGTTCCGGAGGAAGTTGTGAACACAGTTGACTGCATCGTCTTCCGCAGGCAGCCTTCCATCGCCTGCCATTCAATCTGTACGCTGTAAGGCGCAGTCCCGCCGGTCACAGACCAGTTCAGATCGATTTTTTGTCCCGCCTGCGGGTGATTTTGTGAATATTTCGCCTGAATAGACAACGGCAGGACAGGATCTGGTACGTATCCGTTGCTGTCCGCAACCCTGAAGGTAACTCTCTGGGTCACCATCAACGCGCCATAGGAAACACCAATCGTATCCGTGTATGTACCCGCGCTTCCGGACATAATATTATACTTTCTGGCGATTTCGCTCTGGTTAGGCCAAACCTGATTTGCAAAATCCCATAAACCACCTGCAGACCAATACTGCGCATTGTAGCCGGGAACTCCGCTATAGCCGGCCGGAAGAACAGCCGGCTCAATTGTTATGGTCTTCCCTTCCTGAGTATTATAAACGCCATTGGAATCGACTCCGGGGATACTTACGCCGGTCGGGAGTGTGAACGTCGGCTGAACAACATGAACCTTGACTTTCTTTGTCGCCGTTTCTCCGCCCCATGTGCAGGTCACAGTAAACTCTGATTCAGAGGCTGTCGCCGGCATGGATTGAAACATTGACCAGATACCGTTCGTTCTGCTGTTGGTCCTGTAATCCAATGTCTCCCCACTGATGGTCTTCGGCGTCACATTCCATGTAGGTTCCCCGCCATATTCCTTCTTCATCTGTTCATAATTATAGATATTAAAGTTTATAAACTCTCCCCTGTTCCAGACGGATTCATTGGAACTGAATCCTAAACCAAGATAGATCGTATAATCGATATTATCCGCATCCATGCTGAGCCAGTCATAGTTACCTGAAAGAACCGGCTTCAGTTTAGGTACAATTCCGTTCTGATCAGCTACTTTAAGCGTCATGTTCATCGCAGCTTCAAGGTTGCTGTTGCCGACAGACATCGTTGCTCCATACTCATAGGTGCCCGGAGTATATCCTCGAACCACGCCATCATAACTGTGGAATATTTTGTTTCCCTGGCTGTCGGTATAATCCCACCGCTCCAGCATGGTAAGCCCATCGCTGGTCCAGTAATTGAGCCAGTGATCATCCGCGCTTCCCGGAGCAGCTCCGTCAAATATGCCGGTGAAAACATAGGTTTTCCCTTCCTGAATGAGTACTTCACCGTTATTGCTTACCGTTGTATAAGCACCAATAACACCTGTCCCCGGATTGAACTCAGCATACTTCAGCTTCATGCCCGTCGGCGGCTGTGAAAGGTTCTCTGTATGAATCGTAAGTGTCCCTGTATAGACGACATTCTTGTATGTTGCCTTCATCGTGTATACAGAAGTGCCCGGAGTCAATGTGCTGCTCTTTGGCTTTGCTTCCGCGTAAAAATAACTTTCCTCCCAGCTGTCCCGAGGTTCATATGATAAGACAAAATTGTCCGGTCCATTCACATGGACAAGCACCCACTGAATACTCAGATCAGTGTAATCACGTTTATCTTCCGGAAACCACATCTGTCCGGTCGTGGAACGACTATAAACTCCATTCTCTATATACTCTGTCGATAGCCCTGTATACCATGTTACTTCTTTGTTAGTAGTTTCCAAATCAGCAGCCGAAGCCACAGCGGCTACGCCAAGCAGCAAGCCGATTAACAGAATAGCAACCAGGATCCGTTTCTTCATAATTAAATGCCCCTTTCTTATAATACAACTTCATTCGATCATCTACTCCGTCAAAGCAACAAATCCATTGCTGACAGCCCACTGGATTGTATTCCTGTCATTGTGGGTATACACTGCGATCAGTCCAGTCCCATCAAACGCATCAGCAGCGATGCTTACTCCTGCTGGAATATCCACTTCAGTCAGGCTCGTTCCAGCAAAGGCTTGACTATCAATCCTTATCAAGTCGCTCGATACCGTTGCTACAGTTCCAAAGGGAGTGTAATCGTCGGCTTTCAACGTTCCGTCAGCCTTTGCAACCACAATCGTCAGCTTTTCCCTCCAGTAAAGGTTATCAACGCCGGTTTCCATATACCCTTCAAAGATTCCGCTCCTGGTGGGCGTCAGATCCCATCCAAACTCGTTCTGCAGGTTATCCGAAAGCGATCTGTAGAACGATTCGTGGCAAACCAATCCATCTCCATTCTTGAATCTTATATCGTAATCGAATTGCTCCCCGACTCGCGCAACAATGATGCAGTTCTCAGGAATGGTTTTCACCGCAGTCGGCAAAGAAACAGGCTGGGTTTCAAAGTGAACCGTATACGGCATCGTTGTTGTCTGTCCATCCCATGTGCAGGTGATATCTACAACCACATCCATGGCTGTACTCGGCATTTTCTTCAGGTAGACTTCTTCGAAGCCATCACCGGTCTCTCTTAATCCCAGATACTGGTTTGAACTGATACTCCAGACCGGGTTCCCGTTCAGTTCACTTCTACAGACCGTTTCATTTGTAATGCTGAGCTGATCAATGAAGTCATCGCCGAGAATTTTTCCATATTCATTTGATCCAGGTGTGGTTCCGGGCGCAATCCAGTAACTCCTTTTCAGTTCATACCAACTGTCAATCCTGACTTCCGGTTTCGGTACATTCCCATTATCGTCAGCAATTCTGAAGAAGGTTTCCTTCCCGATAGAAATTGTGTCTGTCTGCAGCAAAACCGTTGCGCTGCACACTCCCGCTTTTGTTGCTTTATATACTTTCTTGGTGTTTGTAGATGCATTTTTGTCATATTCAGCAAATTCACTCAAGAAATCATCAATAACGTAAGTATGGAAATACTGCCCTGAAATGCTCCAGCCTGCAGGCTCTGCACTCGGCTCAATCGCAAACGTATCACCAACTTGCAGGTTCACAGTCGCCGGATAGTTATGCCCTGTAGGAAGAGTATTTAGTTGAATATAACTAAAGACACTGGAAACTGTATCTTTCTGATCTCCCCATTCGCAGGTAATGATGTATTCTACATTTCCCGCCTGAGAAGGGAAGGTATTCACTTCATACTCAAGGACTCCCTGATTGGAATCTTCATACCCCGATCCACTATAGAGAATTGTTCCATCGCTCGTTTTAATCGTCCAAAGCGGTTCGCCGTGAAATGCTTTCTCCAGCTTATCGTAATCATTGAAATATACAGCCAGCCAAGGCCTATCGCACCAGACACCGATCGAATCTGATCCGATTCCATTACCATAATTATCGAGACCCAAATATATATTTGCTTCTCGCGTCACATTCTTGAGTTTCAATTCAACGGAAGGTACTTTCCCATTCTCATCCGCCACCCTCAGCTTGAAAGATTGTACTGCCTCAAGATTCGTGTCACCAATCGTCAAAGTAGCATATGCTGTATATGTACCCGAATCTTTTGCTGTGAAATGCTCACTGTTGGCCCAGTAGATCTGTCTGACCGTATCTGAAGTTTCGCTCCATCGTTCTTTTCTCACAGCGCCGCCTTCATGGAAGTCAGAATTCAGCCAGTGATTTTCCACATTATTGTTATCGGGAGTATTTCCCTCGAAGATTGCACTCAGATAATAATCCTGTCCCTCGGTCACCGTCACAGCACCATTGGAAAAAGCAACAGCGTTCCCGATAGTATCTCCATTACTGTTGCTCTCATATACCCTATATACAATTCCTGTCGGAATGGAGGATGGGTTCTCAGTATGGATCTTCAGTGTCCCCTCATAGGTAACTCCCTTATATGTTGCTTTCATAATGTACACAGAGGTGCCCAAAGTCAGCGTATCGCTCTTCGGCTTCGCTTCAGCGAAAAAGAAACGATCCGTCCAATCCTGACCATATTGATCGCTGTAAGGAACGTACGACAATTCAAAATTATCCGGCCCGCTCACATAGACAAGTTGCCAGGTAACGCTCGTATTCGTTTCGTCACGTACACTGCTCGGTAACCACATCTGTCCGATCGTGGAAGTACCATATACGCCATTTCCATCCGTCGGATGTACCGAAGACAGGCCTGTATACCATGTAACCTCTCTGCTGGTCGTCTCCAAATCGTCAGCCGAAGCCACAACAGCTGCACCAAGCAGCATGCCGATTACCAGGATGGCAACCAGAATCCGTTCTTTCATATAAATGCCCCTTTCTACTACTCAAACTATTCTGTCATCGCCACAAATCCATTACTCACCGCCCAGGCAATGGTTTTCGGATCACTGTGCGTATACACCGCAATGAGTCCTGTCTCGTCGAATATGTCAGAGGTAAAGCTTACCCCCTACAGGAAGATCTCCGTGAACTTCGTTCCGGTGAAGGTCTCGCTTCCGATAGTCTTTAACCCTCCCAAGACTTTTGCCACCGTACCACCTATCCGACCAGACCAATATTAAGTGTACCATCTGCCACATTAATTATCAACCTGCGTTTCTGAGAATCATTGTCGCTGGCATCTGTTTCCTTTTTTCATCAGTCCGCAGCGTGGTCGATCACGGAGGGGGCGCCGCTCCAGATTTTCTTTCCGGTCCAGTCCTCATCCGGAGCCGACCAGAAGGGATCCTCCGGGGGCAGGCCCAGAGGCAGAAATACGGCGCTGCACAGGTACAGGGAACCGATATTGATATAGCCTTCCGCCAGCTCCTCCTGCCGGCCGATGATGCCGGGCAGGAGCCAGCCGTTTTCATCGAACATGGTTTTCGCGCCCATCACCCGCCGGATGGCCGCGGTCAGCCCGCACCGCACCGACGCAGGAGTCAGGTGTTTCTCCAGCCGGTGCTGCAGGGCCGCCTGGGCCAGCATCTGGAAGCAACCGAACCGGTAGCAGACCGACCGGCCAAACACGGGCCAGGACCCGTCCGGCCCGATCATACGCTCCAGCACGGAGGCGTACCGGGCCGCCCGCCGGTTTACTTCTTCCCGCATTTCCGCAATCTCGGGATGCTCCGGCGCCAGTTCGTTCACCAGGTCCGTGTACATGGGCTGAATCACAAAGCTGTTGTAATAATCCCAGTGGAACATGGACCCGTCGCCATAGGCGCCGTCCCCCACATACCAATGCTGAAAGGTCCGCAGGGCATAAAGCACCCGGGTCTGGTCCCAGTCCTCCCCCAGCGCCCGCAGCCCTGCTTCCACCATGGCGGAGAAAAAGATCCAGTTGCAGTTATAGGGAACGATCACCCGGGAGGCCCGGAAGGCGTCCGCCAACGCCCGACGGACTGGTTCTTTCATCGCGGCGGCAAGTGCCGTCGGTGCCCGAAGCACCGCGTGGGCCAGAAAAGCCGTATCCACCAGGGGCTGGCCGTCCCGGTTAAACAGCATATAATCCGGCGAGTCCGGCATCACCGCGTTCTCCACGCAGCGCAGCGCCTTGGCCCGGAACGCCGCCTGCAGTTCCCGTTCCTCCGGATCCAGTTTCCCGCTGTCCGCCTCCAGCCAGGGTGCCAGCCCCAGCATGCTCCGGCCGAAAGCCTCCAGCGGGGCAAATTCCGCCCGATCCGGGTGGAAACCCAGGGGCAGCTTCTGCTTCAGTTCTCTCCGGTCCAGGGCTTCCAACACCGGGCCCGTAATTGCCAGCAGATCCTCCAGCCATTCCCGCCGGACATTCATCTTTCATTCCTCCTCTTTTCTGCCAGATTGCTGCCGCAGAACAGCATCCCATCGCCATCTGCCTGTCGGACTGCTGCTGCTGAACAGGATTTCTTCGGGCATCTGCCTGTCGAGCAATTCCTCATCAACCAACTGCCCAATGGGCAGCTGTTCTGTCTGTTTCTCACTTCTGTTTCACGGAACCAGCCCGCGGACCATCGCCGGGTCCAGTTCCTGCTCCGGGCTGAAGCGGTCCGAATCCATGTAGTCATAGATGGCCTGCTGCAGCGCCTGCGCTTCCGGATATTCCCGGAGCCGGTGCAGTCCCAGGGAGGAAACCATCAGCTTTCCGCCGGCACAGCGGCCTTCGAAGAGCTGCGCCATCGGCCGCAGGAAGGCATAGGAATCCATTTCCTCCACGATGGCCTTCACCGGCTTCGGCAGCACAAAGGCCCGCTGTCCCGCCATGGGCCACCATTGCCAATCCGTGTGGAAGGCCGTGGGAAAACGCTCAAACAGCGGATGGTTTTCGTCGATCAGCTGGCCCATGCAGCCCGCCTGCTCCGGGAAGGTGCAGACCGACCAGAAGTCCGTGGAAAACTGGGCCTTGACCGACCCGGGCAGCGCTTCCTCGGTGCTGTCCGGCGCCAGGTACACTTTTCCGCCGGCTTTCAGCACCGCCATGGCATCTTCATCCAGCCGCCGGCATTCATGTATACCGGGCGGGCAGGCCGGCTTCCGATCCGGATAGTTCCACAGGGAATAGGTATTCTCCATTCCGGCAAAGGAGACTGTCAGCACCAGCTTCGCCGGCTGGGGCAGCTTTCCCGTCTCCAGACAGAATTCTCCCGCATCCGCCAGCCCGCCGCATGTTATTTCCAATGGAGGCAGTTCCCCGCCGCAGAGCACCGTTCCGTGCTCATCCGCCAGCTGCCAGGATGGAATTCCCCGGAGCACGGTTTTGCCGTAATGGGCGATTTTCACCGGCACGCGCAGGGTTTCCCCCGCCCGGAAGGTGACCCGGGGCAGGAGTGCCAGGGGCAGCGTGTCCCGGAAAAAGGCAGCAAAACGGGACGGGTTCGCAAAAGCATAGGGTTTGGGCTGCAGGTGCGCGTTCATCATGCCTACCAGGGCCGTTCCCTGGCCGGGAAAATCCTGCAGGCCCAGCAGGGAGATCCCGCTGAAGCCCTCCGTCCGCAGGGCGGCTTCCACCTCCGCCCGGTAGCACAGAATGGAAAGCTCCCCGGTGGCTTCCACCCGCCGTTCCCAGCCGGCTTCCAGGCCTTTTTCCCGCACTTTGTTCCGAATATGCCGCAGGTTTTCCGGCTGCGCCACGCCGTGGTATTCCCCGATCTCGCCAAAATCCGGCAGCACCTCGTACTGCCCGACTTCAAAGGAGAACACCGGCTGGCCGGAGGTTTGGCGCACCCGCGCCATGCCGGCACCATAATCCGTCCGGAAATCCGGGCCACGCTCATTGAGCCAGCCGGCTGGGCCTGCCACGGTGGCCCGGAGCCGTTCGGTAAAACAGTCAGAGGCCGTAAAGAAACCACTTTCCGGGTCCGGGCCCATCTGCCCGTAATGGGTATTGGAGCCATTGGCATACAGCCGGGTCGGATCCGCCTCCCGGGCTTTTCGCAGCAAGCTGTCCATGAACCGGTGGCCGTCCTCATCGGCGTGCAGCTCATTGCCGAAGGTCAGCATCACAAAGGAAGGGTGGTTCGCCAGGCATTTCAGGATCCGCATGAGTTCATTTTCATAGTAGTCCCGGGCTTCCCGGGATGCAAAGGCATGCTCCGGGTCCCAGTGGCTGAGCTCCGGCTGCATCAGCATGCCCAGCCCGTCCGCCGCGGCAAAGGCCGCTTCCGGCGGGCAGTGGCTGTGGAAGCGCATGCAGTTCACCCCATAGGCCCGGTAGCGCTGCAGGACCTCCCGCCAGGCCTGCTCCTCCATGGGGCAGTATCCGGTTTCGGGAAAGACCGCACAGTTCGCCTCTCCGCGCAGGAAGAACCGGCGGCCGTTCAGCACCAGGCAGCCTTCCCGGGCGCCGAAATCCCGCAGGCCGAAGCGCACGGTTTTTTCTTCCAGCCCGTCTCCGGCAGCAGTGAGGGACTGCAGGTTTCCCTCGCCCAGATCCCACTGCGCCGCTTCCGGCCGGAGCGCCAGGTGTTCAAACCGGATTTCCGTCCGCCCGGGCGGGCAGGATACGGCCTGTTCCGCGGGTTCCAAAAGCACATCGGCGGACAGCCGGAGCGTTCCCTGCCACGAGACGGCGGCATCCAGTTCCGCGACTACCGTCAGCTCGTTTCCCATGGGCAGCACCCGCAGAGACGCAATGAACGCCGGCCGTTCGGTGCGCAGCCGCACGAACCCAAGCAGCCCGTTCCAGTTGGTCTGGGTTTCGTCCGATGCCGCGGAGGAATATACGATCGCATCCCGGGGCCAGCCTGGATAGCTGTTATCGGAAATGAAGCAGAACTCATCCTCTCCGGTCAGCGCCTCCGTCACCTCAAAGGACCAGGGCGCAGACAGGCAGCCCGGTTCCACAGGCTGCACCTCGACACCGTTGACCGTGAGGCGCAGGCCGCGGGCGCGTTCCACATCGGCGAACACGCGGGCGCCAGCCGGCCGGGCAAAGGAAACATGCCGGGTGATCCTTGCCGCACCCTCGAAGGACACCTTCCGGGTCAGCCGGGTCACAATCTGGTCGCCGTCCCGATAGAAACCGATCCGGCGGACTTCCTCCGCCTTCCACTGTTTCTCCGGCGGATCCGGGAATCCGATCCCGGCCTCGTCCAGCGTGCCGGGAATCCGGATCGTGCCGGCCTGTCCGGGAATTTCGCAGGCCCACAGGCCGGAAAGGTCCATCACTGCCATGGGAACACCCTCCTTTTTCAAAAAAGTTCCGGGCAGGGAGCCCGGAACTGGTTGTCATCTGTAATCGCAGGCGCCGCTATCTGCGTCCTGCTGTTCAGGCACGGTTCAAACCGCCCGCCGTCCCGAACCGGACCCGTTCCGGCATCCGGTTCAGCGCCTATTGTTCCACGGCGTAGACTTCCTGCATCCGTTCCACCGGAGTGGTGTCCGCTGCAGGCTCCACGCCGAAGTCCGCCGGATCAAACTTGTCCACCATGCTCGTGCCGATATCGGACACCGTTCCCCGAAACTGGATGTCCAGCGTATGGGTGCTTCCGTCTGTATAGGTCAGGTCCAGCACCGCCGTGCCTTCCACGGATTCCGGCAGCGCAGCACCCTTCACCATCCGCAGGTTGGTTTCCCGCAGCCGGATTTCCCGGGTGCAGTTGATAATCTCCAGAAAGGGAGTGATATAGCCGTACACCGCCCCGGTCTGTTCCGCCGGCACGGTATCATAGTCCATCATAAACAGCCGCTTCACTGCAAACTCGGCAAACACGTTCAGGGCGCTGTCCAACAGCGCCGGTGTCTGCCCCTCCGACAGCTGCAGCGTCAGTTCCGTTTCCGTCATGGCCAGCCGGCTGCCCAGCATCGGGCGGATCTGGTCCGCCAGCACGGCGGCCATGCGGACCATCTGGTTCATCTGTACGGTGTTCCGGAGCACAGTGTTCTGGGCCATATCCGTTCCGGACCGGTAGATCCCCGGCGTAAAGGCTTCCATCACAAAGACCATTCCCCCGTTGGCCACCACGGTATAGCCGGTCTCCCGTTTCGTCCCGTCCTTCCGGGGCGAGGTCAGGGCCAGCCGCCACAGGGAATTCGTGCCGTCCTGGACATAATGCCCTTCCGCGGTTTTGAACCAGGCGCCGTCCAGGGAAAACCGAGCCTCGCCATCCAGAGTCACGTTCCCGGTCCGGAACAGCAGATCCGTGCAGGCATCCACCCAGGGTTCAAGGGATTCCTCCGCGGCCGCGCCGGCGCACAGGCCCAGCCCCAGCATCACCGCCAGGCACAGGGCCGCCCATTTTTTCTTCATCATTTTTCCCTCCGAAATCCGGGATTTTCCGCCGTCACAGGCCTTCGGCAATCTGTTCCAGATACAGCCGGGCGGCTTCCGCGTTGTCCGGCACCGTGTTTTCCAGCGTCATCGGCAGGTTCCGCTTCCGCGCCAGGGCCAGCAGCTGTTCATACCGCATGCTGCCGGTGCCGCAGGCGGAAGCCTCCATGGTCCCCTCCGCCGTCAGCGTGAAGTCCTTCATGTGCAGCACCCGCACCCGGTCTCCCAGGCGGCTGATCGCGTCGGCAATGATTTCCTCCGCCCGCCCCGCATTCTCCGGGCTGATCAGATTGACCGCGTCCAGAATGATCCGCAAATGGTCCGACGGGATTTCATCCATCATCCGCTCCGCCCGTTCCGGCGTGGAGACGATATGGGACCATACCGGTTCCACCGCCAGCACCGCGCCGGCCTCCTCCGCATCCCGCACGACGATTTTCAGGCTGTCCATGAACAGGCGGAAAGCTTCCTCGTCCTCCGGCGCCGGCTTGGCAAAGACGGATTTCGGGTTTGCATGGGTTTCCGTCCCGACCACGCCGGCCCCGATCATCGGGGCAAAACGCAGATGCGCCCGATAGATCGCCTGGGTCCGCGCCCGGCTCTCCGGATCCGGATCCGCCAGGTTCAGGTAGCACCCCAGCACGGCGCAGCCAATCCCCGCGGCAGCATGCGCTTCCCGCACCCGGGCCGCCAGCTCCTCATTCAGTTTTTGCGGCGCGTCCTCCATGCGGAAGCCGTCCATGGCCTTGCTCAGCGCCAGATGCTCGCAGGAAAACCCCTGTGCCGCCGCGAAACGAAGCCGTTCCTCCAGCGTTCCATGGGCCGTGTCGTGCAGCCGAATTCCGATATTCACCTTACAATTCCCCCGTTTCCCCGTCTTCCTCCCGCAGGAACGGCCTGCAGGCAGGAATGTTCCGCATTTCCTTCACCACCAGCGCGCAGATCATCTTCGCACCGTAGGCGTTGAAATGTGTTTTGTCATCGTGGCCCTCCGGAAAATCCGGATGTTCCCCGGGCTTCAGCCGCACGAAAAGCTCCGCGGTTTTCTCCTCGCCCAGGGACAGGTAGAGCTCCCGGCTGTCCGCCTTCAGGTCGATCAGCGGAATGCCGTCCTCCGCCGCGGTCTGCCGCACCGCCCGGGGATATTCCCCGTGGGTGTAGAGCATGCTGCCGCCGCCGACAAAGAACCGGCGGCTGACCGGCGTCAGCAGCACCGGCTGCGCCCCCTTTTCCAGGGCCGCGTGGCAGTAAAACCGCAGATTCTCCGGAAAGGTCGTGTCCGGGTCCGTATGCCGTTCGTCGTCCTTTTCGTCGTTATGGCCGAACTGAATCATCAGCAGATCCCCCGGCTGCAGCCCGGCTTCCACCGGCGCCCACAGGCCTTCCTCCAGGAAACTGCGGGTGGAGCGCCCGCTTTCGGCATGGTTGTGGACTGTAACGCCTTCCCGCACGTACTGCGGAAGCGCCCAACCCCAGCCCCGGAAGGGCGGCTCGTTATCCGTCACCGTGGAATCCCCGATCAGATAAATCTGATTCATGTTACCAGTCCTTCCAGACCTGTTTCAGGTCAATGGTGCATACCTGGGCGACGCCCTTGTCATCCGGGTTGGAATACAGGATCATGTCGCCCCGGCGGTTGAAGCTGGGATGCTGGTGGTCCGCGCCGGTTTTGCAGCTGCCGGTGGAGGCAATGAACTTCGCCTTGCCGGTGGCCCGCTCAATCAGCACCACGCCTTCCTGCACAGTGGTGCCAAGATAGCTGATCCGGTCCGCGCAAAGCCACTTGTGATCCCGACTGATGCAGGGGTGCAAAAGCTGCAGGCTGGTGGCTGCGATGTCGAAATGCCGCCCGTCCTTGTCTCCGATGATGATGTTGCCGGTATGGGTTTCGCCCTTTTCCCCGTCCACGAAGCCCGCGGGATCCAGCTTCATCATCGCCATTTCGGTGCCGTCAGCACTCCACACCTCATGGGTGATCCACTCGGAGGGATGCTCCACATAATAGGGCCGCACATAGCGCTCCTGAATGTCAAACATCCAGGTCCGCTGGAAGGCGTCGCCCTCGGTTTCATGAATGTAGAAGATCAGGTTCTCATCCGTGGGGCAGATCTGGGCATGGCCCAGCCGGTAGTCGCTCTGATAGACCACTTCCGCCTCTTTGCCGGGATCGAGAATCACCAGGCCGTAATACTTGTTCGCCAGATGATAGCTGCAGGCGATGCGACCGGTGTCCGCCGCAGTCAGGTGGCCGGTGATCTGGCCGCCCTTCGGCAGGTCACCAACCTTCGTCCGCTGATTGGTGTTCAGGTCCACGGCATAGACTTCCGTCTCATTCTGCACGGTGTAGCCGATGTTCTTTTCCCGGTCCGTCGCAAATCCGCGGAAGGTTTCATCCGTCACCCGTTCCAAAGCCCCTGTTTCCACGTCCCCCCGGTAGCAGCCGCCGTCGGTTTTCCCCTCCAGCTGCTGCTTCATGAAGAAGAAGTAGCGGTCGTCGGTGGAGAAGTTTTCACAGGTGAAATAAAGCTTGGCATTACGTTCCGGGCCCTCGGTGTATTTCCGGCACACATAGCCCGTGACGGGATCGCGGTATTCAATCATGGTGGTTCCTCCTTTATCCGCCGGTTACAGCGTAATGGTTTCCCCGCCGGGAATCCGGACCGGCGTGCCGTCGTTGACGGCAATCCAGCAGTCCCGGGCGCCGGGGTTATAAACAAAACTGTTGTCGGACGCAAACTGCAGCTGTTTGAAATCGTCCATACAGTCCATGAATTCAATGTTGGTGCAGTACCAGATGTCTTCCTTCCCGCCCATCATACGGCAGAAGCCTTCCATCAGGTCCCAGTTGTTTTTATCGTCAAACTCGTAGCTGTGGCCCCAGACATACATCAGATACAGGTACTGTTTCTTGAACAGGCCCAGGAACTGTTCGCCCAGTTCCATGAGACGGTGGTTGTGGTGGCAGGTGGCCTGCCAGCGGTAAGGATTCTCCGGCAGCGCAAAGCTGTCGCTGGATCCCACAACCCGGGAATAGCGGATGCCCAGCAGCGGCAGCAGCTCCTCGATCTCCTCGCTCAGGGAGCCGTTGGGATAGCTGAGCCCGCGCACGGGGTATCCGGTGCGTTTTTCCAGAAACTGCCGGTCGGCCAGGATCTCCTGCGCCACCTCCGGCAGCGGGCAGCGGGCAATGGTGGGATGGGTCGCCGTGTGGCAGGCCACTTCGTGCCCCGCATACAGCGTCCGGATCTCCTCCGGGTCGATCCGTTCGCCCCGGTCAAAAAGCCCGCTGTTCAGGTGAAAGGTTCCTTTGATTCCGTTCTGGTTGAAAATGTCAATCAGGCGGCGGTCCTGCGTCCGGCCGTCGTCGTAGCTCATGGTCAGCGCCTTGTGTTTTCCGCCCGGAAAGCAGCAATACACTCTGTTCATGATATTCCTCCGTCTGTACAAGGGAGGGGCTGCCGCCCCCGTCCGGTTGCGGCAGCCCCGATGAAATTGGGATTCAGAAATTACTTCAGCGCGTCGTAGGCAGCCTGGTATTCGGCCAGGATGTCATCACCGCCCTGGGCATGCCAGTTGGCATAGATCTTCTGCAGGCCTTCCAGGTCAATCTTGCCGGCGATATACTGCACCTGGGCATCTTCCACTTCCTGATTCAGGGTCGCGCCCATCAGGTTGTTGGTTTCGCTTTCCAGGGTCAGGCAGGGATTGTTAATCACGTACTTGGCGTTCTCCAGCAGGTTCTGGTTGTACTCATCACGCAGGAGCGTGGAAGCGGTCGCGGGAGTCAGGTCGCCGTTCACGTTCATGCCCAGCTGGTTCAGGCTGTGCTGGATGGTCGCGGTCTTGGCGTCATAGGTCGCCGCGTTGTCCTTCTCGCCTTCCGGGAAGGTATAACGGAATCCGTCGGACTGGATCCAGTAGGTTTCGTTTTCGACACCGCAGTTCAGCAGGGTCTGGCCTTCGGCGCTGTTGCACCACTCGAGGAACTTGACGACCTTGGGCAGCTTTTCAGCGGACACGGCCTTGGTGATGACGATTTCACCGGAAGCACCGATGTTCTGGGGCCAGATCTGAATCTTGCCGTCTTTGTCCGGGATAGCGGTCAGCAGGCTGACGATGGGCTTCTCGGTATCCGCGCCCTTGTTCTGCTCGAGCCATTCCTGGTAACGATAGCCGTTGTCCAGGCAGTCCAGCCGCATCAGGGCCTTGATCGGATCGCTGCGTTCCGCATCGTTCCAGTTGCCGGATTCGATGGTCATGAAGTCGGGATCGATACCGCCGGCGGCATACAGCTCACGGATGAAGTCCAGGCCTTCCTGGTACTTGGCATCCTCAAAAGCGGGATAGATCTTGCCTTCGGCGTTCACGCCGTAGGAATAGGGAGCGCCGTTCATGACGGTCATGATGCCGATGGTGCCCGCCACGTATTTGCACATATTGAACACGTAGATGTTGGGATCGATGGCAGCCATCTTCAGGCACATATCCTTGAACTCTTCCACGGTCTTGGGCTCTTCAGCATAGCCGACCTGGGCCGCGTAGTCATTCCGGTAGTAGATGCCGGCACGGGCATAGGGGCGGGCACGGTAAATACCGTACACTTTGCCGTCGATGGCAATGTTTTCATAGACGGTCTTTTCGCCGGCGGCCAGGTTCGGATAGTTCGCGGCGTCATTGACGTATTCCGTCAGATCCCAGAACGCGCCGGCACGGGCGGACTGGATCATGATGGCATCACGCGGCCCCTGCATAACCATGACTTCGGGCATATTGTTCGGGTCTGCCAGGGTCAGCGTGGTCTGCTCGCCGTAGCCGGAGTTGGGCACCCAGGTGATGTTCAGCTTCACGCCGGTCGCCTTGTAGATGGCTTCCAGCACGGGGTTGCCGGCTTCCAGGGTCACGAAGTCGGAGTCAGAATAGAAGTCGGGAAGCATGATGTTCAGGGTCATGTCTTCCTCGGCCGCGGCAAAGCTCATCACGGAGAGGAGCAGCGCCAGGCACAGGAACAGGGAAACGAGTTTCTTCATGGGAACAGCCTCCTTTTTTGTTTTGTTATCGCTCAGCGGCTAAGCCGCAGATAACCGGAAATCAGGGGAAAGGGTTTCAGCCTTTCAGGGCGCCGACCATGACGCCCTTGACGAAATATTTCTGCAGGAAGGGGTAGATGCACATGATCGGCACAGTGGCCACGACGATGACCGCCATCTTGATGGACTGCTTCGGGGGTTCGACGAAGTTCGGGTCCATCAGGCTCATGTCGCTGGCCGACGCCTCCGCGGTCACGATGATGTTCCGCAGGATCAGCTGCAGGGGATACATCTTGTCATCCTTCAGATAGATCATGGCCGGGAAATAGGAGTTCCAGTGGCCCACGGCGTAAAACAGGCCGAAGGTCGCCAGCACCGGCAGGCTCAGGGGAAGCACGATCCGGATCAGCGTCATCATGTCGTTGCAGCCGTCCAGGGACGCGCTTTCCTCCAGCTCCTGGGGAATGCCCTGGAAGAAGTTCTTGACGATCATCATGTTATAGGCGCTGATAGCCCCCGGCAGCAGCAGGGCCCAGTAGGTGCCCCGCAAGCCCAGCCAGGAGGAAACCACCACGTAGCCCGGAATCATGCCGCCGGAGAAGAACATGGAGATAATGACCAGGTTCAGGATCGGCTTCCGGCCCCGCAGGAACTTCTTGCTGAGGGGATAGGCCATCGTCACGGTGAAGAACAGGTTTATCAGCGTGCCGAAGAAGGTGATGAACACGGAATTCCCGAAGGCCCGGATCAGCTTGTTGGACGCGAAAATGTATTTGTAGGCGTCCGTGGACCAGGTGTGGGGAATAATGAACATGGACCGGGTCTGCAGCTCCAGCTCCGTCGCGAAGGAGTTGAAGATGATGTAGATGATGGGCAGCACTGTGGTGAAGGCCGCCAGCCCGATAATCAGGTAGTTGAACGTATCGAAGGCAATGCTGCCGGGTGTGCGGTACACACCGACGGGGCCGCTGCCGACCGTCACGGTTTTGCCGTTCACCTGAACGGTGGTTTCATCGATCTTTTTCTTTGCCATTCGTCTCCGCCCCCTTTCTCAGTACAGGCCTTCTTCGCCAAGCGCGTGGGCGATCTTGTTCGAAGTGACCACCAGAATCACGGAAACCAGGCTCTTCATCAGGCCGACGGCCGTAGTGTAGCTCAGCTGGCCGTTGACAATACCGTTCTGGTACACGAACACGTCCAGGGTCTGGGACACGGAACGGTTCAGGGCGTTGGACATCAGGATCAGGTGTTCATAGCCGGTATCCAGCACGCTGCCCATTCGCAGCACCAGCAGCAGCACGATCGTGGAACGGATCGCCGGCAGGGTGATGTGCCACAGGCGCTGGGCCCGGTTGGCGCCGTCGATCATCGCGGCTTCGTACAGCTGGGTGTCCACATTGGTCAGGGCTGCCAGGAAGATGATCGTGCCCCAGCCGGTTTCCTTCCAGATGGCCTGGCCGACAATCATCCAGCGGAAGACCCCGGGATCTCCCAGATAATCAATGGAGTGCCCCAGCAGCTGCGTGGTCAGCTTGTACATGATGCCGTCCGTGCCGAAGACCACGTAAGTAATGGAAACCACGATCACGATGGAAATGAAGTGGGGCATGTAGAGCAGCGTCTGTGTCAGCTTCTTATAGTGCATGTTCCGGATTTCATTGAGCATCAACGCCAGGATGATCGGCGCCGGGAAGGTGAACACGATGCTCATGAGGCTCAGGATCAGCGTGTTGCTCAGGTAGGTGACCCATTTGCTGGTCGAGAAAAAGCGCTGGAACCAGTAGAAGCCTTTCCACGGGCTCTGGAAGGGGCCCAGGAAGGGGGAATAGTCCTCAAAGGCGATGACGATGCCCCACATTGGCAGGTATTTGAACACCAGAAAATAAATCAGGCCGGGAATCAGCATGACGTACAGCCACTTGTTCTTTCCCAGGTCCACGCCCAGCTTGTGCCAGTATCCGCCCTTGCCGGCGGGCATGGGTTTGGCCGGGTTCTGTACAGCCTTGGTTGTCACGCGCATCGCTCCTTCGTTCTTGAAATCGTCTGTCCGCGCCCGTATAATAAGGGGCATCCGGCACGGGCCGGAAAAAACTTTCGGAGGTAAACCCCCATGAGCCGCTCCGACCGCCCGAACATCATCATGATCATGACCGACCAGCAGCGCTGGGACGCGCTCGGCACCGTAAACCCGCTGGTCCGGACCCCGGGGATCGATTCCCTGGTCCGGAACGGCATCTTCTACGACCAGGCGGTATGCCAGGCGCCCATGTGCGTCCCGAGCCGGAACAGCCTGATGTTCGGCCTGTATCCGTCCCAGACCGGCGTGCGCACCAACCGGGGCGCCCTGCTGGACGAATCCCGCCTGCCCGGCGTTCCGCTGCCGCAGCTGATGCGGGACGCGGGATATTTCTGCGCCGGTTTCGGGAAAGCCCACTGGAACCATGCCCTGCCCGGAAAGCCGGGATCCCGCCGGGGATTCCATGTCCGGGCGGAAGGCCAGAGCCGGTCCTCCATCCTCTGCGAGGAAGGCGCCGCCATGATGGACGACGAGGATCCGGAAGGGCTGAAAGCGTACTATGAGGAAACCGCGGAATTCGGCAGCGGGGAGGAAAACGCCCTGGGCTATATCGGCAAGCCCAGCCGGCTGCCGGAGGAGCATCACCGGGACGGTTTCATCTGGCGGAAATGCATGGAGTTCCTTGACGGCTACGAGCCTTCGGAACAGCCGCTCTTCCTCTACTTCTCGCTGATCAAGCCCCATGCCGGCTTCAATATCCCGCCGCAGTACGAGCAGCTGTACCGGCTGGAGGACATTCCGGACCTGCCGGCCCCGCCCTGGGCGGAAGAACCGGACACCCACATGCGGGCCATGATGGCCGTGAGCCCTTCCCTGCACGATGTGCATTACAACCGGAAGGCCGTGCTGGAAACCCTGCCGCCCGAGGAGCGGCGGCGGATCACGCTGCGCTACTGGGCCAACTGCACCTTCATGGATTCCTTTATCTCACGGGTGCTGGACAAGGTCCGGGAAAAGGGGCTGGACCGGAATACGCTCTTCGTCTTCCTGAGCGACCACGGGGAAATGCTCGGGGAACGGGATCTGCGCTACAGCAAATACTGCCTGTATGAATCCAGCGTCCGCGTGCCGCTGGTCCTGGCCGGGGACGCGGTTCCCGCCGCCCTCCGGGGCACCCGGGATTCCCGGCCCGCCATGCTGGCGGACCTGATGCCGACCCTGTGCAGGGCTGCCGGCGCTGTGCCGGACCCCCGCTGGCCGGGAAAGGACCTGCTGTCTCCCCTGGCCCGCCCCGGCGCCTTCTGCGAATTCCACGGCTGCGGAACGGAGCGGGTTCAGCCGGCGCCCGCCTGGATGTGGCGGACCCCGGAATGGAAGCTGATCCTGTTCCGCGAGGGCACGGTCCTGGAGGAAACGCCGCCCCGCGGGGAACTCTATGACCTCCGGAACGACCCCCATGAATGGCATAACCGGTTTGACGACCCCGCCCTGCGGGAAATCCGCGACCGGCTGATGATGGACCTGACGGCCCATATGGCCTCCGCCTTCGCCAAGGGACCCGCCTTCGGGGATTACCGGGGACTGGAGCCGATCACGCCGGAAGCTTAATTCGGCGTCCCGAATCCATCGTACCGGAAGCTTAGTTCGGTGTCCGGTCCTGAATCATCAGCTCCGTGAGCATCAGGAAGGTCAGCCCCTGGCCGTAGGCCGTGGGCGTAACGATAATGTCTTTGTAATGCTGCAGGTTATGGCCCATACCGGTTCCGCCGGAGACGCCCTGCACCGCGCCGGTTTCGTCAATCTGGCCCAGCACGGCGTTCGCGCTCAGCATGCCCATCTCCGCGTAGGGCTCCTGCGGCAGCCAGCCCAGCCGGATGCCCTTCAGCACCCCGTAGGCAATCGCCGCGGTGGCGCTGGTTTCGCAGTAGCACTCCTCCACATTGATCAGCGTGGTATACAGGCCGTTCACCCGCTGATACTTCCAGAGGGCAAGCACCTGGTCCTTCCAGGCGTTGCGGATCATCCGCATGGCAGCGTTTTCCCGCTTCGTGATATCGTACAGTTCAATGGCCGCCGCCGTGAACCAGGCATTGCCCCGGGCCCAGAAGGCCTCGGCGAAATTATGCCGCCGGTCAAAGGTCCAGCCGTGGTAGAACAGGCCGGTGACCTTGTCCTGCAGGTAGCGGACATGGATCAGGAACTGGTACTCCGATTCCTCAATCAGCTCGGGCCGGTTCAGCACCACGCCGGCCTTGGCCAGGAAGAGGCCCACCATGAACAGCGTATCGCACCAGAGCTGCTGATAATGCCGGTTCCACACCGTGCAGTGCTGCAGGCCCTCGTACTCCGTCCGGGGCATTTCCTTCATGACCCAGTCGATCCAGCTTTCGATCACCGGCAGGTACTCAGGGTTCTTCGTCTCGCCGTACAGGCAGGCCAGCGTCAGCACCGGCGCCACGGTATTCACGTTCCGGTGCGGCTGCTTTTCCCGGTGCAGCATATCGTCATACCAGCCGGTCAGGTAATCCAGAATGCTTTTGTCCCCGCTCTGCTGATAGGTTTTATAGATCCCGTACAGGGCCACGCCGGTAGGCCACTCCCAGTTGTCCATGGTCAGGTGGCCGTTGGAGGGATCATTCCCGTCCGCCTGCTTCAGCATTCCCAGCACTTTGTTTGCAATTGCCTGATAACCCATGATGCTTCTCTCCCGCCTGTTTCCCCGTATTTCGTGTTTCCGGTTTTCCATTATTGCTTTTCTTACCTGAAATGATATCCTGCCCCCGGAAATCTGTCAATCATGAACTGAAAAAAATGGTCAAAAGCGACAGGTTTTCCATGAAAAATGCATCGTTTGTCCCGGCCTTCCCCGCTTGTCCCTCCGCCCGCTTTCTGCTATGATGAAAGCAGCACCAAACCCCGCAAAACCATGCGGAAAAGCCGCATTTCAGAAAGAGGAGGAATCATTTTCATGGAACGCTTTGCCTGGAAGGGAAGAATCAAACCCGGAATGCAGGCGGAATACAAACGCCGCCACGACGAAATCTGGCCGGAGATGCTGGCGCTGCTGAAATCCGCCGGCATCCGGAACTACAGCATCTGGAGCGACGGCCGGGATGTTTTCGGCTATTATGAATGCGAACAGGGCATCGCCTTTGCCGAAAAGACCCAGGCGGGCAGCCCCATCGTCGACAAATGGAACGACTATATGCAGGATGTGCTGGACCTGGAAATGGATCCGGAAACCGGCGCCCAGCCGAAGCTGAAGCAGATGTTTATGATGGAATAAGGTTCAGGACGGAATAACAATCTCCGCCCCGTATCTGCGGACCAGCCGTTCCGTATCCTCCCGGGAGATCATCATGGTCAGTTCCGTGCCGGTATCGGTATGGTTTTCCGCAATCACCCGCCCGAGGGGGCGGATCTGGGCCAAAATGCCATACTGGCTGAAAGGAATCGCGAAAGTCACCGGAGCATAGGACTCCTGGAGGGCTTCCGCGATTTTTGCTTTCAGATCCTCCAGCCCCTGTCCGGTTTTCGCGGACACCATCACCGCGCCCGGGAAGGCCGGGGGCGGGTCCGCGATGTCGCATTTGTTGATGACTTCAATCCGCTTCTGCTCCGTGGCGCCCAGTTCCTCCAGAACTTCCTCCACGGTGTCGTGCTGCTTCATCATTTCCGCGCTGGCGCCGTCGTTCACAATCACCAGCACATCCGCCAGGGCCGCCTCCTCCAGGGTGGAGCGGAAAGCGCTGACCAGGGTATGGGGCAGCTTCCGGATAAAGCCGACGGTGTCCACCAGCAGGTACGGCGTGTTCTCCGGGGTCACCATCCGGCGGGACACCGCGTCCAGCGTGGCAAAGAGCTGGTCCTCCGCATAAACGTCCGACCCGGTCAGCGCGTTCAGCAGCGTGGATTTGCCCGCGTTGGTATAGCCCACCAGGGCCACCACCGGGATCTCATTCTTTTCCCGGCTCTTGCGGCGGATATTCCGCTGTTTTTCCACTTCATCCAGCCGCCGGCGCAGCTCGGTCATCCGTTCCCGAATCCGGCGGCGGCTCATTTCGAGCTGGCTTTCGCCGGGGCCCCGGGTGCCGATCCCGCCGGCCAGGCGGCTCAGGATCAGGCCCTGGCCGATCAGCCGGGAGGACCGGTACTGCAGCTGGGCCAGTTCCACCTGCAGCTTGCCCTCCGAGCTGGCGGCCCGCTGGGCAAAAATATCCAGGATCAGCATAGTCCGGTCGATGACCTTCACCCGAAGGATTTCCTCCAGGTTCCGGGTCTGGACCCCGGTCAGTTCCTCATCAAAAATGCAGACGTCCGCCTCCAGGGCCTGGCAGTCCCGCGCCAGTTCCTCCGCCCGCCCGCTGCCGATGAACAGGGCGCTGTCCGGCTTCGAACGCTTCTGCAGGAACATGCCGACGACCTCCGCGCCGGCGGTTTCCGCCAGCCGCTTCAGCTCCTCCAGCGATTCCGTGCTTTCGATGCCCATCAGGACAGCCCGTTCCCGGTCCCGCGCCACAACGTGGGTTTCCTCGCGGCCGACAATTTCATCGCTCCTCAGGATCTGGTCCAGCCATTCCGCTTCCGGCAGCCGGTACCACCGCGCCGGGGGCGGCAGAATGATTTCCTCGTTTTCTCCCAGAAACGCGGCCTGCACCCAGGTCGGTTCCCCGTCCTTCACGCCCACCGCCGTCATGGCGTCATACCGGAAGATCTTCAGGGCGCTCAGGTCCACATCGCTCAGATGCCCGTCCCCGTCCGGATGGGTATGCACGCAGCGGACCCGGCTCAGCCGCTGCGCGTTCCTGCGAAGCCGGTAGTCCGTCAGCTCCACATCCCGGTCCGTGCCGATGGCCACATTGACGATCTCCCCGTCCCGGGTGATATACACCGCGATTTCACGGTTCAGCTCGCAGGAGCATTCCGCCAGGGTCTTCATCAGCTCCCGCGGCAGGAATTCATCCTCCCCGATTTCAAAGCTCATCAGGCTGTCCAGCCGGGCCAGCATCGCCTCCCGGACGCCCTCTGTATTTCCGCTTACCCGATCATTCATTCCGTTTTCTTTCCGATCCCTTTCTGTTTTCCCTCAGCCCGGCATCGCCACCGCCAAAGCGCCGTTCCCCCGCAGGGTGATCTCCGGCACCGACCTGGGCAGGAAGCAGGTTTCTCCCTTGCGCAGCTTCATCCGCCCGTTGGTCCAGCGCAGCGTAATCTGGCCTTCCAACACCGTGACCATGCCAAAATCGTGAACCGGAGGCAGCACGCCCGAATCGTCCGTCCGGATCACATCCAGGATAAAGTATTTTTCCTTCAGGATCCTTTTGCCGCCATAGGCCTTTTCCACCCGCACCGGCATCGGCGCCAGGGCCAGGTCCGACACGTCCAGTGCCTTTTCCAGATGGAGCTCCCGGCGGTTGCCGTTTTTATCCACCCGGTCCCAGTCATAGAAACGGTACGTCAGGTCCGAGGACTGCTGAATTTCGTACAGGGTGATGCCCGCCCCGATAGCGTGCACGCAGCCCGAGGGAATATAGCAGACGTCGCCGGCCTGCACCCGGACCTTCCGCAGAAGGCCTTCCACCGCCTTCCCCTGCTGGCAGGCCTCCTTCAGCTGCTTCAGCTTTGTGCCGGGCTTGATGCCGTAGACCAGCTCCCCGCCGCCGGGGGGCGTATCCAGAATCATCCAGGCTTCCGTCTTGCCCAGCTTGCCATGCTCCTTCTCCGCCGCGTAGGCGTCCCCGGGGTGTACCTGCACGCTCAGGGCTTCCCTTGCGTCAATCAGCTTCAAAAGCAGCGGGAACGGCTTGTCCGCATACTTGCCGACCAGCTTCTCCCCGAATTCGCGCACCAGCTCCGGCAGGGTCCGACCCATGGGATCCCGGCTCTCCAGACCGGGAATGCAGCTGACCTCCAGGCTCTCGCCGGTGGGAATTTCCTTCAGGTCCTTTCCCCAGGCCGTTTTCAGCTTTTCCCCGCCCCAGGGCGTCAGCGCCCCGCCGCGGAAGGCCGGCGTCATCCGGATCGGCAGCAGCGGCGTTTCCCGCTTCAGGGGCTTGTCAAAGCAGCGGAAGGTAAATTCCAGGCCTTCCCGCTTCATGTCCCCGCAGTTCCGGAAGCCCATTTTTTCATACAGGCGCAGGGCGCGGGTGTTCCGCGCGTCCGCATCGCAGCGGATGCAGTCGCAGCCCTCCCGGCGCAGAATCTGCTGGACATCATCCAGCACGCCGCCGCCCCAGCCGGCTCCCTGAATGGACGGGTTAACCGCCAGCCGCTGGAACACCCCGGGCCGAATGCCGCAGGTCCATTCCAGCTTTTCATATTCCGGCTTCTGCTCCGTCATCACCGTCACGGCGGCCACCAACCGGCCGTCCGCCTGCTGGACCCAAAGCCGACCCCGGTCCACGTCCTCCCGGACCATCTGTTCCGTCGGATAAATTCCCCAGTCCCAGCAGTCCAGGCCTTCTTCCTCCATGGCCGCGGCCACCCGCTGGTACAGGCCGATAATCTCCTCGAGGTTTTCCGCAGTTGCTTTGAACAGTTCCATCGCCGTCGTTCCTCCCCGTTATTTTCCCGTGGACCCGAATCCACCCCGGCGTTCGCCGGGAATCTCCTCTTCCTCCGCCGTGCCGTAAGGCAGGAAAATGCCCTGGCAGAAGCGCTCTCCCTTTCCGATTGTCACCGGCTCCGGCAGGGGGTTCCGGAGCTTTACCATGATATGCCCCTCGTTCTCCGCGAAAGCATAGTCGCTGTCGATCACCCCCGCGGTGTTGCTGAGCCGGATCCCGTGCCTGAACCCCAGCGAGCTGCGGGGAAACAGGAGCAGCACCCAGCCCGGATCCATCTCCGCCCGGATTCCCGTGGGAATCAGCGCGGCCCCGCCGCCGGGCACTGTTACTTCCAGCGGGGATACAAAATCATATCCCGCGCTGCCGGCGGTCGCCCGCTTCGGCAGCGGAATCTCCCCCACCAGCAGGAAGCCTTCCTTGCCTTCCATCGCCGCGGCATACTGTTTCTCCGATACATGGCTGAATTTCGCAACCGTCATGCTTTTTCCTCCCTGTCCGCGTCCATGGCGTCCGCCAGTGCGCAGAGCTCCTCCATCGACAGCTTCTCCCCCCGGACTTTCTCGTCCAGCCCGGCCTTTTCCATCCAGGCAAGCGCCGTGCTCCGATCCGCCCGGAAGGTGGCGCAAAGGTTATTCAGCATGGTCTTCCGCCGGAGCGCGAAGGCCGCCGACACCACCCGGAAAAAGAGCTCCTCATTCCGGGGCACAACCGCCGGTTCTGCCCGGAAAGGCATTACGATGAAGGCACTGTCCACCTTCGGGGGCGGCGTAAAGCAGGCCGCCGGCACGTCCATGGCCAGGCGCGGCTCGCACTGGTACTGGCAGCGGATCGCCAGCGGGCCCCAGCCATCCTCCCCCGGCGCGGACAGGATCTTCTCCGCCACCTCTTTCTGGACCATCAGGGCCAGGCGGCTCAGGGGAAGGCCGGCCGTCAGCAGCCGCTGGATCAGCGGCGTCGTAATATAATAAGGTATATTCGCCACCACAGCGAAAGGCTTCCGCAGCCCTTCTGTCACCTGATGCAGGTCCAGGGCCATCACGTCCCCCTGCACCAGGGTAAAATTATCCCTTTCCGCCATGAAGGCCGACAGGAGCGGCACCAGCCGCTCGTCCAGCTCCACGGACATCACATGGTGTGAGGCATCGCACAGGTGCTTTGTCAGGCTGCCGCAGCCCGGGCCGATCTCCAGCACGTCCTCCGACGGTGTGACGCCGGCCTCCGCCACCAGCGCGGCGAGCAATCCGTCATCATAAATAAAATTCTGCCCCAGAGACTGCTTGTACCTCAGGCTGCTTTCGCGAATCCTGTCCCTGGTTTTGCTCATGGAACGGCCCTCCTCCAACTCTCTTGTCCCAGTATACCATAGAATAGCGGCAAATAAAAGGACTGGCGCTTTCGCGCCAGTCCCTTAGTGTCTGGAAAATTACTGCTCGGCCAGCTTCTTGTAGCTTTCGCGGCGCACCTTGGCGTCCTCTTCCTGCTGCACGAAGAGCTTCGCGGCAGCTTCCGGGAACTGCTGTGCCAGGGAGGTGTAACGCACTTCGCCCTTCAGGAATTCCTGATAATCGCCGGTGGGATCCTTGCTGTCGACGGTCATCGGATGCTCCAGTTCGGGGTTGTAGCGGTACAGCTGCCAGTAGCCGCAGTCCACAGCCTTCTTGATCTCCGCCTGAGCCTTGCCCATACCGCCCTTGGCCTTCAGGCCGTGGTTGATGCAGGGCGCGTAAGCGATGATCAGGGACGGTCCATGATAAGCTTCCGCTTCCAGCATGGCCTTGACGACCTGCTGCGGGTTGCTCATGGCGACCTGCGCCACGTAGACGTAGCCGTAGCTCATGGCCATCATGCCCAGGTCCTTCTTCTTGGTCCGCTTGCCGGCAGCGGCGAACTTCGCCACGGAGCCGGTGGGCGTCGCCTTGGAGGCCTGGCCGCCGGTGTTGGAGTACACTTCGGTATCCAGCACGAGGATGTTGACATCCTGGTTCTGGGCCAGCACATGGTCCACGCCGCCGTATCCGATGTCGTAGGCCCAGCCGTCGCCGCCGAAGATCCAGATGGACTTCTTGGTCAGCAGGTCCTTATTGGCCAGGATGAACTCACGGCGTTCGCAGCCCTTCTTGTCAGCCTGCGCTTCGAGGGCCGCCACCAGCTTTTCGCCGGCCTTGCGGGAACCTTCCGCGTCGTCCTTGTTCTCGAGCCATTCTTTCGCGGCCGCAACCACTTCTTCGACCTTGCCGATCTCGGCCACTTCCGCGATCACATCGGCCAGCTTGGCGCGGCGCTGGGTCGTCGCCAGGTTCATGCCGAAGCCGAACTCAGCATTGTCTTCGAACAGGCTGTTGGACCAGGCAGGACCGAAGCCCTTCTCGTTGGTGGTGTAGGGGCAGGTCGGAGCGGATCCGCCGTAGATGGAGGAGCAGCCCGTCGCGTTGGCGATCATCATCCGGTCGCCGAAGAGCTGGGTAACCAGCTTGACATAGGGCGTCTCGCCGCAGCCGGCACAGGCGCCGGAGAACTCGAACAGGGGCTTCAGGGCCTGGCTGTTCTTGATGGTGGCCTTGTTTTCGATCCGGTCCGCGATTTCCGGCACGGTCATGGCGAACTCCCAGTTCTCCTCTTCCTTCCGCTGGGTATCCAGGGGCTTCAGCACGAGGGCCTTCTGGGTGGGATCGTCCTTCTTCTTGCCGAGGCAGACGTCCACGCAGTTTCCGCAGCCGGTACAATCCAGCGGGGAAACCTGCACGCGCAGCTGCATGCCGGTGAATTCCTTGCCGGCCGTCTTCCTGGTGGTATAGCCTTCCGGCACCTTCATGTCATCGGGCGTGTAGATCGTACGGATCGCAGCGTGCGGGCAGACGATGGAGCACATCGCACAGCCGATACAGAGATCCGACTGCCATTCGGGAACCATGACGGCGATGCCGCGCTTCTCGAACTTGGTGGTGCCGGTGGGCACGATACCGCGGGGATCCAGCTTGCTGACGGGCAGCTTGTTGCCTTCCTGGGCCAGCACGGGAGCGATGAATTCATCGTAGTATTCCGTGGTTCCGGGCACCTTGGTGGGCACGGCGCCTTCGGTGGTGGTCGCCCAGTCGTCCGGAATCTTCACATGCACCAGGCCGGTCACAGCGGCGGCGATGGCGGCAAAGTTCATCTTGACGATTTCCTCGCCCTTCTTGGCGTAGGTGGCAACGACCTTTTCCTTCATATACTTGTCGGCATCGTCGTAGGGGATGATGCTGGCCAGTTTGAAGAAGGCAGCCTGCATGGTGGTGTTGGTGCGTCCGCCCATGCCGACCTTGCGGGCCAGGTCAATGGCGTTGATGATGTAGAACTTCGCGTGCTTGGCGGCCAGCTTGTTCTTCATGGAAGCAGGCAGGCGCTCGTTCAGTTCCTTGGGAGACCACTGGCAGTTCAGCAGGAAGATACCGCCGTCCCGCAGGGGGGTCACCATGTCGTACATGGTCACGTACGCGGGGTTGGAGCAGCTGATGAAGTCCGCCACGTCGATCAGGTAGGGGCTCTGGATCGGCGTATCGCCGAAGCGCAGATGGCTGACGGTCAGGCCGCCGGACTTCTTGGAATCATAGAAGAAGTAAGCCTGCGCATACTTGTTGGTATGGTCGCCGATGATCTTGATGCTGTTCTTGTTGGCGCCGACGGTACCATCGGAACCGAGGCCGTAGAACATGCAGGCGGAGGTGCCGGCGGGAGCCGCGGCGAAGGTTTCGCCCAGCTTCAGACTGGTGTTGCTCACGTCGTCATCGATGCCTACGGTGAAGTGGTTCTTCATCTCGCCGTCCAGGTTGTCAAACACAGCCTTGACCATGGTGGGCGTGAATTCCTTGCTGCCCAGGCCGTAGCGGCCGCCGACCACCTTGACGTCCCCGCGTCCGGCTTCCGCCAGGGCGGACACGACATCCAGGTACAGAGGCTCGCCCAGGGAGCCGGATTCCTTCGTCCGGTCCAGCACGGCGATCTTCTTCACGGTCTTCGGGAGCACCTTCATCAGGTATTCCACGGAGAAGGGGCGGTACAGGTGGCACTTCACCACGCCGACCTTTTCGCCGCTTTCCAGCAGCTTGTTCACGGTCTCGTGCGCCACGTCGCAGCTGGAGCCCATGGAGATGATGACCTTTTCGGCATCCGGAGCACCTTCATACTGGAAGGGCTTGTAGGCCCGACCGGTCAGCTTGGCCACTTCGTCCATGCACTCTTCCACGATGGCGGGAACGGCCTTGTAGAAGTTGTTGGCGGCTTCACGGCCCTGGAAGTAGATATCGCTGTTCTGGGCGGTACCGGCCTGGTGGGGATGTTCCGGATTCAGCGCGCGGGCGCGGAACTCCTCAATCTTGTCCCACGGAACCAGGCTCTTGATCTCTTCGTAGCAGTTCTTGGTGTCGATCGCGTCGATCTTCTGGATTTCATGGCTGGTGCGGAAACCGTCGAAGAAATGCAGGAACGGCACGGAGCTCTTCAGGGTTGCCAGATGGGCCACCAGGGCCATATCGTGCGCTTCCTGAACGGAGTTGCTGGCCAGCATGGCAAACCCGGTCTGCCGGCAGGCCATGACGTCGCTGTGGTCACCAAAGATGTTCAGCGCATGGTACGCCAGAGCGCGGGCGCTGACATGGAACACCGCGGGGGTCAGCTCGCCGGCGATCTTGTACATATTGGGGATCATCAGCAAGAGGCCCTGGGACGCGGTGAACGTGGTGGTCAGAGCGCCGGCGGACAGAGAGCCGTGCACAGCGCCGGCGGCGCCGGCTTCGGACTGCATTTCCGCGATCCGCACGGTCTGCCCAAACAGGTTTTTCCTGTCATGGGCGGCCCACTCATCGGCCACTTCCGCCATGGGAGAAGAGGGAGTAATGGGGTAGATGGCGGCCACATCGCTGAATGCGTACGCGACATGGCTGACGGCGGTATTGCCGTCGATGGTCAGTTTTACGGACATGATGTTACCTCCTGACTTGATATGGCAAAGCGGAGGAACCGCTTTGCCGGACAGCCGTTTCCGCACGAAAGCGCACGAAAAAAGCGGTTCACCTCTTTATTATTTCATTATAAGCATCCCCCCATGCAATGTCAATCGACTCTGTTGCCAATTTTCAACTTTCTGTGCTATCATTATGATGTAGAAATCTGCATTGGAGGAACGATTGCGATGGATACCATGAGCCAAATCGCCGCCCTGGCGGCAGAATGCATAAAAAACCTCTGGCCCGACGCGGAAGGCCTGCCCGGCGCGGAAGACCTGCGCGGCCTGCTGGCGGTTCCCCCGGATCCCGCCCTGGGCGACTACGCCTTCCCCTGCTTCCGGCTGGCCAAGCCCCTGCGCATGGCCCCGCCGAAGATCGCGGAGGCGCTCTGCGGCGCATGGACCCGGGAGGATGTGGCCTCCGTGAAGCCGGTCAACGGATATATGAACTTCTTCCTGAACCGGGCCAACTTCGCCGCCGAAACCATGGTGGCCCTGCAGGCGCAGGGAGACCGGTTCGGCTCCTCGGACATTGGCAAGGGAAAAACCATCTGCCTCGATTATTCTTCCATTAATATTGCCAAGCGCTTCCATATCGGCCACCTGTCCACCACCATGATCGGCCACAGCCTGAAGCGGATCTTTGATTTCCTGGGCTACGAAACCGTGGGCATCAACCACCTCGGCGACTGGGGCACCCAGTTCGGCAAGATGATCTGCGCCTATAAGCTGTGGGGATCGAAGGAAGAGGTGGAGCGGGACGGCGTGGACGCCATGACCCGGCTGTATGTCCGCTTCCACGAAGAGGCGGAAAAGGATCCCTCCCTGGAGGACCAGGGGCGCGCCTGGTTCAAGAAGATCGAGGACGGCGACCCCGAAGCCATGGAAATCTTCACCTGGTTCAAGGAAGTCACCCTGCGGGACGCCGCCAAGGTCTATGAGCAGCTGGGCGTCACCTTCGACAGCTATGCCGGGGAAAGCTTCTACAACGACAAGATGGAGCCGGTGATCCAGGAGCTGCGGGACAAGCACCTGCTGACCCAGAGCGAAGGCGCCTGGGTGGTGGACCTGAGCGAGGACAACATGCCCCCCTGCCTGATCCTGAAATCAGACGGCGCCACCATCTATGCCACCCGGGACATTACCGCGGCCATCTACCGCCAGAATACCTACCATTTTGACAAATGCCTTTACGTGGTGGCCTACCAGCAGGACCTGCACTTCCGGCAGGTGTTCCGCGTGCTGGAAAAGATGGGCTATCCCTGGGCGAAGGACTGCGTCCACGTTTCCTTCGGCATGGTCAGCCTGGAGGGCGCCGCGCTGAAAACCCGGACCGGCAACGTGGTCCTGCTGGAGGACCTGCTGGACCAGGCCGTGGCCAAAGCCCGGGAGATCATTGAGGATAAATCCCCGAACCTGGAAAACAAGGAGGAGGTCGCCCGCCAGGTCGGCATCGGCGCGGTGGTCTACGCGGACCTGTCCAACAACCGGATCAAGGATATCGATTTCCGGTGGGACCGGGCCCTGAATTTCGACGGGGAAAGCGGCCCCTATGTCCAGTATACCCATGCCCGGGCCTGCAGCGTGCTGCGCAAGGCCGGGGACGTTTCCGCCGAGCCGGACTGGTCCGCCCTGACGGACGATGAGGCCCAGTCCCTGCTGCGGCTCCTGTCCCGCTTCCCCGACGTGATCCGGGAAGCCGCGGACAAATATGAGCCGAGCATGGTCACCCGGGCCGTGACCGATATCGCCCAGGCCTTCAACAAGTATTACTACGAGCATCGGATTCTGGACGGGGAGCCGGCCCAGGCCGCCGCCCGGATCGCCCTGACCGACGCCGTGCGCCGGGTGATCAAAACCGGCCTGTACCTGATCGGCGTCGAAGCTCCGGAAAAAATGTAAAGAATTTTGTCCGAAAAAGAAGGAATTTTAAATTTGTGTGACGAAATTTTAAAAGATTCATTTTCGTTTCATGGAGATTTTCCCTTTTTTCAGTGAAACCGAAGCCTTTTTCTGAAGCTTTGATGAACCAAAAGGAAGGTGTTCTGCAGTGAGTAGGAAAAGAAAGAAGAGCAAAGCCGTCCCGGTCGTGATCATTCTCACCATCCTGGTCGCAGCGCTGTGCGCCGGCTGTTTCCTGGTCAAGCCGCTGGTGATTGACCCCAAGCGGGCCGCCGTGGCGGAAGCGAACCAGAAGGCGGCCGCCGAGGTGGAGGAGCGGAACCGGAAGATCATGGCGGAATACCAGGCTACCCTGGCCGAGCTGGAAAACCAGCAGGCCGTGCAGGTCAACACCGCCTGGCCGGACCATAAAAACGAGGGCTGGGACATTCTGGACCTGACCAATTTCCCGCTGGAGAACCCCACCGCGGAAACCCGCTCCCGGACGGACATCATGAACAACGGCATGCTGCTGATCAACGAGTGGCATTCCCGGCCGGATGACTTCAGCGAGGAAGGCCTCGTCAGCATCAACAAGTATTTCGACCGCAAGGTGCAGGCGTCCGACTCCAACGTGAGCATGTTCTCCATCGCCGCCGACGCCCTGAAGGAAGCGCTGGACGCTGCCGCGGCAGAAAACCTGTCCCACTACATGGTGGATGAAGCCTACCGCAGCTGGGACACCCAGAACAACCTGTTCCAGAACAAGCTGACCAAGCTTTCCGGCAAGTACACCGGCGACGCCCTGATTGCCGCCGCCAAGAAGGAAGTCAACTATCCCGGCACCAGCGAGTACAACTCCGGCCTGTCCTTCCGGCTCCGCCTCTACGACCGGAACGACCCCGAGGTCGCCAATCCCAAGTACTCCACCACGGAGCAGGGAAAATGGATGAATACCAACTGCTGGAAGTACGGCATCGTCTTCCGCTTCCCCCAGGCGGACTGGCCGCTGGAAGGCACGATGGACAAGAGCTTCAAGACCGGCGTTTCCCTGAAAATGAACCTGTACCGCTATGTGGGCAAGGGCAATGCCGCGGTCATGCATTATCTGGACATGTGCCTTGAGGAGTACATCGAATACCTGCAGGAACATCCGCATATCGCCCTGTTTGAGGACGGAACGCTGAAATACGAGATCTACCGCCAGTACGTGGGCGACAGCGCCTCCTTCGACGTGCAGCTGACCCGGAACGCCCGGTCCCATCTTTCCTCCCTGGACAATATGGGCGGCATCATCACCGTGTTCGAATACTGATCCCCAACAAATGGACCGCCCTGCAGCTATCCTGCAGGGCGTTTCCCATGTATGGGGGAAAGGAGCGAAATGAGCAGCATTCTGATTACCGGCGCCTCCCGGGGCATCGGCCGGGCCCTGGCGATCGCCTGCGCCCGGAGCGGGCAGTACGGCCGCATCATCATCACCTGCCGGCGGGACCGGGACGGCCTGGAGGACACTGCCCGGCAGGCGGCGGAAGCGGGCGTTCCCCTGTGCATCCCCGTCCTCTGTGACGCGGGAGACGCGGCCGCGGTAAACAGGCTCCGCCGGGATTACGGTCCCGTGGAGGTGCTGGTCAACAACGCGGGCATCTCCCGCACCGGGCTTCTGACCGACATGGCGCCGGAGGAATGGGACGAGGTGATCCGCTCCAACCTCACGTCCCTCTTCAACACCTGCCACGCCTATGTGCCGGACATGGTCCGGGCGCAGAAGGGAAAAATCCTGAATGTTTCCTCCGTCTGGGGCCAGGCGGGCGCCTCCTGCGAGGTGGCCTACAGCGCCTCCAAGGGCGGGGTGGACGCCTTCACCCGGGCACTGGCAAAGGAACTGGCGCCCAGCCACATCCAGGTGAACGCCGTGGCGCCGGGCATGGTGGATACCGCAATGAACGGGCACCTGACGGAAACGGAAACGGCGGAGATCCGTGACCAGATCCCCGCCGGGTATATCGCCTCTCCCGAGGAAGCAGCCCAGGCCATCCTGAAGCTGCTGGAAATGCCGGAATACTTCAACGGACAAATCGTTCGCCTGGACGGCTGCTGGTTATAAGGCAGCCGTTTTCTGATGCTCTTTTCGGGCTGCCCGCCACTTGTCAATCACCGGCGACAGCTGGGCCAGCACCACCGCTGAGAACATCAGCACGCAGCCCCAGGTTTCCCGCACGGTCAGCCGCTCCCCGATCACGATGGCACCGGTGAGCACCGCGAACACCGCCTCCAGGCACATCAGCAGGGATGCCACCGTGGGATCCGTATCCCGCTGGCCGAGAATCTGCAGCGTGTAGCCCACCGCGCCGGACATGATGCCGGCATACAGGATCGGAACCATGGCCGCCCGGATGCCTTCCCAGGTGATGGTTTCCACCACCAGAGCCACCGCCAGGGACAGAATCCCGGTCACCAGGGCTTCGTCCCGGACGGTTTTCACCCCATTCACCCGGGGCGCGTAATAATCCACGCAGAGGATCTGGGCGGTGAAGCAGACCGCGCAGCCCAGCATCAGCAGGTCCCCCTGCTGCAGCTCAAACCCGTCGGCGGGCATGCACAGCAGATACAGCGCTGCCACGGCCACCGCCACGCCGATCCAGATAATCCTGCCCGGGTTCTTCCGGAAAACGAGCCAACCGGCCACCGGCACCAGCACCACGTACAGGGCCGTAATGAACCCCGCCTTACCGGCTGTGGTAGTCACAAGCCCGATCTGCTGCAGGGAGGAGGCCGCAAACAACAGCAGCCCGCACAGAAGGCCGGCCCGCCGCTGGTCCTTCGGGTCCGGTGCGGGCACAGCCTCTTTATTCGGCTTTCCTTCCTTCTTTTGGTTTCTTTCCAATACGGCGGACACCGCGGACAGCACGATGCCGCCCAGCAGCATCCGGATGCCGTTGAATGCCCAGGGTCCCATATGATCCATTCCGACGCGCTGCGCCGCAAAGGCCGCGCCCCAGACCATGGCACCCAGCAGGAGCAGCAGGCTGCCCCGCAGGGATTTCTGATTCATATCCGGTTAACTCTCCTGATTCTGATAATCCGCCTTGTTATAAACATACAGTTCATCCCCGGTTTCCGGCGGGCCGAAGCCCAGCAGCTCGCTGACCGTAACCATCTCAAAGCCCCGCTCCTTCAGCTCCGGAATCAGCTTTTCCAGGAATTTCGTATCCTTTTCCTTGGCGTGGAACAGCAGAATGCTGCCGTTCTGGATATTCTTCAGCGCCTTTTTCAGGTCCTTGGTTTCGCTGACATCCCAATGAATGATATGGTCAAACCCGTATTTCTTAATCATGGCAATCACGCGCTTCTCGGTCGACACCTTTCCGCTTGCCACCGAGCCGTAAGGCGGCCGCAGCCACCGGACCTGGTAATGGTATCCCAGGGTTTTGTCCAGCGCCTCCTGCGCCTGGCCCAGCACCCGGACGATATCCCAGGCGTCCCGGTTGCCCAGCTTCATATGGGCGTAGGTATGCGTCCCGATCTCACAGCCGCTGTCCACCACGGACTGCCACAGATCCCGGTATTTTTCCTCCAGGCACCCCGTATGCACCACCGGGAAAAACGTCATCTGAATGCCGTATTCCAGGCACAGCTCCACATCCCGCGCGATCCACTCCCGGGCTGTTTTATAACAGTCGTCCACCGTGATCGCGATCTTGTTGACATTCCGGTCCCCGTGATGGATCACAAACTGGCTGAGCGGGTCCTCGTCCTCCGCCGCCGCCTGCAGCATCAGGCACAGGCAGAGCAGCAGGGCGAGCATCCCTGTCCATTTCCGCGCCATGGTCAGCATTCCTCCCTGTAGGTTACCACACTGCCGACCGCCACGGATCTGGTCAGCCAGGTGTTGCCGCCGATTACGCAGCGGTCCCCGATCACGGTATCCCCGCCGAGAATGGTGGCGTTGGCGTAAATCACCACATGGTTCCCGATATCCGGATGCCGCTTGATCTTCTTCACCGGATTCCCGTTCTCGTCCAGCTCAAAGCTGCGGGCGCCCAGCGTCACGCCCTGGTAAAGCTTCACATGGTCCCCGATAGTAGTAGTTTCTCCCACTACAATGCCTGTTCCATGGTCGATAAAGAAGTATTCTCCCACCGTAGCGCCCGGATGGATATCAATTCCGGTCTTTTCATGGGCGAACTCCGTCATAATCCGAGGAATCAGCGGCGCGTCCAGCAGGTACAGCTCATGAGCCAGCCGGTAAATGGAAATCGCGTAAAACCCGGGATAGCAGATCATGACCTCTTCCCGGCTGACCGCGGCCGGGTCGCCCTCATACAACGCCTCCACATCCTTCAGCAAAAGCTCCCGGATGCGCGGCAGCGTGCCGGCAAAGGCCTCGCACACGGCGCCGGCCGCCTTTTCGGGATCCTTTTCATCCCGGAAGCGCAAGGCAGACGCCAGCTCCGCCTTCAACAGACCCAGCGCCTTCTCCAGCAGCGCTTCATCCGGCATGTCCGGAACCTCCCGCCGGAAGCTCATCGGAAACAGCAGCGCCTGCAGGTCCTTCACCACCCGGATCACCTTCCGGCGGTCCGGCGGCGGACAATGGTGCATCCTCCCCGTCCCCTGGTTTCCGTTTGTTTCCTGCAATGCCTGAATGGTTTTGCGAACCAGCTCCGTCAAGGCGGTTCCCTCCGTCTTTCGCCAATGGATTTCCGCGGATGCCCTCCGCGGATCAGCTTTTCCATTATACGCGCAACCCCCGTCCCGCACAAGTGTTTTCCCGCCGCCGCCCCCCAAGGCCGTTCTTGACTTCTCCCGCCCGAACTGGTACGATAATTTCATCCAATATAACTGCCGGAGGAAACAGCATGGCTACAATCTTCGCCCACCGGGGCGCTTCCGCCTATGCCCCGGAAAATACCCTGGAAGCCTTCCAGCTCGCTGTGGACCAGGGCGCCCACGGCGTGGAGCTGGACGTCCACCTCTGCCGCAGCGGCGAGATCGTCGTCGCCCATGACGAGACCGTGGACCGGGTCTCCGACGGAACCGGCCGGATCCTCGACATGACGCTTCAGGAGCTGAAAGCCCTGCATTTCAACAAAACCCATCCAGAATTCCCCGACGCCCGGATCCCGACGCTGGAGGAGGTCTTTCAGCTGCTGGCCCCCACCGGGCTGGAAATCAATATCGAGCTGAAAAACAGCGTCATCGATTATCCGGACCTGGAGAAGCGCTGCATCGAGCTGGCAGCCAGCCGCTTTCCGAAGGAACGCCTGATCTTCTCCTCCTTCAACCATTACAGCATGCAGCGGGTCAAGGCCATTGACCCATCCATCACCTGCGGCCTGCTCTACGACGCCACCATGGTCCGCTCCTGGGCCTACGCCGTCGCCCTGGGCATGGACGCCCTCCATCCCCTGTATACCGAAGTCCTCGTGCCCGGCAACCTCTGCCGGGAGGCCCACAAGGCCGGCATCCGGGTCCATCCCTGGACCGTCAACAGCGAAGAGCTGATCCGCCGGGTGCTCGCCGGCGGCGCGGACATCGTCATCACAAACTATCCCGATGTGGCCCTGAAATGCCTCCGTGAAGCCCAATAACAAAAGGAGAAAGAAGCAATGAAAATCTGGTTTGCGTCCAGCGAATGCGCCCCCTTCAGCAAGTCCGGCGGCCTGGCCGACGTGGCCTTCTCCCTTCCTCCTGTGCTGCAGGCAACCGGCGACGAGGTGGAAATCATCACCCCGCTCTACAAATGCGTCTGGGACCGTTTTCATGACGAGCTGACCTTCCGCGGCACCTATCCCGTGATCCTCCGGGACATGCAGATCAACGCCCAGGTCTATGAAGGCCGCCGGGCCGGCGTCCCCGTCTGGTTCATCGGCGAGGAGCAGCTTTTCATGCGGGACCGGCTCTACGGGTACGACGACGATGCCTGGCGTTTCGCCTTCTTCAGCAAGGCAATCGTTTCCCTGCTGGGCCTGCTCTCCCCCTGCCCGGACATCCTGCACTGCAACGACTGGGAAACCGCCGCCACCATCCTGTACCTGAAAGACAAGCAGCAGGACGACCCCCGCTTCGGCGGCATCCGCACCGTCTATACCATTCACAACATCGCCTACCAGGGCCAGTACGCAAGGGAGAAGATGTATTCCGTCTTCGGCTTCGATTCCAGCTGGTATGAACGGGCCCTGATCTTCAACTATGAGGGCCGGGAGGACATCAACCTGATGAAGGCCGCCATGATGATGGCGGACGCGGTCAGCACGGTTTCTCCCACCTATGCCCGGGAGCTGCACCATCCCCAGTTCGGCGAGGGGCTGCAGGGCGTTATCGACTATGTGGACGGCAAGCTGTACGGCATCCTGAACGGCATCGACGTGGACCAGTACGACGCCATGAAGGATCCCCGCCTTCCCGCCCCGTTCTCCGTGGACAATCTGGAGGGCAAGGCGGTCTGCAAGGAAGCCGTCCAGAAGCGCTTCGGCCTGACCCCGGAACCGGAATGGCCGCTGGTGGCCGTCGTTGCCCGCCTGGTGGAGCAGAAGGGCCTCGACCTGATCAAGGAGGCGCTTCCCGGCCTGATGGACCTGGGCGTGCAGCTGGTCGTATTCGGCCAGGGGGATCCCCAGTACACCGACTATTTCCGCTGGGCCGCGGAGCACTGGCCGAGCCAGATGGGCTTCTCCGACCGCTATACGGAAGCGGTGGCCAGCGAGATCTTTGCCGGCGCGGACTTCTATCTGATGCCTTCCCGCTTCGAGCCCTGCGGCCTGTCCCAGATGATGGCCATGCGGTTCGGCACCGTGCCCATCGTCCGGGAAACCGGCGGCCTGCGGGATTCCGTCCGCTCCTACAGCACCTTTGACGGCATCGGCGAGGGCTTCTCCTTCTCCGAATACGCCGCCAAGGACCTCTATCTCGCGGTGCTCCAGGCGATCAAGGTCTACCTCTCCGACCCGGAGACCTTCAACGAGCTTCGCCTGCGCTGCATGCGCAAGGATTTCTCCTGGGAGCGCAGCGCGGAACAGTACCGGCGGATGTACCACGAAATCCACGTCACCGAGCATTTCGCCGGCCTCACCTTCCAGGAGGCCTTTGAGAACATCCGGGAAACCTACCGGCAGGTGGACGAGCACAACCGCCGGAACCATCCGGAATGGTTCACCGAAGGCTTCAGCCGGATCATCGAGATCGAAATCATCGGCGAAGGCGCCGGATGGCTCTATATCAAAATCGGCAGCGACAGCTTCGCCGTGGAGCCCTGGTCCTACCACGACGCGGACGCCCATATCAAATGCAGCTACTATCACTTTATGCGGATGATGCGCGGCGAGACCACGGCCCCGCGCCTGTTCATGAAGGGCCGCCTGAAGATCACCGGCAATTTGGCCAAGGGCTTTGAAATCAAGGACCTGCTTTCCCCCCGCTGAGCCGAAACCCGGTTTTCTTCCAACGGTTCCTGATATTCTTCCAAAAGTTACCTGTAGCTTATCCCGGATGCCTGTGATAGAATATTTCACAGCCTGTCCGGGATTTTTGCATCCCGGCAGACAGCTGATTCATTCCCCGCCCCGCACCATGCTCCCGATGCACAGCATGGCTTTCCTTCGCGGAAAGGGCAGGAGGAAAGGGTTCCGGAGGCTGGCAGCCACGGCTGGGAAAAAATGAAACTGATCTGGCACTACGTTCGCCCATACCGCCGCTTTATCCTGGCGGTCATGGCCATCAAGCTGGTCGGCACAGGAACCGACCTTTTGCTTCCGTATGTCCTGGAGCACCTCCTTGACCACGTGATTCCAAACGCCGATAACGCGTGGCCCGTCGCTGCCTGGGGCGGCGTCATGCTGCTGCTGACCCTTCTGACCCGGATCCTGAACATCACCGCCAACCGGATGAGCGTCCGGGTGGCAAAAAACAGCACCTACGCGATCCGCCGGGACCTGTTCCATACGGCGCTGAACCTGTCCGGCCGCCAGATGGACAAGGTCGGCCTTCCCTCCCTGATCTCCCGGATGACCAGCGATACCTATAACGTCCAGAGCTTCGTCCGCATGATCCAGACCATGGGCATCCGCGCGCCGATCATGCTGCTGGGCGGCATCGCCATCACCCTGACGATGGACACGGGGCTCGCCGCCATCCTCTGCATCATGGCGCCGATCATGATCGTCCTGGTCTCCTTCGTGTCCTGGAAGGGCATTCCGCTGTACAACGAAGTCCAGCGCCGGATGGACGTGCTCGTGCGGCGCATGCGGGAAAGCATCACCGGCATCCGCGTGGTCCGGGCCCTCAGCAAGGAAGCCTTCGAGGAAGGCCGCTTTGCCGAGGCGAACGCCCGCATGGCGCGCCAGGAAATCAAGGCCGGCATGATCATGAGCCTGCCAGGGCCCATCGTCACCCTCTTCCTGAATGTGGGCCTGACCCTGGTGGTCCTCGTCGGCGCCCGGAGGGTGAACGACGGCCAGACCGCCCCGGGCGTTATCCTTGCCTTTCTGACTTATTTCAATATGATCCTGATGGGCGTCATGGGCCTGAACCGGATTTTTATGATGATGTCCAAGGCCAACGCCTCCGCCAACCGGATCGGCGAAATCATCAGCCTGCCGGAGGAGCTGACGCCCCTGCCCGCGGACCAGCTGGCCCCCGCGCCGGGGGACGAGGCCCTGATCTTCGACCATGTCACCTTCAACTATGACGCGGACGATCCCGGGGTGCTGCACGGCCAGTTCCTGGGCGAGGAGCGGCAGCAGTGCCTGAAGGATATCTCCTTCCGGGTCCGGAAGGGCGGCAGCCTCGGCATCATCGGCGCCACCGGCAGCGGCAAAACCAGCATCATCAACCTGCTCATGCGCTTCTATGACCCCCAGCAGGGCCATGTTTTCGTCGACGGCATGGACGTCCGCGGCTACGGCCGGGACGACCTGCACCGGAAATTCGGCGTCGTGTTCCAGAACGACGTCATTTTCGCCGACACGATCCGCGAGAATGTGGTGTTCGGCCGCGAGGTCAGCGACCTCATGCTTGCAGACGCGGCAAAGGACGCCATGGCCCAGGGCTTCGTCGAATCCTATGAGGATGCCTACGACCATGAGGCGGCCATCCGCGGCGCCAACTTCTCCGGCGGGCAGAAACAGCGGCTGCTGATCGCCCGTGCCCTGGCCGCCGGACCGGAAATCCTGATCCTCGATGACGCCTCCTCCGCCCTGGACTACCGGACGGACGCGGAGCTGCGCCGGGCCATCCGGGAACACCACGGCAGCGCCACGATGGTTGTCATCGCGCAGCGGGTCTCCTCCATCCTGTCCATGGACGAGATCATCGTCCTGCACGAAGGGGAAATGATCGGCCGGGGCACCCATGCCGAGCTGATGGAAACCTGCCCTGAATACCGGGACATCTGCCGCACCCAGATGAATGAAAGGGAGGTGGAGTGAGTGGCCCGCGATACCGTAATGAAAAAGCCGAAGGACACGCGCGGCGCCCTCCGCCGGATCCTCCGCTACCTGGGGCCCTGGAAATATGTGATCCTCGGGGTCGCCGTCCTCTGCCTCCTCAGCAACCTGCTGAACCTCTGGGGGCCGTCCCTGGCCGGGTCCGCCATCCGCGAAGCCTCCGCCGGCCCGGGAAAAGTGAATTTTGACGCGGTCACCCACGACGCCCTTCTGATGCTCGTGTGCTATGTGTCCGCCGCCCTGCTGGGCTTCGGCATTACCCTGATGATGACCATGGTCAGCAAGCGCGTGGCCCGCCGGATGCGCCAGGATGTCTTCAACAAACTGATGAGGCTTCCCGTGAGCTATTTTGACCGGCACCAGGCCGGGGACATCATCAGCCGCGTCAGTTATGATATTGACGTCATCTCCACCAGCCTGGCCACGGACATCGTCCAGATCCTCTCCAGCCTGGTCACGGTCGTCGGTTCCCTGGTCATGATGATGGTCATTTCCCTCCCCCTCTCCGCGCTGACGCTGGTCACCGTGCCCGTTTCCATCTGCTACACGGTGTTCATGCGCCGCAAAACCCAGCCGCGGTATGCCCGGCGCTCCAAAAGCTACGGCGTCATGAACGGCTTTGTGGAGGAAATGCTCTCCGGCCAGAAGACCATCCAGGCCTATGCCTATGAAAACCGGGTGGAGGAGCGCTTCGACGGCATCAACCAGGACGCCGCCACCGCCTTCTCCGACGCGGAACACTACGGCGTGACCCTCGGCCCCACCATGACCGCCATCAACAACCTGGGCCTCAGCCTGATCGCCCTGCTGGGCGGCGTACTGTTCCTCAACGGGCAGATCGACCTGGGCCGCATCTCCTCCTTTGTGCTATACAGCCGCAAGTTCGCCGGGCCGATCAACGCGGTGGCCGAAGTCTTCAACGAGCTGTTTTCCGCGCTGGCCGCCGCCGAGCGCGTCTTCACGCTGCTGGACGAGCCGGAGGAAACCGCCGATGTGGAAGGCGCGCACCTGCTCATCAACGTCCGCGGGGATGTCCGCGCGGAGCATGTGGCCTTCGGCTACGATCCCGGCAAGACCATCCTCCACGACCTGAACCTGGACGCGCCCGCCGGAAAGCTGACCGCCATCGTGGGCCCCACCGGCGCCGGCAAAACCACGATCATCAACCTTCTCATGCGCTTTTACGACCCGGACAGCGGCGTCATCCGCATCGACGGCCACGATATCCGCACCTCCGTCCGGTCCAGCGTCCGCGGCGCCTATGCCATGGTGCTGCAGGATACCTGGGTCTTCCAGGGCACCATCTTTGAAAACATCGCCTACGGCAAGGAAAACGCCACCATGGACGAGGTGGTCGCCGCCGCGAAAGCCGCCCGCATCCATCCGTTCATCATGCGCCTGCCCCAGGGCTACGATACCGTCATCAGCGAGGACGGCGGCAATATCTCCAAGGGGCAGAAGCAGCTGCTGACCATCGCCCGGGCCATGCTCTATGACGCGCCGATGCTAATCCTGGACGAGGCCACCTCGAACGTCGACACCGCCACCGAGCGGGAAATCCAGAAAGCCATGCGCGAGCTGATGAAACAGAAAACCTGCTTCGTCATCGCCCACCGCCTCTCCACCATCGAAAACGCGGACCAGATCCTGGTCCTCCGGGACGGCGATGTCGTCGAACAGGGCAGCCACCGCCAGCTGATGGACCGGAAAGGCTTCTATCACCACCTCTACGCTGCACAGTTCGAATAGGCTCCCATGGATGCCTGACAGCACCTTTTCTCTTTTCATTCAAACCGTTCCCGCGAAAAAAACGACCAGGATAGGAAACGCTTTCGTCTTTTTTTTCTGTTTATGTCTTGACAGCTAATTGAAATTAGCTTATTATATGGCTAATTCAAATTAGCTTCTGCGAGGAGGATGTATGGATACGAAGCAAAGAATCCTGGATGAAGCACTGACGCTGTTTTCCGAAAAAGGCTATGCCAATGTGTTCGTTGGTGAGATTGCCGATCGGGTCGGCATCAAAGCCCCGTCCCTGTATAAGCATTTTAAGAGTAAACAGGCCATCTTCGACGCCATCATTGAGGAAATGCACCGGCGCTTTCTGGAGCAGGCCAAGCTTCTGAACATTCAGGGAAACAATCCGAAAGCCGATGCTGAGATATATAAGCGGCTGTCAGAAGAAGAACTGGTCGGGTTGGGAATCAATCTCTTTCTGTACCAGCTTCATGATGACTACACAAGGCGTACCCGAAAAATGCTGACAATTGAGCAGTTCCATCACAAGGATCTGGCTGACACCTACATGCGCCAGTACATGGACGATCCGATGTTTTACTTCATGTCACTTCTGAATCAGGCGGTGGACCAGGGCGTTCTGCAAACGGACAACGTCGAGGTGATGACGCTTCAGTTTTATGCCCCCTTCTATCTGCTGATGACGGTCTGTGACCGTGATCCGGAAAGAGAACCCGAATCCATTCGGATTCTGAAAGAACATATCCTGCAATTCAATAAACTTTACGGGAGGACAGTATGAATCGTATATTATCAAAAATCGGCGCAGCGGTGGTGACGGCCACAACATTCCTTTTCGCGGTATTCATCCTCTTCAGCTTTCACTTCGGTTCCTACCTGGTCTGCATGTTTCTGCCGATCGGCTATATCATGATGGCCGCTGGATTCCAGCATGAGTGCGCTGAAAAAGCGAAAGTCTCCGCCAATATCGGGCTGATCCTGGCGGCTGTCTATGCCGTCCTGATCCTGCTGGTCTATTATGCGCAGACGACCACCGTCCGGCTGGAGGACCTGAACGATCAGGCTGCCAGGGTTCTGAACTACCAGAAGGGCGGGCTGCTGTTCAATTATGACCTGCTTGGGTACGGCATGATGGCGCTTTCCACTTTTTTCATCGGCCTGTCGATTCACGCGGAAAACAAGCTGGATCACTGGCTGAAGTGGCTGATGATTCTCCACGGGGTTTTCTTCCTCAGCTGTTTCTTTATGCCGATGACCGGGATGTTCACCCATATGGCTGAGGGCAGCAGCGGGCACGGCGGAGGGATCGCCCTGCTCTTCTGGTGTATCTATTTCATTCCAATCGGTGTGCTGGCATACAGGCATTTCAGCAAAGCAGAAGATCATGATTTCAGGAAATGATCGTCTGCTCCCGCATCCGGCTTCCTTCCGATTCCATCTCGCGATGGACACTCTTGCCTTATTTTCTCTTTCGCCGTGCCGGGATCCTCACAACCAGCGCGCACATGCACAGGCCGGCCAGCATCAGCAGCAGCCACAGCAGCGGCTGGGCAGCATCACCGGTCTTGGGCGGCGTTTTGGAGGGTGTCACGGGAGCATGGTCCCAGATTCCTTTGGCCCGCCGCGCTTTCGCCCAGGCAAGGTCAACCTGGACATAGTGGGAGGGGCCTACTCGCCCGATATTTGCCGCAAACAATGACAGATTGCGGACCATCCCTTCAACGCTCAGGGTTTCCCCTTTCGCGGAAAACAGGGTATTCAGCAATATATTGTACCTGAACACAGACGAGCGATGATACGGTTTAGGATTTTGTGTTACGCTTTTAACGCCTGGTATGTTACAATGTCCTCATCGACCTTCGCATTGCGCGCTGGCATTTCCGTTTGGCAGGAACCGACGCAGCAAAAAACCGTTCCGCCGCTTCCCAAGGGGCAACGGCGGAATTTGAAACAGAAAGGACCATCATGATCGAAACCGAACGCCTGCTTCTGCGGGAATACACGCCGGATGATTTTGACGCCCTCTATGAAATTGTATCCGATCCGGAAACGATGGCGCACTATCCCATGCCTTTTGACGAACCCCGTACCAGGCGCTGGATCGACTGGAACCTGGAAAACTATGCGCAATATGGCTTTGGCCTGTGGGCCGTTGTGCTGAAGGAGACCGGAGAATTCATCGGGGACTGCGGCATCACCCTTCAGAAGATCGACGGGGAGATGCTGCCGGAAATCGGGTATCACATCCATAAGAAATACTGGCGGCAGGGCTTCGCGAAGGAAGCCGCCCGGGCTGTGCGGGACTGGGCGTTCCTGAACACAGAATATGACGCGCTGTATTCCTATATGAAATATACCAATGAAGGCTCCTGGCGCACGGCCATGGCCAACGGCATGAAAAAGGTAAAGGAATATCCCGATCCGAAGAACACAATTTCCTATGCCTTCTCCATCACGAGGGAGGAATGGATCCAGGCCGTACTATCCTTCCGGAAGCCTTCCTGCAGGGATTGTATCTGGCCCTGTGCGGAGCAGCGCTGCTGTTGTTCACGCCGATCGGCGGCGTTCTGGGAGATCGTGTCAACAAAGCAAAAATCATGTATGCCTGCGATTATATCAAGGGCGGGATGATCCTTCTGGCAACCGTATTGATGATGGTTCTTCCGTCGCCGACAGCGCATATCGTGATCCTGTTTGTCCTTGGCATTCTGGGGAATATCATCAGCGGCATCTTCACCCCGGCCGCGGGGGCGATGCTGCCAAACATCGTGAATCCCGAACAGCTGCAACAGGCAAACGCTTATTTTTCCATCAAGAGCTCCATGGAAACCATCCTTGGCGTTGTGCTGGCAGGCCTTTTGTATGCGACGCTGCCGCTGAATGTGCTCTTCCTGGCTGTCGGTATCTGCTTTATCATCTCCGGCATCTCGGAAATGATGATCCGCTATGAGCATACGCCCTCTCCGGAGCCCATTACACTCAGGCTCGCTGTTTCGGATATGAAGGACGGCTTTCAGTATCTGAAAGGCCAAAAGGCAGTCCTGGCCATCATGGGTTCCGCCCTGTTCATCAATTTCTTCATCACGCCGGTCATGAGCAATTTTATTCCATACTTTATCAAGACCGATCTGGCGGCGGCTCCGTCTTATCTTTTCGACGGCTTTCTGAAGCCCGAACTGTGGTCGTCTGTGTTCAGCGTCTGTATGGGAGCCAGTTCCCTGATCGGAGCCGCGGTTCTGAGTGCAAGAAAGCAGGAAGAAAAATGCGGGCACAAGGTCGCTGTACGGCTTTGCGTGTTTGCAGGCGTCATGGTTGTGCTGGCGGCCGGATACTGGCGGCTCGTCAACCAGGGGGTCTCAATCAACGGATTCCTGTTGCTGTTCTGTGCCGGGTGCCTGGCGGTGGGCTTTCTTCTCTCGTTTATCAACATTCCGCTCAATACAACGATCCAAAGCAGGGTGGAAAGAAACAAACTCAGCAAAGTGGGCAGTTTCCTGAGCGTCTGCTCACAGGGGCTGATCCCGATTGCTTCCGTACTGGCGGGCGCGGCGCTTCAGGCATTCGGCAGCTCCATCCTGCTGGCCATCTGCGCAGTTGGTTTCACAGCAGCAGCTGTTCTGATGCTGGCGAACAAGCATGTTCAAACAATATAGATCCTGTGGTTGCGGGTACAGAATATCTCATCGGCGCTCTTCCCGTCAGGATGAAACGGACTTGACAAGGAGCCTGTTCTACTGTATGCTTTCATCACACGCCAGTCAAAAGGAGGAATCAGCCATGTCATCGGATGAAGAAAAAAAGGAAATCCCGTGGAGCGAACAGATTGTCACCATCACCTGCAAGAGATGCGGACAGAGGATCAAAGTGAATAATTTCGAGGCCGCAAACGGTTACAGCTGCCCCGCCTGCGGTCAGTGGGTCAATACGAAAATCTGGAACAACGAATCGTAAGATGTGTCCAAAAAGGAGCTGTCTCAAAATGATCCGAGTGGATCATAAGAGACAGCTCCTTTTCATTTACTCAAAAATCATCAATAGTATCGATCAGCCGTGGTCTTCACGCCAGTAATCCTCAGCGCTCTTATCCTTACCGCCGCCTCCGCCGGTGCATATGCAGCGAAATGCCTGCGCTACTCCATTTCCGGTATCGGAGCACCAGAGCGTTGTCGTGCCGGCGCCGGCAGCAACGCAGGCGCAGACATTCTGGCCTTCCTTTGTTGCTCTTCCGCCGCCGCCTATCACGCAAACGCAGACTCCGCCGCCGGCTACCGTTTCGAGTTCCTCGCGGTCGAGCTTGGTTTTGTCAGACACTTCGGTGGAAAGATCTTCGGCAGTCAGTTCGTACCCGCACTCTTTGGCAAACTTCAATACCTCTTCATTGGTTTCCAGTGAAACAGGGCAGTTTCTCCCAGCCGCGAAGAAGATATCTTTCCTTCAGCCTGTAAAACATGCCGCACCTCCACATCCGCGTACCCGGAAACTGTAACAGAAGAACATTGGGCCATCCATCATTCCATGGCTTTCAGCGCGCCTTTGCGATCGTACATACGTTGGTCGGCCCGTTCAAACACCCGCCGGTAGCTGTTATCATGCCCGTGACGGAAAACCGCCATCCCACTGGCAACAACAGGCTTTCCCTGTCGAACGTTCTCATCCATCTGCGTTTCAAAAGCCGCCAGGAGGATTTTCCGGTTCCGGAAATCTTCCCCTTCCAGAAACGCTGTAAACTCATCCCCGCCGATCCGGAATACGGGACTGTGCTTGAACTGCTCACAGATCATCCGGCAGGCACCCTGGATATACTGGTCTCCCGCATCATGGCCTTTCGTATCGTTGACGGTCTTCAGCCCATTCAGGTCAAAGACCACCACGCCGAACTCCCGGATCTCCCCGGCGGCAATCCGCTGATCCACCTTTTTGATCATTTCCACATAAGCATGGGAGCTTTTGACTCCCGTGAGGGAATCCGTATAAGCCAGCTTCTTTGCGGATCCGAGTTCCTTTTCCTGCTGTGCCTCCCTGCGGAGCATTTCCTCCAGCTCAATTCGCCGGTCATCCTGCATATCGCTGACGACGAAGGTGTGGATGATGCAGGTGCCCAGCAGGCAGCCAATGCTATAGAAAGGCTGCAGCGGGAAAAGGACCTGCAGGACATCCAGCAGCGCTACGGTAAACCCCGAGATCCCGATGGCAATATGGTGCTTGCGGGTTTTTAGCTCGGTTCCCCGGAGGGTTGCCATCAGATAGACAGAAGTCAGCATAAACAACAGCACCTGGACCAGCAGGATTGCATACCGCAGGTTGCCCGCATGATACGTTCCCGTATCATCAAACCAGAACATCACCGGAGTGAACAGGTTGATTATCAGAACAACCGCGATCATACTGACCAGGAACCAGCCGATGAAGGACAAAAGCTTCATGAACCGATTGTTTTCTCCCAGATAAAGGACAACAAACCGTATCCAGAAAACATTGTGGCACCCATGGACAGGAAATAGAGCATCGTGTCAAAAGCCACTGCCTGTGTCAGGCGCGCCGCGTACAGGACGCCCCATGCCGCGTCAAAGACATAAAACCCGCCGACGCTCAGAATCATCCACCGATAGGCTTTTGACGCAGGGAGTTCCTTCTGGTAGTGCGTGTTGCGGATCACGCTGAAATGGATGATAATATGGACTAACAGGGCCAATAATGCCGCGCTGGAATAATTCATTCGGTTCCTCCAAAGGACTTCGTTTTCCTGCTCCGGAAACTACCCAAACCGGAGTGAGGACCATCCGGCCATCACTTGCACATTATACCAGATCCCTGAAAACAAAAAAAGGGCCCCCGCAGGGCTCCGGCCAGAGCCTTGCCTGCCCGGTTCCTGCTGCCGGGAAGCCGCAGGAACCAAAGCATGCTTTGGCATCGGTTAATTGCCCTTCTTCTTTGCGGCGTTCCTGCCAAGCAGAATCAACGAAACAATCATCACCAGCGGAAATACGCTTCCGGCCAGCATACCGGATTGCAGGCTGTCGCCTGCCTGTTGGGAAACCGCGCCGACCAGGCTTGGCCCGAACGCGCCGCCCAGGTCGCCGCCATGGCCAGAAAAGCAAACAGCGCAGTACCGCCCTGAGGCAGGCGCGGCGATGTAATGCTGATCGTGCCCGGCCACATGATGCCCACGGAAAACCCGCAGAAAATGCAGCCGATCAGACCCAACACAGGACCGGAAGACAGGGACGCCAGCAGATAGCAGCACAAACACAGGATGCCGGAACCGATCATATAATGATTCAGATGAATCTTTGCGCCGTATTTTCCGTAAATCACCCGGCTGATCCCCATGGTCACCGCAAACATACAGGGGCCGACCAGATCGCCTACGGCTTTTGAAAAGCCAAGCGCCGCCTCCGTATAGGCCGAAGCCCACTGCGCCATGGATATTTCCGACGCTCCCGCGCAGACCATCAGCAGAATCGCCACCCAGAACAGCGGTTTCCTGAACAGTTGCCCGATGGTCATTCCTTTGCCGTCTTCCGTCAGATGCTCAATCGGGCATGTGGCAAAATTGAATATGTTGTACAGCGGGACCAGCGCCCACACACATGCAAGAATCCGCCAGCTGCCAATACCGAAAACTGTGAAAAAGAGTGATGACAGGAGGATGACGCCGACAGATCCCCAGCAGTAGAAGGAGTGCAGCAGGCTCATGACCGCTTCCTTATGGTCAAAAGGACAGGCTTCCACAATGGGGCTGCACAGCACCTCGATCAATCCGCTGCCAATGGCGTACACAATAACACAGGCAATGATGCCCATAAAGGGATCGGCGCACAGATCCGGGATGAAAGCCAGTCCGACCAGGCCGAGGACAGACGCTACCTCTGATGCAACTACACTCTTTCGATAACCGATCTTATCCACAAACCGGGCGCAGAATATATCCACCACCAGCTGGGTGAAGTAAAACGCGGTGGAGATCAGGGCGATTCTGCCCAGAGAGATGCCGTAATCGGCGTGGAATTTCAGGAACAGCAGCGGAGCGAAATTCGCCACGATGGCCTGGGTGATAAAGCCCAGGTAACAGGCTTTCAGTGTCTTCTGGTAATTCTTTTGCACAGTAGTTCCTCCCTGTTGGCAAGCATCAATTCACCGAATCAAAATGCTTTTCCCTTCAGCGATTTCGCTGACCCGCAGGCCGGTTTCCCCAAGAAATCTGTATTCCGTATTCAACATCCGCGATGTATCAATGATCAAAATGCGCAGAAACTTTTTTCATCAGATCAATGATTGGCAGATGCTGGGGGCAGACGCCTTCACACTGGCCGCAGGCGATACAGTCCGCTGCTTTCCCGAAGCTCTCCGCCAGGTTTCCGTAATTGGAATAGTTCACGGTCCACCCCTTCTGAGCCAGGTCTTCCCGCATATCCTCGTTATACAGGGAGAAGTATTTCGGAATCGGGATATTCATCGGACAGCCTTCCGTGCAGTAAGCGCATCCGGTACAGGGCACGGCAATCTGCGCGTTGATGATCTCCGCAACCCGGTGGGTAAGCCGGATTTCTTCGTCCGTCAGCGGCTTGAAGTTTTCCATGAAGCCTGTATTGTCCTCCACCTGCTCCAGGGTGGTCATCCCGGAGAGCACCATCATCACATTGGGCAGGGAAGCGGCAAAGCGGATGGCCCAGGACGGGACGGACATGCCCGGTTCCGCGTCTTTCAGCAGCTTTTCCGCTTCGGCAGGCACATTGGCCAGGGTCCCGCCCTTGACCGGCTCCATGACGATCACAGGCTTATGATGCCGGCAGGCTGTTTCATAGACTGCCCGGGACTGAACCCATTCGCTTTCCCAGTCCAGATAATTGATCTGGAGCTGGACAAACTCCATTTCCGGATACTTTGTCAGAATCGTGTCCAGCAGCTCCGGAGTATCATGGAAGGAAAAGCCGGCGTGCTTGACCAGCCCCTGCTTTTTCTTTTCCAGCAACCAGTTGAAGCAGTCATACTTCTCATATTTCGGCCAGCTGCCAGCCTCAATGCCGTGGATCAGATAATAATCGAAGTATCCCGCGCCGGTCTGCTCCAGCTGCTCATTGAAAACCTTATCCCGTTCTTCCCTGGAATGGAAGAACGCATTGTGCAGCTTCGTTGCCAGCGTAAAGCTGTCCCGGGGATACCGGTCCACCAGTGCTTCCTTTGCCGCACGCTGGCTGGCGAAGCCATTGTACATGATCGCCGTGTCAAAGTAGGTGAAGCCCTTGCTCATAAAGAGATCCACCATCCGCTTGAGCTGTTCGATATCCACACTGGCGGCATTCTTCGGGTCAAGGGTGGGCAGCCTCATCAGGCCGAATCCGAGTTTCTTTGGTTCCATCCTGCTTTCCTCACTTTCTGATACACTTTTCGTCTTGTGCGATGAAGGCATTTTCCTGCAAAAGCGGATATCTCACGCCGCGGAAATAAGCATCCAATGCCGCGATGTGGTCTTCCGCAAACAATGCCGGAAGCTCATCCTTTCCGAAGAATCGCAGCTCATAGGATTCCTCGTCGACTCTGGGTTCTCCGCTGACAATGTGGGCCGTGAACATGGCTGAAAGCACGTGTGCAGCGTCTCCGTTGCTCCAGACCATATGATGATTATGGAAGATTCCAAGGAAACTGTCCAGCGTTACTTCAAGCCCCGTTTCCTCCCGGATTTCCCGAAGGGCTGCCTGCTCATAGGTTTCATTCATTTCCAGCAGCCCGCCGATCAGCCCCCACTGGCCATTATCTGTCCGGCGCTGAAACAGAATTTTGTTATCTCTGATGATCAGCGCTCCGGCACAGTTCAGAATGATCTTCCGGGGGCCGATAATCTTCCGCAGATCGTGAATATAATCCATTTTCCATTCCCTCACTCAGATTTTATTTCCATCATCACGCGACCAATCGCAAAACCGGAGTTCAGCCATACAAAACAATCATACCTCATTTTTGCTTCATAAATCAAATCAAATTCCCGATCTACTTTAAAAAATCCGGCTCAGAAGGTACGGGCTGTATCATGGGCGGTGAAACGCTGCAAGCGTTTGCTTTTCTTTGACTGTGGCTTCTCCGGTATGGTATGATTGGGAAAGATTTCCGGCGAAAGCCGACAAACGAGGGGACGCGGATGGAACGGACTGAACGGGCAACCCCTGCTAACCTGCGCATGTTTCAGAAAAGGAACTCCACCCAGGAAGGAAATATATGATGCGGATATTTGTCGGCCTGCAGCCTTCGGATTCCTTTCGAAATGCACTGTTTACGCTTCAAAACCAGCTACGGGACGCCGGAGTGACCGGAAGATTTCTTGAACCGGACAATTTGCATATGACGCTTGCCTTCATAGGAGAATGGCCGGATGATATCACGCATCTTCTTCCGGGAGTGGAAAAACCGTTCCCTCTCCGGCTGACCCATCCCGGCATTTTCCCGGAAGCAAAGGTCCTCTGGGCAGGGGTGAAGCCTTCCGCCGAATTGAACCTTTTGGCACGACGGGTTCGGAACAATCTGTCTGCATCAGGGATTCCCTTTGATCCAAAGCCATTCGTCCCGCATATTACGCTGGCGAGAAAGCCTTCTGTTCCGAATGGCCTGAACCTTTCAGAGATATCCGTTCCTTCAACACTGATGACCGTAACAGATGTTTGTCTTTACCGCTCCGACCGCGGGGAGAACGGAATGAAATATACGGTCATCGGCAGGAATCGGTTGTGAAGTCCTCCGCAGTGAACCGTTGCGCATATGTGGAATTTGAATCAGCCGGCAAAAACTTTCCAAACCCCCAAAACCCCAAAAATCAGTAAAATCTCCGAAAAATACTACTTGACCTCCTGTTTGAACTGTGTTATACTATCTTCTGTTCCACACGGAACAGCGCGTATCCGATGCGCAGGGCGTCCGCGAATGTGACACGGGCAAAAAGCCCTAAAATCGGTTGACATATATGGTCTGTTGGCTCAGTAGGTAGTCCGAACCGCTAGGAACTACAAACGGTAGCGTGGTGGCATGGCTCAGTCGGTAGGGCAAAGCAATCGTACTGTGCCACGATCATCGGAAGGCAAAATCCACGGAAACTAAAGGAATCGCTTATCCGACGCGATGAACGTCCGCGAATGTGACACGGACAACCAAGTTCAAAAGTCGGTTGACATATAAGGTGGCATGGCTCAGTCGGTAGAGCACATCGTTCACATCGATGGGGTCGTTGGTTCGAGTCCAACTGTCACCACTCCCTCCCGGGATCGGGAGGGCTTTTTTTTACCCTTTTCGCTATTTACCCCTGTGTGGCCCAGAAACCGGCCTGACGCTGAAAACCGCCCAGTTCCTTGCTCTGAGCGGTTCCGGCCCGAAATCGGGCAACAAACGAGCCAACAGCGTGGCAATACGAAGCGGTCTGTCAATTCAGCCTACCCTTTCTCATCGAACTCAAAGCGTGCCTGTCGTGCCTTTTTTGCTGCCTGTAGGTTGTTACCAATCATGGCTTTTTGATCAGAATCAATTTTTTCGGGCTTGACGATCATAAAATGCTGCCAGTGTGTGGGAAAAAGACCATTATTATCGAGTACAACCAAAAATTCGGAATTCGCGCCAAAACCAAGAAAAGGAAGAGCGGTCATAACAGCATAATGGTCACAGGCAGCACATTTTTCAGGATTACATTCAGTGTTCTCCCAAGGAATATCTATGTCCAATTCCTTTGATGCTTGAATTAGACACTGCAAGCGTTCAAATATCCAACCAGATCCATTCCCACCATGATTCTTCAACAATACGTCAATAGGATCGCCGCAGAGAAGCATATACATATAACCGGCTTCGGCAAAGCAATTGCATGCTTGCGCATATTTCTCGACATTTTCGCCACTCATGGAGAACTCATTTTTCTCGTCATCAATTGAGAATTCAAAACTGTTTATTGGTTTGATCTCAACATATGTCGACAGCTCAGGCAAAAAGAAATCTGGAAGATATGCTTTTGCTTCTCCTACCCGGAATCCTTCTGGTTCATACTCATATTTTATATGAAGAGCATCAAAGAAAACAGCCCATCGCGCTTCTAATCTTGAACGGAAGCGATAGCCTTTATATTCAGTATCAATTGCATTAAGTTTCATAATGCCTCCTGATTGCTTGAGTTACAGAAATCTGTAGTCAATCGTCATCCAAAATCCAGCTGATCTCCTCGGCCTCGTCTACCCAGTCCTGTTCCTCTTTTTCCAGACTTGGGTGGATTCCGCAATTTGGGCAGACTGCCGGTTTCTTCCTGAACAATGCTCCACAACGTGAGCATTCATATTCATCCGAATCAAACAGATGAGAATGCTTGATCCAGTGCGGCTCTCTGATCCTTCTCATCACTGGATTTGGCCACTTTTCTTCAGCGTGGCGACTGTTTCCTCCAGCCATTCGTGATAATAATCATACTTCGGCTTTGTCCACCAGTTTAGCAACATATTCAGTTTTTTTTCATCTTCTGCATTATCCGTGCATCCGTACTGTTCTGGATATCTGTTTACCGTAACCTGATGTTCGCTTCTTCCAGGGTTCATTTGGATCACGTAGATGCAGAAGCCTGTCCAGCTGCGATGCGCATAAAGAGTATTTCCTTCACAGTACCAGAACCACTTGTCTTCCATCTCCTGGGGGATATTACCCATACGGAGCACCGCGACATCTTTCTCCGAAAGCTCTCTGTGGAGCGTGAATGTGTCATGCTGATCTGGCATGTCGGATGTCTGCCAGTCAGTTTTTTTCGCCATGACTGTTTTTTCAGTAGGTTCAGGTCGTTCCAGAACAATCACATATTCATCTTCCGGAGCAATCTCGTGGAGAGTCTTTCTGCCCAGCTGCAGCGTGTCATCATCCAGTACCGTAAAAATGATCTCCAGATCAGCATCCGGATTTTGATGAATAAAATCATGGCAAGACTGAATGGCTTTACGCCATGCACCGTCTTTGGGATAACCATAGATTCCGGAAGAAATCAGAGGGAAGGCAATCGTGCGGCAATTACTCTTCGCAGCAAGCCGCAATGATTCTCGATAGCAGCTGTACAGCATTTGCGGCTCGCCACTGGCACCGCCGTTCCAGATCGGGCCAACAGCATGGATGATGTACTTTGCTTTCGATTTGAACCCGGGCGTAATCACAGCCTTACCTGTATCACAATGGCCAATCTTGTCGCAAGCATCCTGCAGTTCGTGATAGCCAGCTGATCTGAAGATCGCGCCACAAACACCTCCTCCAGCCTGGAGGCCGGAATTAGCAGCGTTGACGATGACATCCACGTCCAGATCCGTAATCCCGATTTTCTGAATTCGAATCGTACTCATTGAGGTTTCCTCCTAGGCTGCTTCCCCCACAAAGGATCTGCTTTTGCCTGTTGTAATGTACCGATAGAAGCGTTTATTGGGATTCGCAATCCAGAAATCGTACCAATCTGCCCACTTTTCACGCGGAAATGGGATCGTGCCACCCCATGCGTTGTTGTAGCTCATGGTTTCCGGGTCAGCCATCATGGCTTCCCGGAACCAGAGATCTTCGAGCCGGGGCTTGTAAAAGGACACCTCGGGTATTCTGTTTTCCATGGTCTTTATCTCTATGCCTGCCATCGGCGGGCAGTTTTTCTTTCTTCAAACTGACGCGCCATGCGTCTCTCTGAGAATACCCTATGCAACCTGCCTGCGCAAGGGGGAAATCCTGCATTTTTCGGGCTTGTTTGGTGGGGGGTTGTGTTTTTCGGCTTTCAGTGAGAGGAAGTTTTTTCCTCCGGAAGGGAGTCGGAAGAAATGGCCGGAATCTATGACGCACTTTCGTCACAGAAAGATAAGGATAACGTTGCTTGCTGCGCTTCCAGACCAGAGGTAATGTCCGTCAGGGGACCTTTGGAAATCAACGGCTGCATCGTCACGATGTCATTCGCTGAGGAAGAAGATCCCGGGATCGATCAGGCTGTTGTGGAGATGCTGATCGACTCCTACATGAGGAGGTGCAGAGCGTGAAAAAGCGCGTATTGTGTCTGTACAGGGTTTCCACGAAACAGCAGGTTAACGCGGAAGACGATATCCCTGTTCAGCGCCGGGAATGCATGGACTTCATCAGCCGGATGCCTGAATGGGAATTCGTCGGTGAGAAGCTGGAAAAAGGCGTGTCCGGATTCAAAGTATCCGCCAGCAAGCGTGATGCCATTCAGGAAATCCGCCAGATGGCAGAGCGAGACGAATTCGATGTTCTGCTGGTCTTCATGTTTGACCGGCTGGGCCGCCGGGAAGATGAAACTCCGTTTCTGGTGGAGTGGTTCGTGAACCACGGCATTGAGGTCTGGAGTACCCGGGAAGGTCAGCAGCGCATCGACAACCGGGGCGACAAGCTGATGAACTACATCCGCTACTGGATGGCGGGCGGCGAATCCGAAAAGACGTCCCTCCGCGTGAAAGCAGCCCACAGCCAGATGACCGAGGACGGAGTCTGGCGCGGCGGGAAGGTGCCCTTCGGATACCGACTGGTTCACAATGGGCGGATGGGGAAAAAGAACCGTCAGTTGTATGACCTGGAGATTGATCCGGAGCAAGCAGTCATCGTTCAGGACATTTTCCACATGATCGGTGAAGAAGGCATGGGATCGCTGCGCGTGGCCAACGCGGTCAACGAGAAGTATCCAAACTCGGGAAAGGTTTGGACAGCTCAAACGATCCGGGGCATGGTGAAGAATCCCACCTACATCGGACGCCTCCATATGAATGATATTCAGTCCGAACCCAATGAAAGCCTGCGGATCGTTTCTGACAAAGAATTCTCCTTTGTCCATTACACCATGCAGAACCGGATTCCCCGAAAGGAACGGCTGACGAAAAAGGAGAACGGCGACTATGAGGAATCGCGATGGGAAAAGTCCCAGTACAGCGCCAAACTGCTCTGCGGGCTGCTTTACTGCAAGGCCTGCGGCGGGAAGCTGGTTGGCTGCTACAACATGAAGAAGAGTTCGGACGGAACAATCTACTATCCGGTTTATCGCTGCTACAGAGGGTCCATCAAAGCGCGGCGTTCCCCGAATGAACAGTACAGCTATTCTGCCGGTCGCATTGAAGAAACGGTCCTCACGATCGTCAAGGCTTACTTTGCTTCATTCACCGCAACAGCAGAATCGGTCTGGAAGGAACAGGTGCGCAGGCAGATCAGGAACCAGCACGATCAGCGTATCCGGGAACTGCAGGCGAAGGTCGATAAGCTTCAAAACCAGCAGTCCCATCTGCGACAGGAGGTCGTGGACTCCGTTACCGGCAACAGCACCTTCGATACAGATCTGCTGAAGAGCCTGCTCCAGGAAAACAGCGCCGCGCTTCAGGAAGCGGAAAGCCAGCTTCTCGCCTGCAGGCAGGAGAAGGAAATTGAACAGAGCAAGCTTCAGAGCATGTGCGAACAGTTCAGCAACATTACCGCGTGGGCAGCGGAATTCGATCAGGTGGATGTTGAACAGAAAAAGATGATCCTTGCGAAAATCATCGAAAGGATCACCATTGAGAAGGATTACAAGATCCACATCCAGTTCTTCTTCACGCAGGAGAAGATGGCAGAGGCCTTCCGGGCTGCCAACATTCAGATCAGTGAGTCCAAGACCTGGTACGTTGCTGGGGCATAACCCTGGGAACCATCGTGAGCGCTACGGCGCTCTTTTTGCAGCCATAAGAATATTATAGATACTGTTTTATCCAATCCGGCATTGTCGGATCATCAAGCGCCCAGGATTCCTCCACATGCTCATCTTCTACCCAATTGCTTTCATCGCCGTCAAAGCATTTCTGCCGATGGCATTTGTACTTCACAACGGAATCGCCTTCAAGACGATACTCGTTGTGATAGTAGTTCTGTTTTCCGTAACCTTTCCATTCATTTGTTGAGTAAATTGTCATCTTTTCTTCCCCCTCTGTCAGATTAATCCCAGGATTCAATTGGTGGCAAACCAGCTAACCGTCTATTTCGGTTTACTTCTTGAAGATGTGTATCAGGATCGCCTATCTGCCGAGCTACTTCTTCGTCCCATACAGGATAGCTCCAACTTCGTGCCGCATACCCGCCATATCCGTTATCCTTGAAGCGTTCCTCTCCATGTTTTTTGCCTTCTTCGGTCATAGACCAGCAGCCGGGCTGACCTGTGAGATAACCGAGAGCCGCCAGTTTCTTGTTTACTTCTTTCGCGTCCAAACCGACCATCTGCCCAAGACGACGTGCAGTTTTTCTCATTCAAATTCGCCTCCATTCAATTTTGCGGTGTTCTTTGGAAATGCTCTGTCAATCAGTTCAATAATAATGTCCTTGATGCTGTGCACAATTGCGATCAGTACTTCATCACTCAGCTTGGCTTTGCGTTCGTCCATTCAAATCGCTCCTTCCTTCGCTTATTTTGGACGCCTTAATTGTAAACATTGACATGTGAATTATCAATAATGTATAATCAACGCATAATATCATTCTGTGGAGGCGTTCATGCATTATGCATAATGCAGATGTTGCGGGTGTGTTTCGTGAAAGATTAGAAGAATGTATGAAATCGCAGGGGCTGTCCCGATCTTCTTTGGCTGCAAAACTGAATGAGCATTTTGGAACAGGATATACTCATAATGATGTCAGACGCTGGTTAGCGACAGGCAATAAAGCTGTAAAACCATCTCTTAAAAATAAGGATGGAACTGTGTCCTTCCCGAAAATGGAAACCATAATGTGCCTTGCATCTTTCTTCGATGTTGATATCGGTTATCTTCTTGGCGAAACAGATATGAAATCATTTTCCATGGAAAAGGCTTGCGCGTTCACCGGATTAGACTCTGATGCTATAACAAACATACGAGATATTACACAACCTGAAATTAAAAATCCTATGCCAATGCGATTTGATATGCGTCATGTGTTGTGCCTTTTCCTCTCTTCGCCAGACTTCAAGGAGTTCTTTGCACATCTCCATGGCTTATACAGCTGTTCATCTGTATCGGGACGTATTCCAGATGTATTTCCATGTGAAGAAGAAGCTCGTGGGTATGTTATTGACTGTAACGAAAGCGCAAGCCTAAATCGGTATAAAATAAATGAAGCACTTGTACATTTAATGGACAATACTTTCCCTTATATGACTATGCAGGATGTAGATGTGGAGGAAGAATGGTAATGACCAAAGTTCAGTTTTACGATAACGTTGACGATCAGAAGCTCAAGTTCGCTGTAATTGTCACAAAGACAAATGGTCACTGGGTATTCTGCAAGCATAAGGAACGCAACACGCTGGAAGTCCCCGGAGGGCACCGGGAGCCGGGTGAAGATATCCTGGCTACAGCGAGGCGTGAACTGTATGAAGAGACGGGTGCTGTTGATTTCAGCATTGAGCCGGTTTGTGTATACTCAGTCACCGCATCATGGAATTTCGACGGGCAGGAAACCTTCGGCATGCTGTTCTATGCCGATGTGAAGGCGTTCGAAAAAGAACTCCACAGTGAAATTGAACGGATTGTCATACAGGATGATCTGCCGACCGCGTGGACATATCCTGAGATTCAGCCATACCTGATGCAAGAAGTGTCGAAGCGGAGGACTATGATTGTACCGGTAGTGGTAGAGGAAGTATCCCTAACGGACGAAGTGCTAGCAGAACTGATTTCCCTGTCAAAGGACTGGGAAGCAGAAAAAAGCTGCTATGGCTATCGCGCCAATCAGCGGGAGGACATTGAGGGGAACCGGATCTTCCTGGCTCGGGAACAGGGCCGGACTATAGGATACCTTTTCGGTAAACGCTTTCAGTCTGAAAACATGCGGTCTATTATGCCAGAGGGTTCCACCTGCTTTGAAGTAGAAGAGGTTTATGTCATACCGTCCAGGCGCTCGACCGGCATCGGAAAAGCACTGTTCGAGTTTGCCTCTGATGCTGTTCAGGAAGAAGCAGAATACATCACCCTGAGCACAGCTACGAAAAACTGGAAAGCGATCTTTCACTTCTATCTGGATGAGCTAGATATGACGTTCTGGAGTGCGCGGCTGTTTAAGCGGATCAGAGGAGAAGAAGGATGAACATAGCAGCGATGACCTTCCGGCTACGAGCATCGTGGGTGCACAGCCTGAAGGAAAAACGGATGATCGTCAAAAGCCTGACCGCGCAGCTACAGAACAAGTTTCATGTCTCTGCAGCTGAGATCGATGAACAGGATACTCATCAGATCATCGCAATCGGTGTCGCGGCTATCGTCCCGCATAACGCAATGGCGGACAGCCTGATGGAAGAGATTTCCCTGTTCGTAGAAGAAAACTGCGAGGCGGAGATTCTGGAGGAGACGAGGGAAATCCGATAGGGCGTTGGATAGACTATGCGGCGTTCTATTTCTCCTTGCAGAATGTAAGCGCTTACGCTAATTTACATTGACCTTTCTGCGATATAATTCCATAATGCAGCCAGAAACAACAGCCTGATATGGCTGAAAAAACAAGGAGGTAACACCCCATGAAAAAGCTTGTTGCTGTATTGCTGGCAGTGATCCTGTGCTGCACGGCTTTTGCCGCGTTCGCAGATGACATCACCCTGAAGGTCTGGGACGGTCAGGATGATCAGGAACTGCTCAAGGAACTGTGCGAGGCATATGCTGCAGCGCATCCGGAAAACAACTACACCTTCCAGTATGGCGTTGTCGGAACTGCCGATGCCAGTGCACGTTATCTGGAAGATCCCGCCGCTGCTGCCGACGTGTTCGTCTAACATGGTTCCATTCGTACGTTTTATATGGACCATCGCTGATATAGCTCCAGACTGCTGTAGCCCCTTCTGACCGGTTTATCTTTTTCAGCCCGTTGCTTAAATATATCTGCCGGTGATGCTTTCTCTGCAGGACCTGATTTCTTTTGGTGTCCCGCACGCAACGATTCTCCCTCCGTCTTCACCGCCTTCAGGCCCCATGTCAACAATGTAGTCAGCAGAGCGGATGACATCCAGGTCATGTTCAATCACAATGACCGTTGCGCCATGGTCGATCAGTGTCTGGAAAACCTTCAGCAGGGTTTCCACATCGTTCGGATGCAGTCCGATGGTCGGCTCATCAAAAACGAAAACAGCATCATCCTGTTGCCTTCCCATTTCAGACGCAAGCTTCAGCCGCTGCGCTTCACCTCCGGACAATCCCGGCGTTTCTTCACCAAGCGTCAGATAGCCGAGTCCGAGATCCTGCAGGATTTGCAGCCTTGGTTTCACTGCTTTCATTTCCCGACAAAAATCAAGCGCGGTGCTAACGTCCATCTCCATCAGCTCAGGCAGCGAGCGCTCCTCTCCGGCCTTGTTTTTACAACGTACTTTCTTTGCGTCTTTCCTGTATCGCGACCCGCGGCATTCCGGGCAAATGATCTCCACATCCGGAAGGAACTGAACGTCCAGCGCAATCTGTCCTGTGCCATCGCAAACCGGGCATCGGAGTGATCCTGTATTGTAGGAAAAATCCCCGGCCTTGTATCCAAGCTGCTTTGCTGATTTGGTTCCCGCGCAGATTTTCCGAAGTTCGTCATGGACATTTGCGTAGGTGGCAATCGTGGAACGGACATTGATCCCAATCGGTGTCGCGTCAATGAGTTTTATGTGCCGGATTCCATCCGCTTCGATCTTCCTGACATGATCGGGCATTTTTTTGCCGTTGCAAAGAGTCTCCAGCGCCGGAACAAGGCTTTCCAGAATCAGAGTTGTCTTCCCTGAACCCGAAACCCCGGTGATCACCGTCAGCGCATTTTTCGGAATACGAACAGACAGCGGCCTGACCGTATGGATCCGCTCTGTGTCCATGCGGATCTCTCCGCTTGCAAACAGTTCTTTTCCGGTGCGCTTCCGGGCCGGAGCCTGCTTTCCGGAAAGATACCTGCCGATAACGGAGACTTCGTTTTCTTCAATCTGCTCAACAGTTCCTTCCGCAATGACGGTTCCACCGTTCCTTCCGGCTTCTGGCCCCATCTCGATAATCCAGTCGGATTCTTTCAGAAGCTGTGTGTCGTGATCAACCAACAGGACGGAATTACCGTCCCGGACCAGATCATGCATCACCCCGCTCAGCCCGACAATATTGGCTGGGTGCAATCCGATGGAAGGCTCATCCAGGACATACAGAGCACCGGTTGTCCGGTTACGGACTGCCCGCGCCAGCTGCATCCGCTGCCGCTCTCCGGTGGACAGGGTCGAGGACGCTCTGTCCAAAGAAAGATACCCCAGTCCCAGATCCAGCAGCCGGGCTGCAGTTTCCAGATAGGACTCGCAGATGTTATGTGCCATCGGGCGCATTTCTTCCGGCAGGGAATCCGGGACACGTCTGACCCATTCAACCGATTTTTTCAGCGTCATTTTACAGGCCTGATCAAGCGAGATCCCCATCAGCTTCGGTGCTCTTGCTTCCTCCGACAAGCGTGTGCCATGGCATTCGGGGCAGACATCCTCCTTCAGGAACTTTTCCACACGCTTCATGCCCTTTTCGTCCTTGACCTTGCTCAGCGCGTTCATAACGGTTGCTGTTGCGCTGTAATAGGTAAAATCCATTTCGCCGGCGGTCGCTGTGTCTGCCTTTTTCGGGCGGTAGAAGATATGCTTCTTTTCCATGGGACCGTCAAAGACGATCTCTTTTTCCCGCTCAGTCAGGTCTTTAAACGGAACATCCGTCCGTACACCCATGGCTCTGCAGACGTCTGTCATCAGGGACCACATCAGGGAATTCCAGGGAGCGACAGCGCCGTCATCAATGGAGATGCTCTCATCCGGAACCAGGGTGCTGCGGTCCACTGTCCGGACTGTGCCTGTCCCTCCGCAGCATTTGCAGGCCCCCTGCGAATTGAACGCAAGTTCTTCCGCCCCGGGACCGTAAAAGCGTTTGCCGCATTCCGGGCATACGATCTCCTGCATCAGTGCCACCTGAAACCCGGGCTTCACATAGTGTCCATTGGGACAACGGTGGGATGAAAGACGTGAATACATCAGCCGAAGACTGTTCAGCAGTTCTGTGCCTGTTCCGAATGTCGAGCGTATTCCCGGTACACCGGGCCTCTGATGCAGCGCAAGGGAAGCGGGAACATACAGCACCTCATCCACATCCGCCCGGGAAGCCTGCGTCATCCGTCTCCTCGTATAGGTTGAAAGGGATTCCAGGTATCTTCGCGATCCTTCCGCGTAGAGAACGCCCAGGGCAAGAGACGATTTTCCGGATCCGGACACCCCTGCAATTCCGACAATTTCATGAAGCGGAATGTTCACATCAACATTTTTCAGATTATGGACACGCGCGCCCCGGACTTCAATATTCTTCGGTTCATTCATGATTCAAAGCTCCTGTAAAGATCTGAAATACTCGTTCTCATTCAGAACATAGCTTTCTGTTTTCATTTCCCCAGGTACATAACTGATCCAGCACTTTCATGAGGGAGCGGCCCCGTTCTGTCAGGGAATACTCTACCTTTGGAGGGATTTCGGGATACATCTTTCGATGGATCAGTCCATCGCGCTCAAGCTCCTTCAGATGAAGGCTCAGGGTTTTATCCGCAACCATGCCAAGATATCGCTGCATCTCATTAAACCGAACAGGCTCATACTCCATCAGGCAATAAAGGATAACAGGCTTGTATTTGCCGGAAATCAGCGATAGGGTATAGCTGTATCCTGTGTCGGCAAAGCTGGCCCCTTCAATTTTTTTCTTCTCCATTACTTACCTCCGGGTAAGTACCTTACATTCATGTTGGTACTTGTATTAATGACAGATGAATGATAGCATGAAACTGCCGATCAGGCAAGGAACAGGAGGATGAAGAAATTGAAGAAAAACCTGGGACTGATTCAGGCTGTTTATCCGATGCCGGTACTGATGGTAGCCGCCTATGATGAAACAGGCAAGGTAAATGTCATGAATGCCGCGTGGGGCATGATCTGCGCCATGGATAAGATCGCGTTGTTTATTGATGAAGATCATAAGACAACGCAGAACATTCTGAAAACGAAAGCCCTTACAGTCGCCCTGGCTGACAAGGCGCATATGGATGTTGCCGATTTCTTTGGTATTGCTTCCGGTAACAAGATGGATGATAAGTTTGAGCGCACCGGCTATCATGCCATCAAGAGTGAGCATGTGAACGCTCCCATTATTGAGGAATTTCCGGTGGTTATGGAATGTGAGCTTGCAGAGGTTATCAACACGGATAACATGTATGCGATTGTTGGAAAAATCGTCAATGTAGCGGCAGACGAAGCCGTTCTGGATGAAAAAGGAAAGATTGATCCTGCCAGACTGAACGCTCTGATTTTCGATCAGTTCAAACATGGTTATTATGTTTCCGGCGAACAGGTCGGCAAAGCCTGGAACGCAGGCGCGGGTTTGATGAAGGAATAATCAAAGAACAAAGACACACTGTTTTTCGTGGTTGTCGATGTGAACGGTTTGCTGGAGCAGCAAATCGACTTCTGTCTTGTGGAAGTGTTCCGATTTGTAAGGAACAATATACTATATCTTGTAGTTTTTTGCTGCAAACATACTACATAGTGAGAGCACATCGTTCACATCAACCAATGACCGTTAGTCCGCATAACTTCCGAGATTGCTCACCAAGAAAGCATCACGGCTATAGTGTGAAAGACATATCGCTGACTCGCTTTATCATTCTTTTTCCGTCGTCTCTCACAATCAACTGAGACACCCCGCCTGCAAAACCAAACATTTCGCATGCGTTCAGTGACTCGACTTCAAGGCCAAGGAACATTGAATTGAAAACGCTCAACAGATCGCCATGGGAAACGATGATGATGTTTTCAGCATCTTCTGCCATCACTTGGTCAAAAAAGGGCTTCAGCCTGTTCCATTCATCACGTCGGCTTTCTGCATCAGAGAAAAGACGGTCATCAATTGTCTTTTCATCGCATTCCAGGTTTTCCCGCAACCATTGCACAGATTTTCCGCAGCACCGTCCGAGATTGCGTTCCCTCAATTCCTTTTTCACGATCGGTTCAACCTGAAACAGGGACGCGATGCTGTCAGCAGTTTGTTTTGCTCGTTTCAGGTCAGAAGTGTATAAAACGATTTCTTTACCATCCAACTCCTGCTTAAGCTTTTCCGCAATTCGATCCGCTTGCTGTTTCCCCAAATCAGTCAGGTTCCAGTCTGTCCATGAACCCACCATGCCATTAGTATGATGCTCAGACTGCGTGTGCTGAACGGTGTAAATTCTCTTCATGAAACAATCCTCCGGATCAGGTTGTGATGCTCCGTCAGTTCAAAACTATTTTCCGAAATTTCTTGCCGTTAAGGATTCTGTAAGATTTTAAACGAAAGACAAAGACCGTTTTTCAGAACGTAAAATGGAAGATCTTACCATCCCAGGATCAGTAATTGCCGCTGCGCTTCTTCGCTTCCCCTCTCAGCAGCGAGTTCATAAAGCTCGATCGCTTTCTCCCGTGATTGTTCCACACCCAATCCTTCGAGATAAAGATATCCGAGACATTCCAGTCCATCCGGATCTTCCTGATCCGCTGACAGTTGATAATATTCTGCCGCTTTCACATAATCCACATCTACGCCTACCCCAAACTGATAGGCTTTACCCATGCCCCATTGCCCCATAGGGTCTCCCTGATCCGCAGCCAGTTGGTAATATTTCAGGGACGTTTCATTGGATTGTTCCACGCCATCTCCAAATTCATACAACTGTGCCAGGCGCGCCTGCCCATAAGCAAAACCCTGATCAGCTGCCATCTGATAATACCTTGCTGCTTCTTCATAGGACTGAGGTACGCCTGCACCATCCTCATACAGCGCACCGAGATTTGTCTGCGCGTCTGCGTTCCCTTGCTCTGCAGCCAGCTGATAATAATCCCGGGCTTTTGCAAAATCCTGATCTACGCCGATACCATAATCATAAAACCAGCCAAGCAGGAACTGCGCCTGCGCATCTCCGCCATCAGCGGCCAGCTGACTAAATTCCACCGCCTTTGCAACGTTCTGTTCCACACCAAGGCCGTCCAGATACATAATGGCCAGCAATGACTGCGAAGCAGGAATCCCCTGTTCCGCCGACATACGGGCATATACAGCGGCTTTGTCGAAGTCCTGCTCTGTACCCCTGCTGAAGAAATAATGGGAAGCAGTCATGTACTGCGCGTTCGGGTCTCCCGCATCGGCAAGCAGTGTGAAATAATACAGCGATGTTTCATAATCCTGTGCATCATATGCTTTGAGTGCCTGTTCAACCCAGTCTTTTTTCTCATCCTGTCCTTCTGCCGCGCCTGTTATACAGAAAAAAACCAGCAGTATGTAAAGAAACAGACAGAACCATGTTCTCAGCAGCTTTTTCACAATCATTCATCCTTTCACATGGGAAGCTATTTCAAAAGTTACTTCAAATATATCTTCCGAGTTTCTTTACATTGAACATTCTGAAAAACCCGACATTTTTGTGTCAATCCAGATAAGGAGCCGTTCGTCCGTCCTGTCAGTAACAGCCCCGCCGTTTGCGAATGCCACGGCCTGTGATGCCGCATTATTCAAGCGAATGGTTAAAAGGACTTTTTCTATTCCCATTTCATTTGCTTTTTGCAGCAGCAGCCTGAGGAGTTCCTTCCCGTATCCTTTTCCGCGATAAGCAGGTGCAACAGCATATCCGATATGGCCGCCTGCCTTGCGAAGCGTGTCTGTCAGGCAATGCCTCAGTTTGCCGAAGCCGACAGGGACGCCGTCTGCATAGAGCCAGTAGGTCGTTGAGGGCACTTTCCAGCCGTCCTGGATCCCTTCCCGGAGGGATTCCTGATGTTTGGCGGCCAGCCATTCCTTATATGCCTCGTACGACATACCGTTTGCATTGTTTCCGAACCCGTTCTCCTCTTTGGGGATATCCTGAAGCATGTGGTAGATCTCGGGTCCGTCATCCACAGACAGCCTTCTTAATTCCAGCATTGTTTTCCCTCCATTGAAATGGCAGTCTCCAGGTTTGAATGCTGCAGGCGTTTCGTAAAACCGGGAGTTTACATACGCTTTTTCTGTATAGTATAGGACTGAAAGCCTTTTGAACATCCGTTTTTCTCGTAAAAAATCTCTGCATCCGGTTGCGCTCCGAAATACAGCATGGTCGGGGTGTTTTCCCTGGCCAACTGAAGGAGCCTGCTGCCGATTCCCTGCCTTTGATAATCCGGAAGGACAAGCATCTCCGTAATCGTGCCAAAGAAATAACCGTCAGTAAGGATGCGCAGGCAGCCGACAAGCGTCTCACCGTCATATGCGGTGATATTCAGCGTTTTGGATAATGCAGCAGCTGTTTTTTCTTCGTCATATTTTCCGGGCCAGACTTTATTGGCAAACCCGATAAATGCTGCTGCAGAAAGCTCCTGATCGCCTATCTTGTATTCCATCTTCTGCCTCCGTATAGTCGACAATTTCAAAATATATTTTCCGAGTTTTCGTTTCATTTGCAATCCTGAACAGATTTGTTTTACATGACGCGAATCAGGGCCATATAGCATACGGTTCCGGCAATAATCGACAGATACATGTTTTTTCGTACAACCTGAAGGATAACAACCAGCGCACAGGCTGCGAGCTCCGGAATGCCGAACGGTGACTGACCGAAGGAAATATCACGCAAACAGTAGATCACAAGTACCGTCATGATGGCGGGCGGGAGCGCTTTTCCGAGATACCGGATCACTTTCGGCAAAGGCCTGTTTCCGAACAGCAGAAATGGAAATGCGCGAAGAACCCAGGTAACAACTGCGATGACCCCGATGACCGCGATGGGATACATTGTATTATTCATCCGCCGTGCCCTCCTGCTGTTCAACAGGCTTACGAAGGAATAACAACGCCGCCACGCAGGAAACCAGCGTTGGAATCAGGAAGTATTCTTTTCCCAGCAACAAATAAAACCCCAAAGCACATACAGCAGCGGTCAGAAAAGGAAGCCGCGTACGATACTGACGCCATTGGTTAACGACAACCACAAGGAAAAATGCCGTGGCGGAGAATTCGATTCCACGCATATCAAACTGAAAAAACCGGCCTGCGCATGCTCCGATAAAGCATCCGAAGACCCAGTAGAAATGATCAAGCATGGCAATGAGGAAAGCGGCTTTATCTTCATCAAGCCCTTCATCATACTTTACAGAGCAGAGAACAGAATAGGTTTCATCGGTCAGGGTCAGGATCATGTATGGATATCTCCAGCCCATCCTGCGAAATTTATCGATAAAGCCGATTCCATAGAAAATGTGCCGTGCATTGACAAAAAACGCCATGACTGCCAGGGAGAGAAGCGAGGCTCCGGAAGTCATCATAGGCACCATGACAAGCTGCATTGATCCGGCAAAGATGAAAAAGCTGGAAGCCGTTGTGAGCAGAACACTGTATCCCGCATCACTCATCAGAATGCCGAAGGCAATGCCTATGAACAGATAAGTAAAGAATATCGGAATCGTGTTTTTTACTGCAAATCGTAATTCTTTCACGAATAGCTACCCTCTTTTCAGCGCAGATGGAAAGAAAACATCAAATTCAATAATCCTGTTTTATGGCTTTCTCAAACCTGAACATACCTTCCGGGAACTGTTCATCCATCTGTTTCGCCATGTCCGGATCATTTGGATCAGGGTGATGACTGTTATAAAACTCCACAATATGGAAACCGCAGCGGTTCACATAGAAATGGATGTTCCGCTTCTCAAAATATGGTGTAACTGTTTCCCAGACTTTAACTTCAGGGTGCAGCTTTTCTACAGCGCACCATGCGGTATAGCCGATGCCTTTACTGTGGACTTTCGGGGAAACGAACAGGATATCCAGATCTCCGCGATCACCTTCCACTTTGATAATCACTCCGCCAACCGGCTTGCCGTCCTGCATGATCCGGTAGGCTTCACCACCGTCAATGGACTTTTCAATGGTTTCCCGGGAAATGATTTCGTCCGGCTCTTCAAAATGATCGTCCCGGAGTCCGAATTCCACCAAAGCCCCATAGTTGAAGGCTTCCTGGTTATCCAGAACAAACTGGTTTCTATCCGATGCCTCCAACGGAAGTAATACGATATCAGCCATGTCTTTACCGCCTTTGCTGTGTATGTCTTGCTTCAGCAACTTCAAAGTTTTTTGGAAAAGCCCGGGGGAGGCTTCCCGGCTCCAATGATAGCATATTCACGGGGTTTCTTTCAAAAAAATTTTCGCCGCTGGCATTCATCAACAGAAGAATGCCAGCGGCTTTCCGTCATGAAAACATGACGTCCAGCCTACTGCCATCAACCATGTTTTGCCCGGTTTCCAGATCTTCATTTTATTTATGGTGGCATGGCTCAGTTGCCGGAATCGTCGGGGTGGAATTGGTAAGTGTGGCATATACTATGTATTCTCTTCTTAATCCCTCCGATCGGGTTGTAATGGGAATGCACAGTAAGGTTTTTTTCTCGGCGAACCGCGTTTCCAGACGTGACATGGGCCGTTCGTTGCAGGCATTTTAATGCGAAAGGGCACCCCCTGTCAAGTAAAAACAGAAGGGAAACGCGGATTTATATTTGATAAAATATGACAGAGGTCTTTTCATCCGGCGGAGGAAATGCTAAAATACCGTGGGTTATTGTATAACCCGGGCGCAACTGAAGAAAACGCTGATCAAAGCTCTCCCGCGAAGCGGGAGAGCGAGAAAACCCATTGGAGGCAAAACCATGAACCATCCCGTCAAAAGAATGCTGGCCATGCTGACCGTGCTGCTGCTGGTGCTGGGAACCTTGTCCCTGCCCGCCTTCGCGGAAACTTCCCCGGCGCCCTACGCGCTGGTCTTCTCCTACGACTTCAAGCAGCACTTTTTACCGGGCGGCACAGCCATCGAGGTAAATAATATTACGAGGGGTCTTTCCATCCAGGGAGAGGTTGACTACCTTGCCTTCGATGATGTGCGCGTCAGTGATGAAAGCCTGCTGCGGGTTACGAGGGACGACCACGATGACTGGTATGTGGAGCCCCTCGCAGAATTTACCGACAGAGAGTGGATCAAGGTGACGCGCTCTGGCAAGGAATACACCATCTATGTGACGACCGCGAAGGCTGTCACCAGCGACAGCATCTACTGGGAACGCGACCAGACCTATTACCTGCTGGACGACGTGACGATCAACGAGCGCATCACGGTGGAGGGCACGGTGCACCTGATGCTGCGCAAAGACCGCACGCTCACCGCCCCCAAGGGCATCTTCGTTCCGGAATTCTGCAAACTGGTCATCGAAGGCTCCGGAACGCTCAAAGCCAACGCCACGGAGTATAACGCCGCCATCGGCTCGAACAGCGGTGCACAGGGCGGCGTGGTCGAAATCCGGGGCGGCACAGTGATCGCCACGGGCGACACCTTAGCCGCGGGGATCGGCGGCGCGGATGGTTCGAACAGCGGATTCCAGGCGATCGAAGTCTATGGCGGCTTTGTGGAGGCGCAGGGCGGCGAAGGCGCCGCCGGCCTGGGCTACGGATACGAAAACGCTGGGACCGCAACCACAGTTCGCATCGAGGGCGGCCATGTGAATGCCTATGGCGGCGATTCTCACATGGCCCTGTTTTCCGTTACCGGCGGCGCGGGTGTCGAGGCCGACCGGGTGGTTGTCACGGACGGATTTCTTCGCGCCAGCGGCGGAGTTGGCGCCCCCGGGATCGGTAACTCGCATTCGAATGTGACCGAGAACCGTGTGCAAATCACGGGAGGTACCGTGGTAGCCATCGGCATTGGCGGCGCGGGAATTGGCGGCACCGAGGAGAGCTTTTTCGATGGCTTCATCGATATCTCCGGGGGCACGGTCAATGCCACAAGCAAGCATGCGCGGGACGTCCTGACGACAGGCTGCGGCGCGGGGATCGGCAGCGGATGGGCCGGCGTCTTTCAAGGAACCGTCCGGATCACGGGCGGCACGGTGTATGCTTCCGGCAGAGACGGCGACTATCCCGGCGGCGCCGGGATCGGCGCGGGCTGCGCCCAACATGCCGATAAAGGCCATATCAGAATCACCGGCGGCAATGTGACGGCCGTCGGCGGCTATTGCGCGGCGGGGATCGGCGGCGGCGCGGAGAACATCACCGGCTGGGGAGGCAGTGGCTGCGACGACGTGGAAATCAGCGGAACCGCCAACGTCACCATCGAAGCGGATTATCACGCCATCGGCCCCGGCAGCTACTCCAGCACCATCTCCGACTGGCATACGGGTAATTTGAACCTCGGGGACCACATGATGGTGCAGGGGGAAAACCAGGCGGAGCAGGGGGGCACGGTGTTCATCGAAGCCGACAACCGGGTGGCGTACTGTCAGAATTATGGCAAAGTCCGGATCTCCCCCTGCAGTCATCCGGACAATGTCTACACCTCTTCCGAGGATAACCACCTGCGCTCCTGCAAATATTGCGCCACGGCGCTGGCTCTGGAGGCGCATACATGGGATGAAAACCACCGGTGCACGGTCTGCGGCTACGGCAGCGACATGAATACCGTTTCGTTTGAGGCCGGCGAAGGCAGCGGCACGATGAATTTTGTCCGAGTTTCCCCGGGCAGCAGCTTCGAGCTGCCGGAATGTGCCTTCACCCCGCCGGAAGGCCTGGTCTTCGCCGGATGGGAAATCTCCGGTCAGCTGCATCCCGCCGGGGATGTGATTTCTGTGGACGCGGATTCCGTCATCGCGGTCGCGTCCTGGTCGCAGCCCTATCCCCTGTGGGTGGGCAGCACCCAGGTCACGGTCGCAAACCAGGAGGATATTCTGAGGGACGGCACCGCCGCCTATGATGGAAACGAGTCCGGCGGCACCCTGACCCTGAAGGGCGCCCGAATCCTCTCAAAGCATGCTTTTACCTCGGGTGGGACGGCCGCCACGGCAGGGATTTATGCCGGGGAGAATCTGGATCTGACCATCCGCGTATCGGGGAACAGCGTCATCGACGCCGGGGCAAAGTACGGCGTCTTCTCGGAGCGCGGGCTCTCGATCCAGGGCGGTTCCGCGCTGACGGCGAAGGGCCGGGACGGCGGCCTTTTTGCGCTCAGCGGCCCCCTCTCCATCAGCGGCTCCCAGGTCACCGCGCAGGGCGAAGTGTACGGCCTTTTCACTCACGATCAGCTGAATATCTCGGGCAGCAGCGTCAGCGCGGCGGCGACGCAGATCGGTGTATATGCCGATTCCCTCCAGGTATCAGGCGACAGCAGCCTCACCGCGGAGTGTGATCCGGCGGAGGGGACGACGCCCCTCGGAATCATCGTCAGCATGGATCTGGATGGCAACAAATTCATCCTTCCCGAGGGCGGTCGTTACGACAGCGAAAGCCACAAAGTCCTGGATGCCGACGGCAATCCGGTGATGAAGGCGGAGATCGGCCGGGCGGTCCCCTATCCGCTGTGGGTAGGCGGCACGCAGGTGTCCGACGCGAACGCCGCCGATGTTCTGGGCGACGGCGCAGTTTCCTATGACAGAGCCAGCCATACGCTGACCTTCCACAATAATCCGACCTTCGCGGGCACCTATGGCGGCATGCTGATCGCCGCCGAGGAGAATCTGACAATCGTCGCCCCGCAGGGCGGGCTCCGTCTCACCGGCACGGACGCCGCCTTCGGCGCGGTCGCGCTGAACGGCGCCAGCCTGGAAATCCGCGGCGATGTCGAAGCGAATGTCTCGTCCACGGCGATCCGCGCGGAGGGCTCGGTCCGGCTCACCGGCAGCCTCACCGGTACCTGCGGCGGCAGCGGCCTGGTGGCGGAAAACGGTTCCGTCAGCGTCGGCGGCGATGTGGACCTGACGGTGCAGGGAGAAGCCCTGATCAAGGCCGCGGCCGGCCTCAGCGTGGACGGAAGCGTCACCGGCACAAACACCAGTGAAACCGGCTACGGCCTGTGGGCTGGCGGAGATCTGACCGTCGGCGGCGACGTCGGGATCAGCGCCGCCCGCGCGGGCCTGGAAATGCAGGGCAGCGTCAACATGAGCGCGGGCACCTGGGACGTGGCGGCCACTGCGGAGGGCGGCAGGGCAATCCTCGCGGAGGGCGGCATTTACCTTCCCCCGACCCACGCCGTCACCGCGCCGGAAAACAGCCCCTTCCAGAACGGCGATCCCACCGTCTCTGACGCCTCCGGCGCGGAGGCCGCCCACGTGGTGATCGGGGTCAGGCCCGTGGTTCCCGAGACGGTCTCGGTGACCTTCGTGGACGGGGATCGCACCCTCTTCACCCGGACCTATGAATCCAACTGCCCCATCGCCAATCCGGGTCCCCGGATGAAGGACGGCTATGCCTTCCAGGGCTGGTACCTGGAGGATACCCCGTGGGATTTCGGCGCCGTTGTCACGCAGGATATGACCCTCGCCGCCGCGTGGGAGGAGATTCCCCTGCCGTCCCTGGCGGAAAACGCCCCGGCCGATACCTCCTGGACCAAAGGGGAGGGCAGCGCGGAAAGCAGAACCCTGACCGTGACGGTGACCGACGAAAACCAGGACGGTCTGGAATACCAGTGGTATCGCACGGAAGGCAGCTGGAAACTCCCCCTCGCCGACGGCCGGCAAAGCGCCTATACCATCCCTGAGAATACGGATGCCGGCGAATATCAGTATTACTGCCTTGTGACGCGCCGGGTGGGGAACGGCGCCGCGAGCACCGCCTCCCGCGAGGCTTCGGTGACGGTCCTTCCGCCGGCCTTTGGCACCCCGGACTTCACCCTGCCGGCCAGCCTGACCGCGGTGGAAATGGAAGCCTTTGAGGGCATCTCGGCAAGCGTCGTGGACGTTCCCGCCTCCTGCCGCAGCCTCGGCGACTATGCCTTCCGGAACTGCCGCAGCCTGACCCAGATCCGCATTCCCGCGGGTTGCGAGCTGGGCGAAGAAGTCTTCGACGGCTGCGGCACGGTGTACATCTACGGCGCCCCGGGCAGCAGCGCGGAAGCCTGGTGCAGCAGTCTCCTGAACCACAACTGCATCTTCGTTCCGGTGGAATAAGAAGCAATTTGCGCAAAAACGATGGACAGTACCAGCGGATGGGGTCGTTGGTTCGAGTCCAACTGTCACCACCAAACACGTATAATCCGAACCAATTTTTCCAGATCGGAGAAGGGTTCGGATTATTCTTTTTCTTCACAGAGCAGCAGATAAAAGCTGCCCGCGGAAGAAAGCCCAAGAGAAAATTAAAAGGCAGGGTGTCACCATGATCGGTGACACCCTGCAACTATCAGGCGGCTTTATACCCGGTCGGTTTATCCGGATCGCCTGCCTCCTGGTCAGCCTGTTCGGCTTTCCACTTGGCAAATTCCCGCTGCCCTTCTTCACTTTCGAAGAAGGCCTGAATATCCGGCCACAGACAGCGGGCAATGGTCTCAATCACGTGATCCGGATAAGGGGACTTGTTGACAGGTTTCTTTTTCCGCGCCATATCATCACCTGCCTTCCCGATCCCTTCTGGGCGTCCTGTTCCTGGAAGGGATGTACTGTTCGAGAATTTCCTTCGGAATCCGGTCAAGCACGGATTTCATTTTCTTGTGCTCATCCCGAATCCGCAGATTCTCGATCTCTTCATCAATCGAGACGCGATGCTCGTCATCCAACTGGGATTTCAGCTCCTCATTCTCAGCACGGAGCGATTCGTTCTCAGCCTTGGTGTCTGTAAAGGCACTCTTGTACTTTTTCAGCTGAGTCGCCATCTTTTCTACCCCGGGGATGTAGCCGTCCAGCATCTCACTGACTTCCTGGGCCTTGGCTTTCCCGTTGAGAAGGTTGACGCTTTCCAGCGTTTCCTCAATCTTCCCGCGTTTCTTTTCCAACCGAACCATTTCCTTGAGAACGCGGGGCGGGACATGATCCCGGCCGGTTTTACTGGCGCTTTCGCCACGTTCCAGTTCCGGATACTTCTGGACGATATGCTTCCAGAAATCATCCTGCCACTGGATCAGCCGCTTCTTGTTCCCGATGATCTCTTTGGCGCAAAGCCGGTTGTCCTTGGTCAGCGGGACGAAGCAGACATGCATGTGCGGCGTCTTCTCATCCATATGCACGACCGCGGAAACGATGGTTTCCGGACGGATGTGCTTTTTCAGGAAAACGAGCACATGCTCGAAATACGCGCGGATCTGTTTATCGGTTTTCCCTCTAAAGAATTCGGGACTTCCGGTAAACAGGGTTTCCACCAGCCTGATGCTGTCAGTGCGGGTCCGGCACTCTGCTTCCGCGATTTGCCTTTCCGCTTCTGCCCTGTAGCGTCCATTCGGAGTGACCAGATGGAAGTTCAGATGACTCCGACTGGTATCCACATCCGGATTGCTGGCGTACTTCTCCTTCTTCCGCTCGTTGTGGGCCTCGATACTGCTGATCGCGGGCCCCTTATACTTTTGGAATCTCATGATTCCGAACTGGGCTTTCAATCTATATCAATCCTCCTTTCGCTTCTCATTGATTGCCCGGGTTCTTGGTCGCCGTATCCCTTGCTCTCTCCGGCAGGACACCTTGGTTGGCTCGGTACCGGCCCCAGTGGGGCGCTCCACTCCTAAGCGGGAGGGATCATCGCGGTTTCGAGAGGTTCGGGACGGCTGTTCAGCTGGGAAGGTTCACCTGCCCGGGATGCATCGGAATGCACCGGACACTATGAAGTCTACTGTTTTTAAAGCTCTTTTTGCGTATATCCCAGACGTTGGAAAAGCATGATAAAAGGAGCCTCTTTCCACGCTCTTGGAAAAATGGTACAATAGCGGTGAAATAAGGCTCCGGAGGATTATTCAATGCAGATAAAACTGACGATTCAGGAAAGACTGAAGGATTTGCGGAATGGTCAGGGACTGACGCTGGAACAGCTGGCGGAGAAAACCGGCTTGTCCAAATCCGCGCTGGGGAATTATGAATCGAATGACTTTAAGGATATCAGTCCCTTTGCCATTGTAAAGTTGTCCGAGTTTTACGGCGTGTCAACGGATTATCTGCTTGGATTGACAGAAAACAAAGCCCGGGAGGGCGGCGATATTGCGGAACTGCATCTGAGCGATGAAGCGCTGGATACGCTTCGAAAAGGCAAATTCAATCATCGGCTTCTGAGCGAAATGATCACGCATAATGGTTTCCCCCGGCTGATGACTGATATGGAAATCGTTGTGGATCGCATTGCGGAAATGCGGGTTAAAAGCATGAATAACATGCTGGACGCAACGCGCCAGGAAGTAATCGCCCGTTATAATCCCGATGAGAATGATTTGCATTTGCGTACAATGGAACTGGCTCTGCAGCTGGATGAAGAAAGCTTCTTTGGGCATGTTATGCATGAAGATCTGGACGCGATCGTGCATGATATCCGGGAAGCACACAAAACAGATTCCATGACTGCTGACGAAGGGAGTATACCCACAACAGAAGACATTCGTGAACAGATTCAGATGGCAATGGACAGCAAAAGCAGAGAAGAATTCTTTGTGAAACAGTTTTGCGATGCGTTTCAGATTCCCAGAGAGAAAGTTACCGAAAACGAAATGATGACGCTGATCAACCTGCTCGGAAAATCTCCTCAGATGACAAGCCCTCAAAGCAGACGGGGCAAAATGACACAGCAGCCGCATGGACAGGGAAAACGGAAAAAGAAAAGATAGCATTATAACAAGCCAGATATGTTCTGACACTTTCGGAGAAATGGGGAAATATATGAAAAAGGCAATTCTGATACTGACTATCTTGATTGCGATCATGTTTTACGTTTGCTCGACAGCGGAAACAGAAACCCAGGATATGCAAAATGAAGACTATGCTGAACAATTATTGCCAGAGGGAAGTACAAGAGAAGTTTGTCCGCCGATTGATGATTCTTGGCTTATGGAAGATACCGACATGTTACTTCTGATGAAGGCGTTAAGAAACTGGTATTATGAAGATACCAAAAGAGAAGAACTATTTCTTGAAGGCCGATATGTTTTGATTGTCAATCCCTACATCTTTAAAGTGAACAGTTCCCAGCAGCACAAGAGAGTATATTGTGTGTGCAACTTTGACGAGTATTGGCTATATTCGGATAGCAAAATGCAAAACTATCTTTGCTTGGGATGGAACATGTATCAGGCATTTACTGTTGATTTTGTTTCCTGTAAAGGAAGATGGACAGTGGATTCAATTTCCATTCCACAAAAGGATGAGAAACTAATACCAGGTTGGGGAATTGGAACACAGGGAATGAACGGCGTATCAGATGAAATGATAGAAAAAATGAATGAGAATAATTATACTGGAGACACTGAAAAATTAGCACAAAAATATCTTGAGCGAGCGCACTTAAACGATGCGAGAATTATTTTCGAGTGAGGCTGTGTGAAATAGGTTTATAGTATAAAAGCAGCTGCCAAAGTGGCTTCAATCCAGATGACAAATGCAGCCACTTTTTCATGATTGCCGTTTCTTCTCTCACTGACTCTGAGCAGATTGGCTGCAAAATCAGGGAGAAGTAGAACTGCTTTTTCTCGCATTATTTATTTCGCGTTTTGCACAGAAGGCTGTATTTTCCAGAGGCGATACGGGGGCAGTTACGCTGTATACCTCTGCGAAAGGAATGGCTCAGACTGCCGTCTGATGCTGTGACCGCTCCGCAGCCACAGCGCAATCGGCTTGACTTGCCATCTCCGATGTGGAGGGCAAATCAACCCGCTTGCGGGCCATCCCTTTCGCAAAGGTATAACACACTAGACTTTCTGCGAAAGTCCGTGTGCCACGAAACCTCCGGTTTCTTTGGATTCTTCCCGCCAAGGGGACGCTGTCCCCTTTGGATTCCCCTGCCAACAGGGATGCTGCGCGCTCCCTATTGGATGACCCTGCGCCAAAGGAAGGCGTTCGCCCTCCTTTGGAATCTACCCCAAAAGCAGAAACAGAATGTGCCAACTCCGGCGGCACATCCCGTTCTGCTTTTCTGAACTTTGACAGAAAAACCTATCCGGTTTTTTGTCAAAGTTCAGTACTGACATCCTCCACATGATCATGGTAAAATGTGACTGGGCACATGATCATTATGATCGAATGCCAGATGATGACACCGGCAAAGTGCTGATCATGATGAAAGCATTATTGTTATTTCGGTGTCATCAGGACGACGGTGGAACGATTTTTACCGAAAGTGATTGCAGTCATTTGGTGTATGCATCATTTTGATGCAGCTGCATCAATCTGCATCAGAACAGAAGGAGCCATAGGCATGAAGAACAGGAGAAATGCTTCTCGAAGAGGGATTCTGCTGATTGTTGTACTGTTAACAATCTTCTGCCTAATACCGTTGAGCGGATGGGCAGACTATGACTACCCACAAAAAGACTACGATATTTCCGAAGATGATCTAATTGCTATTTCCAAAGTGGATTTTCCGGATTGGTATCTCGTTAACAGAGAACGATACTGGGCCGGAAGCTGGAATGATGAGACTGCTTGCTGGATTGATATTCTCCTAATGCAAGTGAAGGACAGCACCCTTTATCAGAAAAAGCTGTCTGTTATAGTCAATTCGCTACGGAAGGGGGAACATGTGCCGTGGGAGATTACGGACTATGCGCCGATTCCGCTGACAGAGGCGGCCGTAAACACGTTGCTGGATATGGAGCCGACTGATCTTTACAGGGACCAGGACGGATATACCGCTGAACCGTGCAGGTTATCGTGGAGAATCACATCTGAATGTGCGACATTTTTGTTAAGTGAAGGAGAAGCATGGATTGCCTTATACTCATATCCGACTACCCTTGCAGGCATTGTGATAAACACGGAAGGACAAAAATGTATCCGTATTGCTCACTGGGATGGCAAACAGTATTGTAGCGTGATTAGTTCACGTTTTTTCTCGGAAGAACGGCTTTCTATTAATGGTTGGCAATCCAACGGAAACATCGTTACTGTCTCCTGTGGAGCCTGTGATCCACAATTTGCGCGTCAACCAGATGGTCGCTGGCTCTTCGTTGGAATCGGAGACGGCAACTGGACACTTTACCGGGTTTACGATGATTTCGTTACCGATGCGTTTGCGCTAACTCTCCATGATAGCAATGATGTGATCCATTATGGAGAGTTTGCTCTTGAAAGGGAACTGACGAATGCTGATTTTACTGCCTACCCTGACTACATTCGTGATGTCATTCCTTTGCTCGACAGTTCAGAATTTGCTTGCGTGCGATCAGATGGTACACCTATGTGGGAAAGTCCAAATGGCAAACTGCTTGCCACCTGCTATGCCAGGCTGACTGGCAGAATAATACAGCATGAAAACGGCTATGTGCAGCTTCAGATTGGTAGCGAGGAGTACGGCATGGTTGGATGGTTCGAAGAGGATGATCTTGCCTTCGGTATGGACATTGAAGCGGTGCGTTGCGGTTTTCCCTCTCATAGTGAGGAAGACTGTAACAGGGATTATCTGGTTCATGTGCTGAATGATGTTGATTTGGCTGAATTCACAAATACTACATGCTTGGTATGGCTTATTGGAGAGAAGCCTGAAGGAAACTGGTTGGTTCAATTGAATGTTGAAACTGTTTGTACTGCATCGGCGGACTCTTTTCGGAATATTGGTCCTGCATCGGAACTCTGGGCTCAGTTTGAAGCTGAATATGACCACTTCGAGCAGGAAATGCAGAAAGGGGTGGGAGAAGCATATGACAGGCCAGGAAAGTAAGTAAAGACGGGCAAAGTGCCTCAAATCTGGATGATATATGAAGCTGTGCTTGTTTTCTATAGACTTTCGATCATATTTCGCTCTGAGAGCTTCTGATGATACCGAACGCGACGATTTGCCCGCACGAAGGTTTTCCCGGCCTTTAGAATCAAAATGATCAATTTAACATACTATATATTGTATTTGAATAATTAACAAATGCAATATATAGTATATGTTTCTATAATACGACAGGTCTCGAAAAAGGTTCGCAATTCATGCAGAGAATCCAGTTGATAAAAACCGCAAAACGGGTTATAATAATCTTGAACCGTGGGTGAAGTAATTCACGGAAAGGTAATTGCATGCTGCACAGATAGTCAGAAGGAGGGAATCATCGCATGGATAGAATTGTTTTCGCCAAGTTTGATATGGACTCCGGATGTGTTTACGCATGGACTGAAGAGTGTAATCTAATTTTGATTGATTGTGATGCAGTGGAAAAAGCCTATGCGGATAATATGTATCAGCGTTCTGAACTGGATTATCTGATCTATAATGATCCCAAAGCTTACGCAGAACTTGTGTGGGATGAAAGCCCTGAATTGTTTCTGAAAACTGCAACGGATTATACCCGCCTGTGTGATCTGAGATAAGGATTATCGTACGAAACGAAGAAGGCCATCATGAAAGAAATTGGGAAACGGCTGAGAAATCTGCGGGAAGGAATCGGTGTATCACAAGAGAAATTAGCGAAGATGCTGGGCACAACACAGTCCAGCATTAATCGCTATGAGAATGGACAAACAGAGCCGCCGGTTGAGCTTTTCCGTAAATATGCGGATATGTTTGATGTATCAATGGATTACATTTTTGCCAGAACAGACGCACCGGAGGGGAAAATGTATAAGTTCCAGCCAAAGATCCCGCCGGACAGGGAAGAGATGCAGAAATTCATTGAAATGTGCTTTGTGCCTGGTTCTATTGCCAATACAAAGTTGAAGGAAAGCCTGTATCGAATTATGGAGGAGAAGGAATGAGCGGAAAGAAAGCTTCTCTGATCACAGTACAGGATACTCCGATCACCGTTATGCGGATTGATCGAGAGGACTTTATCTGCCTAACTGACATGGCAAAGGCACGCACAGATGCTGCCCGTGCCGCAGATGTGATCAAAAACTGGCTGCGTTCACGGACAACGCTGGAATTCCTGGGCACATGGGAAGTTATGTATAACCCGGATTTCAAAGTGGTCGAATTCGACCACTTTAAGGCAGAAGCCGGTCTGCATACCTTTACGCTCAGCACTAAGGAATGGATCGAAAAAACCAATGCGATTGGAATGTATGTCCAGGCGGGCCGATATGGCGGCACTTATGCCCATAAGGATATTGCCTTTGAATTCGGTTCGGCAATCAGCCCTGTATTCAAACTGTACCTGCTGAAAGAATACCAGAGACTGAAGGACGAAGAAAACGATCGACTGAAACTCGAATGGGACGCAAAGCGTTTCCTGTCCAAGAGCAATTATCTGATCCATACCGATGCCATCAAGCATTATATTTTGCCTAAAGCGGATTTTACCGCCAGCATGGAATGGCTGGCATATGCGGATGAAGCTGACCTTCTGAATGTTGCAATGTTTGGCTTTACAGCAAAAGCATGGAGGGAAGCCAATCCCGAATTGGCGAAAACGGGAAATGTCCGGGATTATGCCTCTATTGCAGAACTGACAGTGCTTTCAAATCTGGAAACGCATAATGCAGAATTGATCAAAAGCGGAATGCCAAAGGCGGAGCGTTTCAAGACCTTGCGTGAGATTGCTCGCTATCAGATGCGGGTGCTGACTGAAGCGGAAAGCATCAAAGGACTGCCGGAGGGTGGTGCAGAGAAGTGAATGCTGTTATCTATGCCCGGTATTCCTCAGATAATCAGCGAGAGGAAAGCATCGAGGGTCAGATCAGGGAGTGCACGGCCTTTGCCGATAAGAACGATATCACGATTCTTCGCCATTATATTGACCGTGCTTATTCCGCAAAGACGGATAATCGGCCTGAGTTTCAGCAGATGATCAAGGACAGCGCAAAGCATCTG
>JAFRBK010000008.1 GCA_017404985.1 Clostridia bacterium | reverse complement strand
GGGAGGCGTTCTCTGTTCTTCCCGTACCGGCATTATCTTTTGAAACCGGTTTCCGGCATTGTATGCCCCCACGCGGGCATTCTTCTGTGGTCCTCCACCTTACAGAACGAACCCGGCGGCCTTTTCGCTTCCTACGCGAACTGAAAAAACAAGAATTTATCCGGCTTGACAAGTTCCCCTTTCCCGATGCATCATGTATCGGGAAAGGAGGCGGAGCATGAAGAACAAAAAGCGGAATACCGTGCTTTTGGTTTCGGGGCTGATTGCCTGGGCGTTTGGATACGCAGTGGAAATTATTTTGCTGTCGTTCCGTCCGGAGAGCGTGGACCCGGATCTTCCCCGTGAACTGAACCGCCTCAACATTCTGATTGTGTTTCTTTTGTCCTGGCCGGTGCTGTATTATCTCTTCGGCATTCGCCACGGCATCATTCACAGCAAAAATGAAAAACTGACAAAACTTCTGCAGCCAAAACCAACCGGGTTTTTGCCGCAGAAGGTCTCCGGCACATTTCTGACAGACGGAAGCCGGGAAGCAAAGGCCTTTCGGATTATTGCCCTTTGCGCCGGAATTGCTATTGTTTTCCTGATGCCGCCGCTGACTGCGCCGGATGAACAGGCCCACTTTACCTGTATTTACCCCATCAGCCGGGGACAGTTTCTGGCACAGCCGGATGAGAACGGCGCCGCCTGTCGGGACTATCCGGCGGAGTGGAGCGCTTTTTTCAATGAGTATCCGGACCGCCTTCTGGGCCAGAAAAATACGGAAAAATTCTCTTTTGACGATATTCGCAAGGCCGCAGCCCTGGTGCCGGACTCCGGGGAAACGGAACGAAGCTATGTTACCGGGGTCAGCCTGGGGTATGGCGCTGCAGCGATCGGCATGCGGATTGTATCTGCGATTGGGGACCTGACAGGGATCAAAGCGCTGAATAGTGTTTATGCCCAGATTACGGCCGGCCGCCTCTTTAATTTAATGGTTTATGTCCTGCTGATCGGCAGTGCGATCCGGCGTGCGCCGCATTTTCGGCGAACGATACTTCTTCTTGGCTGCATGCCGATGACGCTGTACCTGGGCAGCAGCCTGAATTATGACGCCATGCTGATTCCCCTGGCGGTTTATTATGTAGCTCTGATCCTGTCCCTCTGCAGGGATCCGGAAAAGCAGCTTACCGGGGGCGAGATTGTACGGGTTTATGGCTGTGTGTTCCTGATGACAGGCATCAAGTATGCTTATGCACCGCTGCTGCTGCTCCTGCTGGCTATTCCGCGCCGGAAATACGGCGGGTGGGGAAAACTTTTCCTCTGTGTCGGCGGCGCGGTTCTTGCCGGGGTGCTGGGTTTCCTGCCGACAATTCTGCAGAACCGGCTGGTTCCGCCGGATCCGCAAGCCTTTTATGATTCCGGCCAGCAGGACCAGGTCTGGTGGCTGCAGGAGCATCCTTTGCAGATTCCCGGCCTTTTCCTGAACACGATCAATGTCCGCGGTGCCAGCTATGTCATCAGTTTCTGGGGCTGTCTCGGCTGGCTGGATGTTCATATTCCCTATGGTTTTATCGCTGTCGGGGTGTTCATGATTTTCATCTGCGCCCTGTATGAAGGCTTCAGTTTCATGGATTGGGCCGGACAACGGTGGAAAAACTGGCTTCCCTTTATCGGATCCACCGTGTGCATCGTCGGCATCGCAATTACGATGTATATCGGCCATACCCTGATTTACCATGCGGTTGGCGGGCCGGTGATCGAAGGCATCCAGGGCCGGTATTTCATTCCCTGCTTCCTGCCGATGGTCCTGGCGCTGAGCAACGGCAGCCTGAAAAACCTGGAAGCCATGGACCGGCCGGGCGCCGGAGAAGGGCTCAGCCGGGTGGCGATGGCCTGGAGTGGCTGTTGCGCGCTGATCACCATCGGAACTTTGCTGCTCCGATATTGGATATAAGGTTGACAAACCGGGGAAAACCATTTATCATTAATCTGTTCGGCTATGCGGGTTTCCGTTTTTTGGCATCCCGCCGCTGTTTACGCGATAGAGTTTTCCCCACTAATTCCGCGAAGATTTCTTTTTTCGCGATTTGTTTTTCGGGCACCGCGCATGTGGTGATCCGTTTAAATCAATATGTTCCGGGATTGCCTCGGTCGCAGCAGTGTACCGCCGTACAAAGCCATGGGCTTCTTGTACGGTTTTTTCTGTTCATTGGAAAACGAGCGTTGAAAACAAACTGAAAGATGAAAGGGAGGGGAGCCATGAGTCCAATTCTGGCGATTGTCATCGCCTTAGCCACCGCTGCGATCGGCGGGGTTGCGGGATACACTTATCGCAAAAATTACACCGAAAAGAAGATTGACCGAACTGAGGAATACGCCAAACGCCTGTATGATGATGCAGTCCGCAAGGCAGAGGATTACAAGAAGGAAAAAGTCCTGGAAGCCAAGGAAGAAATTCTGAAAGCCAAAGCTGAGAACGACAAGGAACGCGCGGAAAGCGAACGCGAAATGCGCGAGCGCCGCAATGAGGTTCAGAAAAACGAACGCCGCCTGATCCAGCGGGAAGAAACGCTGGACAAAAAAGCCAGCAACCTGGAAGCCCGGGAAGAAAGCCTGAACAACAAAATGGCGGATCTGGCCCGGCAGGAAGAAGAGCTGCATAAGCAGCGGGACGAAATTCAGGAGCTCAAGGACAAGGAGCTGCTGGAGCTGGAGCGCGTGGCCGGCCTGAGCAAGGACGAAGCGAAGCAGATCGTGATCGACCGGGTCCAGAAGGAAGCATTCCATGACGCGGCCGCGATGGTGCGCGAGATTGAGACCAACGCTCGTGAGGACGGGGAAAAGAAAGCCCGGAACATCATCGCCATGGCCATTCAGAAATGCGCCGCGGACCATGTGGCCGAGACAACAGTCAGCGTCATCAACCTCCCGAATGATGATATGAAGGGCAGGATCATCGGGCGTGAAGGGCGGAACATCCGGGCCCTTGAAACCGCAACCGGTGTCGACCTGATTATCGACGACACGCCGGAAGCTGTGATCGTTTCGGCCTTTGACCCCGTACGGCGCGAAGTCGCCCGGGTGGCGGTGGAGAAACTGATCATGGACGGGCGGATTCATCCTGCCCGGATTGAAGAGATGGTGGAAAAAGCCCGGAAGGAAGTGGACAACCAGATCCGCGAAGCCGGCGAAAATGCCATCTTTGAAACAAACCAGCACGGCATTCACCACGAGCTGGTCAAGCTGCTGGGCCGCCTGAAGTATCGGACGAGCTACGGCCAGAACGTGCTGAAGCATTCCATTGAGGTCAGCCACCTGGCGGGCCTGATGGCCGCAGAGCTGGGCGCCGATGTGGCGCTGTGCAAGCGGGCAGGCCTTTTGCATGATATCGGCAAAGCCGTGGACCACGAGAGCGAAGGGACCCATGTGACCCTGGGCGCCGAACTGGCGAAGAAGTACCATGAGAACGCCGAAGTGGTGCACTGCATTATGGCGCACCACAACGATGTGGAACCCCAGACGGTGGAAGCTGTGCTGATCCAGGCAGCGGATGCGATCTCCGCAGCCCGGCCGGGTGCCCGCCGCGAAAGCCTCGAGAACTACATCAAGCGGCTGGAGAAGCTGGAAGAAATTGCGAACAGCTTCGATGGTGTGGACAAGTGCTATGCCATCCAGAGCGGCCGCGAAGTCCGCATTATGGTTAAGCCGGATGACGTCAACGATGACGGCATCAAGGTGCTGGCGAAGGAAATCGCCAAGCGCATTGAGGAGCAGATGGAATATCCGGGCCAGATCCGCGTGAACGTGATCCGCGAAACCAGAAGCACCGAATACGCAAAGTAAATGAAAAGAAGCCGTGAAGAACAGGGCTGAAACCCCAGTGCTTCACGGCTTCTTTCGTACGATCCGCCAAAAAAATAGGGCAACAAAAGAAGAAGGACGCCGTCTGGCACCCTTCTTCTTTTGTACTGCTCTTCCTCAGAAATCGCAGTTCATCGGTGTACGGAAGTACGGAATTACATCGCGGATGTTGTCGACGCCGGTGAGGTAAATCAGCAGGCGCTCAAACCCCATTCCGAAACCTGCGTGGGTGCATCCGCCGAATTTGCGCAGGTTGACATACCAATACATTTCTTCCTTAGAGATATGCAGTTCGTCCATCCGCTTTGTGAGCAGGTCATAACGATCTTCGCGCTGGCTGCCGCCCATGAGCTCGCCGGCGCCGGGGACCAGCAGGTCCACTGCGGCAACGGTCTTCCCGTCGTCGTTCTGGTACATATAGAATGCTTTGATGTCCTTCGGCCAGTTGTATACGAACACCGGACTGTGGAAATACTCTTCTGTCAGATATTTTTCATGTTCCTTGGCGGTATCCTCGCCGAACTTCGGCTCAAACTTGAACTCGGTGCCGTTTTCCATGGCTTTGCGCAGGATTGCGATTGCCTCGTCATGGGTAATCCGGGCGCAGCGGCTTTCGGCCAGGGCCGTCAGCTTGTCGATCAGCCCGCCGCCGGAATACTGGTCCAGGAACTTCAGTTCATCCGGGCACTTTTCCAGCACGGTCTTTACGATGGCCTTGAGGAAGTCCTCCTCTATGTCCATCAGCTGATCCAGGTCACAGAAGGCGATTTCCGGCTCGATCATCCAGAACTCCGCGGCATGGGTCTTGGTGTTGCTGTTTTCCGCCCGGAAGGTCGGCCCGAAGGTATAGATCTTTGAGAATGCCATCGCGAAGGTTTCGCCCTCCAGTTGGCCGGTCACTGCAAGGGAAGTGGGTTTGCCGAAGAAATCCTGGCTGGGATCCAAGCGCTGGTCCGGCGGCAGGGTCGTAACGGTAAAGGTGTTGCCGGCGCCTTCCGCGTCGTTACCGGTGATCAGCGGCGTATGGACATAGACATATCCCCGATCCTGGAAATAGGTGTGGATTGCCATGGCGGCTACGCTGCGGACACGGAACACCGCCTGGAAGAGCCGGGTCCGGGGGCGCAGGTACGCAATCTCGCGCAAGAACTCAACGGTGTGCCTCTTCGGCTGCAGCGGATAATCCTCCGGGCAGTCCCCTTCCAGAGTGATGGATGAAGCCTGGACTTCCGGGGTTTCCGGATCTTTATAGGAGGGTACAACCCTGCCGGTCACCCGTACGGCTGAGCCGACGCGGAGCGCCTGTACGGCTTCAAAATCTGCGATCTGGTTATCGTATACCACCTGAGGATTCCGGAAGCATGTGCCGTCGAAAAAATCGATGAAGCCCATGTTCTTCTGCTTCCGGTGATTGCGGATCCAGCCCCGCAGGGTGATTTCAGTGCCCTGCAGTTCAGTGAGGCGGTCCTTCAGCTCGCGGGTGGTGATGATTTCCATATAGCAAGTCTCCCTTCCTGGTTCGTGCAGCAGGATTTCCGGTATTTCCACAGGCCACACGCGGCTTTGACCGGAATGGCATTGAATCCTGCTGCGGAAAAATCTGCGGCTATTGTAGCACAAACGATTGTGAATTGCCAACAGATTTCTGTTTCCATGGGCCTGCATGCCTGTTCCGCGGGCCCGCATGGGCCCTGCCGGCCGCGTCGGCGGTTTGTTTCGTGCCGGTAGTGCGCTCCCTGTTTGCTTCCATGGCTTTTTTGTGGTAAACTCTCTCGGATATAGATTTTCCGGAAAGGACGTACTTCCCGCATGAGTATCGCGGATATCCTCCACACGCTGATTCTGGGGCCCCTTGAGCTCCTGTTCGATACGATTTTCTCCATTTCTATGCGGGTTCTGCAACGGCCTGTGCTTTCCATTATTTTTCTTTCCCTTGCGATCAACCTGCTGGTTCTTCCTTTATATAATAAGGCGGACAGGATGCAGGAGGAGGAAAAGGAAACTGCCGCGAGGCTGAAGCCACGGATCGACCGGATCAAGAAAGCCTTCTCCGGCGACGAGCGGTTTATGATCCTGCAGACCTATTACCGCCAGAACAACTATAAACCCTATTATGTGCTGAAGGGCTCGGTCTCCCTGCTTTTACAGATTCCCTTTTTCATGGCAGCCTATAACTTTCTTTCCGGGCTGCAGACGATCCAGGGTGTTTCCATGGGGCCGATTGCTGACCTGGGCCGGCCGGACGGGATCCTGAAAATCGGCGGGCTGACGCTGAACCTGCTCCCGATTCTGATGACAGCGATCAACATTGTCTCCGGCATACTTTATACCAAAGGGATGCCGCTGAAGAGCAAGATCCAGCTTTACGGCATGGCACTGGTTTTTCTTGTGCTCCTGTATGACTCCCCCGCCGGCCTGGTATTTTACTGGACGCTGAACAACGTTTTCTCCCTGCTGAAAAACGTAGTGCTCCGCATGAAGCCACGCTTGCAGGAGCGCCGCGAGATGAAGAAGGAACAAAAGAAGAAAAAGCCGGAAAAGCCGAAGCCAGAGCCCACGCCGGCCCAGGAACGGCTGTGGAAATGGCTTTTCTATGCCTGCTGCCTGTTCCTGACGGTTTGGCTGGGCCTGATGATTCCTTCCGGCGTGCTGAAGGCATCCCCAGGTGAGTTCGTGGACATGCAGAATTACGTCACGCCCCTGCACTACCTGCTGCCCTCTTTCCTGCTTGCAGCCGGCACCTTCCTTTTGTGGTTTGTGATTTTTTACCGCCTGTCTTCCGCCAAGGCGAAGCGTCGATACAGCCTGCTGTTGTGTATCCTGGCTTTCACCTCCGTGCTGAACTTTATGGGTTTCGGCACGAATTACGGCAACATGAGCTCGTACCTGCGGTATGACCGGCTGCTGCCAACGGACGTCGTTCCCTGGCTCATCAACGGCGGCTGCGTGATTGCCCTGGGCGTCCTCGTCTGGCTCATCTGGAAAAAGAAGCCCGCATTCCTGCAGGTGCTGACAGCTTCCGCCTGCCTGGCGGTTGCGGCCATGACGCTGGTGAACGTGCTCGGCATCCAGCCCGCTGTGTCGGAAATCGAGCAGACCGCTAAGAAACAGACTCAGCGGGAGGGGTTTCCCACGATTCCACTCAGCAAAACCGGCAAAAATGTTGTGATGATCATGCTGGATCGGGCTGTGGACGGTTTTGTCCCCTTTATTATGAACGAAAAACCGGAACTGCAGGACCAGTTTACCGGTTTCACCTGGTATCCGAATACCCTCAGTTACGGCATCCATACCAATATCTGTACCCCTTCCCTCTTCGGCGGCTATGAGTATGCGCCGGAGATGATCCAGGCCCGGGCTGACGTGTCCCTGAAGGACAAGCAGAACGAGGCACTGATGGTGATGCCGGTCAATTTTATGAACGCCGGCTGGGAAACCACTGTGTATGATGCACCCTATGCTAATTACCAGTGGAACGCGGACATGAGCATCTATGACAAATATCCGGAAATCCACGCGGGCAGCCTTTTCGGCACGCTGCTGAGCCTGGAGGAGAAGGAACTGACCTGGGAGCAGACGGAGCATATCCGGAACCGGAACTTCTTCTGTTACAGTGTGTTTCGTTCCGCACCGATGGCCCTGCATACGATGCTATACCAAAGCGGCCTCTACAATGAGACCGATGCGGCCTATGCCGAGGGCAACACAGAGAACATGATCGGCATGACCAATGATTTCATCAATTCCTACCGGGCGCTGGAAAACCTTTCCGCCATTACGGAGATCCGGGAGGAAGGGCAGAACACTTTCGTCATGATGGCCAACAATGTGACCCACGAAGTGGCGGAACTGCAGGAGCCGGAATATATCCCGGTTAATTATGTCGACAACACGGAGTACGACACTGCCCACCCGATCCGCACGGACGCGGACGGACGGGAGATCGACCTGATGGAAATCGGCCTCTTTGCCCGCAAGCATTATCAGTGTGACGTGGCTGCCTTCCAGCTGCTGGGCCGCTGGTTTGACTACCTGAAGGAAAACGGTGTATATGATAATACCCGGATTATCCTTGTAGCGGACCACGGGTTCCATACCGGCTGCTTCGAATGCGCCAACATGCTGGAAACCGCCCGGAATCCCCGGGGATTTATTGACCCGAATGTCAACGAATGGCCCTATTCTGACGCGTATAACCCGCTGCTCCTGGTCAAGGATTTCGGTGCGGACTGGCATGG
>JAFRBK010000007.1 GCA_017404985.1 Clostridia bacterium | reverse complement strand
TTTTCGCGTGGACATGTGTGCCGGCTCCATTTTTTTCAGGGATTCTTTTTATCCGATTCGATAAATATCTGCGCCGGAAGGGCGGAAAGGAGGTGAAAGCATGGAGCTTCAGGAGTTCGGAGCGCATCTGCGGAAATTGCGGAAGGATATGCATATGACGCAGGCGGAACTGGCCGATGAGCTGGGAATACAGGAAAAAGAAGTCAGCAGAAACGAAAACGGCGTACATGAAATGAAGGGAATGGCCTACGCGAGGCTGCTGGAGCTCCATGCAGAACGCACCATGAAAGAGGAAGACAACATGATCCGGAAGTTCAGGAAACTGAGCCCGGCAAAACAGGAGGCAATCATGCAAATGATTGAAGCCATGTCCGACTGACCTGATTGATATTTTGACGAAAAAATAAAGTGCGAGGTTACACGCCTGACCAGGGTAAAGATGATCACGGGAATGTGAAATCAAAAACACCCTTTCCCCGCGATGAAGGGAAAGGGTGTGATGTGATCGCAGCTCAGTGCTTACAGTATAATGCTCACAGCACGAAGCTTACAGTACGATGGAAATCCGATGGAGGTCATCCCCCGGCTGGAAGCGGATCTGTCGGGCCATGGTTTTCAGAATGGTAATCCCCAGGCCTTCATCCGACTGTTCAAAGGGGTTATAGGCTTTTCCGGCCCAGAAAAGATCAATTTCCGAGGCCCGATCCGCCTCCGCGTAGGAGATGTTCAGTTTCATATTCACCGGGCTGCCCTCGGGAACCCCGTGCTCCAGCATCTCGTAAATCAGTTCCTCGCAGCACAGCCTCAGCCGGTAGGTTCGCTTACTGTCGATCCCGTACTTTTCTCCAAAGGTCTGGATGTCGCCATGCAGCCGCATCAGGTCGAATTGCTTACTGTCAATCTCGAAGCTGAAATACTTGATCTTCTGGATAAAATCCACCGTTTTTTTCCGCTTCGGGCTGTCAAAGATCTCCGCAGGCGTCCCCTGCTCATAGATTCCACCCTCCGCAAAGAAAAGCACCCGGCTGGCCACCTCTCGGGCAAAGTTCATCTCATGGGTCACGATCAGCATGCTCATATCCCGCTTCGCCAGCATGCGGATCACGGCCAGCACTTCCCCCACCATGGTGGGATCCAGTGCGCTGGTGGGCTCGTCGAACAGCAGCACTCGGGGCTCCATCATCAGGCAGCGGCAAATGGCGATCCGCTGCTGCTGCCCGCCGGAAAGCACCGTGGGCCAGGCATGGGCCCGGGAGGCCAGACCGACCTGCTCCAGCAGTCCCATGGCCTTCTTTTCCGCCTCCTGCCGGTCCATCCCCTTCAGCTTCACCGGCGCCAGGCACAGGTTGTCCATCACGTCCATCTCGGAGAAGAGATGGAATTTCTGAAAAACCATGCCCATGCTGCGGCGAATTTCATTCACCGGGGCGCCCTTGGCCGTGATCTCCCGGCCGTCGATCACCACGCTGCCCGCGTCCGGCTTTTCCAGCAGGCACAGGGAGCGCAGGAACACGCTCTTTCCGCATCCGGATCCGCCGATAATGGCAATACGTTCCCCCTGCTCCACAGTCAGATCCAGGCCTTTCAGCACCTGCAGGGATCCAAAGGACTTGGTCAGGCCTTTTACTTCGATCAGGCTCATGCTGCCGCCCCCCTTCTCTTCGCTTTGATCCTGTCCGTCAGGGCAAAGATCCCAAAAACGAGATAGGACAGGCCCAGATAGATCAGCATGCCGATGATGATGGTCAGCAGCGGCTGCATGGTCCGGGAAGCGGTGTTATTGATTACCCGCGTCAAATCCGTGATCGTCACATAGCCCACCACGCTGGTCCACTGAATCAGATTCACGATGGTGGACTGATATACGGGCCGGGCGATCCGCAGCATCTGCGGCAGCGTCACCAACCGGAAGGTGCTCCAGGCGGAGAAGCCCAAGGTGCGGGCTGCTTCCACCTGTCCGTGGTCCGTGGCGGCCAGGGCGGAACGCAGCAGCTCCGCCACATGCGCGGATACGTTCAGCGCGAAGGTAATCGTGGCCACCAGCACCGGGGCAAGCCCCGCCCGGGCGAAAACCCCGTAATAAAGCAGGAGCAGCAGCATCAGAACGGGCGTCCCCCGGAGGATCGCGATGTAAACCGACGCGATCCCCCGGGCGACAGGGTTTTTCCGGGTGCGCAGAAGGCAGATGAGCGCGCCCAGCACCGTGCCGATCAGCAGGGCCAGGGCAGAGATCTGTATCGTCACCCAGAGACCGCCCAGGATGGTTTTCCAGGAACTACCCTGGATCAGTATTTTGTACAGTTTATCAGAAAACGACATAACAAACCCCTTCCGTTCTTCTTTTTCGGGAAACGCTGATTTTTTCAGACCAGCTTGAAAGCATGCTGCCAGCATCGTTCATTTACAGCGGTTTTCTCGCTCTTCCGCTTCGCGGGAGCGCTTTAGCGTTTCCCTGGGGGCGTTATTACGCGCCCTTGATCATCGCGACATACGCGTCATAAAGTTCCCTGGTCATTACGCCCACGGGGATATCCGTGAAATACGGCTCGGTAATAATCGTGCCTTCCGGCATATCCCGGGTGTATTCCCGCACGCGGGGAAGGATCTCATCCAGTTTGGCAATGGCTTCCTTCTCCTCCGGTGTGAAATCCTTTTCCATCTCCGCCTTGTAGGCGGCGAATTCCTCATCCGTCATGTGGATGGTTTTGGAACCGGTGGCTACGCCGCGAACCCAGAACACCACGTCCACGTTGCCCGTGGAAAGTGCCAGCGCGCGTCCGGCGCTGTCCACCTGGGTGAACTGGATATTCTTTCCGATCCGGCGGCCGATCTCCGCCAGAATCGCCGTATTGAAGCCGGCCACTGTGCCGTCGGGCGCCACGTAATCCATGGGCGGCAGGCATCCGGTCACCGCCACGGTGATGGTCTCCGCTCCTTCGATCTGATCGGGCACGATCGCTTGGGGTTCCCCGCCCGCGATGACCTTGTTGATATGCTCCTCCACCAGGTTATCCAGGGTTCCGTCCGCCTTCATGGCGGCAATTGCCTGGTCGAACTCGTCCCGCAGGGCGGTGTTGTTTTCCAGCATCATGAAGGAGAAGCCGTTGGAGAAGCGATCCAGCACTTCCGCGATAAATCCGGAGCGGTCGCTTTCCGTGTCGTAGGTGACATAGTTCACCAGCTGATCATTCTGGGCACAGATGTATTTCGCCACCGTGGAATAGATGTCGAAGGAGATGATCTCTCCGGACTGCAGTCCCATGACCATCGCGTCCAGGGAATCATAGAACTTGACCGGATAGTCCGCCGCAGTGGCGGAAAGGGCGTATTCCGGATCCATGGGCGCCATGACCTCGGAGGCGACATAGCCGTTGTTGAACAGGGTGATTCCGAGATAGTTCCAGATCACGGAGGCCTGGGCAAACTCCTCTTCGGAATAGTTCAGGAAGGAGAGCACGCCGGCCGGCGGAACCGCGTTTTCAGCGGCGGAAACGGATGCGCAGCCCAGGCTGAGACCCAGAACCAGCGCCAGCAGCAGGGAAACCATTTTCTTCATTTGAATTCCTCCTCACACAGAAAAGTAATATAGAGATATGGGTATTCCGGAGGGAATTATAGCATCCGGTTTCTTGCTTTTCAAGGGATTTTCATTCATCCAGGGCATTCATCAAAGCGCCCTTTCCCCGCGATAAAGGGAAAGGGCGCTTTTGATTCCATCAGAGCCGCTTGCGCAGCGTCAGCCGGTTGCAGCCGTCATGGAATGCATATTCCATTTCGTCCACCATTTTTTTCACCATGAAGCTGCCCAGGCCGCCGATGCCGCGCGCCTCGTCGGGAAGCGTGATATCGGGATTCCCCTTCTCCAGGGGATTGAAGGGCCTGCCTCCATCGATGAGCACAAAAACCGCTGTGCCGTCCTCCACGCTGCCGCGAATCTCCGCCCAGCCGTCCCCCGACGGATAAGCGTAGAGGGTTACGTTCACATACAGCTCCTCCACGGCCATGCGCAGCTGCGTACGCGCCTGCGGCGAACAGCCGTGTGTATCCAGCAGGAAACTGACGAAGGACAGAATCAGATCCATCGAAAAAAGAAGAGGAAAGAAAGCAACAGGAGCAGCAACAACAGCTTGAAGATGATTTATAAGAAACATTTTCTACGTGTTGCAGACAGCCGTCTGAGACGGCCGTCGAAGACATAATTCCCGGCCACATGGGGGGTGCGGACATTGTGTCCGTACCTGGCCGGGAATTATGTCCTTACCGGCCCGTTAGCAGTTCAGGCTGCACGTGTACCAGCTTTTTGACTGATCGACGGTATCTTGCTATCCAGATGTCCATCTTCAGCAAGGAAACACGATCGGTTACTGAAGAAAACTACCGGACATATCCCCACTGCTCTGTACTCTCAGATCATCTGAGGAGTAATCACACAGAAATCGTGCAAGATCCAAAGTTTTTTTCAAAAGGTGCTGTAAACCGCACCTTTTGGGGTAAAAGGTGCGGTTTACGGCGTTGGAATTGCCATCGGAAGCAGATAAAATTTCAAGTGTTCCGAGAAACGGAGCGAGAATAAACCAAAGCCGGATGCATACGGCGGCGGATGTTCAGGCAAGCGAATCAACGGACCCCATGGCTGGAAACAGTGACGGGGCCGGAGAGATGCTGCCGGACACCCCTCAGCACGGTGCATCCTTTTTTTCGATGGGCCGGGACGGGGGCGGCCGGACATCCGCCGCGGGTGCTATCCAGCGGAAAGGACGACATCATGGCACTCACGAACAACGGGAAGGGCATGGCGGGGATGGACAATCCGTGCACGCCGGACAACGAGAGGGGCGCGGCGGGGAAGGACAGTCCGCACATGCTGGGTAACGAGGCGACTTTCCGGCAGCTGATGGATTTCATCCAGGGCCTCACGACGCAGGAGGAGCTCGCGCAGAATCGGGAAAAGCGCCGTCCGAGCTGCGAGCAGCTGCGGAAGCAGTATGCGCCGATCGCCCGGATCACGGCCGGGGAAACATGCTGCGAGGCATTCGAGAACGGGTACGCCATTTTCGACAACGGGGACCGGAAGACCGTGATCTGGATTCCGGACTGCCCGAAGGCGGCCCGGTACTACTATCCGGCCACGTATGACGAGAAGTGCAAGGAGAAACGGCGGAGAATGGCCTGGTGGGAGGAAGAGGACGAGGAGGACGAGTACAGCCGGATCATCGCCGAGACGGAACCCGGGGAGGACCGGCTGGACGAAGAGGCGCTGGCGGACATGAACTGGTATCTGGCGGTTGCTATTGCCGGGGAGAACCAGATTGAACAGAACCTGGAGCATCCTCTTTCGGCTGAGAACCGGAGCGACGAGTATCTGGAGGAATACAGCGCCAGGCGGTACAGCTGGCACTGCGGCACGCGGTTCCAGACGCCGGAGGAGGCGATCCTGGAGAAGGAGGAACGGGAGGAACGGTGTGCCGGGCTGACGGAGAAGCAGAAGGAAGTCTACCTATTATATTATGAGGAGGGGTATACGGAGGAGGCGATAGCGGTTATCCTGAATGTTTCTCAGATTGCGGTTCATAAGAAGCTGAAAGCCATCAGGAGAGTGATTTCGGAGTATTATTCGGAAGAAAATACGATTTTTTGAAAAAAATTTTCCGGAGGGGTTATATTTTGGCCTCTGAAAAATCCTTATATATAGAGGGATCTTTTTTCAGACAAGAGAAGAGGAGGAAAAACCGATGTTATTTCGGACAAAGAAGGAAATTGAAGAAATGAAGGCCAGCAGCGAATGCACGAGCTGCCCGGTTCTGACCCGGTGCCGCACGCTGGCGGAGCATCACATGAGCCTGGCGGATTATGACAAGCAGCTGCCGAAGCTGCTGACGGAGGAGGAGACGGCGCGGATCCTGACCCAGGCGGAGGAGCTGATCCAGTGGACGGACGCCGTGAAGGACTACGCGCTGAAATGCGCCCTGACGGGCGTGCGGTATCCCGGATGGAAGGTTGTGAAGAAGAACACCAAGCGGCGGTTTACCGACGAGACGGCGGTGGCGGAGCGGGTGATCGAAGCGGGGCTGGATCCCTTTGAGAAGAAGCTGCTGAGCGTGTCGGCGATGGAGAAGCAGCTGGGGAAAGAGAAGTTTGACAAGCTGCTGCTGGACCTGACGGAGAAGCCGGAAGGGAAAATGGAGCTGGCGCCTGTGACGGATACGCGGGCGGAAGTGCTGATTGGGGGAGAAGGATGATGGCGAAGGAGTATGTGCCGGTTTACCTGGACTGGCTGTATGTGACCCAGGACCTGTCCGCGAAGGATAAGGGGAACCTGATCGACGCGGTGATTGCGTATGCTTCGGGGATCGAATACGAGCATATGCTGAACAGCAGGAGCAGAATCGCCTTTCGGTTTTTGAAGGGGCAGGTGGACCGGA
>JAFRBK010000006.1 GCA_017404985.1 Clostridia bacterium | reverse complement strand
GCATGCAGAAGTTTATCGATGAAATGAACGGAGAAAACTAATTGTGGTAAAATTGTGGTACGGTTGGGTCACAGAGACAGAAAAAAAGCTCGGAGCCCTTGATTTACAAGGACTCCGAAAGTGCGGGAAACAGGACTTGAACCTGCAAGTACGTACGTACACATGAACCTGAATCATGCGCGTCTGCCAATTCCGCCATTCCCGCAGAAGATGGTGGGCAGGGGTGGATTCGAACCACCGAAGCTGTTAGCGGCAGATTTACAGTCTGCTCCCTTTGGCCACTCGGGAACCTACCCATATGATGTTTCCCTCTTGACCCAAAGGGTGGAGCTGGCGATGGGACTCGAACCCGCAACCTGCTGATTACAAATCAGCTGCTCTGCCAATTGAGCTACGCCAGCACGAAGCTCTCCCAAACACAGCCGGCGGATCCGTTCAGGAAAAGTGGCGACCCGGAAGGGGCTCGAACCCTCGACCTCCAGCGTGACAGGCTGGCGCTCTAACCAACTGAGCTACCGGGCCAAATTGGCTGTGGGCCTTCAGGGACTTGAACCCCGGACCAACCGGTTATGAGCCGGCCGCTCTGACCAACTGAGCTAAAGGCCCATATCGGAAAGGAAGAAAGTGACTCCGCCGGGATTCGAACCCGGGTAGCCGCCGTGAAAGGGCGGTGTCTTAGGCCTCTTGACCACGGAGCCACGTACGAGGCGGACTGGTCGGGGTGAAGGGATTCGAACCCCCGGCCCCATGCTCCCAAAGCACGTGCGCTACCAGACTGCGCTACACCCCGGTGCATCCTTCCCACGGTCAATCCCGCAGGCGACTTTGTTAATATACATGATTTTTTCCGGTTTGTCAATCACTTTTTTCAAAAAATCAGGCGGCGGAATTTTCTTTTCCGCCGCCTGCCTTTGGGCTAATCTTCTTTTGGATTTATCTGCTTTCGGGTTTATTCTTTCACGGGTTCCGGATCGCCGCCGAGCTTGAAGGCTACGAACACGCCGAGGGCCAGCGTAACCACGGAAACAATTCCGATCACCGCGTTAAATCCTTCGTAGAGGGAACGGTCCATCAGGATCACGACCGGGGAGGCGATCACCATGCCCAGGATGCCGCAGTAGGTGTAGACTTTCCACTTTTTCAGCAAGAACTCAATCAGTTTCGCCACGCCGAAGATGCCGACGACAATGCCGACGGCAAAGGGAAGCAGGACACCGAGGTTATGCAACACCAGATCCCAGTTTCCGGACGGAATCGCGTCCTTGAAGGTTCCGCCCAGGGCCTGGGTTACGATGGGTTCATAATACCCGAAGATTTTGAGCATCATGGAGCCGGAAATGCCGGGAATCACCATGGAAGCGGAAGCAATCACGCCCAGCAGGAAATAGAGCAGGATGTGACCGACATCCAGCGTCAGCGCCTGGCTGCCGCCGTTGGCGTTCGCCCCCACCAGGGTTTTGTTGGCAATTGCCTTCGGAATGATGACGAGCGCGGCAAAGACCACGAAAATAATGATGCAGGCCGCATTAATCCTGGCGCCCCTGATCTGCTTGAGAATAATCGGAAGGCTTCCCAGAATCAGGCCGATAAACAGCGTGTTGGTCGGCAGCGGGTATTTTTCAAAAGCCACCTTCAACGCCACGGAACCCAGAATGATGGCAATTCCCATCCCCACCAGGTACGGCAGAAGGATTTTGATGCATTCCTTGAATTTTTTAAACAGGTTGTTGATGCTGTAAATCAGCTTGTCGTAAATGCCCATGGAAACCATCATGGTTCCGCCGGAAACCCCGGGAATCACGTTGGCCAGGCCGATCACCATGCCGCGCAGCACATCCAGAAACCACTTCATCGTTCGTATCCTCCATCCTCAAACCAGTCATCCTCCGCCGGCTCCTCAAAGGAGGCCGCCAGGCTTTCCGGAGAAAACCGCGGGTCAAATGCAAGATTCTTCAGCTGGTCCCGGGGCACCACGGTATTTGTTCCCAGGCAATCGGTGCACCGGTATCCGCAATCCGGACAGACACACCCCAGATGATCGCTTTCCGCCTGAACCATGTAGGTTCCGCATTCCTTGCAGCTGCAACGCATTCTTCGCACCCCTCCGAAAACACAACAGGAGTATTATAGCAAAGAGGAAGCGTTCCTTCAAGAGCCGGAAAATTCGCCATTGCCGGTTTCCAAAGCAAAAAAAGTGGGGCCGCCTCCGCGGCCCCGGGTTGTATGTCAGCCCGACCGGTTTTCTGTTCCGCGTCATGCCATTCTGCTAAGCGCATCTCTCTTAACGCCCGGATTTTCCGGCTGCGTTCTTCACCGCATGTGTCCGCGTTCAGATCCCGATTCGGGGTTTAATCAAATTCAGGCTTCCGGCTCCAGCAGGCCCAGATCCCCATCCTTTCTCAGATACAGAACATTGGTCCGCTCCGTATCGATGTTCACAAACACGAAGAAGTTGTGGCCCAGCAGTTCCATTTCGATAATGGCGTCCTCCACGCTCATGGGGCGCACCGGGAAGGTCTTCCTTCTGACAATCTTCCTTTCCTCTTCCTGCCCCAGATCCTCCTCTTCGATGTATTCCGGAACCTCTGTAAAGGCTTCTTCCCTCAGGTTCTTCGCCAGCTTGGTCCGATGCTTGCGGATCTGCCGTTCCATTTTCGCCAGGGCTTTGTCAATCGCCAGGAACAGGTTGTCATCCGCGGAGCTTTCACTTCTGAGGATAACGTTTTTGCCCATCGGCACCGTGATTTCCACGATCCGGCGGTCATCCTTTTCCTTCTTCAGGCGAACCTGCATTTCCGTTTCCGGATACAGGTACTTCCCCATCGTCTCGGTCTTCTTCTCAATCCGCTTGGTAATTGCCGGGGTTACCGACATGTTTCTTGCCTGAATGGACAGTCTCATATAATCCGATTGGCTCCTTTCAAATGTGTGGATGCCGAACAGTTCACGGCCTCCGGTCATCCCTCCCGGCAGTTCCGTGAATCATCGTGTGCCATGGGCACCACGTCCTTCCGTTGTCTTCTAATTATATATTTCTACGCTTCTTTTCATTTTCCTTCTTCTTTCTTGTAATTTTTTTTATTTTTTTCAACCGTTTTTAACAAACCTTGTAAATACGGGTTTCCCCTTGATTTCTTTCCCCTTTCTGATGCACAATAAGCCTTGAGGTGATTGGCATGAAACTGACAGAACTGTTCCGAAGCGACCGGCTTCATCTGAGCTTTGAAGTGTTTCCTCCCAAAATGTCCACCCTGTTCGACAGCGTCCGGCAGGCCACGGAGGAAATCGCGGCCCTGCACCCCTCCTTTATTTCCGTGACCTACGGAGCCGGAGGCGGCACCTCGGAATATACCCTGAAAATTGCCGAAAACCTGCTGAAAAGCCGGAACGTGCCCACGCTGGCACACCTGACCTGCGTCTCTTCCTCCCGGCAGAGCATCGCGGAACGGATTCAGGCGATGCGGGACGCCGGCATTGAAAACGTCATGGCCCTCCGGGGCGACCTGACGCCGGAGCTGGCGGCCTCCGACCGCAGCCATCTGGATTACCAGTACGCGATTGACCTGGTGCGGGAGCTGAAAGCATGCGGGGCGGATTTCTGCATCGGCGGCGCGTGCTATCCGGAAAAGCACCCGGAAAGCCCCGATTCCGTTGAAGACATCCGCCATCTGAAGGAAAAGGTGGAGGCCGGCTGCGAATTCCTGGTCACCCAGATGTTCTTTGACAACAACCTGCTGTACCGTTACCTGTACCGGATCCGGGAAGCGGGGATCAACGTAAACGTGATTCCCGGCATTATGCCGATCACCAATGCCAACCAGGTGGATCGGGCCATTAAACTGAGCGGGAGCTTCATGCCGACGCGCTTCCGTTCCCTGGTGGACCGGTTCGGGGCCAATCCCGCGGCGATGAAGCAGGCCGGCATCATTTATGCCACCGACCAGATTATCGACCTGTATGCCAACGGCGTCCGCAACGTGCACGTATACACCATGAACAAGCCCGACGTCGCCGCCGCCATCAAAAACAACCTGTCCGACATTCTGAAATGAGGAGAGCGCCATGACCATACTGGAATACCTCCGGGACCATTTCCTGATTCTTGACGGAGGCACCGGCACCGTGCTGCAGGCGGCAGGCCTGAAAAGCGGGGAACGGCCGGAAGCATGGAACCTGTCCCGCCCGGAAGCCATCACGGACCTGCATCGCTCCTACTATTCCGCCGGGTCCAATGTGGTGGCGTCCAACACCTTCGGGGTCAACCTGTTCCACTACTCCGCCGAAGAGGCGGAGAAGCTGATCTCCGCCGCCCTGTCCCTGGCGGCCAAGGCCCGGGACGAGGCCGACCATCCGGCCTGGATTGCCCTGGACCTGGGGCCTACCGGCAAGCTGCTGAAGCCTCTGGGAGACCTGGATTTCGAAGAGGCTGTACGGAACTTCACCTTTCTGGCCCGCCTGGGAGAGCATTACGGCGCGGACCTGATCCTGATCGAAACCATGAACGATTCCATGGAAACCAAGGCCGCGCTTCTGGGCGCCCGGGAAGGGAGTTCGCTGCCGGTGTTCGTTTCCAACGCCTACAGCGAAAACGGCCACCTGATGACCGGCGCTTCCCCGGCCGCGATGACGGCGCTGCTGGAGGGCATGGGCGCCGACGCCATCGGCGTCAACTGCTCCTTCGGGCCCCGGGAACTGATGCCCGTGGTCCGGGAATACCTGGCGCACGCCTCCGTGCCCGTACTGATGAAAGCCAACGCGGGCATGCCCCGGGTTGAGAACGGGAAAACGGTCTATGACATCAGCCCGGAGGAATTCGCGGACACCGAAGCCGCCATGGCGGCGGAAGGGGTACGGATTCTGGGCGGCTGCTGCGGAACGACCCCGGAACACATCTCCGCCCTCTCCCGGAAGCTGCAGGCGCTGACCCCCTGCCCGATTACACCCAAGAACGAAACCGTCATTTCCTCCGGCAGCGAAGCAGTATTTTTCGGAAGCATGCCGCTGCTCATCGGGGAGAGAATCAACCCCACCGGAAAAAAGCGCCTGAAGCAGGCGCTGATGGCATCGGACTGGGCCTATGTAATGGAGCAGGCGGTACTTCAGGAGGAAAAAGGGGTTCAGCTGCTGGATGTCAACGCGGGGCTCCCCGGCCTGGACGAGCCCAAGGTCCTCTCCGGCCTGATCGGCGAGCTTCAGTCCGTCACCTCCCTGCCCCTGCAGATCGACACATCCGACCCGGCGGCCATGGAAGCCGCCCTGCGGGTCTACAACGGCAAGGCGCTGATCAACTCCGTCAACGGAAAGCAGGAATGCATGGACGCCATCTTCCCGCTGGTGAAAAAATACGGCGGCGTAGCCATTGCCCTGACGCTGGACGAGGCCGGCATTCCCGAAACCGTGGAGGACCGGATCGCCATCGCAAAGAAGATCCTGCAGGAAGCCGCGAAGTACGGCCTTCGCGAAAAGGATATCGTTTTCGATCCCCTGGCGATGACGGTTTCCGCCGCGCCGGAGGCAGCGGACATCACCCTGCGCTCGGTGGAAGCCATCCGGACACAGCTGGGCTGCCATACCAGCCTCGGCGTCAGCAACGTATCCTTCGGCCTGCCGGACCGGGACGGGATCAACTCCGTTTTCTTTGCCCTGGCCCTGGAGCGCGGCCTTTCCGCCGCGATCATGAATCCCTTCTCCGACGCCATGATGAAGACCTGGCGCGCTTTCCGGGTGCTGCACCAGCAGGATCCGAACTGCGGAGAATGGATCCGCGTTGCCGCCGAATCCGCCCAGCCGGCCGCTCCCGTACAGGAAACCGCGCCCTCCCTGAACCGGGCGATCGTCAAAGGTTTCCGGCGCCAGGCCTCCGAACTGACGGAAGCCCTGCTCGGCAGCCGGGATTCGCTGGACATCATCCGGGAGGAAATCATCCCGGCGCTGAACGAGGTCGGGGAGCGGTTTGAAAAGCAGACGCTTTTCCTTCCGCAGCTGCTGATGAGCGCGGAAGCCGCGTCCGCCGCTTTTGAGATCATCCGGCATTTTTCCGCGGAGCATGCAGTGCCCTCGCGGATCCGGGGCCGGATCGTGCTGGCCACCGTGCAGGGCGACGTGCACGATATCGGCAAGAATATCGTCCGCATGCTGCTGGAAAACTACGGGTTCGAAGTGCTGGACCTGGGAAAGGACGTGGCGCCGGAAACCATCCTGGAGACCACCCTGCGGGAGAAGATCACGCTGGTCGGGCTCAGCGCGCTGATGACCACCACCGTTCCGGCTATGGAGGAGACAATCCGCCTGCTGCACGAAAAGGCTCCGGGCGTCAAGGTCCTGGTCGGCGGCGCGGTGCTGACGCCGGAGTACGCTGAACAAATCGGCGCGGACGGGTACGGCGCGGACGCGATGGACGCGGTCCGGTACGCGGAAAGCGTATTCGGATAAGACGGAACCAAAAACAGGGAGAGCGGCAATCGCTCTCCCTGATATTTATTTTGCCCGGATTATCCCAAGACCACTTCGACCTTGTGGGCCGCGTTGTCGCCGAAGACCGGCAGCACGTTTCCGGAAATGGCCTTTCCGTCCACCGTGACCTGCTTCACGCCGCGGCATACATGGTCGGGATTCTTGATTTCGATATCATATACCGCTCCCCGGAACCGGCGGCTGACCTTGTATCCATCCCAGGTATGGGGAATGCAGGGATCAATCTTCAGGCCGTCCCAGTCGGGTTTGATGCCCAGAATGTAATTGCTGATGACATAGAAGTTCCAGGCCGCGGTACCGGTCAGCCAGCTGTTCTTGGCCTGGCCGAAGTTCTTGGCATCCTTGCCGGCGATCATCTGGCTGTAGACATAAGGCTCCATCTTATGCAGATCGGAGATCTCCTCCCGCCAGGCCGGCGCGATGCGGCTGTACAGGTCAAAGGCCCGGTCGCCATGGCCCACCACGGTTTCCGCCGCGATGATCCAGGGATTGTTGTGGCAGAAGATACCGGCATTCTCCTTATAGCCGCCCGGATAGCTGCTGACCTCGCCCAGTTCCAGATGGTATTCCGAATAGGCCGGCTGCAGCAGCACGATGCCGTGCTCGGTTTCCAGAATCTTATGGACGCTCTCCAACGCCTTTTCCGCCTTGCCGTTATCCACGCCGATGCCGGCCATGACGCAGTAGCCCTGGGACTCGATGAAGATCTTGCCGTCCTCGCACTCCTTGCTGCCGACCTTATGGCCCATGGCATCATAGGCACGGACGAACCATTCGCCGTCCCAGCCGTCCTTTTCAACCGCCGCGACCATGGCGTCGATTTCCTTCTGGTACGCGGCCGCCTTTTCCGTGTTGCCCAGCCGCTTTTCCAGCGCGACCAGTTCCGGCCCGATGGAAACGAACATGCCGGCAATCAGCACGCTCTCCGCCACACGCTCGTCCGGCGCGTTGGGATTGGAGAAGGTCTGGAAGCTTTCATCCGGCGTATCGCTGTAACAGTTCAGGTTCAGGCAGTCGTTCCAGTCCGCCCGGCCGATCAGCGGCAGGCCGTGGGGGCCCTTGTTGTTGACAACATGCATGAAGCTGGCTTCCAGATGCTCCAGCAGGGTGCCGCAGTCATCCGGATTGCAGTCGTAAGGCGTCGCTTCATCCAGGATTCCGAAGTCTCCGGTCTCCTTGATATAGGCGGCCGTGCCGGCAATCAGCCACAGCGGGTCATCATTAAAGCCGCCGCCGATATCATTGTTGCCCTTCTTGGTCAGGGGCTGATACTGATGATAGCAGCCGCCGTCCCGGAACTGGGTCGCCGCGATATCCAGAATCCGCTCACGGGCCCGGCCGGGAATCTGGTGCACGAAGCCCAGCAGGTCCTGGCTGGAATCACGGAAGCCCATGCCGCGGCCGATGCCGCTTTCAAACATGGAGGTGCTGCGGCTCATGTTAAAGGTGACCATGCACTGATAGGGATTCCAGATATTAACCATCCGGTTCAGCTTTTCCTCGCCGGAGGTCAGGGTATAGGCGCTCAGCAGGTTATCCCAGTGTTCCTTCAGCAGGGCGAAGGCCTTGTCGATCTGCTCATCGGAGGAGAGCTTGGCAAGCATTTCCTTCGCGGGCTTTTTATTGATGACGCCCTTCTTTTCCCATTTTTCCTCCACGGGCAGTTCCACATAGCCGAGGACGAAATTGAATTTCTTTTCCTCGCCCTTTTCCAGATGGACTTTGATCTGGTGGGCCGCCATGGGCTGCCAGCCGGAAGCAATGGAGTTGCCCATCTTGCCGGACATCACCGCCTGGGGATTTTCAAACCCGTTATACATGCCCAGGAAGGTTTCCATATCGGTGTCAAACCCGTCCACCGGCACATTCACGGCATAGAAAGCATAATGATTCCGGCGCTCGCGGTATTCCGTTTTGTGGTAGACCACGCCGTCTTCCACTTCCATCTCGCCGGTGGAGTAATTCCGCTGGAAGTTCAGCATATCGTCCTGCGCGTTCCAGAGGCAGAACTCCACAAAGCTGGTCAGGATGACATCCTTCGCGGCATCGCTTTCGTTCGTGAGGGTGATCTGATGCACTTCGGCATCGAACCCCATGGGGACAAAGCTCTTCTGGGAAGCTTTCAGGCCGTTTTTCTTGCCGGTGATGATCGTATATCCCATGCCGTGGCGGCAGGAATACTCGTCCAGCTCGGTCTTGACCGGCTTCCACCCGGGATTCCACACGGTGCCGTTATCATTGATGTAGAAATAACGGCCGCCGTTATCCACCGGCATATTGTTGTAGCGGTACCGGGTGATCCGGCGAAGCCGCGCATCCCGGTAGAAGCAATAGCCGCCGGCAGTATTGCTGATAATGCCGAAGAACTTTTCACATCCCAGATAATTGATCCACGGATAGGGGGTACGGGGCGTGTCAATCACATACTCCCGGGCCCTGTCGTCAAAATGACCGAACTTCATCAGCTGTTCCTCCTGATCATGTTTCCGTCTTTCAACGGTCGATTTTGGTCAGTATAACACACTTATTTACTCCTTGCAAACGTTTTCCTTCGTTTTCTCCAGGTATTCCTCATAGTTGCACAGGTAGTCGGAAATCGTGCCGTCCGCATGGATTTCGATGATCCTGTCCGCCACGGTGGAAATGAACTGGTGATCCTGGCTGGTGAAAATCACATTGCCCGGGAAACTGATCAGGGCGTTGTTAACCGCCGTGATGGATTCCAGGTCGAGGTGGTTGGTCGGCTGGTCCAGCATCAGGAAGTTCGCCCCGGAGAGCATCATCCGGCTCAGCATGCAGCGAACCTTCTCGCCGCCGGAGAGCACGCTGACGGGCTTATACACATCATCCCCGCTGAACAGCATTCTTCCCAGGAAACCGCGCATATAGGTTTCCAGCTGTTCCGGTGAATACTGGGCAAACCACTGCATCATCGTCAGGTCGCAGCCGTCAAAAAAGGCGCTGTTGTCCTTCGGGAAATAGTTCGTGGAAATGGTGACGCCCCACTTCACCGTGCCGCTGTCCGGCTGAATTTCCTCCGCGAGAATCCTGAACAGGGCGGTCGCCGCCTGCTCATTGCCCACCAGGGCGATCTTCTGGCCCCTGGTGACCAGGAAGCTGACATCCTTCAGGAGCTGCGTCCCATCCTGCGTATAATTCAGGCCCGTTACCTGCAGGATATCCTTGCCGGCTTCCCGGTCCGGGGTAAAGCATACCCAGGGATAGCGGCGGCTGGACGCGGGCATTTCCTCGACCTTCAGCTGGTCCAGCAGTTTCCGGCGGCTGGTGGCCTGCTTGGCCTTGCTCTTATTGCTGGAGAACCGCTGGACAAAGGCCTGCAGCTCCTTAATCTTATCCTCCCGGCGCTTCTTCTGGTCGTTCATCAGCGCCTGCATCATCTTGCTGGATTCATACCAGAAATCGTAGTTGCCGACATACATTTTGACCTGGTTGTAATCAATATCCACGATATGGGTACAGATATTGTTCAGGAACCAGCGGTCATGGCTGACCACGATCAGGGTGCCGAGGAAATCCATCAGGAAGTTTTCCAGCCAGTCCACAGACCGGTTATCCAGGTTGTTGGTCGGCTCGTCCAGCAGCAGGATATCCGGATTGCCGAAAAGCGCCTGGGCCAGCAGGACCTTGAACTTATCCCCGGCCTGCAGGTCCTTCATCAGCATATAATGCTCCTCCGCGGGAATGCCCAGGCCGGTCAGCAGGGTCGCCGCGTCGCTTTCCGCATTCCAGCCGTCCATTTCCGCGAACTCGCCTTCCAGCTCCGCGGCCTTTTCCCCGTCCGCCTCGCTGAAGTTCGGCTTGGCATACAGGGCGTCCTTCTCCTTCATAATGTCATACAGGCGCTGGTTGCCCATGATTACCGTATCCATGACGGGGTATTCGTCATACATGAACTGGTCCTGCTTCAGGGTGCTCATCCGCTCCGTGGGCGGAATGGTCACCGTGCCGGTCGTGGGTTCCAGCTCCCCGCTCAGAATTTTCAGAAAGGTGGACTTGCCGGCTCCGTTGGCGCCGATAATCCCGTAGCAGTTACCGGGGAGAAATTTCAGATCCGCGCCGGAAAAGAGCTTCTGGCCACCAAAGGTCAGGGATACGTTGCTGACTGTAATCATTTCTTTTTTTCTCCTGTATTTCTTTTTTCCCTGTCGTTATTCTTTGCCTGCCAGGCGGATCAGCGCATTGGCATAAATTTTCGAAGCCAGCAGGAGCCTGTCCAGGGTTTCAAACTCGTCCGCCTGATGCGCAAGGTCTTCCTCATCCGGGAACAGCGCGCCGAAGGCCACGCCCTGTCTGAGCACCTTGGCATAGGTGCCGCCGCCGGTCGCCATCGGCTTTCCGGGCAGGCCGGTTTCCTCTTCATAAGCTGCCAGCAGGCTCCGGACCAGTTCGCTTTCCGCCGGCACATGGTGCGGGGGCTTCATCGTTGAAACCTTCACCTCAAAGCCCGGCAGGCGGGCCATCGCCGCATCACGCAGTTTTTCCTGATCCGCAGTGACCGGGCAGCGCATATCCAGCGTACCATACCAGGCGCCGTCCTCCAGCCGCAGGATGCCCATATTGCAGGTCAGTCTTCCCGATACCTCATCGCTGAAAGCGCAGCCCAGACTGCCGCCGTCGTTCTCCAACCCGACGGTCTCCGCAAGGGTAGCCACCGGCCCCTCCGCGCCCAGCTCCCGGAGCAGCAGAAGCATCATCCCGATGGCATTCCGCTTTCCGTCCGGATAGGCGCTGTGGCCGGGGATCCCTGTCGCTGTCAGCTGAACACCGTTTTCCACCACCTGCGCCGAATACGGAAGACCGGTTTTCTTCGCATAGGCCTGCACCTTTTCGACCAGCTCTTCGCCGCCTTCCACCAGCGCCCTGCATTCTCCCGGAATCACGTTTGTCCGGTTGCCAGTAGCCATTTCCAGCACCTTCAGGCCCGTTTTGGCCGCCGGCGCCCGCAGGGTAAGCCCCAGAATGCCCTTTTCGGTATTGATCAGCGGGAAGGCGGAGTCCGGGCTGAACCCGATCTCCGGGATCGCCTCATGGGCGCCGTAATACTTCATATCCGCCCAGCCTTCCTCCTCATCGCAGCCGAGGATCAGGCGAATACTCTTTTTCAGCGGAATCCCGGCATCCCGGACCGCACGCATGGCAAACAGCGCGGCCAGGGCCGGGCCCTTATCATCGTTGGTTCCCCGCCCGTAGATCCGGCCGTTTTCAATGACCCCGCCAAAGGGCGGACGGGTCCATCCGTCCCCGACCGGCACCACATCCAGGTGGGACAGCACGCCGATTTTCTCCTCCGCATCCCCGAGGGTAATATCACAGGCATAGCCGTCAAAATCGCGGACCGCGAATCCCATGCCCCGCGCATCGGCCATCGCGGTATCCAGCATCCTCCGGATTTCAGGCCCGAAGGGCGCGTTTTCCTCCGCAGGGGCCTTCACCGACGGAATCCGGATCCACCGCTGCAGCATCTCCGTAAATTCTTCCTTCCAACTGTCAATCAACCGTGCCGCTTCCTGATTCATCTGGTTTTTTCCATCCTTCCTGATTAAAATGCATTTCTCGGATCCCGGCTCTTTTTCTTCGGAGCATCCGGATCAATATACTCGATTTCCAGCCGTTCAAAGGGAACGGTTTCAAAGAAAGCGTCCGGAAAGAACCGCGTCATTCCAAACTCTTCCCATTCCCGTTCGTTCTTTTCCAGCCAGATCGGTTCCGGCAGGTCCAGCTCATGGCATGCTTCCAGCAGCGCGGCGTGCGCATCCCCCCGCTCGCAGGGCACCGTGACCTGCCGGCCTGTCCTGTGATGCTGGATCGTTTTCACCCAAAGCGCAGCCGCCATCTTCTTCCCCGTCCTTTCCCGATAAACCCATAACTAATTTATTATGGCATGAAGACTGTTTCCTGGCAAGGATTATTTGTCCGCCTTTGCCCAGGCGAGTACCGCCTCCGCCGCCGGTTCCGTCATTCCCGGAACCCTGAGCAGCTCCTCCTTTTCCGCCGCGCGGACGGCCTTCAGGCTGCCGAAGGCTTTCAGCAGCGCTTTCCGCCGCTTCGGGCCGATTCCCGGGATATCCTCCAGCTGGGAATGGGTAAAGGCCCGCGCCCGAAGCACCCGGTGATGGATAATGCCGAACCGGTGCGCCTCATCCCGGACCCGCTGAACCAGCTGCAGCTCCGGCGTATGGTGGTCCAGGACGATCGGTTCCTCCGCATCCGGGAGCCAGATTTCCTCCAGCCGCTCCGCCAGGCCAAACATCGCCGGCGGCGTGACCCCCAGGTCCAGCAGGGCCTGGCGCGCGAACCGCAGCTGCTGCGGCCCGCCGTCGATCAGGATCAGGTCCGGCAGGTCCGTGAACTTCCCTTCCGCCGTTCCTTCCCCTTTTTCCTTCATTTCTTCCTTTTCCTTTATCGCGTGGGCGTAGCGCCGCTGCAGGGTTTCATAATGGGACGCAAAATCGTTGGCGCCGACCACCGTTTTAATCCGGAAATGCCGGTATTCCTTTTTGGCCGGTTCGCCGTCAATAAAGACGACCATGGAGGACACGCTCTGGTCTCCCTGGGTATTGGAGATGTCATAGCCTTCAATCCTTCTCGGATAGCGGTCCATGCCGAGGATTTTTCCCAGATTCGCAGCCGCCCCGACCGTCCGTTCCTCATGCACTGTCCTGCGGGCGTTCCTCTTTTCCAGCGCGTCCCGCGCGTTCTTTTCCGCCAGCAGGACGAGCTCATGCTTTTCGCCCCGCCGGGGAACGGCCACCGTGACCGCGCTGCCCTTTTTCCCCCGAAGCCAGGCTTCCAGTTCCTCCCGGGATTCTTCGCTCAGGGTCTGGCAAAGAATATTCCGCGGGATCATTCCATCATTCTCGTAATACTGGGTCATGAATCCGGCAATCACCTCGCCGGGGTCCTCCCCGCCCTCGCCGGGCAGCGGAAAATGGTCTCCGCCGATCATGCGGCCGCCCCGCACATACAGCAGCTGCACCATCGCATCCAGCCCATCCATGCTGACGGCGATCAGGTCCTGTTCGCTGTTGTCGGTTCTCATGGCGATCTGGCGCTCCATCAGGCCCTCCACATCCCGAATCCTGTCCCTGATCCGGGCAGCCTGCTCATAGCGCATTGCTTCCGCCGCGGCGTTCATCTCGCCTTTCAGATGCCGGATCACCGCAGCATAATCCCCCTCCAGGAAATTCAGGACGCCCCGGATCATTTCCCCGTAGGCCTCCTGAGAGCATTTTCCGGCGCAGGGCGCCATGCAGCGCCCGATATCGTAATTCACACAGGGGCGCTTCGGGGTTTTTGCCGGCAGCGCCTGGCGGCAGGTGCGCAGCGGAAACACGCCCCGGACGGTTTCAATCACCTGGCGGACAGCTCCCGCGCCAATATAGGGCCCGAAGTATTTTGCCCCGTCCTTCTCCATCCGGCGGCACAGCTCCAGCCGGGGATACGGCTCCCGAAGGTCCACCTTCAGATACGGATAGTGTTTGTCATCCTTCAGAAGGATGTTGTAATAGGGACGGTGCTGTTTGATGAGATTGCATTCCAGAATCAGCGCCTCAAGATTGGTTTCGCAAAGCAGGATATCGAAATCATCAATATGCGAAATCATGGCCGCCACTTTGGGCGTATGCGCCGTGTCCCTGAAATAGCTCCTGACCCGATTCTTCAGATTCACCGCCTTGCCCACGTAAATAATGGTTCCGGTATCATCCTTCATCAGATAACAGCCGGGGGAATCCGGCAGCATCGCAATCTTCTCTTCCAGCTTTTCTCCCCAGTCGATCATTCCGGCCTTCCTTCCTGTTCCGTTCTCTTTTCTTCCGGCGAAAAAAAGAAGCGGACGCTTTCCAAACGAACGCTCCGCCGTTTCCCGATTCTTTCCGTTATTCCAGCCCGTTCACCAGCGTCTGCAGATCCGTCAGCCCGTTCTGAAGATTGGTCTGGTATTCCCCCGTATCCATGCCCGTCGTCAGAAAGGACAGATAGCGGTCCACCGTATTCTGCAGCGTCAGCAGCTGCTCGTCATTCACCGGCGTCCTACCGCTTTGCCCCGCCAGGGTATTCAGGGTACGGACCGCGTAAATACCGCTGCGGACCCGGGAAAGGATCGCGGCAGAATCCGCGCCCGCGTTCCGGCTGAGCATAGCCGTCTGCCGGACTGCCTCATCACATTCCGACTGCATCTTCTGGATATACAGGGCCCGTTCGCTCTGCTTATTCTGCATGCCGGGAATCGCGATAAACGCCAGCGTCACCACCGCGGCTGCCAGCAGAACGATCAGAATATTCTTGATCCTGTTAATCCGGACCTGGGACCTGGGCTGTATGCCGTCGGTGCCCTGGGAATAGCGTCTGTACACGGTACAGCCCCCTTTCAGCTCTTTTCCGACGCCATTTTATCATAATTGTTTTTCTTCTGCAAATTCGCGGAAAACAGCTTCCGGCGATACGTGAAAACCCGCGGCATACTCGCCGCGGGTTTATCACATTCGGTCAGCCCTGCTTCTGCTTATGCTTGGGATTCTCGCAGATGACCATGACCTTGCCCTTCCGCTTGATGATCTTGCACTTTTCGCAGATGGGCTTCACAGACGGACGTACTTTCATGATTCAGTGCCCCCTCTTCTCGAGTTTAGTTCTTGCTGCGCCAGGTGATCCGGCCTCTGGTCAGATCATAGGGCGACAGTTCAATCGTTACCTTGTCACCGGGATAAATCCGGATGAAATTCATCCGCATTTTTCCGGAGATGTGCGCCAGAATCTGGTGGCCATTCTGAAGCTCCACCTGAAACATGGCATTGGGCAAAGCTTCAACCACTTTCCCTTCCATTTCGATCACGTCGCTCTTGGACAAAAGATCAGCCCTCCTTGCACAGCGAGCGTTTCCCGGCGAACCCGTGGGACTCGAGCGCTTTTCTCAGGTCACTGTTCTGAATCTTTCCACCCTCCGGACGGAGCGTGCTGAAATCGATCAGAACCGGCTTCGCACACAGATGTTTCGTCTTCTTTTTCTTGGGGTGTTCCAGCTTGCGGGTCCGGCCGTCAGCCATCATCACAAAGCCGTCTCCCCGTGCCTCCAGCACCAGGAAAAAGTCTCCTTTATCCCGTCCCTGCAGGCTTTGCACCACCCGGCCGGTTTCCATGGAGAAAGGTTCTTTCATACCCCTGCCTCCCATGTGAAACCGGGCAGCGTCAGAATTTCCGGATATCCATCCTCCCGGACCGCGACCGTATGCTCATAATGCGCGCACAGCCCGTGGTCCACGGTCCTGGCACACCAGCCGTCCTCATCGACGGAAAGGTGCCAGTCCTTCTGGCAGATCATGGGTTCCACCGCCAGGGTCATGCCCGCCCGGAGGCGAAGCCCCCGTCCCGGATCGCCGTAGTTATAGACCGCGGGATCCTCATGCATTTCCCGGCCGATTCCGTGGCCGGTAAACTCCCGGACCGCAGAGAACCCGTTCGCCCTGGCATGGGCCTCAATCGCGTGGCCGACATCCCCGAGCCGGTTTCCGACCAGGCACTGTTTCACGCCGAGCCAGAAACATTCCTCCGTTACGTCGATCAGCTTTTGGGCTTCCGGGGTGATTTCCCCCACGCCGACGGTAAACGCCGAATCCGCCTGCCAGCCATCCAGCATCAGGGTGCAGTCCACGGAAAGAATATCTCCTTCCTGAAGCACGCGCCGGTCGCTGGGGATGCCGTGAACGACTTCATCGTTCACACTGGCACAGATGGTACAGGGATACCCTTCGTAGTGAAGGGAAGTGGGAATGGCATGATGTTTCCGGATCAGCCTTTCCGCCAGCACATCGAGCTCCGCGGTGGTTACCCCGGGCTTCACTGCCAGCCTCACTTCGTCTTCCACTTCCCGAAGGATTTTGCCCGCTTCCCGCATTTTCGCGATCTGCGAGGCATTTTTCAGACTGATCATGCCTGAGCTCCCAGGGTCTTCAGGATCGCCTGGTAGGTGTTGTCCAGTCCCTGGGCGCCATCCACCTTATGCAGAAGACCTTTTTTCTCATAATAGCCGATCAGCGGAGCAGTCTGAGCGTGATAGACCTTGAGGCGGTTCAGCACCGTTTCGGCCTTATCATCGTTGCGCTGAATCAGCTCTTCCCCGCAAACCGTGCAGGAAACGGCACCGTTCAGCATGCTCAGATGGTAGGTGGCGCCGCACTTGACGCACACCCGCCGCCCGCTCAGGCGGTCCACCAGCACCTGGTCATCCACTTCCAGGTCAATGACGCTGTCAATGGTCGCGAAGGTGTCCAGCGCTTCCGCCTGAGGAACAGTGCGGGGGAACCCGTCCAGAATATAACCGTTCTTGCAGTCATCCATGGCCAGGCGTTCCTTCACAATGTCAATGATCACATCGTCGGGCACCAGCTGGCCCAGATCAATGAAGCTCTTGGCTTTCAGGCCGGTTTCGGTGCCTTCTTTCATCGCACGGCGAAGAATGTCTCCCGTGGAAATCTGGGGAATCTTCAGCGCGGCGCAGATCTTCTGCGCCTGGGTGCCTTTGCCGGCTCCGGGAGGTCCGAGAAAGATGATATTCATGACGGGTCTCCTTTCCTGAAAATTACATAAATCCAACGTTTTCCATATCCATGTCGATGCCGCGGATGCTCATCTCGCCCTGGATGGTGCGGATGGTTTCAAGCGACACGCTGACAGCGATCAGGATGGAACTGGCGGCGAAGGGAACCTGAACGCCGGCCAGGCGGAGCAGCAGGGTCGGGACAGCCGCCAGCACTGCCAGGAAGAGCGCCGCGAACAGGTTCAGCCTGCCCACGATGTTCTGCAGATACTGCCGGATGTTCTTGCCACGCTGTCCGGGGATCACCGCACCCTGCTGCTGCAGCTGCTCAGCCTGCTGCTTGGGATCGAAGCTGATGCTGGAGTAGAAGAAGGTGAAGGCGATGATCAGCAGGGCGGAGATGATCATGTACCAGACGCTGCCGGTATACATGTTCGTCATCCACCAGCGGGTGAACCAGCCGTTGGCGTTGGGGTCAATCAGCTGGGCAATGGTGCCCGGGAAAGCCAGGAACGAATAGGCGAAGATCAGGGGCAGCACGCCGACGGAGACCACTTTCAGGCTCATGTGGGTGCTCTGGCCGCCGTAAACCCGGCGTCCCTTGACCTGCTTCGCGATCTGCAACGGAATCCGGCGTTCGCCCAATTCCACGAAGGTCACGACAACAGTCATCAGGATCGTGGTCACGATGATCACCAGCAGGTTGATCCAGCCGCTGGTCGTTCCCGTGGTGGAAGCGGTGTTGAAGCCGCTCACGATGCCGTTAAACAGGTTGGAGATGATACCGACAAAGATCAGCAGGCTGACGCCGTTGCCGATGCCCTTTTCGGTAATCCGTTCGCCGATCCACATCGCCAGGGCGGTACCGCCGGCCATGCTCACGCCAACCAGAACGTAGTTCAGCCAGCCGGCCTTAATATAGCCGAGGCCGCGAACCAGGCCGATCGCCTGCAGGGCTGCCAGACCGACGGTCACATACCGGGTGATCCGGTTGATCTTTTCCCGTCCGCCTTCCTCGTCCTTGCTCATGCGCTCGAGGGCGGGGATGGCAATGGTCAGCAGCTGCATAATAATGCTGGCATTGATGTAGGGGGTGATGCCCATCGCCATCAGCGTCATCTGGCTGAAGGCGTTACCGGTCATCATGTTTACCAGTTCAAGAAGCGGCAGGGAAGAAGTGTTATTCGCGCTCGCAACCTTGGCCACGTCGACGCCGGGGGCGGGAATCACGCCCACCAGGCGGAAGATGACCAGCATCATGAACGTGTACAGAATCTTCTTGCGGAGCTCTGTGATTTTCCACATCTTGCGGATGTTTTCAATCATATCAGATCACCTCGGCCTTCCCGCCGGCTTTTTCGATCTTTTCCTTCGCGCCGGCAGTGAACTTGTTCGCCTGCACGGTCAGTTTCTTGGTCAGATCGCCGTTCCCGAGAATTTTCACGCCGTCAAGGGTCTTTTTGATAATACCGGCATCCAGCAGCATGTCGATGGTCACGGTCGCGCCGTCTTCAAAGGCATCCAGGCGTTCGACATTCACTTCGGCAAACTCGGTTCTGAACACATTGTTGAAACCGCGCTTCGGAACGCGGCGATACAGAGGCATCTGGCCGCCTTCGAAACCGGGCCGCTTGCCGCCGCCGCTGCGGGCTTTGGCACCCTTGTGGCCCTTGCCGGAGGTCTTGCCCAGACCGGAACCGCTGCCACGGCCCAGCCGCTTCTGCGCGGCGGTGGACCCTTCAGCAGGATGCAATTCATGCAGTTTCATGGGGTATTCCTCCTTTATTCGTCAACTTCCTCGACCTTCACCATATGCTTCACGGCGAAGATCTGGCCGCGGATGGCAGGATTATCCGGCTGAATCTTGGTCTGTCCGACCTTCCTCAGGCCCAGGGCCGCCACAGTGGCCTTATGCTTGGGCAGGCTGGCGATGGGAGACTTAACCAGCGTAATCTTCAGCTTCATCTCTCTTCATCCTCCTTATCCCAGCAGCTCTTCCACGGTCTTGCCACGCATCGCGGCAACCTGTTCGGCGCTGCGCACCTGCTTGAGGGCTTCCAGCGTGGCTTTGACCATGTTAATGGGATTGTTGGTTCCAAAGCTCTTGGTGCGGATATCACGCACACCCGCCAGTTCCAGCACGGCACGGGCCGCACCGCCGGCGATAACGCCGGTACCTTCGGGAGCGGGAATCAGCACAGACTTGGCTGTGGAGTAATACCCGGTCATTTCATGGGGAATCGTGGTGCCGGCCAGGGGCACGGTCACCATATGCTTTTTCGCGTCTTCATTGGCCTTGCGGATGGCTTCCGGAATTTCGGCAGCCTTTCCCATGCCCGCGCCGACGCGGCCGTTTTCGTCACCGACAACCACCAGGGCGCTGAACCGCATGTTGCGGCCGCCCTTCACGGTTTTGGAAACGCGGTTTACAGCCACCAGGCGCTCTTTGAATTCGCTGACCTGTTCAAAGCGTTGCATTTGCGTTGTCCTCCTTCATCAGAATTCAAGTCCGGCTTCACGGGCACCGTCGGCAACACTCGCCACACGGCCGGTATACATATACCCGCCGCGGTCGAAAACCACGGTCTTGATGCCGGCCTGGACAGCGCGCTCAGCGATGAGCTTGCCCACCAGTTTGGCAGCACCCTTCTTGTCTACCTCATCCAGCTGGCCCTTCAGCGCGGGATCCATGGTGCTGGCGCTCACCAGCGTCACGCCCTTGCCATCGTCAATGATCTGGGCCTGGATGTGCCTGTTGCTGCGATATACGCTCAGACGCGGCGTTTCGGAAGTGCCGCTGATCTTTTTACGTACCCGCTCGTGACGAATCACGCGAATCTCATTCCGGTCACGTTTTTTGAACATTTGCAGTCACTCCCTCTCTTACTTACCGGTCTTGCCTTCCTTGCGGCGGATGTGCTCATTCTGGTACTTGATGCCCTTGCCCAGATAGGGTTCAGGCTTCCGGATCGCACGGATGTCCGCGGCAAGATTGCCAACCTGCTGTTTGTTGCTCCCCTTCACCACGATGGTGGTCTGGTTGGGGGTTTCATAGGTGATGCCTTCGGGCGCTTCCAGCACCACGGGATGGCTGAAACCGATATTGATGGTCAGCGTCTTTCCTTCAACGCTGGCACGATAACCGGTACCGACCATTTCCAGGGTCCTGGTGAAGCCGTCGGTCACGCCCACGACCATGTTGTGCACCAGGCTGCGGTACAGTCCGTGCATGGCCTTGTGGGGCTTGGAGTCTGTGGGGCGTTCGAGGGTCAGGATATTGCCCTCCTGCTTCACAGTGATGGCCGGATTCACCTGCTGGCTCATGGTGCCCTTAGGGCCCTTCACCGTTACCAGGTTATCCGCGTCCACTGTAACCGTCACGCCCGCGGGTACTGTAATCGGGAGTTTTCCGATTCGAGACATTTTCTCATTCCTCCTTACAAGCGTGTCGATTACCAGATGTAGGCAAGCACTTCGCCGCCGATGGCGTTCTTCCGCGCTTCCTTATCCGTCATCAGGCCCTTGCTGGTGCTGATGATGGCGATTCCCAGACCGCCCAGAACCTTGGGCAGTTCCTCGCTGCGGGCATAGACCCGCAGGCCGGGCTTGGAGATGCGCTTCAGACCCGCGATCACGGGAGTCTGTTTGCCGTTCAGATACTTAAGGGTGATTTTGATTTCGCCCTGCAGACCGTCATCAATGAAGTCCACCGCCTTGATGTAGCCTTCGTTCAGAAGGATCTTGGCGATCGCCTTCTTCGTGTTGCTGGCGGGCATGGTCACGGCATCATGCCGCGCAACCTGTCCGTTCCGGATGCGGGTGAGCATATCGGCGATGGGATCGTTCACTACCATGTTGTAAACCTCCTTCCGTTTCTTCCCCGCTTACCAGCTGGCCTTGCGGACACCGGGGATTTGGCCCTTATAGGCCAGCTCTCTGAAGCAGATGCGGCATACGCCGTACTTGCGCAGAACACTGTGCGGCCGGCCGCAGATGCGGCAGCGCGTATAAGCGCGAGTGGAGAACTTCGGTTCTCTCTGCTGCTTGAGTTTCATGCTCAGCTTAGCCACTTTTTTCTTCCTCCTTCAATTACGCCTGTGCGAAGGGCATGCCGAGCAGCGTCAGCAGTTCCTTGCATTCCTCATCGGTTTTCGCGGTGGTCACGAAGACGATTTCCATACCACGGATCTTTTCCACCTTGTCATACTCGATTTCGGGGAACAGCAGCTGTTCGCGAATACCCAGAGCGTAGTTGCCGCGGCCGTCAAAGGCCTTCGTGCTTACACCGCGGAAGTCACGTACCCGGGGCAGGGCCACGGATACCAGCTTGTCCATGAACTCTTCCATGCGCTCACCGCGCAGGGTAACCTTCGCGCCGACGTTCATGCCCTCGCGGACTTTGAAGTTCGCGATGCTCTTCTTGGCCTTGGTCACCAGGGGCTTCTGGCCGGCGATCTGCGTCAGCTCATTCACCGCCATCTCCATCGCCTTGGCATTGTCCTTGCAATCGCCCAGGCCCATGTTGATCACGATTTTCGCCAGCTTGGGAATTTCCATCACGTTTTTGTAGCCGAACTTCTGTTTCAGAGCAGGAACAGCCTCGGCCAGATATTTTTCCTTAATTCTGGTTGCCATAGGGCTTTCCTCCTTTATCAGTCAATTTCGGCGCCGCACTTCTTGCAAACGCGAATCATCTTGCGCTTCATCTTGCCGTTGTCATCGGCAGCGCGGTCGACTTTGTGGGACACCCGGGTCGCTTTGCCGCACTTGGGGCAAACCAGCATCACGTTGCTGGCGTCGATGGGCATTTCCTTATGGATGATGCCGCCGGGCTGCATGGCATTGCGGGCTTTCTGATGCTTGGTGACCACATTCACGCCCTCAACGGTCACACGACCGAGCTTGGGGAACGCGGCGGAAATCTTACCCTTCTTGCCCTTGTCCTTGCCGCTGATCACGATGACGGTATCTTTGGTTTTTACATGCATAACCGTTCCGCCTCCTTACAGTACTTCGGGAGCCAGGGAGACGATCTTCATGAAGTCCTTCTCACGCAGCTCGCGAGCCACAGGCCCAAAGATACGGGTCCCGCGGGGCATTTTCTGATCATTGATGATGACGGCGGCGTTATCATCGAACTTGATGTAACTGCCGTCGGGGCGGCGCTTGTTCTTGCGCATCCGGACGATAACCGCCTTCACGACTTCGCCCTTCTTCACCGTGCCGCCGGGGGTCGCGGTCTTGACGCTGGCTACGATGACATCACCGATGCTGCCGTCGCGACGGAAAGAACCGCCCAGAACACGGATGCACATGATTTCCTTGGCGCCGGAGTTGTCGGCAACCTTAAGCCGGGTTTGCGGCTGAATCATATTCAGGTTCCTCCTTATTCTTACTTGGCCTTCTCGATGATTTCCACCAGACGCCAGCGCTTATCCTTGCTCAGCGGACGGGTTTCCATCACTTTGATGGTATCGCCGATGCCGCATTCATTGTTTTCGTCATGAACCTTCAGCTTGCTGGTCTGATTCATGATTTTTCCGTACAGCGGATGACGGACGCGGGTCTTGATCTGAATGACGCAGGTTTTATCCATCTTGTCGCTCACAACCACGCCGATCCGGGTTTTACGCAGTCCTCTTTCTTCCATGGTTCCAGCTGCCTCCTTTCCCATTCTCAGGCCTCATCCTTCTGACGAAGGATGGTCTTGCAGCGTGCGATGTCGCGCTTCAGTTGACTGATCTGCATGGTGTTCTGCAGCTGGCCCGTGGCAAGCTGGAAGCGAAGCCCGAACAGCTCGTTCTTCAGATCCTTCACCTTTTCCTGCAGCTGTTCTTTGCTCATAGCGGTCAATTCGTTCGCTTTCATGCTTCTTCACCACCCGCTTCTGTCTTGGGCTCTTCACTCTTCATGATGAGCTTGGTCTTCAGAGGCAGCTTGTGGCCGGCCAGACGGAGCGCTTCGCGGGCGATGTCTTCGGAGACACCGGCGATTTCGAACAGCACCCGGCCGGGCTTGACCACGGCTACCCAGTATTCCGGAGCACCTTTACCGGAACCCATGCGGGTCTCGGCAGGCTTGGCCGTCACCGGTTTATCGGGGAAAATCTTGATCCATACCTGGCCGCCACGCTTGGTGTAACGGGTCAGGGCAATACGGGCTGCTTCAATCTGCTGGCTGGTTACCCAGTGGGGTTCCATCGCCTGCAGCCCGAACTCACCGTAAGCCAGGGTGTTGCCCCGCTGGGCCTTACCCTTCATGCGGCCGCGGAACTGCTTGCGGTGTTTCACTCTCTTCGGCATTAACATGGCTTATTTTCCCTCCTTCCCGGCGGGGCTCTTCTTGGCCTTGGGCAGGATCTGTCCCTTGTAGATCCAGACCTTGACGCCCAGGCGGCCATAGGTGGTCTTCGCTTCGGCGAAACCGTAATCGATGTTGGCGCGCAGGGTCTGCAGCGGAATGCTGCCATCATGATAGTGCTCGCTGCGGGCGATGTCCGCGCCGCCGAGACGGCCGCTGACCGCGGTCTTGATTCCCTTGACGCCGGGAACCTTCATGCTGCGCTGCTGGGCCTGCTTCAGGGCCCGGCGGAAGCTGATGCGCTTTTCCAGCTGCTGGGCGATATTCTCGGCGACCAGCTGGGCATCCGCATCAGGCTGCTTGATCTCCATCACATTGATGTGGCAGGGACGGCCCAGGAACTCAGTGATGTTCTTCTTCAGTTCCTCGATGCCGGCGCCGCCGCGGCCGATGATCATGCCGGGCTTCGCCGTGAAGACGTTCACCGTCATGGTCTGAGCGGTCCGCTCGATGTCAATGTGGCTGATTCCGGTGGCGAAATACTTTTCCTTCAGCATTTTGCGAAGCTTATAGTCCTCCACCAGGTTGTTGGCAAAATCCTTTTTCCCGGCGTACCAGCGGGTGCTCCAGTCGTAGATCACGCCGACGCGAGCGCCGTGGGGATTAACTTTCTGACCCATGTCTTCTCCTCCTTCGCCTTACTTCTGGTCCAGCACCACGCTGATGTGACTGGTGCGCTTGAGCATCGGTGACGCGCTGCCGCGGCTGCGGGCAACATAGCGCTTCAGTGTGGGTCCGGGATTGGCGTACACTTCGGCAACATAGAGGTTCTGACGGTTCAGTTCCTGGTTGTTCACCGCGTTGGCGATCGCGCTGTTCAGCACTTTCATCACCAGCGGGCTGGCAGCCTTGGGGGTGTACTGCAGAATTGCCAGAGCTTCATCCACGCTCTTTCCGCGGATCAGATCGACCACGATCTTCACCTTGCGAGGAGAGATGCGGACATACCTGGCGTGAGCCTGGGGCCGCTTGTCAGCGTTGGCTTTGCGGGCGGCCGCTTTTTCCTTGGTACGGGTAGCCATCTTTGTCTCAACTCCTCTCGCTTATTTGCGGTTGCTGTTCTTGTCGCCCGCATGTCCGCGGAAAGTGCGGGTGGGGGCAAACTCGCCCAGCTTGTGTCCTACCATGTCTTCTGTCACATAGACCGGAACATGTTTCCGTCCGTCATGCACGGCCACGGTGTGTCCTACGAATTCCGGGAAGATCGTGCTGGAGCGGCTCCAGGTCTTCACTACAGCCTTCTTGCCGGAAGCGTTCATTTCCGTAATGCGCTTCATCAGCGCGCCCTCAACATAAGGGCCCTTTTTAATGGAACGACTCATTTGTTGTCGCTGCCTCCTTCCTGCTGATTACAGGTTCTTCTCAAAAGCGCTTACTTGTTTCCGGCGCGCTTGACGATCATCTTGTTGCTGTACTTCTTGTGCTTCCTGGTCTTCAGGCCCAGCGCGGGCTTGCCCCACGGAGTCACAGGAGCGGGCATACCAACGGGGCTCTTGCCTTCACCGCCGCCATGGGGGTGATCGCAGGGATTCATGACCACGCCGCGAACGGTGGGACGGATGCCCATGTGGCGAACCCGGCCGGCTTTGCCCAGTCTCACGTTCTCGTGATCGGTGTTGCCGACGGTACCGATGGTCGCTTTCGCGTTCAGGGGCAGCTTGCGCATTTCACCGCTGGGCAGACGCACCTGAGCGTATCCGTTTTCCTTGGCCATCAGCTGAGCGCTCATGCCGGCGCTGCGAACCAGCTGGCCGCCGCGGCCGGGCTTCAGCTCCAGGTTGTGGATCAGCGTGCCGACCGGGATGTTGCTGAGCGGCAGCGCGTTGCCGGGCTTAATGTCCGCGGTGTCGCTGGAGATCACGGTGTCCCCGACCTTCAGGCCCAGAGGAGCCAGGATGTACCGCTTCTCGCCGTCCGCGTAGAACAGCAGGGCGATGAAAGCGCTGCGGTTGGGATCGTACTCAATGGCACTGACCTTGGCGGGAATGTCCACCTTGTCGCGCTTGAAATCGATGATCCGATACTTGATCTTGTTGCCGCCGCCCTGATGGCGAACGGTGATCTTGCCCTGCTTGTTCCGGCCGGAGTTCTTCTTCAGAACCTCCGTCAGACTCTTTTCGGGCGTCTTCTTAGTGACCTCTTCATAGGTCAGAACCGACATAAACCGCCGGGCGGGCGAAGTCGGCTTGTAAACTCGAATAGCCATTTTTTCGTCTCCTCCCTGCTGTTACTGAGCCATGCCTTCGAAGAACTTGATGGGCTTGGAGTCCTTCTTCAGGATCACATAGGCCTTCTTGGTTTCGGGGGTCATGCCCTGGGTGCGTCCCTGGCGCTTCATCTTACCGATGGTCCGGAGGGTGTTCACCTTGGCAACCTTCACGCCGTCATCCTTGAAGACCGCTTCAACAGCTTCCTTGATCTCAGCCTTATTGGCCCGGATATCCACTTCGAAGACATAGCGCTTCTCTTCAATGCCCTCGTACGCCTTTTCCGTCAGAATGGGGCGTTTAATGATATCATGAGGATCTTTCATTATGCGTACACCTCCTCGACGGATTCCTTGGCCGCCTTGGTCAGCACCAGCTTGCCGGCGTTCAGGATGTCATAAACGTTCAGGGTGTTCACGTAGCTGACCTTCGCTTCGGCCAGGTTGGCCGTGGCGCGGATCACGTTTTCTTCCCGTTCGGGCAGAACCACGAGGGCCTTCTTTTCAGCGTTCAGCTTCTTCAGCGTTTCCGCCATCATCTTCGTCTTGGCTTCCTTCAGGTTCAGCGCATCGACAACGATGATCTCGCCGGCGTTCAGCTTCGCGGTCATGGCGCTTCTGAAGGCCAGGCGACGAACCTTCTTGTTCACAGCCAGGGCGTAATCCCGGGGCTTGGGAGCGAAGACCACGCCGCCGTGTTTGAACTGGGGAGCGCGGTTGCCATGGTGCCGGGCATTACCGGTGCCCTTCTGGCGATAGATCTTCCGGCCGCCCCCGCGAACCTCACCGCGGGTCAGGGCGCTCTGGGTGCCCTGGCGCTGAGCTGCCAGATAGGAACGGACTACCAGGTGCATCGCTGCTTCGTTGATGGGGGCCGCGAAGATTTCCTCGCTCAGCTCCACCTCTCCGATAGCCTTTCCTTCCATATTATACAGAGCAGTCTTAGGCATCTTTCATTTTCCTCCTTGCTCAGGCCTTGCAGGTGTCACGGATGATCAGCAGGCCTTCGTTGGGGCCGGGCACAGCGCCCTTGACCAGCAGCAGGTTGCGTTCCGCGTCCACCTGGACAACTTCCAGGTTCTGCACCGTCACCCGGTCCACACCGTAGTGACCGGCCATGTGCTTGTTCTTGAACACCCGGCTCGGGTCAGAGTTCGCGCTCATGGAACCGACGCCGCGGTGATACTTGGAGCCGTGAGCCATGGGGCCGGTGTGCTGGTTCCAACGCTGAATGGGACCGGTGTAACCATGGCCCTTGCTGGTGCCGGTAATGTCGATCTTGTCGCCCTGGGCGAACTGGTCACACTTGAGCACGTCGCCCACTTTGTAACCGCTGCAGTCATCGAACCGGAACTCGCGCAGGGTCCGCTTGGCTTCCACGCCCGCCTTCTTGAAATGGCCGAGCTCAGGCTTGTTCAGCAGCTTCTTGGCACGGTTTTCGGTCATGTCGCCGAAACCGACCTGCACGGCTTCGTAGCCGTCGCTTTCCTTCGTCTTGGTCTGCACCACAGTGCAGGGGCCCGCTTCAATCACGGTAACCGGTACGAGGCGCCCGTCTTCGGTGAAGACCTGCGTCATGCCGATCTTTTTGCCCACGATCGCTTTCTTCATGTCTATCGTTCCTCCTGCCTCACAGTTTCATTTCGATTTCGACACCAGCAGGAAGATCAAGCTTCATCATGGCGTCCACCGTCTTGGGATTGGGGTTCAGGATGTCGATCAGCCGCTTATGGGTGCGGCGCTCGAACTGTTCGCGGCTGTCCTTATACTTATGCACAGCGCGAAGGATGGTGACGATCTCCCTTTCCGTGGGGAGCGGGATGGGGCCGGAGACACGAGCGCCGGTACGCTTTGCGGTTTCCACGATCCGCTCCGCGCTCTGGTCGATCAGTTTGTGCTCGTAGCTCTTCAGCTTGATACGGATTTTCTGGTTGGCCATTCCTGTTAACCTCCTATTTTTTCGTTCTCTTGTGCGCTTCCCAGGAACCCACTGCAGGTGCAGATCCCCTGGCGCCTTCGAGTCCGTCGCCCGATCAGCGGGCTGGTCCGCGATAATTACCCGTCTGGCCGGACGGCAACTTACCACTTCATCCCTAAACAGACAACAGCAGAATTATACATGAACCCCGATTTCATTTCAAGAGGTTTTGGGCCTGCTTTTGAAATTTTTTTTGAGATTTTTCATCTTCCCCTACCCGGAAGCCCCTGTGATTTCAGTGTTTTGGGGCTCTGTATATTAACACGCTATCAGGTGTGCCCTAACTTGGCCAAAAATTCGGTCTTTCTTCCGACCTTTTTCGACATTTCTGGTTTGGTTGCCTGCAAAACCTATATATTTCCTGCCTTTGCGCCAAAAATTATGGACACGCCTTCCGGCGTGCCCATACCCATATCTTGTGTTCGTCTTTTCCACAGCCCCTACTGTGCCGCTTCCTCCAAGGCTTCCCATTCCGCATAGAGGCGGTCCACGGTCTCCTTCAGGGCGTTATACTGCTTTGTCAGCGCCGCTCCCTGCTCCGGATCCCGGTAGGTTTCCGGGTCCGCCAGCCGCGCCTCCAGCCCGGCCAGTTCCTCCTCCGCTTCCGCCACGCGCTTCTCCGCGGCTTTCAGCTGCTCCTTCGCTTCCCGGAGACGGCGCTGCTCGTCCCGGCTCCGCTTCTTTTCCTTATCGACCGCGGTCCGGGTCATGCCGGCTGTGTCCCCGTCCGGCTCCTGGTCCCGGCTGACCCTGGCATAATAGCTGTCGTAATTGCCCAGGTATTCCTTCAGGGTTTCCCCTTCCAGCACCCAGACCTTGTCGGCAAACCGATTAATAAAATACCGGTCATGGCTGACAGCGATGATGGTTCCCTCAAAATCCGCCAGCGCCGCCTCCAGCACTTCCCGGCTGTCCATATCCAGATGGTTGGTCGGCTCATCCAGCAGCAGGACATTATCCTTCCGCAACATCAGCTCCGTCAGGCAGACCCGGCCCTTTTCCCCGCCGCTCAGCGTATGAATCGGCGCGAAAACATCATCCCCGGTAAACAGAAACAGGCCCAGGGCCCCGCGGACCTCATACTGCTCCAGGCGCGGAAACCGGTCCCAGACCTCGTCCAGCACGGTTTTCTCCTCATGCAGGCCGGCCTGGTGCTGGTCATAATACCCCAGATCCACGCCGGTTCCCCACCGGATGGAACCGCTGTCCGGCCTTTCCTCCCCGGTGAGGCATTTCAGCAGGGTGGATTTGCCCGTGCCGTTATCCCCGATCAGGGCAATCCGGTCGCCGGCCTTGACCTTCTGCTGCAAATGGTCGAAGAGAACCCGGCCGCCGAAGCTTTTTTTCAGGTCCTGCAGGACCAGCACGTCCTCGCCGGTGCGCCGCCGGGTTTCAAAACGGAACCGGACGGTTCCTTCCTCCTGCGGCCTTTCCAGGCGTTCAATTTTCTCCAGGCGCTTTTCCCGGCTTTCCGCCGCCTTGATGCTCTTTTCCCGGTTGAAGCGGCGGTAGGTGGCGATAATCGCTTCCTCCCGGGCAATCTCCTTCTGCTGAAGCTCCCAGGCTTTCATGCGGGTTTCGAAAACGGCTGTGCGCTTTTCCAGATATTCCGTGTAGTTGCCCGTATAGGTTTCCACAACGCCCATCAGCATCTCCGCCATCCGGCCGCAGACATGGTCCAGGAAATACCGGTCATGGCTGATGACCAGCACCGCGCCGCGATAGGCGCCCAGATAATCCTCCAGCCAGGCGATGCTCTTCAGGTCCAGATGGTTGGTCGGCTCATCCAGCAGGAGCAGATCCGGCTCCGTGAGCAAAAGCCGCCCCAGGCACAGCCGAGTCCTTTCCCCGCCGGAAAGGCGCTTCGTCGGCATATCCCGGAAAGGGCGCAGCTTCAGCCCTGCCAGAACGCCCTGCACCGAACTGCGCCAGCCGTAGCCGTTTCCCTGCTCAAAGGCGCGGGTCAGGGCATCATAGCGGCTCCCCAGCCGCCGCAGCGCCTCCGGATCCTCCCCGCAGGAGGCTATTTCCGCCTCCAGCGCGCGCAGCTCCTCGTCCATCCGGACCAGCGGCGCGAACACGCTTTCCAGCGCCTCCTGCACCGTTTCCTCTCCGGACAGCTCGCTTTGCTGGGCCAGATAGCCCAGCCGCAGGCCTTTCTGCAGGCTGACCTGGCCTTCATCCGCGGTTTCCTCGCCGGCGATAATCTTCAGCAGCGTGCTCTTTCCACAGCCGTTAACCCCGACCAGGCCCATCCGCTCCCCGTCCTGCAGGGTAAACGAAACCTTCTTCAGCACCTCATGGGTGCCGAAGCTCTTCTTCACTTCCTGCACAGACAGAATAATCATGGTTTCCCTCACAAATGGCTCAATGTAAAGACTTCCCCGACTTCATCCCGCAGCGCGACCTTCAGGCGCACATCGGCATCCGGGCGGATTCCCTCCCGCTCCAGGGCGCTGACGGACACCCGGCGCGCCAGGGCCGGATTATTGTTTTCCCCGCTCAGATGGCCCAGGATCACATTCCGGGTTCCGGCGGCAATCAGATGCAGCAGGGCCTCGCTGCAGGCTTCGTTACTCAGATGCCCTTTACTGCCGAGGATCCGGCTCTTCAGCGCCTGGCTGTAATGCGGATTGGCCCGCAGCAGGTCCGGATCATGATTGCTTTCCAGCAGCACCAGGTCGCTGCCCCGGATCCGGTCGAACACATCCCGGGAAAAATGGCCCAGGTCCGTCGCCGTGGCGATGCTGACCGGGCCGCCCCACAGCCGGTAGCCCACCGGGTCCGCGGCATCATGGGGAATGGAGAAGGGCGAAACCCCCAGCTCCCCGAGGCAGAACTCCTGCCCCACGAAGAACTCATGCCTCACGCCCGGCGGGATTTTTCCCAGCTTGCCCTCCATCGCCTTCCAGGTTTCCGCGGTGGCATACACCGGCAGGCGATACTTCCGGGCCAGAATCCCGGCACCGTGGATATGGTCGCTGTGCTCATGGGTAATCAGAACGGCGCTGAGCGACTCCGCCGAAACGCCAATCAGCCGGAGCGCATCCTCAATCTGGCGCCCCGGCTTGCCGGCATCGATCAGCAGCCGCGTGTTTCCATACTGAACAAACAGCGCGTTCCCGCTGGAGCCGGAAAACAGGGGGCAAAAAAACAATTCCATGCTTTTCCGGATTCCTTTCAAAGATCCAGGTGCTTCGCCACCCGTTCATTTTCCGGCGGCGGCGTCATATAATCCGGCCCGAAGAGCACCGTCAGCACCTCGTCATACCGCTTCGGAATCAGGCACTGCAGATCCTCAAAGGGCGCCCGGATTTTCTCCCGGAACTGGTCCGGATGCCAGACATGCGTCATCAGCTCAAAGGCCCCGTTGGACATATGCAGGTCGTTTCCCTCTTTGACCCGGGTCGAGACCTGCTCATACCGTTTCGCCTTCCAGCTGTAGCTGAAGGGCAGGCCCATCCAGTGGGTCACATGCAGCAGAATCCGGTTTTTCAGCCCAAAGCGGCTGTAATCCACTTTTTTCTTCATCATGCCCTGCAGGAGGTGCAGATGGAGCAGATGCAGCTTCCGCGGAAGGCCTTCCGGCGGAAGGGGATCCAGAATAAAGAAATCCGTGAAAGCCGCCGCCTTCTCCGGATCCCGGTTCATGACCCGGGGGGTCCAGGTATCCAGATAGGTCAGCTCAAAGCGCTGATCACACTCCCGAGGATAGACTTCCCGGAACTTTGTGAATTCGCCCCGGGTCATCAAGAGGTCCACATCGTCATCCCAGGGAATAAACCCCTTATGGCGCACGGCGCCCAGCAGGGTTCCGCACATCAGGTTATATTCGATCCCGTGGCGGTCGCACACCGCCGTAATATCCCGAAGCTGGCACAGCAGCTCCTCGTGAATCTCGTCCAGCGTCAGTTCCTTACTCATGCATCAGGGCCTCCGCCTTTTCAGCGACGGCCTCTCCGTCCATTCCATATACTTTCCGCAGGTACTGCTGGGATCCCACCACCGTTGAAAACGCATCCTCCAGCCCGATCCGCCTGATCCGGCATCCGCTTCCCGCTTCCGCCGCGATCTCGCACACCGCGCTGCCGAAACCGCCCACGACCGTGTTTTCCTCCAGGGTCACGATCCCGCGGAACCGGCCCAGCAGTTCACGAACCTTGGCCCCGTCCAGGGGCTTCAGGCAGGGAAAGCTGACCACTTCCGCACTGATTCCCTTCGCCGCCAGCCGTTCGGCGGCGTCCACCGCCTGGGTCAGAATTCCGCCGGTGCTGAGAATAGCCACATCCGTCCCCTTCCTCAGGGTCAGGCTTTCCGGGGCCTTCCAGCCGGCAGGAACCGCCTGATGCACATGCGGCTCACTGCCCCGGCCCAGCCGAAGATAACAGGTTCCCGGCGTCCGGATGGCCTCCCGGGTTACCAGCTCCGCCTCCGCCGGGTCCCCGGGCGCAAAGCAGCGCACACCCGGCAGCGCCCGCATAATCGACAAATCCTCCGTCGCATGGTGGCTCATTCCCAGGCTGCCGTACACAAACCCGCCGCCCACACAGACGATTTTGACGTCCGCTTCGTGATAGGCGCAGTCGTTCCGGATCTGTTCCAGCGGCCGCAGGCTGGGGAAATTCCCGATGGAATACACCAGCACGGTGCGGCCCGTCGCCGCCAGGCCGGCCGCCATGCTGACCATTCCCTGCTCAGCGATTCCCGCATTCAGAATCTGCTCCGGGAACCGGTCCCATACCGGGCGGAGCACCCCGAAGCCCAGATCGCCGGTCAGCAGCACGATCCGGCTGTTCCGGGCCATTTCCTCCAGCAGGATTTTGACAAATGCATCTCTCACGGCCGATGTGCCTCCAGTTCCTTCAGCGCCGCTTCATATTCCTCTCCCTGAGGCGTCCGGTAATGCCACAGGATGTTGTTTTCCATAAACGAAACGCCCTTGCCCTTCACCGTATGGGCCAGGATCATCTGCGGCTTTCCGCTTCCCTCCGCCGCCTGCGCCTTTTTCATCGCGGTTTCCAGCGCGTCCGTGTCATGGCCGTCCACGCTCTGCACATCCCAGCCGAAATCCCGCCATTTTTCTTCAAAGGGCTCCAGCCGCAGCGTTTTTTCCACCGTCGTCAGGCTCTGCATATGGTTATAATCCACGATCGCCGTCAGCCGGTCCAGCCCGTACTGGGCCGCCTGGAGCGCCGACTCCCAGACGGAGCCCTCGTCACACTCCCCGTCGCCCAGAACCACATAGGTCCGCCAGGGCGCCTGATCCATCCTGGCCCCCAGCGCCATGCCGACGCCGATGCCCAGGCCGTGGCCCAGGCTGCCGGTGGACACCTCCACGCCGGGCACGCCCTTATGGCTGACATGGCCGCTGAGAATCGACCCGTTGGCATAATGGGTTTTCAGCTGCTCCACGGGAAAAAAGCCCGTTTCCGCCAGCGCCGCATAGACCGCGCTGCCCGCATGACCCTTGCTCAGGATCAGCCGGTCCCGGTCCGGCCAGGCGGGGTTTTTCGGGTCCACGCGCAGGATCCGGGTATACAGCACGGCAATAATCTCCGCCACGCTGAGCACGCTGCCGATATGGCTTCCCCTGCTCAGATGGGCCATCTCCAGCCCATTCCGCCGAATCAGCCAGGCCAGCACCTTCGGATTCTTCACATCCGGCGTTTCCCCGCCGAAAGCGCGGTGCACCAGTGCCACATAGTTTTCCATGCTTACGTCCTCTTCTTCTCCCTCGCCATATCCTCAGCCTTGCCGAAAACCCCCCGGATCGTTTCCCAGAAAAGCTGAGCGTCCAGCGGAAAGCTCTGGTTCCGGGCATATTCCACCCGCAGCCGGTTCTTTTCCGGCAGGATCAGCTTCTCAAAATTCGCGACAGGATCCTCCTCGCCGACAATTTCATCCTGGGCAATATAGACGATGCTGCTCCGGTCGGTAATGCCGGGGCGGACCCACATGATGCATTCCTGTTCCTTCGTATACTGGGTGGTATACAGCAGCAGCTCCGGCCGGGGGCCGACGAAGCTCATATCGCCCTTGATAATATTGAAGAGCTGGGGGAGCTCATCCAGCTTCAGCCGGCGCATGACCCGCCCGGCCCGGGTGACCCTGTCGTCATTTTTCGCCGTGCAGCCGCCGGTTTTGTCCGCGTCCACCACCATGCTCCTGAACTTGAAAATCCGAAACGGCTGGTTATGGTAGCCGCCCCGAACCGCCCGATAAAAGACCGGTCCGGGCGAATCCAGCTTCACCCACAGGCCCAGCGGAACCATCAGCACCAGGCCCGGAACCAGCAGCACCAGCGCCAGCACCAGATCCAACGCCCGCTTCACCACCTTGCTGTAAAAGGGATGGCTCAGGGGCCCGTCCCAATAGGGCATTTCGGGCAGTCCGTTTTTGCTCATCATGTATCTCCCGTCATTCCTGCAGGCTGTCCAGCAGCGTGTTAAAGTGTTCCAGTTCCTCCCTGCTCGAATACTGCAGCACGATCTTCCCCCGGGAGATGTTTCCGGTCAGGCTGCTCTTCAGCCCCGTCTTCCGAAGGATTTTTTCCTGCAGCTCCTCCATTTCCGCGGGCCTCGCGGCGGGCGTCCTCGGTTTCGCCGGGGCCGTCCTGGCCCGCGCCGCCAGCTGCTCCAGCTGGCGCACGCTCAGCCCCTCGTCCACCGCCTTATGGGCCAGCCGAATCTGCTCCTCCGGCGCTTTGATTCCGGCCAGCGCCCGGGCGTGGCCCGCGCTGAGGCGACCGTCCCGGACCATCTCCGTCACCTCGTCCGGAAGGGACAGGAGGCGCAGAAGGTTCGTCACCGCCACCCGGCTCTTTCCCAGCCGGAGCCCGACCTTCTCCTGGGTATATCCGCACTGGTTCATCAATGCCCTGATGCCTTTGGCTGCATCCATCGGGTTCAGGTCCTCCCGCTGGAGGTTTTCAATCAGGGCAATTTCCATTTCATGGATCACGTCCAGATCCTTGATAATGCAGGGAACCGTCTTCAGCCCTGCCGCGCGGGAGGCACGGAACCTGCGCTCCCCCGCCACGATCCGGTACCTGCCGCTTCCGGAAGCCACCACCAGCAGCGGCTGCAGCACGCCCTGTTCACGGATGCTGTCCGCAAGCTGGGTGATGCTTTCCTCATCAAAGCTCTTCCGGGGCTGGTCCGGATTGGGGTCCAGTTCCCCCAGGTCAATTTCCCGAATCGTCGTACTGTCGTCTTCCGCCATCTGGAACAGGGAATCCAGCCCCCGGCCCAGTCCGTGTGATTTTGTCGCCATCGGTCTGATTTCTCCTGTCTGTTACTTCTTTTTGTTCCGGGACGCCACTTCTTTGGCCAGGGCCTGGTACGCCAGGGACCCGGAGCTCTTCGGATCATACCGGGTGATGGGCTTCCCGTGGCTGGGGGCTTCGCCCAAGCGCACATTCCGGGGAATGACCGTGGAAAACACCATCTTTTTGAAATGCTTCTTCACCTGGTCCACGACCTGGAGGCCCAGATTGGTCCGGCCGTCCAGCATCGTCAGCAGGATTCCCTCGATTTCCAGCTGCGGATTGATCGTCTTCTTCACCCGGCTGATGGTATTCATCAGGCTCGTGACACCTTCCAGCGCGTAGTACTCGCACTGGATCGGAATCAGGACGGAATCCGCCGCCGCCATCGCGTTCAGCGTCAAGAGGCTCAGGCTCGGCGGGCAGTCAATGAAAATATATTCATACTCGTCCCGGATCGGCCCCAGCACCTTTTTCAGATAAAACTCCCGTTCATCCACGCTCACCAGCTCCACTTCCGCGCCGGCGAGCCGGATGTCGGAACCGATCAGCCTCAGTTTTTTCGTATCAGTTTTCTGGATGCAGTCCTCCAGCTTCGCCCGGGCCATCAGCACGTCATAAATGGAATTCCGCTCATTCACGGAACAGCCCAGGCCGCTGGTGGAGTTCCCCTGCGGATCCAGATCCACCATCAGCACTTTTTTCCCGTTTTCCGCCATTGCGGCTGCAAGGTTCACGGCGGTCGTCGTCTTCCCGACGCCGCCCTTCTGGTTCGCGATTGCAATGATCTTTGCCATGCTTGCTCCTTGGTCCTCTGCCCCGAACGGGCATAAAAATACTTATATATTATACGGGTTTCCCTTCAGCTTGTAAAGGTCGTCCGCCGGGCTCGTCTGCCACGGTTATCCGTCACGGGGACAAACCCTTTGGGAAAAGGACCGCTCTGCGGAGGGGATGTGTTCAGCATTGGAGAGGAGAATGGTGGGTATGAAAGCGGGCCGTTTTGCCGTTTCGCCGGGGGGTGTGTAACGTCGGCGAATTGGCGAATAGGCGAATAGAGGCCTCCAGGCCTTGAAAAATAAGGAAAGTCTATTCGCCGATTTTTGGCGAATTGGCGAATAGGCGAATAGGCGGCGAATAGGGTTCATGGCGGTGAAACGGTCACGCGATTCATCGGCGAAATGGCGAATTGGCGAATTGGGACCTCCAGGCCTTGAAAAATAAGGAAAGTCTATTCGCCGGGGGTTGGCGAATTGGCGAAAAGGATTAGTGCCGGCTAACTCAGAAACATGCGTTGCATACTTTTTTCGCCGGTGATACTAAAGAAAAGTGTTACTAAAATTGAAACGGACGCCCGGCGACGGCGGTCGATGAAACTCAAAAAAAATGAAACTCAAACTGCCCGGCAACGGTGCAGGAGGTCGATGAAACTCAAAAAAAGTGAAACTCAAACTGCCCAGCGACGGTGCGGGTTATCGATGAAACTCAAAAAAAGTGAAACTCAAAACGCCCGGCGACGGTGCGGGTTGCAGGTGATACTAAAAATCAGTGTTACTAAAACGGGAACGGAGGAAACCAAAAGGAACCATCCCCAATGGTTCCTTCGGCTTGTGACTCGAATTTTTTGTGTCTCGAGACTGGGTTTGTGCATCAGTTTTTTTGTGTATCAATTTGGGTTGCAGCGAAACCGGGGAGCAGGAAAATCCCGGGACCGGAGAAAGGCCAAGGGGTCTCAGAAAATCGCGGCGGCTTCCGTACACATCAGCAGGAAGGCCCCGACCCCGTGCAGATCATTCACGCTGGTCGGCCGCGCACAGTAGAAGGGATAATCGCCGACGCCGGTTCCGATACAGATATTGCCGATCAGAAGGCCTTTCTCATCCCTGTCCACATAACGCATCACACCCTGAATCGCCTTTTGGACGACCTCTTTCAGCCCGGCATCAATCAGCCCCAGCCGGATCGCCATGGACAGCGCTGCCGCATAGAGGCAGGTACAGGAGGATTCCGGCCAGTTATCCGGCCTGCCGCCTTTATCCGTCACCTGATACCAGAGGCCGGACGACGCATCCTGCCAGGGCAGCAGCGCCTTCAGCAGCCCGCAGGCTATATCCGTAAGCTTCTCCCTCTCCGGACTTCCCTCCGGCAGGAGCTCCGCATCCTGCAGAAGCGCCACCGGAACCCAGCCCATCGACCGGCCCCAGAATTCCGGCGACTTCCCCGTGACGGGATCTGCCCAGGGTTCCCTGCGCTCCCAGTCCCAGGCATGACGCCAGAGCCCCGTTTCCCGGTCCTGCGTCTTTTCCCGCATCAGGGACGCCTGAAAAACCACCTGGTCGACCAAATCCTGCCTGCCATACCGCACGCCGTACTCCGTCATAAACGGGCCGGCCATGTAAAGCCCGTCCAGCCACATCTGATTCCGCCTGGTACACCCATGCCAGAATCCGCCTTCCGGATTCGTCGGGGTATGGGCATAATACCAGGCGATCGTATCCATGGCCAGCTTATATTTTTCCTCTCCCGTCTGATCATACAGCGGGAAAAGCAGGATCCCCGGCTGCAGGTCATCCAGATTCCCCGGATTGAAGCCGAAAATATTCCCGTCCTCTTCTATGCAGCTGTCCACCCACCGCCGGATGTAATCCAGATAGGACGGGTCTCCGTTCAGCTTCCAGGTATGATGCACACCGGAAAGAAAAACGCCCTGGTGATAATGAAAATGGTGTTCCGGCGGCAGATGTTCCGGCTCAAACTTCTTCATCAGGGTCTGGCAGGCTTCCTCCGCAAGTTTTATCAGCTGATCACGTGTGACTTCCATCTGGAATCAGTTCCCCCTTCAATCTTTTCGTCCTGATATCCTATTATACACAGGATTTATCTGAAAAAAAACAGAAAAACCCTTTACAAATGTCTGCCGCTGTGTTAATATATCTGCTGTTCGGGGCATTAGCGCAGTTGGTAGCGCACAACACTGGCAGTGTTGGGGTCAGGAGTTCGAATCTCCTATGCTCCACAGACTCTGGAAGCTAAGAAAATCAAGGCTTCCAGAGTTTTTCTTTATCTGTTTCAAAAACCCCTTTTGAGACGAATAACCTAATAAATAACCTAACTGGGTTTTGGATACAATATTGCGATCCGGGATACTGCAGGGTTTCTGGGTGCAAAATGTATGTATTGCCGTTTATAAAGAAAAACTCTGGCAACCTTTGCTGGTTACCAGAGTTTTCTTGTTCCCGTCTTGCTTTTTTAATTTCCTGTCTACTTGACGGGAAACGGTGCAATTGGTATGCCGTGGAGTCTTCAATATGCGGCTTTTCTGTCGAAATTGGGAAAGAGTGCCGGGTGCCGGACTATTGCAGCGTGACGGTAATGTGTCCGTCCAGCTCTTCAATGAGCGCCTGCACGGCTTCCTGGCTCTGAATATTTGTTTCAAAAGGTGCGATGATCCATATTTCCATATGCTGGGTGCCAGATTTGGTCTGGTCTACCACGCGGCACAGATAGATGTATTTGTATCCGCCATCTTTATGGTCTTCGGCAAAGCATTCATACGTATTGCCGGCTACCGTCGTATAGTTAAATGAGGCACCGGTTTTTCCCTTTTTCATAGAGGGTAGAAAGTTTTCTCTTTCGGCGTGGTACAGGTTCACTTGCAACGAGTAACCTTTGTTTAAGACATAGAATCCTTCCACACCCTGGTAAGATAGTTTGAGCATTGTAAAGCCGGAGGTCTCCAGACCGGGTCTGAGAGCTTCCATGCTGATGGGGGAAAAGTCGAAGCGTGTGCGGACATTATCGAAGAAATCCAGGCAAAGCAGATCTACGCCTGAGAAAAACTCATTGGTCCAGAGGGGACCCCGTGTCTCTTTTCGTGCTGTTGCCAAAATCCGTTCGTTTTCAGCGTCAGCCGCCGCGTTCAGGGCGTTCGTAACATCTTTGACGGGTGTGTCCTTGGAGAGCTCGGGAATTATTTTGACAACCAGTCTGTACTGCGGATTTACATATTCCTCGAGCATAAACACCAGATAGACTTCATGCTCGCTGACGTCCATATAGCGCTGGGAACCGTTTACATTACCCATATCCCGGCAACCCTTGAACCAATGGTCGAACTTGCCGTCTTTCAGGAGATTGTAGTGTACCTGAATCTTGTGCACTGGGTCGTGCGTCTTCCAGGCGTGGTCTGAGATCTCGCTGATATAGGCGTCAGGTGCCGGCGAGAAGGCCAGGTAGTCATAAGTGGCCTGTTTTCCGGAACGGACATCATCGGTGACGTCTGCATCTGTCAGCCAGATTTCAGAGAAGCTCTCATGTGTCAGCACCTGATCCAGCAAGTAGGTTCCGTCACTGACTTGCACCAGATCCCGTCGGGCGGGGGATTCGGGTGTCGGTGACTGTTCAGGCACGGGTTCTTCTGTTGCGGGAGCTTCCTGTGTGGGCGCTTTAATGGATGGTCCTTCAGGCGTGGGTTCCTCAGTTGCGGGAGTCTCAGTTGCGGGAGCCCCAGTTGCGGGAGCCCCAGTTGCGGGAGCCTCAGTTATGGGCGCTTTAATGGATGGTCCTTCAGGCGTGGGTTCCTCAGTTGCGGGAGCTTCCGGCAGGGGCGTTTCAATGGTTGGGGCTTCCGACACAGTCTCATTAGCTTTCAGGGAAGTACCGCAGTTGGGGCAGAAAGCGAAATCTGTGTCAGCGGCGTATTCTGTACCGCAACCCGGACATACGATCACCTGCGGTCTGGGTTTCCCGCAGGAGGGGCAGAAATTGCCAGTGTTGCCCTCTCTGCCACAGCCGGGGCAGGTCCATGCATCCCCATCCGCAGAAGCGAAAGAAAAGACGCAGAAAAGCAGCGCCAGGATTGCCAGGAAAGCAGTCAATCTTTTCATGGGGCCATTCCTCCGTATGAAATTCATTTTTTGTATTTTATCACAATGGGAAGCTTACCGCAACGGAGAAATGGGATTCGGTGATCCGGCTTGGTCTGAATTCATGGAACGTGCTCCTTTCATTTCTTTTCAGATTTTTTGAAAGTTGGAGCCTGGTTTTCTGGTGTCTGGACTCTTGGATGACTATTTGCCCATACGCAGGGTAGGCGATTGTATTCGTCAGAGCCGGGCACAGCATTTCAGAGCGTAAAATGTATGTATTATGTGTGTAAAGCATAATAAATTTTCTTGTACTCGCACCCGTTTCTTCCTATTATAATGTCTTCGTGCCGGACGATGCCGCCGTTCATCCGATCACATTCAAAATAGAATGGTCGTATTCGTCTGGATGCTCCGTCTTCCACTCTCTGGTCAAATGATACCAGCGCTTACGACAGCCATTCAGAGCGGTTTCAAGTTCACTGATGTAGGATTCCCATCCTCTATCCCAGGCAGATTGAGTGCATAGCAGCCCATCGGCAGAGGTTACGACATAACCAGCCTGATTCTTATCGGTAAAGTACTTCTTGATTGGTTCAAGAACAGGAACCTTGCGGATAGAAGAGTCATTCTTGGGTCACTTGATACCTTGGTTGTTGACATTGTGATTTACCCCTTTCTTTGAATTAGATACGAAACGGCAGCCCTGCGCATAGGCTGCCGTTTAGGATGAGACCCCTTTTACGTTGAAAAGTTTGAGTCTCAAACACTATATATAGTATGATGTGAGCGTCAGAAGGGGTATCCAACAGACGCTCTGAGATTCCCGATTCCATTAGCATCGAACCTTGAAATCTGAAATCTCGTTGACATTTATTTCTGAAACCGGTATCCATACCGATTTCTCTATCGAAACAAGG
>JAFRBK010000005.1 GCA_017404985.1 Clostridia bacterium | reverse complement strand
ATGCCCAACGACAATATTCAGCGTTCGATCAAAAAGGCCAGCGGCGAGCTGAGCAACGTGGTTTACGAAGAAATCACGTATGAAGGCTATGCCCCCGGCGGCGTAGCGGTGATTGTGGATACCATTTCCGATAACCGTAACCGCACGGCCAGTGATATCCGCCATTGCTTCGCCAAATACGGCGGCAACCTGGGGACGACCGGATCCGTCGGCTTCATGTTCGATGAACGGGGTGTGCTGGTCGTGGAACGGGAACCCGGAAGCGATGAGGACGAGATGATGATGATCGCCCTGGACGCCGGCGCGGAGGACGTGAAAGTCGAGGAAGAAGTGTTCGAGATCTACACGGCGCCCAACGACTTCAGCACCGTTCGCGAAGCGCTGGAGAAGCAGGGACTGACCTTCCTGTCCGCGGAAGTGCAGAAGATTCCGCAGAACACCGTGGAAGTGACGGATCCCGACACCATCCTGAAGATCCAGAAGATGCTGGACCTGCTGGAAGAAAACGATGACGTGCAGAACGTGTTCCACAACGCGGATCTGCCGGAAGAAGAGGAAGAGGACTAATCCCGAACGGGGAGAATCCTCCCAGGGCCGATGTCCGGATACCGGGCATCGGTTTTCTGTTCATACATGCCGGACATATAACCATCAAGGAGGAAAAGCATCATGACATTCCTGCAGATCATCGAAAAGAAAAAGCTGGGCGGGGAACTGAACGAGGGGGAAATCACCTTTTTTGCGCGGGCCGCGGCGGACAAATCCGTGCCGGATTACCAGCTGGCAGCGCTCCTGATGGCCATCCGCCTGAACGGCATGACGGACCGGGAAACGACGCTGCTGACGCTGGCGATGCGGGATTCGGGGGATGTGGCGGATTTGTCACGCATTCCCGGAATCAAGGTGGACAAACACTCGACCGGCGGCGTCGGCGATACGACCACACTGGTGCTGGCCCCGCTGACGGCGGCCTGCGGCGTTCCGGTGGCGAAAATGAGCGGCAGGGGCCTGGGCCACACCGGCGGGACGCTGGACAAGCTGGAAGCCATTCCCGGAATGCGGATAGGGCTGACGGAGGAAGAGTATGTGCGCCAGATTCAGGAGATCGGCGTGGCCGTGGTGGGGCAGACCGGGCGCCTGGCACCGGCGGACAAAACGCTGTATGCCCTGCGGGATGTGACCTCCACGGTTGACTCCCTGCCGCTGATTGCCTCCTCCATTCTCAGCAAGAAGCTCGCCTCGGGCAGCGACGCCATCGTGCTGGATGTCAAAACCGGCAGCGGTGCGCTTATGAAACGGATTGAGGACAGCCTGGAACTGGCGAAAATCATGGTAGGGGTCGGAAAACTGGCCGGCAAGCCAGTGGTGGCGCTGATCAGCGGCATGGATGAACCCCTGGGCACCCACGTCGGAAACGCGCTGGAGGTTCGGGAAGCCATCGATATCCTGGCCGGGCGTGCCGGAGGCGACCTGCTGAGGGTTTCGCTGCGGCTGGGCGGATATATGATGCTGCTGGCCGGCAAAACGGCCACGCCGGAGGAAGGCGAGGCGCTGATGCGCGAAGCCATCGCGTCCGGCGCAGGGCTGCGGAAACTGAAGGAAATGATCGCTGCCCAGGGCGGGGATCCCCGGGTCTGCGACGATCCGGACCTCCTGCCCCGTGCGGCGGTGGTCCGGACCGCATGCTGCGGGCAGGAAGGATATGTGCAGGCCATGGATACCACCGCGCTGGGGATGGCGGCCCAGGCCATGGGCGCCGGCAGGCTGCAGCTGACAGACCGGATCGACTATTCTGTCGGGTATGTGCTGAAGGTCCGGATCGGAGACCGGGTGGCGATGGATACGCCGCTGTGCGAACTGCATGCCCGGAATGAAGAGGACGCGGCCCGGGCGGAAGCCGCCGTGCGGGCGGCCATTACCATCGGGCCGGAACCCTGCCCCCGGGCACGGGTCTTTTATGCCACGGTGACCGCGGACGGCGTACACCTGCTGGAGGAGAATGAATGAAGGCTGATTTTCGGAGGGGAATCCGCCACGGAATTCCGATTGCGCTGGGCTATGTCAGCGTATCCTTCGCCTTCGGCATGAAAGCGGTCGCCAGCGGGCTGACGGTGATTCAGGCGGTGCTGATCTCCATGACCAACCTGACCAGCGCCGGACAGGTCGCGGCCCTGCCCCTGATGGCGGGAGGCGCCGCGCTGACGGAGATGGCGCTGACACAGCTGACAATCAATCTGCGATACGCGCTGATGAGCCTCAGCCTCAGCCGGAAACTGGACGGGACCATGGGCACGCTCCAGCGGATGATTTTCTCCTTCGCCAATACGGATGAGATCTTTGCGGTGGCCTCCTCCCAGCCGGGAAAAGTCGGGAAGGCCTATCTCTACGGCCTGATCATTACCCCCTGGTTCGGCTGGAGCCTGGGGACGCTGCTGGGCGCCGCGGCGGGGACGCTGCTGCCGGAGTTTGTCCGGAACGCGCTGGGGATTGCCCTCTACGGCATGTTCCTGGCGATCATCCTGCCGCCGGCCCGGGAACAGAAATCCGTCCGGGCGGTGGTGCTGATGGCGGTGGCGCTGAGCCTCTGCTTCCATTATGTGCCGGGGCTGAAATCCATTTCATCCGGATTCGCGATCATTATCTGCGCCGTCGCGGCGGCCGCGGCGGGAGCTGTGCTGTATCCGGTGAAGGAGGAAAGCGCATGAAGTGGAGCATTTTTCTTCCTTACCTGGCAGTGACCGCCGGGGTGACCTACCTGATCCGGATGCTGCCCATGACCGTGTTCCGGAAAGAAATCAAAAGCCGGTTTATCCGGTCATTTCTGGCCTATATTCCCTACGCGGTGCTGGGAGCGATGACCTTCCCGGATGTGCTGTATTCCACGGGAGACATCCGCACGGCGGCCTGCGGAACCGCAGTGGCGGTGCTGCTGGCCTGGCGTGGACGGAGCCTGCTGACAGTGGCCCTGGCGGCCTGCTGCGCGGTGGCGCTGGCCCAGGGAGCGATTTTGCTGATGTGAACGAGGAGGAATTAAGATGACATTGAGGCAGCAGCTGGAAAATTGCCTTCAGGAAGCGGTGGACCGGCAGGAAGCGGCCGGCATCAGCGTGCTGGCCTGGCAGAAGGGGAAGGAACTGTGCTATGCCCAGGCCGGGCTGGCGGACATCGCGGCGAAGAAACCGATCAGCCGGGATGCGATCTTCCGCCTGTACAGCCAGTCCAAGCCGGTGACCGCCGCGGCGGTCATGATTCTGGCGGACCGCGGAAAGATTGACCTGATGGACGGCGTGGACCGGTATCTGCCGGGCTTCCGGAATCCGCAGGTTGTAGCCGCGGACGGAACGCTTTCCCCGGCGCTGCGGGCGCCCTGGCTGCTGGAGCTGCTGGGGATGACGGCCGGGTTGTGCTACCCGGACACTGATCCGGCAGGGCAGTACGCGGCCCGGGTGTTTGAGGAGGACCAAAAACAGATCCTCGCCGGCGGCGGGATGGGCACCGTGGCATTCTGCAACCGCCTGGGTGAACAGCCGCTGGCTTTCCAGCCGGGAACCCACTGGCGCTACAGCACCTGTGCGGACGTTCTGGGCGCGGTGGTGGAAGTGGTTTCCGGGAAGCCCTTCGGGCAGTTCCTGCGGGAGGAGATTTTTGAGCCCCTGGGGATGAAGGATACCGGCTTCTGGGTGCCGGAGGAAAAACGGGACCGGCTGGTGACCTGCTACCGCAGAACGGAGACCGGGCTGGAGGAGTTCCATTCCCTGCACCTGGCGGTGGGCTGCTACGACCGGGCGCCCGCTTTTGAATCCGGCGGCGCGGGCCTGGTATCCACACTGGACGATTACATGGCGTTTGCCCGCATGCTGGCCAACGGCGGCGAGGCGGCGGACGGCCGCCGGATCCTGTCTGAAGCGGCGGTGCGCTACATGAGAACCCCGCAGCTGAGCCGGAAGGTGCAGCGGGACATGTGGGACAGCCTGGGCGGCTACAGCTATTCCTGCCTGATGCGGGTCTGCGACCGGCCCGGCGCCGCGGCGCTGCTGACCCGGGAAGGCGAGTACGGCTGGGATGGCTGGCTGGGAACCTATTTCTGCAATATTCCGGACCAGGACGTGACTTTCCTGCTGTGCCAGAACGTGACGGACGCGGGAACCACAGCGGTGACGCGGAAATGCCGCAACCTGCTGTCGGCGGCGCTGGGCTGATAGTTTCGATTTGACGGGAGAATCCTATGAGTACGGACAGAATGGACAAAAGAGAGGAGAACCTGTTCAGGAGCACCCTGTTCAGGCGCCTGTTTCTGTCCTATGTCGTGCTGATTCTGCTGTTTCTGGCGGGCGCTTCCGCCTGGTACCTGATCAGCTATTCCGGAAATGAACGGGACAACCGGCTGAAAAACGCCAGGCAGATGGCGGAAAACTTTGCGACGGAAGCAGACCGGACGCTGCTGACCGCCCGGGCGCTGTGCAGCGCGATGGATGCCTCCGAAAGCATCCGAAATCTGTACCAGACCATTCTGATTGAAAAATCCACCCCTGATTCCATGCAGCTGTACAAGGTCCGGAGCGAGATTACCCGGATCAAGGCGTCGGCCGACAGCCTGGAGGTTTATTCCATCATGCTGGGCTTCACGGGCGACCGCCGGCTCTATGCCTCCGGATCCGTGATCGCCCTGGACCAGGCGATATCGGCAGCGCCGCAGAACACCCGGATTGAGATGACCAGCGTTTCGGAACTCCTGGGGCAGACCATTCCGGCCAATATCACGGTGAACAAACCGTTTCTGGTCTACGCGGAGCCCTATGTGAGCGCATCTTACGGCCCCGGGAAGGGCATCATGATGGTGCTGATGGATCCGGACCGGCTGGCGCCCAGGGTAACCGCCCTGATGCAGGTGATGAGCGGCCTGGAGATCCGGAACGGCGCGAAGCCGGTATATACCGGCGGGGAAATGGCCGGGGATGCCGAAACGGTGGAAATCCGGAGCCTGGTGGACAACAACGTAACCTACCGGATGCAGATCAGCGAGAAAACGCTGAAAGCCCCGTTCCCCGCCCAGGCGTTTATTCCCCTGCTGGCGCTGGCATTGATCGGCGTGCTGGTCGGCTGGGTGATGTACCGGTACCTGCAGGCCCGGTACCATCCCATCGGCGAAATTACCCAGATGGTGAAGCGGGAGGAGGAAAACCAGGGCGAAACGGATGACCTGGTGACAGTGATGCGCGGCATCACCAATCTGATCGGCGAGCGGAACGGATACCGGGAGAAGATGATCACCATTACCCCCTACGCGAGCCACGGGGCGCTGCACCAGCTGCTGAGCGGCAGCCTGGAGGGTAACCAGATCCGGGTGCTGCGGGAAGAACAGTTTCTGGGCCTCCGGAACGGATACTACATGGTCGGCATCGTGAACCTGGCGCTCCGGGGCGCCGCGGAACAGCGGTACAGGGATATCCAGACGCTGGCCGCGCAGGCGCTGACAGACATGGGCAGCGACGAAATGACCGTCGTGACCTGCCCGCGGGATGCGCAGAACCTGTACGCGGTGGTAAACGGAGAGGATCCGGAAAAGATGACGGAACTCTTTTACCGGATGCTGCCGGCGATCGAAGAAGCCCTGGACGATGAAAATGCAGCGGTGACGCTGGGCGTGAGCCGGCCGGGGACGGAGCTGGAGCAGCTGCGGGAGGCCTGCCTGCAGGCGGCCTCCGCACTGGAGAACATGATTCTGGGCGGCCGGGGAAGTGTTTACTTCTACGAGGAAGGCCGGGAAGAGAGCCGGGAATACTACTTCCCCGCGAATACCCGGGAGCGGATGGTTCGCGCGCTGCGGGAAGGCCAGGAGCAGGAACTGACGGCCCTGATGGACACGCTGTGGGACAGGAATTTCCGGAAGGCCAGCCTGTCTCCGGAGGCGGTGCGGCACCTGGTGGACGAGCTGCATGCCTGCGTCAGCGGCGCGCTGCGGGAAATCAGCGAGCAGAGCACGACGCACATCCGGGTGGAGCGGATCCGGGAGCCGGCGACGATCGAAGAAATCTTCGCCTACTACCGGAGCACGCTGGCGGAAACCATGAAGGCCTGCACGGAAATCCGGGAAACCGAAATGGAAGGGGAGGAACTGGAGCAGGCGATCTGCACATACATCGAAGAGCATGCGCTGAATCCGGAATTGTCCCTGACGGCTGTGGCGGACCATTTCGGCGTGTCCGGGAAGCTGGTTGGAACTGTATGCAAAAACCGGACCGGAAAGACCTATCTGCAGATTGTGCACGACTGCCGGATTCAGGAAGCGGTTCGCCTGCTGGAGGAGACAGACCTGAGCCTGGAGGAAATCGCGGAAAAGTGCGGATTCAGCAATGTGCTGACCTTCCGCCGGAATTTCAAGGCCGCCATGAACAAAAATCCGAGCGATTACCGCAGGGAATAAATGATGCATCAAAAACGGGAACCCTGACAGCACAAGGGGTTCAACCGGCAGGAGTTCAAAAAATCCCGGGGCAGAAAATGATGCTTGCCCGGGATTTTTTATTTTTGTATGATTGAGCCGAAAGATGTCGAAAAAGGAAGAATGAATACCAGAACGGGCATGAAAAGGAGGAATCCGGCGATGAAACGGTCTTTTATCCAGCGGCTCAGCCGGGACCGGTACCTGCTGCTCATGTTCCTGCCGGTGTTCCTCTATTATCTGATTTTCTGCTATCTGCCCATGGTCGGCATCGTGATGGGCTTCGAGGATTACCGGATGGGAAGCGGTTTTGAAGGCCTGTTCACCAGCAAATGGGTCGGGCTGAAATGGTTCAACCAGTTCTTCTCCTCCGTATTCTCCTGGCGCCTGATCCGGAATACCTTCCTGCTTTCCTTCTACTCCCTGATTTTCGGCTTCCCGATTCCGATTATTTTCGCGGTCGCCATCACGCAGCTGCGTGCTAAGCGCTTCGCGAAAGCGGCCCAGGTGATTACCTACCTGCCCTATTTCATTTCCACCGTGGTGGTGGTGGGCATGATGACCAACTTCCTGAGCCCGTCCAACGGCGTAATCAACCTGATCATTGAGAAAATGGGCGGAAAACCCATCAACTTTATGTCGGATCCCGGCTGGTTCCGGAAACTCTATGTGATCTCCGGATCCTGGCAGAGCTTCGGATTCAACAGCATCATCTTTGTAGCGGCGATCATGGGGATCGACCCCGCGCTGTATGAGGCGATGGAAGTGGACGGGGCGACCCGGTGGCAGCGGATTATCCACCTGATTCTGCCCGGTATTTCCGAGACTATTATTTTGCTGCTGATCATGACGCTGGGCAATCTGCTGAATGTCGGGTTCGAGAAAGTATACCTGATGTATTCCCCTGCAGTGTACGAGACAGGGGACGTGATCGCCACCTACGTTTACCGGCAGGGCATTGAAAGCCACAAGTACGGATACGCTTCCGCCGTGGGCCTGTTCTATTCGGCGGTGGGCTTCCTGTTTGTGGTATCCTCCAACTATCTGTCCCGGAAGGTGACCGGGTCATCGCTGTGGTAAGGGGGTGAAGCATGTGAAACTTTCCCGGGGAAGCGACAGGGTGCTGGATGTGGTCATCTGGGTTCTGGTAATCTTTGCCGTCTTGGTGACCGCCTATCCCTTCCTGTACGTCCTGAGCGTATCGATTTCCGACGGTGCGGCGGTGGCCCGGGGAGACGTGCTGCTGCTCCCGAAAGGGCTGAGCCTGGATGCCTTCGGCATGGTGACGAAGTACAACCAGCTATGGATCAGCTACCGGAACACTTTCTTCTACACCATCGGCGGAACGCTGGCGAACATCGTGTTCACCTGTCTGGGCGCCTATCCGCTGTCGAAGCGGGAATTCTGCCTGCGGAAGCCCCTGAACTTCTTTGTGGTATTCACGATGTATTTCAGCGGCGGCCTGATTCCCACCTATATCGTGGTGACAGGCATCGGCCTGTACAATTCGCCGCTGGCGGTGATTCTGCCGGTGCTGGTCAGCACCTACAACATGATGATCTGCCGCAGCGCCATGTCCAGCGTGCCCCAGGACCTGTTCGAGAACGCCAGCCTGGAAGGCGCATCCGATTTCTATCAACTGATTCACATCGCCATTCCGCTGATCAAGCCAACGCTGGCGGTGCTGATCCTGTACTACGCGGTAGCCCGGTACAACGACTTTTTCAACGCGATGCTGTATCTGGGCGACAGCAACCTGCAGCCGCTGCAAATGTTCCTGCGGCGGATCCTGATCCTGTCCTCCAGCGAGGTGCTGCAGGCGGCCGGAACCGACGCGGCGGCGGCAGCAGCGCAGAACACCCTGAAGATCCGCTATGTCTGCATCGTTCTGGCGGCCATCCCCATTTTCGCGATTACCCCGTTCGTGCAGAAATACCTGGTGACCGGCACGATGCTGGGCGCGGTGAAAGGATAACTTCGGCTCTATGCGCTTTGGGAAAGGCGCTTAAGCATAATACAGAAAGGAGAGTTTCCCTATGAAGAAGACCCGTATCGTATCCCTGGTTCTGGCCCTGGTGATGCTGCTGAGCGTCACGGCGGCCTCCGCTGAGAGCATGAACCTGGCCACCCTGCCTCTGACCACAGAAGCCGGCGCGACCGTGAGCATCCTCGGCATGAATTCCTGGTACTCGACCGTTGACCTGAAAGACGCGCTCCTGATCAAGGAAATCGCCGACCGGGCCGGAGTGACCATCGACTGGACCCTGATCGACCCCACCACTTACACGGACACCGTGAGCCCCATGCTGGCTGCCGGCAAGGACCTGCCGGACATCCTGGAGATGCCCGACCTGGACCTGAACATGGACTACCTGAGCTCCGGCATGCTCGAGCCCCTCGATGAGCACTTTGACCTGATGCCCAACTATGTGGCGTTCCTGGAAAAGAACCCCAGCATCAAGGCCATGCTGACCGCTGTGGACGGCCACATCTACTATGTGCCGCAGACCGCCGTGACCAACAACTATCAGCCTGTGCTGATGTACAACATGCCCTGGCTGGAGAAACTGGGCATCGAAGCCCCCAAGACCCTGGACGAGTTCGTGGCCTACCTGCGCAAAATCAAGGAAACCGACCTGAACGGCAACGGCGAAAACGATGAAATCCCGATGTCCATTCAGAACGCTTTCCTGCCCTACGCCTTCTCCCCGGCTTTCGGCATGGACCTCGTGTCCCGCTACTATGCGGATGACCAGGGTGTCGTGCACTTCGCTCCCTATGAGAAGGAAAAGTACAAGGCCTATCTGAGCTTCCTCCACGGCCTGTACGAAGAAGGCCTGCTGGAGCAGGAGTTCACCTCCCTGAACCGCGACCAGATCACGGCCCGCTGCGCCAACGACCAGACCGGCGCGACCTTCGACTACAGCTGGCAGATGAGCAACCTGTACAGCGCCCAGTATCCGAACTATGACAAGACCGTCGGCATCATCGCCGGCGCGGCTCCCCTGAGCGGCGAATTTGCCGGATACTATGTGGGCAGGAACCCCGTGACCGGAATCTTCGGCATCAACGCCAAGAGCACGAACAAAGAGCTGGCCATCAAGTTCCTGGATTACGCCATGAGCGAAGAAGCCCAGGATCTGTATGTCTGGGGTATGGAAGGCCTGACCTACGAAGTCGTGGACGGCGCCCGCCAGTACCTGCCCCGCTGCACCGAAGATACCATCTGGTACCAGGGCCTGGGCATCAACGCCCCGAACATGCCCTCCCAGCAGTCCACCCCCGCGACCGACGTGCTGCTGCCCAAGTGGCATGTTGAAAACGACCGGACGTACGAAGAGCCCTACATCCGTGCTCCCTATCCGACCGTGTACTCCACCGAGGAGGAAGCCTCCACGGGCAGCATGTACCAGGTGGATATCGACACCTACGTGGATGAGTCCGCTGTGGCCTTCATCACCGGAACCAAGAACCTCGAAGAGGATTTCGACAATTATATCGCGACCCTGGAGAGCATGCAGATCGCTGAGATGCTGAAGATCCGCCAGGCGCAGTATGACCGCTTTGCGGCTTCCATGAAGTAAAAAAGAAGGAAAACCGGGGCCGCCGCATGAAATAATATGCGGCGGCCCTTTTGGGCAAAAAGGGGGAAAGAATGATGAACATGGGGCTGGGAACCCGGGTCCGGGCGTTTATGGACCGGCTGGCGGCGGAGGACGTGAACCTGCACGGGTTTATCCTGTCTGTGCGGGGGGAAGAGAAGGCCCGGGCGTATTATGCCCCGTTCCGGGAAGGGCAGGCGCACCGGATGTATTCCGTGAGCAAAACCATGGTGGGCCTGGCCATCGGCATGCTGGCGGAAGACGGGAAGCTGAGCCTGGACCAGCCGGTTACAGAATTTTTCCGGGACCTGCTGCCGGAGCATCCGGACGGGCGGCTGATGCGGCTGAAGATCCGGGATATGCTGAGAATGGCCACCTGCTATGCTAAGACCAGTTACCGGGAAGGGATTGATCCGGACTGGACAAAGCCGTTTTTTACGGATACGCCGTCCCATGAACCGGGCACCGTGTTCCATTACGACACGGGATGCTCCCAGGTGCTCAGCAGCCTCGTCCGGCGTCTGTCCGGGAAAGAAGTGATTGACTTTCTGGAGGAGCGGCTGTTTGCGCCGCTGGGATGCCGGGATGAACGGAAATGGCTGCGGGACCCGTCCGGCCAATGCACCGGCGGGACCGGCCTGTGCATGAGCCTGCGGGACCTGCACACCGTGGCGGCCTGCCTGATGGACGGCGGCAGGGGCCTGGTGCCGGCATGGTATGTCCGGGAAATGACCCGGAAGCAGATCGGCACCCTGATGCGGGACAGCGACGAGGAACGCTTCGGATACGGCTGGCAGTGCTGGCAGAACCGGGCGGGCTGGAGCATGTACGGAATGGGCGGGCAGATGGTGTTTGCCTGCCCGGAAAAGCAGGTGCTCCTGAGCACCATCGCGGATACCCGGCTGGATCCGTGGGGGGTGCAGCGGCTGTACGACGCATTTTTCGATGAAATATACCCCTACGCCGACAGGGAGGATATGGCACCGGAGGTGTTTGAGGCCCGGGTCGGAACCCTGAGGAACGATCCGGCGCTGGCGGTGGAGAAAGCGGGCCCCTTCTTTTTTGAAAACGGAAATCCGCTGGGCATGCGGCAGCTGGCCCTGGAAGGCAATACCCTGCGCTGGACGAACGCCCGGGGAGAGGCTGTGCTGCCCTTCATCCCCGGAGAGACCAGGGAAATCTCCTGGCCCGGCTGCGAAACGGAGCCGGCACTGGCCAGCGCCGGCTGGACTGAGGAAAAGGGGCTGCTGCGGATCCGCTGCTTTGCGGTGGGGGATTCGCCCTGCGGGTTTGACATGCTCCTGCTGTTCCGGGACGGCAGGGTGACCGTGCAGTCCCGGCGGTCCCATGATCCGCTGACGGAAGGATACCAGGGGGTTGCGACCGGCACGGAAGAGGGAGTATAATAGGAACATCCGCATCAGGTTTGGCGCCGGGAGCATTCGCACCGGACGCGGAAAAACGCGGAAATACTTTATTTCGACGGGCATCTGAAACAGAGCCCGAACGGAGGAAAACATGGCTGAAACAACAAGACGCACAAAGGTTGCACGGATGACGCTGCTGGCAATGCTGGTAGCGGTTTTGATCGTTCTGGCGTATGTGAACATTCCAATGCCCATGGGGCTGAGCATCACCTTCAACATGATTCCTGTCGCCATCGCAGCGATGGCCATGGGGATTCCCGGCGGGATGATTATCGGCGGCGCCTTCGGGCTCATCAGCTTCCTGCAGTGTTTCGGGATTTTCGGATCCAGCGCGCTGGGGGCTGCGCTGGTGAATTATAACCCCGTGCTGATGTTTATCCAGCGTTTCGGGTCCCGTCTGCTGGTAGGCATTCTGGCGGCCCTGGTCTATCGGGGCATGAACCGGACCAAGGCGCCGCTGGCGGTGAAGGGCGCGGTGACCGGGTTCTCCGCAGCGTTTTTCAACACCCTGTTCTTCATGAGCCTGCTGGTGCTTTTCTTCGGAAACCAGCCGCAGCTGGCGGACGGAATTGCCGCCAAAGGCGTATTCATGTACATCATCACTTCCGTGGGGATCAACGCGGTGGTGGAAATGGCGGTGGCCGCGCTAGTGACCGGTGCGGCGGGAGCAGCACTGAAAAAAGCCAAACTGATCTGAAAAGGAGCACACAAGAATGATTCTGACCATGGATATCGGCAATACCAATATTAAGACGGCGCTGTTCGACGGAAAGGAAATGTACAAATACTGGCGGATGTCCACAAACATTTCCTCCACATCGGATGAGTATGGGGTGAAGCTGACCTCCATGTTTGCCCATGAGGGCGTGTCCACAGATGTAGTGGAAGGCATCGTGGTTTCCAGCGTGGTGCCGACCATCAACTTTACGATTGAGCACATGCTGCAGAACTACTTCGGCAAAATGCCGCTGGTCGTGGCGCCGGGGGTCAAAACCGGGATCAACATCCGGTACGAGAATCCCCGGGAGCTGGGGAGCGACCGGATTGCCAACGCGGTGGCGGCCTACGACGAATACGGCGGCCCCTGCATCTTCATTGATTTCGGGACCGCGACGACCTTCGGGGTCGTGGACGCGGAAGGCGCGTTTCTCGGCGGCACGATCTGCCCGGGGATCAAGCTGAGCAGCGAAGCGCTGGTTTCCGGGACTGCCAAGCTGCCCCGGTTCGAGCTGGTCAAGCCGGAAACGGTGATCGGGCGGACCACCCTCAGCAACCTGCAGAGCGGCATGTACTACGGCTATGTGGGCCTGGTCCGGAACATTGTCCGGAAGATCCGGCAGGAGCTTGGCCAGGACGCGCTGGTGGTGGCCACCGGCGGCATGGCGCTGATGATTGCCGAGGAAAGCAACGTGATCGACAAGCTGGACGGCCTGCTGACGCTCAAGGGCCTGCGGCTCATTTACGAACGCAACCAATAAAATGAACACATCAGAATAAAAGGAGAAAAGGGACAATGAAAGAAGTCGTACTTGGATTGCTGGGCCTGGGAAATATCGGCGGAGGCGTGTGGGACCTGGTCCGGACCTTCGGCGGGGAAGTGGAGAAGCGGACGGGCCTGAAGCTGCGGATCAAGAAGGCACTGGTGCTGGACGTGAAGGTGCACGGCGGCAAGGAAGTGCCGGATGAAGTGCTGACCACGGACCGGAATGACATTCTGGAGGATCCGGAGATTCAGATCGTCTGTGAATTCCTGGGCGGCGAGCAGCCGGCGGCATCCATGATGCTGCGGGCGCTGGAAAACGGCAAATCCGTTGTGACGGCGAACAAGATGGCCCTGTCCCTCCATTTCGACGAACTGCGGGCCATGGCGAAAAAGACCGGCGCCGGCCTGTACTACGAAGCCAGCGTCGGCGGGGCGATTCCGATTATCAACGCGATTCAGAGCCCGCTGATTGCCAACCATATTGAGCAGATGATGGGCATCGTCAACGGGACGACGAACTATATTCTGACGCGGATGGCGGCAGAAGGCGCCGAGTATGAAGACGTGCTGAAGGACGCGCAGCGCCTGGGGCTGGCGGAACCCAACCCCGCGGCGGACGTGGAAGGCTTCGACGCGGCGTATAAGCTGAGCATTATGGGCTCCCTGGGATTCCACAGCCGGGTTTTTGTGGAGAACGTTTACCGGGAAGGCATCACCAATGTGACCGCGGAGGATATTGCCTACGGCCGGGAAATGGGATATGTGCTGAAGCTGCTGGCCATCGGCAAGGACAACGGGGATTCCATTGAAGCCCGCGTGCATCCCGCCTTCCTGCCGGCGGACCATCCGCTGGCCCGGGTGGACGGATCGCTGAACGCGGTGTATCTGTACGGCCATTCTTTCAAGGATATGATGCTGGAGGGCCGCGGCGCCGGAGACGCGCCGACTGCCAGCGCGATCGTCGGGGATATTATCCAGGCTGCCACGAACGCGGTGCACCCGATGCCCTATATGCGCGAGGACGCGCTGCCTGTGGCGGACGACTGGCAGACCCGATATTTCATCCGGATGAAGGCCAAGGACGCTCCCGGCGTGCTGGCGGAAGTGGCGGGGATGCTGGCCGGCGAGGGAATCTCCGTTTCCACGATGATGCAGAAGGGCGCTGCGCCCGGCGGAAAGGCCACGCTGATCTTCATTACCCATCTGGCGCCGGAAAAGGCTGTCCGCAGGGTGGTCAAGGCGCTGAACCCGGAGATCTGCCAGGTTGAGAATGTGATCAGAGTAGAAAGCTGAGAATTTACATGTGGGTTTTATTTGACTTGGACGGAACGCTGACGCAGTCCGAGGAGGGCATCTGGAAGACGATCCGGCATACGGCGGACAAAATGGGCTTTCCGGAGCCGGATGAAGCGGTGCTGCGCCAGTGTATCGGCCCGCCCCTGACCTGGTCCTTTCAGACGCTGATGGGCATGTCGAAGGAACAGGCGGATCAGGCGCTGGTTATTTACCGGGAACGCTACAATACGGTGGGCTGCTTTGAAAACCGGGTGTATCCCGGGATCCGGGCGGTGCTGAAGCGGCTGCGGAAATCCGGCGCGCACCTGGGCATTGTGACCGGGAAGCCGGAGAAACCGACGTCCCGGATTCTGGACCATTTCGGAATCACCCCGTTTCTGGAAACCGTGGTGTGCGCGACGGACGGCCATGCGGAAAAGGATGCGCTGATCCGGAAGGCGCTTCCGGCGGATCCCGGAGAGGTCTGGATGGTGGGCGACCGCCGCTTTGATATGGAGGGGGCCGTTCTGGCCGGGGTTCACGGCCTGGGCGCGGCCTGGGGCTATGGCAGCGAGGAAGAGCTGCTGGCTGCCGGCGCGGAAAAGATTGCCCGCACGCCCCGGGAAATCGCGGATATGCTGTGCCCGGATACGCCGTGGGAACGCGGCGCGTTCCTGTCCGTGGAAGGCATGGACGGAAGCGGCAAGGGAACGCAGATCGCCCGGCTTCAGGATACACTGGACCGCTTCGGCTTTGAGGTCATTCTCTGCCGGGAGCCCGGCGGTACCCCGATCGGTGAAAAGATCCGGGGAATTTTGCTGGACCGGGAAAACAAGGGAATGACGGACGAAACAGAAGCGCTGCTCTATGCCGCCTCCCGGGCCCAGCTGGTGCGGGAAGTGATCCGGCCGGCGGTGGCGGAGGGAAAAGTCATCCTGTGCGACCGGTTTGTGGATTCCTCCGTGGCTTATCAGGGCGGAGGGCGCATGCTGGGCGTGGACCGGGTGCTCCGGATCAACGAACCGGCAGTGGACGGAACCATGCCCGACCTGACCGTCTGGCTGGATATCGACCATCATAAGGCGATGGCACGGCGCTGCGCGGCCAGCGAACCGGACCGGATGGAAATGGAAAACGACGGGTTCCATACCCGGACAGAGCAGGCTTACCGGGAACTGATTGCCCGGGAACCCGGGCGGTTCCTGACGGTCAACGCGGACCAGGACCGGGATGCCGTGGCAGCGGAAGCGGCCCGGGGGGTTCTGGGCCGGCTGATGGAGGCGGAACGGTGAAGGAACGGATAGTCGTCGGCATGAGCGGAGGCGTGGATTCCTCTGTGGCAGCCCTGCTCCTGAAGGAGCAGGGCTATGATGTTGTCGGCGTTTTTATGAAAAACTGGGAAGAGAAGGACGAGAACGGCGTCTGCACCGCGGAAAGCGACTGGCAGGATGTACGGGATGTCTGCGACCTGATTGGGATTCCCTACTACAGTGTGAACTTTGCCCGGGAATACTGGGACCGGGTTTTTTCCTATTTCCTGAAGGAATACCGGGCGGGGAGGACGCCGAATCCGGATGTGCTGTGCAACCGGGAGATCAAATTCCGCGCGTTTCTGGACTTTGCCATGAGCCTTGGGGCGGCCCGGATGGCTACCGGCCACTTTGTGCGGACGGACGAAGAGGGGCGGCTACTGCGGGGAGCGGATCCGAACAAGGACCAGAGTTACTTCCTATATATGCTGCATACGGAGCAGCTGAAAAAGGCGATGTTTCCGGTGGGCGGGATGACCAAGCAGGAAGTCCGGGCCCTGGCGGCGGCGCGGGGGCTGCCTGTGAGCGCGAAAAAGGACTCCACCGGGGTCTGCTTTATCGGAGAACGGAATTTCAAGAAGTTTCTGTCGGAATACCTACCGGCCCAGCCCGGGGAGATGGTGGCGCCGGACGGAACCGTCGTGGGGCGCCATGACGGACTGATGTACTATACCCTGGGGCAGCGGCGCGGCCTGGGAATCGGCGGCTGCGGTGATGGGCGGAGCTGGTTTGTGATCGGCAAGGATCTGGAAAAGAACCGCCTGCTGGTGGCCCAGGGGGAGGACCATCCGATGCTGTACAGCAGCCGGTGCCTGGCGGAGGATGTCACCTGGGTCGGGGAAGCACCGCTCCGGGAGGGAGAAACGCTGCACTGTACGGCAAAGTACCGGTACCGCCAGCCGGATCAGGCAGTACGGGTGACGCTGAAAGACGGAAAGCTGCTGGCGGAATCGGAAGAGCCCCAGCGGGCGGTCACACCGGGCCAGAGCCTCGTGCTGTACGACGGAGAGACCTGCTTGGGCGGAGGAATCGTCACCGAAGTCGGCAATGCCACAGCCTGAATTATCCGTTTCCATCCTTTCTGATCTGTTTTATGAAAGCGGAATAGTAGGATTTTCCGATGGGAATGCAGTGGTTTGTAAACAGAAAAACACTTTTGTTTTTTATCTGTGATACATACAGCCTGTTTACGTAATAGCTTTTATGGCAACGAAGGAAAAGTTCTTCCGGCAGGGCTTCCGCAACATGCTGAAGCGTACAGTTTATATAAAAGGGCGTTTCATGATCTGCTACGTGGACAACCGTATGGCGTCCTGAATGCTCAATATACATGATATCAGATTTTCGGATGCGGACTACCTGCGACAGGTCTTTCAGCGTGATCATATCCTGCTGATTTTCGGACGCCTGAATCCAGCACAGATTCATACAGGCATCGAACAATTCTTTCGCTACAGGCTCTAAAAGGAAGCGAAGATTTTCTGCGTGATAATGATCAAACGCTATGTTCTTTTCATTTGAAACCAGCACAACGGGAATGTGCCGGTTGATTGACTGAATCTGGCGCGCAGTTTCAAAGCCGGAATAATCGCATGGAAAAGCAACCGCAACCATGAGAATATCGATGGGCAGGCCATTCTTCCAGGCATTGATCAGTTCTTCACTGGAATCAAAAGAATGAACGGTGATGCTGTTAAGGTGAGAATGTTCCTTGCCCCAAACAGAAATCATTTGATTAATCCGGTTGAGACGGTATTGATCCGGTTCACAAAGAATAATATTCACAGAATCCCTCCGCATTGACTGTAATTCTGATTGCTTTTTTATATGTATTATTCCAATGAATCTACATCATATTCTTTTCATCTCCTTTTTGTGGTTTCAACGGTGGTATCATATAGTAATAATCTGTTTAAATAATTTGTTTTTCCAAACAACGATTATCAGGCATGAAAAGCATGTATATCTTGAAAATAATGAAAAAGAGCGAATCCAATGCGGAGACGCTCATTTTTTTGCAAGTTGATAGCTGGATTGAGTATATTAACCAGCGCCTTCTCCGGGACCACTCCAGGTTTGTACTTCACCATCGATAGCATGAATGCTAATTGCATATTGAACCAAGTCTTCTATCCATCCATCATCAGTGACTGTAATAAAATAGCCAATAATATAATATGGGGTTCTTCTTGTTAATTCCGGTGTGTCAACCAGTTGAAAGGTTACTTTGTCAAAATGCATCTCAGAAAAGCGAGGGTATTTCGCGCTGAGGAACCGGTCGGCGATCGCTTTAGCGTCTGCCTCACTCATGGGGGTTCCATCTACATGCTCTGCATTTTCAGGCATAGGGGCCAGATTGATTTCTGTGAGAATATTTCCGTCTTCATCGTAAGCGGGTATCGGCTCATGTGTAGGGGATGGCTTTGGGGCAATCTTGATATCCGCAATATCTTTATCGTATGCAAAACCTGAATAATCACCTTTATACAATACCTCTCCAGTATAACAATGAATGTAAGCAGCGTAAATTGTCTGGCCCTTCTTGTTGACATAAATGAACCGGTAAAGCGGGCCAATAATTCCGTCGCAGGAATACATGGTCTCCTGCAGACAAGTATAGTTTGAAGCTTTGAAGCCAGGATACTGCTTCAGCGTTTTTTCAGCGATTTTTTTTGCGCCTGATGTGGAAATAGTGAATTTTGTATCGTCAACTTTCGTTGTGTTTTTTTCCTGCGGCGTCAATGTCAGAACAGAAATAGGCGAGAAGCCGATAATGTTTTCATCCAGAACCTGTACCAAGCACCATGTCTTATTATATTGACTGATGGCAACACCGATACCTTTATACTGAGTTGAGACAATTTCAGAGTTTTTATCAGGAGATTTATAGAGATTTGTTTCTTTCTGCAGGACACCTTCTTCCCATTTCTGTGTGGCAGCGGCGACTGGCTGATCATTCAGATTATCAATCTGTTCAATCCGGACGTACCCTTTCACGGAATTGCTGGAAACCAGCGCCCAATGCTCGTCGATTTCCTCGAGGCTCATTTTTTGCTGAGCATTGAGCATGCCGACAATTGCCGCGTTTTCGTCCGGACTTTCCCGGAGATACAGGGTATTGCCGTTAGAGTAGATTTCCTGGCCGATGGCGCTGGAAATCACCTTGACAAACTGGCTGAGAACATATCCTTCTTTTCCATCATAAGAGATTTGCAGCCATCCTTCCGGAATGTCTGCAGATGATTCCAGAATATCAACAATGGAACCATTCTTAATCTTGGTGACGATTTTTGCCTTGGCGTCCGGGGCTTTCCGCATATTCAGCGTCCCGCCGTTTTCCGTGGAAATTTTTCCGGGCTCTGCGAATACTGCGGTAGCCAGGAATAACAGTGCGGTAAAAAGAAATGCAAACAATCGGATATGCGATTTCATAATCAAACCTCCGCTTTCTCTATTTGCAATATAATTGCAATCAAATCTTAACACATTGGCGTCGAAAAAATATCTTGCTTGATTAACAGGACTAAAAAAACGATCAAAAATAAAACGGAAAACAATGACTGCTACGGGGATAATATGGCAGCGTTGACTAACCGGGCAATAATAATCAACCGGAAAACAAAGAGCGCACGTTTGTCGTGCGCTTTTGGCTAAATCATCAGACCTTTTGCAGGGATTTGGGAACTGCTGGTTCGTGATTTCCCAGCATACTTGGTATTCCGGCGCTGATTTTTCCGCATCTGATGAACAGATTGGTAAAGAACTGCAGAATCTGATTCACGAATTTTAACCTCCTTTCCGGTTGCTTTCAAGGATAATCATGCCATCAAAGTAGAAGTGATAACGATTTTTTTCCATACGACTGATATTTGACACGAACAGTTCGAAACAGGCTGTTTTTCAGATTAACGTTGCATACAAAAGGGAAGAAAGCTGCACAATTGGGGAAATGCCCGACAGAACAGGTAGTTTGTAATGGCTGAATATGATAAACTTAATTATGCAGGTGATTCTTTATCAACGGGGGTGGATTGATGCAAATTGTGCTTTGCGATGATGAATCGGTATATTTGCATGCCGTTGAACAGCAGATTCTGAGTTGGGGGAAAAATAATAATCGGAATGATTCGCTAACAATCAAATTATTTCAGTCCAGTGAAGACCTGCTGGAAGCATGGACGAACGGAATGGACATTGACATTCTTTTTGTTGATATCCAGATTCCCGGAGAACTGAGCGGTATGGAGTTGGCCAGGGAAATCCACGAAAAAGATGAATATGTGCCGATTGTATTTATAACAAATTATGCAGAATATGCATATGAAGGTTATTGTGTCAACGCTCTTCGTTATCTTCGAAAGCCCATGCTTCAGAAAGATATTGATGTTTGTATGGATATTGCCTGGCGTCAATGGATCAATCACCAAAGTACTTTCGTTTCCCTGGTTACCGCATCACAGTCCATCCATGTTCCAATCCACGCAATCATCTACGCTGAGATCATTGCCCATAAGCTGCGGATTGTTGCTGCGGATGAAATCGGTGAATACGAAATCAGAAGCACATTGGATCGACTGGAAGAAAAGCTTCCAGCGGACGAATTTGTGCGATGTCACAAAAGCTTTCTTGTGAGCCTGCGTCATATCCGGAAATACAAGAGTGGAGCTGTTACGATTTCTTCCGGACTGGAGATTCCAGTAGGACGAAAATATATCCGAAGTTTTGCAGACAAATTCCGGCTGTATTATCAGGGGGATGTAAAATAATGTGGCCTGTTTTTGAAATCGGAGTCAATCTCTTTCAGGCTTCGTTAATGGCTTATTTTGTCAATAAACGGTGCAATCTTAGGAATCATCCGGTATGGTATGATATAGCTTTAGCCATGACCATCACACTGGCGATTTGCGGGACGAATGCGCTTCAGTCTCCGCTTCTGGATAACGCAGTGCTACTGATTCCGTTGGTTTATTCTTTATGGCTCAGGCAAACAAAAATACTGGCTTCAGTTTTCTGGTGCGTAGTATTGTGCTTCATCTTTACTGTAGATGCAACCATAACCAGTGGCGCTATAACATTATTAACAAATTCGAGCTGGGAAGATATGCTCCGGCAGAATGATGTGCGGGTATTGTATATCATCAGCGCAAACCTGATGCACACTTTACTGATTGCAGGCCTTGGCAATTTGGGACCCCGGCGACACATTCTCTCTGCAGGAATAACCATCTGTTTTCTGCTTTCGCTGCTTATTCAATTCGTTGTTGCCGCATGCTTCTTTTCTATCAGGGTTTCCGTTTCAGAGATTACTCCGACGGTAACTTACGGAAGCATCGGAGCACTGGCTGCAATGATCCTGACGGTTCTGTTTTACGAAATGATGATCCGACAGGCAGAGAAACAACGAAGGCTGGAGCTGGAAGCGCAGACAGTATTATTGGCTGAGAATCATCAGGAGGAAATCCGAAGCATCTATTCCAATATGCTTTCTACACAACATGACCTGCGGCATCGCATTACCGTCGCCGAGAAGATTCTGGCAGCGAACGGAGCGTGTGCGCCTCAGGAAGCGATAGATCTTTTGAAGGACACAAAGGTTTTAAATGAATACATTACAGGAAATGTTGCAATGGATGCGATACTGGCATCTAAGACAGCTGTTATGCAAGAAGCGGGGATTCGGTTTGATTTCTACCCGGTGCCATTGAATAAGCTGCCATTGCCTGAACGGCAGTTCATCGTAATGATTTCCAATATTCTGGATAATGCCATTGAAGGGGTAATGAGATTGCCAGCAGGATCTGCTTCCAAAGAAATCAAATTGCTGCTTTCCAGAAACTGGGATATTTTTTCCATTGTCTGTGAGAACAATATGGATCCTCAAACCATCATTCGCAATGGTAATACTTTTGTTTCGTCCAAAAAGGATCCGGCGGTTCATGGATATGGAACCCGGAACATTCGGAAAATAGTGGAGGATGCCGGTGGGTTGGTTGACTATGTAATTGAAGGACAAACATTTACGGTTAAAATACTGCTTCCAATGGAGGAATAACATGTTGTATTCGTTGGCATTGAAAATCAGTCAGTCATTGATGGGGAACGATGCTGATCGTGATCAGTTGGAGACTTGTGCATATGGGGTTGATATCTTCCTATATACATTGATCAGTACAGTCGGGCTTGTTCTTATCGGCTGTGCCTGCCATCGGTTTGCTCAAACGGCGATGCTGATTCTGGTTTATTATCTGAATCAAGCCAGTGGCGGAGGATATCATGCAACCAGCCATATAAAGTGTTTTCTGTCGATGGCCTTCGGATTGATTATTTGCATTTTTGCTTTCCGGATGTTTGTTTTGGATCGATGGGCAATTTGCACGCTTGCCGGACTGTCACTTATTCCGCTCTGGGTAATGCCGGCAGTTATACATCCGAACAAGGCATACCTTCAAAAGAAATACCAGAGTATCAGAAAAAGATCACGAGTGATTGCAGCATCATCTTTCGTATTTTCTGGTTTGCTGTCGATCCAATACCCGGAACTTGGAGAAGCTGCCGCAATGGGGATGTTTGTGGCATTGATTTCACGAATAGCGGCAGATGTCCTTTTGTGTCCCGGCGAACAGAATTGTGGTGAAATAAAAGGGAAACCCCAAGATTTGGAGAAAAAGACGAACGTTTTTACGAATGAGGAAGGCAACGTCCGGAAGCGTTGATTTTCCTCAATTTTTTGTTATTTTTCTTCCAAAAAGTGCTTGACAAACGGGTTTTCCTTTGTTATCCTGTACAAGCTCGCTTGCGGGAGACCGCAGGAACGGAGCGAAGCGAACCTTGAAAACGATACAGAGAGAGAAACGCGCAAAGGAAAGGAAACGCACAGAAATGTGCGAACAGACAGCGAAGATTCCAAAGAGTGAAAAGACACGAAAGTGTTTTTGCAAGGATTAAACGGAAGAGTTTGATCCTGACTCAGGACGAACGCTGGCGGCGTGCCTAACACATGCAAGTCGAGCGGGGACATTTGACAGAACGGAAGTTTTCTGACTGAAGGGAAGATAAGTGTTCTAGCGGCGGACGGGTGAGTAACGCGTGAGCAACCTATCCTTCACAGGGGGATAACACAGCGAAAGTTGTACTAATACCGCATAAGACCACGGTACCGCATGGTGCAGGGGT
>JAFRBK010000004.1 GCA_017404985.1 Clostridia bacterium | reverse complement strand
TCATGCTCCGCCGTGAGCAGGTCGGTCCCGAATACCAGGAAGTTCGCATCCTTGCCGGCCTCGATGGAGCCCTTCGTCTTTTCAATGCCGAGCTGCTTTGCGCCGTTAATCGTATATCCCAGCAGCATCTCTTCAATTCCCATTCTCTCATCTTCAGGCCCAGCGCGCCCTGTTTGCCCTCGCAGGTAATCACTTCTCCAAATCCCGTTACGCCGATCAGATCGTATCCGGCCCCCATGGTTACATGGACGTGGCTGTCGATAATACCGGGCATAACGAATTTACCGTTGAAATCTTCCACCTCTCCGGTCATATGCCGAGAGTCCGTCCTCATCGCCAACATAGATGAACTTTCCGTCCTTCACAACAAGCGCGCTGGCCAGCGGTTTTTCCTTATCCGCAGTAAAGATGATTGCGTTTTTGATGATCCTGTCCGCTTTCATTTTTCTCTCTCCTATTCTATTCTGTATAATATTTGTTCCCTCACGGAACGGTAACGGTACGGATATCGCTGTAGTCGCCATATTCGATCATCCTGTTATACTCTGCCGCGTCGGCGGGAGCGTCTGTGTTATCCACAAAAGCGCGCGCCCGCAGCTCATATTCGCCGGCGGCAAGGCCGCTGATCACAAGGTCGGTGCTGCCGGCCTCAAAGGAGGCGGTGGTCCAGGCGTCGGTTCCCTTCAAACGGTACTGTGCCTCATAGCCATCCGCGCCTGTATCGGACAGATCCTTCACGGAAAGGCGGATTTCCCCGCTTTGGGCCGAGAGGGAGACGATGTCCGGACTGGCGGGAACGATGGCAAAATAGTCGACGATCGGCGCCGCATCAGGATCCGCGCACGGGCCGATGCCTGTGATCACAGCTCGGCCAAGCCCGCACCGGATGTTGTTATCAAACGCCGCTTGATAATGCACACCTTCTGTCAGCGGGCAATCGGTGTCGCTCGTTACCACGACCACGGGGATGATTTCCTGACCGGTATACGTCGGATCCAGCGCAACGACCGTGACTCTGTCAATATGGTCCTGGGTAACCGTGACCGGGAAAACCGTTGTCCCGATCCCATCAGCCGTCACGGAAAGCATGGCTGTTCCGGGTGCCTTCGCTGTTACGGCAAGCAATGACCCTCCTTCCTTCGGTTCCAGCTCCAGGATGCCTTCCGAGCCAGGCAGCAGCTGCCATACAATAGACGGGTTCCCGATGTCGAAGCCGCTGTTTACAATAATTTTCACGGAGTATTCGCGTGTATTAATGCCTTCCAGCAGGGAAAGCGGCTTACTCTCAATATCCAGTTTCATCCTGGCATTGCTGGCTGCCTGGTCGCTGTAAACTTTGATGGGGAAATTATCATAGGAAAGGTCGGCTGATATTCTCCCGCCTGTGGGCTCCCCCGCCCAAGTCTCGAGGAGCGTTTTGTAATCCTGCCACTGCCCGTCCAGATACAAATAGCTTTCCCGTTCATTCAAAATGACTTCCTGGACGTCTTCCCCAAGGCCGTACGTGCTGGACATAGGGACGTCATAAGTACCCTCCTGATTGGCCAGCGTCACAATGACGGAGAAATACTGGCCTTTCTGCAGGGGGATCCCGCTGACCGGTATGCGGTGGAAACCGGCATGGACGAAGGAGGTGACGCCTTCCGCCACCTTCAGCCCGTCTTCAGGCGTCTGATAAGTATCCTGGAGAAGATAAACCTGATAATGCACGGAAGTGTTTGCCGAGGGGACCATGCAGGAGACGGCTCGGATCGTTTTGGAATGATCTGCCATGAACACATTGGCCATGGAGGCGGTCTGGTTATAGGCTTCGCTTCTCAGGGAGATCGGCAGGAAGAAATCGTGCTGATCAACGCTCCGCGGCACCGACGCGGCCTGCAGCTCCATGGCGATCGGTTCACTGATGGAATGATCATAATACGAGATCCAAAAATACCCGGTATGCAGGCCTTCCCCGTTTTCAATGCCCCAGTCCCCCGAGGCGTAGAAGGGAAATGCCTCTTCCGCCGATCCCCAGCTGTTTTTGGCCAGCCAGGCGCCGTCCGCCGGGGGCTGATGCTCAGCCAGGAAGTTTTCTTTGGGATAATGGTCGTCCCAGCCGACGATGGTCACCGCGTGGTTGGCTGAGCCAAAATCCCAGGTGTAATGCGCCCATTTGTCACTGATATATTTCGCCGCGTCTGAATCCGTCTGCGATGGATTGTTGAGATCTGCCAGCAGGTTGATCATCACGCCGCGCTTTTGAAGCAGCTGCTGTTTGATGGCCGTCGTGCCGGCTTCGTTATAAAAATACTGTTCGGGGGCGGGCAGCTGGGCGGGGCAGGGAAGCAGATGGGCATCCATCAGGACATAATCCTGATGAAACCTGAGTTCATCCGGAATGGTCCAGTCGTCTTCGTCGCTGTAGTGAAAGTTCCGGAAAGCGCCGTCGAAATATTTAACGACGGTTACGCGCTCTTTGCCGTGGTATTCAAAGGAATCTCCGATATCCGGCAGATCCGGGTGCTCATCGGAGGGGCCGATCCCCTGGGCAAAGGCCTCGGCGGCCATCACTGTGGATCCTCCGCCGTAAACCTCAAACATATCACCTGTATCCACCGCGGTCGTGCCTTCTCCGTTCTGCGGGCTGGAGGGATCATTCAAAAGCATATGGGAAAAATAGCCCAGCTGCTTTTCAGACAGATCCAGGGTTTTCCAGGCCTCCGGGTCATCGGCGTACACGGATCCCAAAAGGCTGATTTCCGCGGCGGAAATGCCCGCGAAGACCCAGCAGGTGGCAAACGGATTCTGAAACCTGACCGGGGTAACATAGCAGCGGTCGCCGACACCGTCGCCGTCCGTATCGACGTTCCTCAGATCGTAGGATAAAGGAATCTCCTTTTCGGGCGTCTTTCCAGCATGCGCGTCCAGGACGCCTGCGGGAAAGCATACCGTCAGGACCATGCTCATGATTATCAGCAGCAGAATCGGTTTTTTTGTCATCATGATACCCCCGATAAAAGAATCAGTCGGTTGCAACTGCTTCCTGACTCTGGCTTACAGCAGCGCTTTGACGCAGGTTTCTACGTATGCCATATCGGCAGCTGGCTCAAACCGGGCTAAGAAGTTGCCCTCCTGCTCGATCACAAACTTTGTAATATTCCATTCGATGTCCAGCTTGCTGGACCGGTTTTCTGACGTCCGGGGGTTGGGCTTCGGCTGGAGACCAGACAGCGCTGAATCCATCCGAAAACGCATCCATTGCAACCGTACACGATTACAGTAAGTATTATAAGCCAAACAGCGGAATTAATCAATATATGATTTTTGCCTGAAAGCTCTCATACACCGTACCTCCACATATGGTAGGGGAAGCGTAATAATTACACCATATTTTACGAAGTAAGCATTGTATCCTGACCGATCACATGCTATATTCAACCTGTGGATGCAGGGAGCAATTCAGACCAGGCATCCTGGCGAGAATGAAGATGAAGCCGCGGGAAGGGAAGACGTCCCAAACAAACACAAAAGGATCGTCCCCGTGTGTCTGGAACGGTCTTTGCAGAGAGGCTGAAGCGCTCCTGCGACAGGAATGATATGAAAAAAATCTTTACAGTTGACGATTTGATGGTGGCCGTCATTGCGGCCCTGGGGTATGGCTTCGGGTATTCTCTGGCTAAGCGCTGCGGATGGCCGGAGGCAGTGTGCGTGGCGGCGTGCCTGGCCCTCGGGATGGCGCTTGAAGAGGCCACGGGCAGGATTATCTTCAGCAAAGCCATACAGCGGAAGAGGGCAAACAGGGTGCTCGCCTATGCCGTCGTCCTTCTCATTTTTGTGGCAGCCCATGCTGTTTCTGTCCGGTGGCTGGGGGAATCCATGCTGGAAACTGTGCAGGAAGAGGTCATTTATACTGTCGGCTTCGCCGTGCTCGGCCTGATTGTCAACCTGTTCCTCCGCTGGATTCGCGCCAAAAGGATCCGCGAGCGCTATGGGGACGGAGAAGAGGGCTTTGTCTTCGACCTGACGCAGGAGGATCAGGCGGAAACATACAAGCAGAATCAGCGGATCCACGGCGAATATGATGCCGGCCTCGCCGTAAAAACAAGGACAGGCATCTATGTCGGGGAAAGAAATCGTTCAATACTGACCTATCTGGGAATCCCCTATGCAAAGCCGCCGGTAGGAGAACTGAGATGGAAGGCGCCCGAGCCGCTTCCGGCTTCAGAGGATGTATTTGAAGCGGTGAACTTCGGCGCTTCGGCCATACAGGTCGAACACAAGGGCTCGATCGAAAATACACTCAGGCAGAGCGAGGACTGCCTGACGCTGAACATCGGCGTCGGAGATTCGAAGAGCGAAAAACCAAAGCCGGTGCTGGTGTTGTTTCACCACGGCGATTTTATGTATGGAGGCGCTGTCGATCCCCTGCAATATGGGAGCAATTATTTGGAAAAGCATCCGGATACCGTGTTCGTCAGCTATAATTATCGCCTCGGCATTTTCGGATTTATCGATTTTTCGGATGTTCCCGGCGGAGAAGCTTATTCGGATGCTCTGAATCTGGGGCTTTTGGATCAGATTGCGGCGCTTGAATGGATCCGGGAAAACATCGCGGCCTTTGGCGGCGATCCTGATCGGATTACCGTCCTCGGCTTCGAGGCCGGGGCGGTGTCCATTCTTCTGCTGGCGGCCAGCGAGCGGGCGAAGGGCCTCTTCCAGAGGGCGTTCGTCTTTAGCGGCAACCTGGAGGAAGCGTACGATACGCCGGAGCGATCCAGAGCTCTGGCCGCGGAACTGCTGAAGGAAACACGGACCTCCACGATGCAGGAGCTTCAGCTTCTGAGTACAGCGACCCTGAAGGATGCGGCTCAAAAGCTCTGGCGGAAGCTGTCTGCGCCGACCTGTGACGGGAACCTGATTCCATTGGATGTCCTTCGCGCGTACCGGGAGGGTAAGGCTTCAGGGATCGATTTCATCATCGGCTTCCCAGGAAATGAAACGCAGATATGGCGCTCTGTGATCGGGAATCAGCCCTATCAAGAATTGATCGCCTCGGCTGTGGCGGATCTGCGGAATCAGACGAACGGTCCCGTTGCAGATGCAATCCGGGAGGCGGTTGGGGCAGAGACGTCCGCTGAGAACGACCCGGATGCGGAATCGAAGATCGTCGAGCGGTGGAATGCGCTTGGTATTTACCGCAGCGCATTCCATCTGAATGAGGGCGGGAATCAGGTGCATCTACTGTTCTGGAACGAAAAACCGCTGATCGAAAAATTGGGTTCGGGCACGATCGACGTTGCGGCCGTCCTGCTTGGGAACAGGGCGGCACTGGAGATGTATGGCAATGTGATGAACCAGGATCTGTCAGAGATTCTTCAACTATTTCTGCACAAATTTATCAGCGGAGAAGCCCTGCGGCTGTATCACAACGAGATCCACGGTGTTGACG
>JAFRBK010000052.1 GCA_017404985.1 Clostridia bacterium | reverse complement strand
TTCAGTAGGGGTTGGTGGTCCAGGGGGGACGGTGGCGGTGGTCCCGAGGGGACGGTTCTTTGCGGTCCACTATGATGTGGTGCGGAAAGAACCCTCCCCGCCGGACCACCGTCCCACCCGGACCACTTTGGGGCAGAGGTGCGTCCCGGGCGGACCATGGTCCAAGAAGAACCGTCCCCTCCGGACCACCGCCACCGTCCCCCCTGGACCACCAACCCCTACTGAATCTCCTCAATCATCTCCAGCACCCGCTTGGTCCCGTCCGCCGGCGGGGCATTTTTCAGCGCCTCCGTCAGCACATCCCGGTCCGCCCAGGTGCTCCGGACGGCCTCCGCCAGCGTATCCTTCGTCATATTCTCCTGCAGAAGCACCCGGCACAGCCCCCGTTTCTCCAGGCTCTGGGCATTCAGAATCTGGTCCCCGCGGCCCGCACCTTTCGGATAGGGAATCAGCAGCATGGGCCTCGCAAGCGCCTGAAACTCGCACAGGGCATTGGCCCCGGCCCGGGAAAGCACCATGTCGGCGCAGGCCAGCACATCCGGCAGCTCCGCGTCCAGAAATTCAATCTGGGCATACCCCGGCGCCCCGTCCAGCGAGGGCTCCAAATTCCCCTTGCCGCAGATATGCGCCACGTCAAAATCCTTCACCAGCTCCGGCAGCGCGGCCCGGAGCGCCTCGTTCACGCTGCGGGCGCCGGAGGACCCGCCCATCATCAGCAGCACCGGCTTCTGCCCCGAAAATCCCAAAAGCCGCAGCCCGGCTTCCCGGTCCCCGCTGAACAGCTCCTGCCGCAGCGGCGTCCCGGTCATCTCCGCCTTCTTCCCCAGCGCTTCGGCGCATTCCGGAAAAGTAGTGGCAAAGCGGCGGGCAAAGGGCTTACACAGCTTATTCGCCAGCCCCGGCGTCAGGTCGCTCTCATGGCAGAGCACGGGAATCCGGTGCAGCCACGCGCCGAACACCACCGGCACGGCCACAAAGCCGCCCTTGCTGAACACCACATCAGGCTTCAGCTTCCCCATCAGGTGCGCGCTCTGAAAAGCGCCGTACACCACCCGGAAGGGGTCGGTAAAATTCTGCCAGGAAAAATAGCGGCGCAGCTTGCCGCTCTTGACGGCATGATACGTAATCCCGGGCTCCGCTCTCATCCTCCCGGCCTCCATGCCGTTCTCGGTCCCGACATAATGGATCTCATATCCAGCTTTCTTCAGATGCGGAATCAACGCCAGATGCGGCGTCACATGGCCCAGCGTCCCCCCGCCGGTCAGGACGATTTTTTTCACAAAAAAGCCTCCCCCGAATTCATTCGGCAAACAGAAACTGTTTCGCCGTTCGGAGGAGGTTTTCCTCTTTTTTTACTTGCTCTTGTGGAACAGCATATGCTCGTACCGGTCGGTGCCGCAGCGGCGCACCATGATCTCCAGCTCCTCGTCGCCCATGACCGTGTTCCGGCCCGAAGCGTACAGCTCGTCCACCATCCGGCGCATTTCGATGACCAGCGGATCGCTCTTGTCGATCGTATTCTCCCCGGTAAGGCGGAAATACGAGTTGATCCAATGCGCAATCGACGCGGTGCCGCCCCGGCTGTCCACCGCTACAGAGGCAGGCCGGTTCAGGATCTTGGCGGTATCGAAAATGTTGTAGATTTCCTCATCCTTCAGCATGCCGTCGGCATGGATGCCGGCTCGGGTCACGTTGAAGTGGCGCCCGACAAAGGGCTGCCGGGGGCTGATCTCGATGCCGATCTCCCGCTCCATAAAGTCGGCGATTTCCGTGATGGCGGTCAGGTCCATGCCGCCGGTCTCGCCGCGCAGGGACTGGTATTCCACCGCCATCGCCTCCAGCGGGCAGTTGCCGGTGCGCTCGCCGATGCCCAGCAGGCTGCAGTTGATGCTGGAGCATCCGTACAGCCAGGCCGTGGCCGCATTGGTCACCACCTTATAGAAATCATTATGCCCATGCCATTCCAGCTGCTCGGAGGGAACCTCCGCAAAATGCTTCAGGCCGTAGATAATTCCGGGCACGCTGCGGGGCAGCGCCGCGCCGGGATAGCTGACCCCGTACCCCATGGTGTCGCAGGCGCGGATCTTGATCGGGATCCCGCTCTCCCGGGACAGCTTCATCAGCTCCGTCGCAAAGGGCACCACGAAGCCGTAGAAATCCGCCCGGGTGATATCCTCAAAATGGCAGCGGGGGCGGATCCCGTAGCTCAGGGCCGACTTGACGATCCCCAGGTATTTATCCATCGCCTGGCTCCGGGTCAGGTGCATCTTGTTGAAAATATGGTAATCGCTGCAGGACACCAGCACGCCGGTTTCCTGCACATTCGCCTGCTTCACCAGCTCGAAATCCTTCTCATTCGCCCGGATCCAGGTGGTGATCTCCGGGAAGCGCAGCCCCGCGTCCTGGCACAGGTGCAGCGCCTTCTGGTCGTTTTCCGTATAGAGGAAAAACTCGCTCTGGCGGACCAGGCCGTTCGGCCCGCCCAGCCGGCTCATCAGCTTGAACAGATGCAGGATCTGTTCCGGGGTGAAGGGGCTGACCGATTGCTGCCCGTCCCGGAAGGTGGTGTCCGTCATCCAGATCCGGTCCGGCACATTCATGGGCACATGCCGCATATTGAAGGCCACCTTCGGCACATGGTCGTAGTCATAAATCTCCCGGTACAGGTTCGGCTCCGCCACATCCTGAAGGCTGTAGTGGTACTTCGCCTGCATCAGCAGATTGGTCGTGCGGTCAAAACTCAGCATGAGGAAACCTCCAGTAACTTATTTCAGGGATTCGATAAAGGCTTCGATCCGGCTCAGGCCCTCCTGGATCCGGTCCGTGGCGATGGCATAGGACAGGCGGCAGAAGCCTTCCGCCTCAAAGGCGATGCCCGGCACGACCGCCACCTGCTTTTCCGCCAGCAGAAGCTCCGCGAAATCCATCGAGTCCTCAATCACGCGGCCGTTATAGCTGCGGCCCAGGATCCCCTTGATGTTCATCATCACGTAGAAGGCGCCTTCGGGTTTCAGGCAGGCCAGCCCGCTGATCTTGTTGATCCCGTCCACCATCACGTCGCGCCGGTGCTGGAAATGCTTCACCATCTCCTCCACGCAGGACTGGTCCCCGTCCAGGGCGATCGCCGCCGCGTGCTGGGCGATGGAGTTGGCGTTGCTGGTCGCCTGGGACTGGAAGGCGCTCATGGCCGCCACTTCCCGCCGGGGCGCCGCGCAGTACCCGATCCGCCAGCCGGTCATGCAGAAGGCCTTGCTCAGGCCGTTGATAATAAAGGTCTGCTCCTTGATCTGCTCGCCCAGCTGGGCAATGGACAGGTGCTTCCGGCCGTCATAGATCAGCTTTTCGTAAATCTCGTCGGACACGATGTAGAAGGGGTGCGTCACCGCCAGGTTCCCGACGAACTGCAGCTGGTCGCGGGACCAGATAGAGCCGTTGGGATTCGAGGGCGAAGTAATAATAATCGCCTTGGTCCTGCGGGTTACGCGGGACGCGATATCCCGGTTGCTGGGAATAAAGCGGTTGGATTCGTCCGTCGGCACAAAGACGGGGACGCCGCCGGCCATGCGGACCAGCTCCGGATAGGACACCCAACAGGGCGTGGGAATCAGCACCTCGTCGCCGGGATCCAGAATCGTCTGGAACACGGTGAACAGGCTGTGCTTGGCGCCGTTGGAAACAATAATCTCCTGGGGAGAATAGGTCAGGTTGTGGTCCCGCTCCATCTTGCGGGTGATCGCCATGCGCAGCTCCATCGTGCCGGGAACGGCGGTATAGCGGGTCATGCCCTTGTCCAGCGCTTCTTTGGCCGCGTCGCAGATATGCTTCGGGGTCGGGAAATCCGGCTCACCGGCGCCGAAACCGACCACGTCCATTCCGGATGCGGCCATTTCCTTGGCGCGGTTGTCAATCTGCAGGGTCAGGGACGGGGCGATGTTCTGGCAGCGATGGGAAATCGTCAGGGGCATGGGTCATTCCTCCGTTCTCTCAGGGGTTTGCACGGCATGATAACGCCATACAGTGGAGTCATTATATCCGCCTTTTCCCGAAAGCACAAGGAAAATACGGGAAAAGTGCATTTCAGTTAAGCGGTTCCTCTTCTTCCGGCCCGGGGGTCGGGGTATCGGCGGAGGCAACCGGCAGCTTCCGCACCGCCTCGCTGAAAGCGCAGACGGAGGCTTCCATATACACGGACAGGAACAGGCCGGCCAGCATCTGGAACATCAGGGACAGGACGCCGCTTCCCAGCCCCGCCAGGAAAGAGGACACCAGCATCTCCCCCAGGTACCAGAAAATGAAGCTCAGCTCCAGGGAGAACAGCATGCCCTTCCGCCGGTTCATCATCTGCTTGCTTTCCCGGATGCACGCCGTCACGGCCTTCCCCGGCTCGTCCGCCAGCAGAATATCCGCCAGGGCATACCGCAGCGCCGCCATCACGGCGGGAACGGCCATGGCAATCATGCCCGCCCAGCTGAGGGCCGTCACGCCGGTCATCGCAGAGGACGCATTGCCGGACACCGTCCCGGCCAGCACCCACGCGCCTCCGAACAGCAGCGCGGCGCCGGGCAGCATCCACAGGATCACCTTCAGCGTGATCAGCAGCCGCAGCCCGATGGCTTTATGGGACACGTTCAGCCGGCTGAACACCGTCCCGAAGGGCCCTTCCTCCCCCCGCAGCCGCATCAGCAGCCACCGGGTCATCCCCAGCGCCAGGCAGGGCGTCACCAGCCAGGCCAGCACCATGCAGCAAAGGCTGATGACCACGCCCGAATCCTGCAGAAGCGCCTGCAGGCTGTCCGCCAGGTACTGCTGGGTCAGGACCCCGTCCCGGGCGGCTACCACCAGCACGGATTCCAGCCGCATCAGCGGGTCCGTGCCGGCAAAGGAGGAAACAGCCTGCACCAGCAGGCTGGGAAGGTTCACCGCTAAAGCGATCAGGAGCGCCGTCTGCCAGTGGTTGCGGAGCACCTGCCGGGCTTTGGCCTTGAATAGTGCGGAAGGGAAAGGCATGGTTTACCTCCTGCGAAAAAAGGGGATGCCGCCAGGCGGCATCCCCGGATGATTCAGCTTAGTCCCTCAGGGCGTTCATGTCCACCTTGATGTTCGCCGCTTCAATCCACTCGTCCACGGTCGTGTTGTAGAAATCGTTCTGCTTCGTGGAAAGCAGAGTGCTTTGCAGCGTTTCCTTGACGGTGTCCAGGGCGATGGGTCCTTCGGGCTGGTCCGCCCAGTACTTGATGATGTAGTATCCGCCGCTGGCGCCCCGGGTCTTGTCGGACACGTCGCCGACCGCCTTCAGGCCCATGGCCGCGGTAACGAAGGCGGAATCAAAGGTAGTCATGCCTTCCGCCACGGCGTAGCCGGTTTCGGCGGTGTCCCGTCCGGCCTTCATGCCGGGATCCTCGGTCTTTTCAGCCATCAGGGTATCCCAGTCGGCGCCCTCCGCCAGCTGCTTCAGCACGTCGTCCGCGGCTTCGTCGATATTGGCATAGGCCGTGTCGGTCAGCGCATCGACTTCCGCGTTCGCGGCATCCAGCTCTGCCTGGGCGGCTTCCAGGTCGGTCTGGGCCTGGGCCTTTTCTTCCTCGCTGGCTTCCTCGGTGTCCAGAATCTGCTGGGCAGCGGTCACCTTCGAGTTCGCCGTGGTCACCTTTTCCTTGGCGGCGGTGATGGCGGTCTGGTCCTCTTCCTTGAACTTGATCAGGATCTGCTTCACCCGGCGCACGCCGGCAGGCGCGTAATACACGGTTCCGTTGTTCGCCGCGTCCGCGTAGGACGAGGCTTTCTCGCCGTAAAGGCTCTTGTCCGATTCAACCTTGCTGTCGAAATCAGCCTGGACTTCCTCGTCGGTCACGACGACGTCCTTGATAATCTCCTGCTTCAGCAGCTCGGACAGCTTGTCATTCTTTGCCTCTTCCACATAGTCGTCCAGGCTGATGCCCTTGTCCGTCAGGTACTGCGCGGCGGCTTCCTTCTTCGCGTCGCCTTCCAGGGTCTGGTCCACCAGGCTCTCCGCCTGGCTCAGGGCGTAGTCATAATCGCTCTGGGCGGTCTCCTGGATCGCGGCCAGGTCTTCCTCGGTCAGCTTTTCCTCGATGCCCAGCTCCTTGATCTTGGCCTTCAGCACCAGGTCCTGCTTGATGGCTTCGACCGCTGCTTCCTGGGCCGCGGCAATGTTGGCCGGGTCGGTCGTGTCATATTCGCCGCCGTAGTACATATAGTACATATAAGCGTTCTGCTGCAGCTGATACTGCACCTGGGCCTGCACTTCCGCCTTGGTCACGTCCGTGCCGTTATAGGACAGAATCACGCGCTTCGCGTCCACCGCGGCGTCCTTCTTGATCAGCGCGCAGCCGCTGAGCAGCAGGCACATCGCCAGCAACATAGCCAGAATTGCTTTCTTCTTCATGGGTCTCTCTCCGTTCATCAGTAAATTCGGGAACACTTTTGTTATTATAGCAAACCGAAGCCGGTCAGGCAAGGAAAAATTCACCTTGCCGCCCACCGTCTTCACACCGGGCCGAAAAAATGGTATATTATCCCCGTCAAATCCCCCGAAAGGGAAAAGGAGATGGTCTGGGCGATGAAAAAAGGCGTTCTGTTTGGGGTGCTGGCCGGGCTTTTGCTGGCGCTTTCCGTTTCCGCCGGCGCGGAAACCGCCCGGGACCTGACGAAGGACTGCACCTTCTCCTTCTCCAAAGGCTCCTCCCGGAAGACGGAGGTGCTTTACGACGGGCGGTACGAAGGAATCTGGATCTCCAACAAGGCAAAGAACAATTATCTGGAAGTCCGCCTGCCCGAAGGGGAAACCTGCTCCGGCGTGCAGATCAAGTGGGCCGACATCAACCGGAAATGGTGCGTCGAGGTGGAACAGGACGGCGAATGGGCTGCCGTGGACGAATTCAAAACCGAAATGCTGACCACCTGGACCCCTCTGGACGGCGTCACCGCCTTCCGGATCGCCTCCCACAGCAATTATCCCCACGACCTGAAAATCTGCGAGCTCATCGTGCTCTCCGAAGGCGAGCGCCCGGAAACCATCCAGGTCTGGGAGCCCACCTATGAGAAAGCGGACCTGATGATGGTCATCGCCCATCCGGACGACGAATATGTCTTCATGGGGGCGGTCATTCCCTATTACGGCGCGGAACGGGGCAAAAAAGTCCTGGTCGTCTATATCACGGAAAGCAGCACCTACCGCCGCACGGAGCTGCTGGACGGGCTGTGGACCGCCGGGCAGCGCTCCTATCCCATCACCGGCAAGTTCTACGACCGGTACACCATGGACCTGGCAGTCGCCTACAAAAAGGTCGGCAAGGCCAAGGTGCAGGCCTATATGATCGAGCTGTTCCGCCATTACAAACCGGAGGTCGTGGTCACCCACGACATCGACGGGGAATACGGCCACGGGCTCCACAAGGTTTGCGCGGACATCGTCATCAACGCCCTGAAGAAGTCCGGCAAAGCCAAATACGAAAAGAAATCCGCCAAGGAGTACGGCCTCTGGGAGGTCAAAAAATGCTATATCCACCTGTATCCGAAGGACCAGGTCATCTTCGACTGGAACGCCATGGAGCTCTCCGCCTTCGGCGGCAAAACCGCCTATGAGGTGGCCGATGCCGCCTGGCACTGCCATCTCTCCCAGCAGGAAACCAAATATAAAGTCTATGTCAACGAAGAGTACGATTCCCAGATCTTCGGGCTCTACCACACCACCGTCGGCCCGGACAAAGCCCATGACGATTTCTTTGAAAACATCCCCGAGGACGCCTGATCCCCGGGGTTCTTTTTCCAGCATTCCGTGGAAACCTGAAATCATTTCTTTCCGGCATCCGCCAGGCTTTCGCCGTCCATGCAGAGCCGATAGGCCATCAGCTTGGCCAGGAAGTACATCATGGCGCTTTCGTCCTCCTGCCAGATCCGCAGGCTGCGGGGCTCCGCCAGCAGCAGCGTGCCGAAGGATTTCCCCTCCATCATGACCCGCACCACCATCAGGGTCTCGACCTCCATTTTTACCAGCACCTCATGGAAAACCGGGCAGCGTTCCCGGATTTCTTCCATATTGTTCGTGGCAAACAGGTCGTTCATCATGACCAGCCGGTCCGCGTCCGGTACCGGCGCCGCCAGGCCCGGCTGCCGCACGGAATGCAGCACCAGGTCGTTCCCCATATAATACAGGTCTGAAACCCGCAGGATGTCCATCAGGAACGGCGTCACCGATTCCAGCCGGTTTCTGAGCCCGGGCACCATTTCAAAAGCCCGGACCAGCCCGTTCATCGCGGTGAACATCCCCTGGCGGGCAATCCGCTGGATCTCGATATTCTTATGCTTTTCTTCCAGATAGATGATATAGCAGTTCCGGCCCTTGGTCTTTCCGCGGTACAGCGCCTTATCCATCAGGGTGAAGAGGCCGTCGTAATCCTGCGCGTTTTCCGGAAAGCCGGCGCATCCGATGGTGCCGGTGATAAAGGGATGGCTTTCCGTGCCGGTATAATTCCGCCGGAGTACCCGCCCGCTTTCATACAGTTCCTTCAGGAAGGCCTTCCGGTCGTCATAGGTCTTCAGCCCGGGAATCAGAATCAGGAACTCATCCCCGCCGAAACGGCCGGCCACCCCGCGCTCCCCGAGATACTCCCTCAGCAGGCGCGCCAGCTCGATCAGCACCGCATCCCCCGCGTGATGCCCGTAGGTATCGTTGACGAATTTGAAATTGTCCAGATCCAGAATGCAGTAGGCAAAAGGCTCTTCCCGCGCAATCAGGTCCTTCGCCAGCCCGATCATGCCGGGACGGCTCACCAGGCCTGTCAGCGGGTCCAGCAGATTCCGATGCTCGGTAATTGCCAGCTGGTTCTGAAAATATCCATACTGCTTCAGTTGGTTCTCCGTATACATCCGATTCCCTCTCAGTAAGCTCCTTCTCCGGTGCCGGGCATTTTCCTTATTCCGGCGCCTGCCCGTTCTCAATGGCGGCGATCATGTCGATCCGCCGCTGGTGCCTTCCGCCCTCGAATTCGGCGGTCAGCCAGTGCCGGGCGATCATCTTCGCCAGCTCCGTCCCGACCACCCGGGCGCCCATGGTCAGAATATTGCTGTTGTTGTGCCGTTTGCTGAGCTCCGCGCTGTAAACGTCGCTGCAGGTACAGACGCGGATCCCCTTCACCTTGCCGGCCGCGATCCCGATCCCGATGCCCGTGCCGCAGATCAGAATCCCGCGGTCACACTCCCCGGAAGCCACGGCTTTCGCCGCCCGGTATCCGTAAATCGGATAATCATCGTCCCGGTTCGCGGGATCATCGTTCCCGAAGTCCTTCCAGGCCAGCCCCATTTCGTCCAGCATTTTCGCAATTTCCGCTTTCAGGGCAACACCGGTATGGTCACAGGCTAAGGCAATCATCGCTCTTCCCTCCGTTATGGCAGATCATGTCTGTTTTTATCATACAACATCCGCCATGGTTTTTCAATCCGGGAATGATTCTTCCAATAAAAAACCTGCCCGTGCAGGCAGGTTTTTACAATCCCGGATCAAACCAGCCGGATCCCGGCCTCCATTTGCTCCGCGTTGTAGCGCTTGAGCAGCCCGTGAATCCTGTCGTAGGGGTTCAGCAGCTTGCTCAGGCTCCGGTCGTGGTTCAGGGTGGCAATGATATAGGAAATATATTTGCTCATGTCCGCTTCGATAAACCATTCCGTATTCGCCAGGGCCGGGTTCCGGTAAGTCAGGTTGGTGGAAATCACCCGGTCGATAATCCCTTCCCGGTAGGCCTGGTCAAAGGATTCCAGCCCGCTGGTGAACAGGGCGAAGGTGCAGCCCGTGAAGATCCGGTTCGCTTTCCGCTTTTTCAGCTCCCGGGCCAGGTCAATGATGCTCTCGCCGCTGGAGATCATATCGTCCGCGACAAAAACGTCCTTGCCTTCCACGCTGTCGCCCAGGTATTCATGGGCAATGATCGGATTCCGCCCGTTGACGATCCGGGTGTAATCCCGCCGCTTATAGAACAGGCCCATATCCAGCCCCAGCACGGACGCGTAGAAGATATTCCGGTCGATCGCTCCCTCGTCCGGGGAAACGATCATCATATGGTCCCGGTCGATCCGCAGGGTTTTGTCCTTTTTCAGGAGCGCCTTGAAGATCTGGTAGCTGGGCATCACGGACTCAAACCCGGTGGTCGGAATCGCGTTCTGCACCCGGGGGTCGTGGGCGTCGAAGGTCACAATATTGTTGACCCCCATGTGCTCCAGCTCCTGCAGCGCCATGGCGCAGTCCAGGCTTTCGCGGCTGGAGCGGCGGTGCTGCCGGCCTTCGTACAGCATGGGCATAATCACGGAAACCCGTTTGGCCTTGCCGCCCATGGCCGCGATGATCCGCTTCAGGTTGGCAAAGTGCTCGTCCGGCGTCGTGGGGACTTTCTGCCCGTACAGCTCATAGGTCACATTGTAGGCGCCGGGGTCGCACAATATATAAATATCATAACCCCGGATGCTCTCCTTGATCATGCCCTTGGCTTCGCCGTTGCTGAAGCGGGGGCATGTCACCGGAATCAGGAAATCCTCCCGTTCGAACCCGGGAGTCGTTCTCATGTCGCCGGGGCTGGATTCTTCCGCGTGGTCCCGCCATTTCTGCAGCCAGGCGTTCACCTTCGCGCCGATTTCTTCCGTTCCGGGCATCGCAATCAGGCCCAGCGGCCCAATCGGATAGGTTAAAAAAGACTCCGTGTTCCAGGCACTGGTAAAATCCGTCATGGCTTACCTCCTGCTTCGGTCCTGTCACCATACGGTTACGCCTCATTATACTCTGAAAGCTTATGTTTGAGAAGTGAGTTTTTGGTCGTTTTCAGCCCTTTTTCGTCCATGCCGGCTCATTCCCGGCCCGGATGGTCCTCCAGGGAATGGCCGCACCAGGGGCAAAACTTCTTTTCTTCCTCTTTCTGCTCTTCCTGGTGCCGGGTCAGGGCATGGTGGTTCATGCCGCTGGCGATGACGCCGATGGGCACCGCAATGATCCCGATCCCCATCAGTTCCATCAGGACGAGGCAGACCCGCCCGACCTCCGTCTGGGGAACGCTGCTCCCGATGCCCGACCGGGTGGCTTCCGATAAAACAACCCGGAAGCTGGCAACGATATTCGGAAACACCTCCGGCTGGATCGGGTGCTCCACCTTGTAGAGGACGGTGGCCCCGACCAGCATGCCGAACAGGCCGATCAGCACCACGGTGACCAGCTGCGGCAGGCTTTCCCGGATTACTTCCCCAAGCGTATGCAGGGGCTTGTTATACTCGCCCAGCTTCAGCACATGCAAAAGCCGGAGCAGCTGGAAAAACTCGGTAATATCCAGAAAAGACTCATCCTGCAGGATCAGGCTCAGATAGAAGGGAAGCACGGCCAGCAGTTCAATGATGGCCATGAAGCTCCCCATGAAGCGGAGCCTGGGATGTTTCGAATCCGGATACGCCAGGTCCGCCGTCCACAGCCCCGCGAGGTATTCCAGCGTGAACACAGCCACCGTCACGGCTTCTAGACAGAAAAACACGGAGTGGAAGCGGCTTTCGATGGATTCATAGGACTCGAGAATCATGGAGGCCACGCTCAGCAGAATCAGGATAATGATTATCGCGCTGAAAATTCTCGCCGCCCGGTTTCCCCTGATCCCGCCGTGGATCATTTCAAAGACCCACTGTTTCACCGGGCGTTTTTCTGTTTCTTCCATGATGCCCGTCCTTTCCGGTTATTCCTCCGGTTTTTCCTCGTGGATCGTTACGTCCTCTTCCCAGACGGTCACAACCCCGGTCTCCTGGGCCTGGGCCGCCGGCTGCGTTTCTGCCGCTTCCACCGTCCTGGAAGGCAGCGGTTCGTCCTCCGCCGCGGAACCGGCGCCACCCTCCGGATAGCAGTATTCAAAGGCGTTCTCCCGGCAGTACACCTCCGCGGGGCTGCCGGGCACGGAAATCCAGACCACCAGGTCGAAGGCCTGCGGCGGGAGCGCGTTGTATCCGATATTCACGACCGAACCGGGCAGAACGATGCTCCGCAGCTCCGGAATATCATTGAATGCGTATTTATGCAGGTTTTTGATCCCTTCCGGAAGCACGATGTCCCGCAGGGATTTGCAGCCTTCAAACGCTGCTTCCCCGATGCTCCGCAGCTTGTCGGTGAACTGGACGCTTTTCAGGGAAGCGCACCCCTGGAACGCCGCCGCTTCCACCCGCCGCAGGTACAGCGGCAGTTTGATCGTTTCCAGCGCGCTGCAGTACCGGAACATCCGCTCCGGAATATAGGTCAGGACCGTGGGGATGTCGGCCTCTTTCAGGGCGGTGCATCCGTTGAAAACGCCGGTTCCCAGCGTCGTGATGTTCTTCGGCAGCACGATCGATTCCAGCGCGTTGCAGTTGTTGAAAGCGTAGCTCCCGATATCCGTCAGGGAATGCGGCAGGGTGATGGCCGCCAGGCTGAAACATCCGTCAAAGGCGTTGCTGCCGATCTCCTTCAGCCCTTCCGGAATCCGGACGGTTTCCAGCCGGTCGCACCGGCTGAACATGCAGGAAGGAATCGTTTCCAGCCCGGCCGGCAGGGTGATTTCCCGCAGGTTGGCGCAGCTCTCAAACGCCCAGATCCCGATGGTTTTCACCGTGTCCGGCAGGTTGATCTGCTCCAGCCCCTTGCAGGCGCTGAACGCAAAGTCCGAAATCGTCTCCAGCCCCTCCGGCAGGAGGATGCTCCGCAGGTTGTGTTCCCGGCTGCTGTCCCAGGTGCTCTCAAAGGCGCTGACCCCGATGATCCGGATATCGCCGGGAACGGCATATTCCGGAAGATCCATGGCTTTGGGATAGCAGACCAGGCGGTGCTCGGTCTTGTCGATCAGCACGCCGTCCCGGTTTTCCAGCACCGGGTGGGTTTCGCTGACCCGGATCGACCGGAGCGAGGAGCAGCCCACGAAGGGGTTCCCGGTCACGGTGGTCAGCGTATCCGGCAGCTCGATTTCCGCCATCGCGGCGCAGTCGGCAAAGGCTTTGTTTCCCATGGTGGTCAGGCTGCCGGGAAGCAGGGCCTCCTTCAGCGCCGTGCACCGGGTAAACGCACTGTCCTCAATCGTTTCCAGCCCTTCCGGCAGCAGCACGTACTCCAGCTCTCCGCTGTAGGAGAAGGCGATGCTCCCGATGGTCTTCACATCTTCCGGAACGGCATATACGCCCTCGGCCGCTGCATGAAAATACGCAATCAGCCGATGGTCCTCCCGGGAAACCAGGCTTCCGTTTTCCATCACGAACACCGGGTGGTCCGGGTCAATCGCCACGTCCGTCAGGTTGTCGCACATGGTGAAGGGATTGTCCCCCAGGGCCGTCAGGGAAAGCGGCAGCGCAATGGACCGCAGCCCCTTGCAGTTGGAAAAGGCCCGGCTCCCGATGCTTTCCAGCGTGGAAGGCAGCCGGATCGACGTGATCCCGTCGCAGGCGCTGAAGGCTTTGCTGCCGATGCTCCGGATCCCTTCGGGAATCACCACGCTGGTCAGCGTGGTTTGCTGCATGAAGGCGTTGTCCCCGATCGCCGTCACGGGGTATCCGTCCACCTCCGACGGAATCACCAGAGCGATTTCATCGCTCCGGGTCTGGTCGCTGAAGTCAGTAATCTTCGCGGTCTGGTCCTCCTGCACTTCATAGAAAAAGGACCCGGCCCTGCGCGATGCCGCCGCCATCGAACCCGCAGGCACGCAAAACAACGCCGCCAGCAGAAGCGCTGTCCATTGAATGATACATCTGATTCGCAAAAGTCCCCGCCTCCCCGCAGACTTCCGTTTCCGGACTGTTCGGCGTTTTTTCTCAGTTGATTCCCCGTATTATACCGCAAACCCACGCGATGCTCAAGCCGCGGTCAGATCAGGATGCCGTTGCAGTGGTCAATTTCATGCTGCACGATCTGGGCCACATAGCCGTTCAGCGTGTCCGTATGGGCTTTCATCTGCGTATCCTGCCAGCTGACGGAAATCGTCCTGTAGCGGACGGTTTTCCGCACACCCTCCAGGGAAAGGCAGCCTTCCTCCGTTTCATATTCCCCGGATTTCCGGATAATCTTCGGATTCAGCATCACAATAATCAGCGGCCCGCTGCAGACGGCAATGATCCGTTTCCGGATGCCGATCATATTGGCAGCCAGGCCGACGCAGTGGTCCAGGTTTTCCCGGAGCGTGTCCAGCAGGTCCTGTGCCACCGGCAGGTCCGCCTCCGTTGCGGCGGAAGACTTCTTTGCCAGCATCACCGGATCCCGGATGATTTCCCTGACCATGTCATTTCCCTCCGACTTGTTTCCTGTTTTCCTGAATTCTATTGTACCGTAAACCCGCCCGCTTTGTAAATGCTTCCTGCGCCGTTCTTTTGCGGTTTTCATCTTGCCGCGAAGCCACCCGGCTGGAATCTTTTTTCCGTTTTCCTGTTGACAAAGCTTCCCGGAAGGCGTATCATACAGCTAAACGATTAAACGATCGTTTAATTATCAGACAGGAGGCATCCCCATGAAGAAAACCTACAAAATCGAAGTGGACTGCGCCAACTGCGCCAACAAGATGGAAGCCGCCGCCCGGAAAACCGCCGGCGTCCAAAGCGCCGTGGTCAATTTCATGACCCAGAAGATGTCTGTGGAGTTTGAGGAAGGCGCCGATGCCTCCGCCGTGATGAAGAACGTGCTGGCCGCCTGCAAAAAGGTGGAAAGCGACTGCGAAATCTACCTCTGATCCTTTAACGGGCCGGGAGGAACGCCGCCATGAACAAGAAGCAGAAAAAAATGCTTTTCCGAATCCTGCTGACCGCCGTGCTATTGGTCGCCTTTCATTTTATCCCGGGATCCAGCGTCTTCCGCTTTTTCCTGTATCTGGTTCCCTATGCCGTCATCGGCTGGGATATCGTCCTGAAGGCCGCCAAAGGAATCGGCAACCGCCAGGTTTTCGATGAAAACTTCCTGATGTGCGTCGCCACGCTGGGCGCCTTCGCCATCGGCCTGCTCCGGACCGGCGACTATGAGGAAGCGGTGGCGGTCATGCTGTTCTACCAGATCGGGGAGCTTTTCCAGAGCTATGCCGTCGGCAAAAGCCGGCGGAACATCTCCGAGCTGATGGATATCCGCCCGGATTATGCCAATATCGAGGAAAACGGCCAGCTGGTAAAAACCGATCCGGAGGAGATCGCCGTCGGCACGGTCATCACCGTGCTGCCCGGGGAAAAGGTCCCGATTGACGGCGTCGTGCTGGAAGGAAGCGCAAGCCTGAACACCAGCGCCCTGACCGGGGAAAGCGTTCCCCGGGACGTGAAGCCGGGGGATGAAATCGTCAGCGGCTGCATCGACATGTCCGGCGTCCTGAAGGTGCGGACCACCCGGGAATTCGGGGACTCCACCGTCTCCAAAGTGCTGGACCTGGTGGAAAACGCCTCTTCCCGCAAGTCCCGTTCCGAAAACTTTATCTCCCGTTTCTCCCGCTGGTATACCCCGGCCGTGGTGTTCGGCGCCGTTGCCCTGGCGGTGCTGCCGCCCCTTTTCCGCCTGGCGGGCGGATCGGATCCCGCCTGGGGCGAATGGATTTATCGGGCGCTGACCTTCCTGGTCATCAGCTGCCCCTGCGCCCTGGTGATCAGCATTCCCCTGAGCTTCTTCGCCGGCCTCGGCGGCGCGGGCAAAGCCGGCATCCTGATCAAGGGCTCCAATTATCTGGAAGCCATGGCCCATACCGGCGCCGTGGTCTTCGACAAAACCGGCACCCTGACCCAGGGGGTGTTTGAAGTCACCGCGATCCACCACAGCCCCCTCGGGGAGGAAGAGCTGCTGGAATACGCCGCGCTGGCGGAATGCGCCTCCTCCCATCCCATCGCCGCCAGCATCCGGAAGGCCTGCGGAAAGGAACCGGACCTGCGCCGGGTCAGCGATATTGAGGAAATCAGCGGCAACGGGGTCACCGTCCGCATCGACGGCCTAACGGTGGCGGCCGGCAACGAGCGCCTGATGGAGCGGCTGGGCATTCCCTTCACGCCCTGCCACCATGCCGGCACCATTGTCCACATGGCCATCGGAGGGGAATACGCCGGCCACATCGTCATTTCCGACAGGGTGAAGCCCGACTCGGCCCAGGCGATCGGGGAGCTTCGCGCCGCCGGCGTCCGCCGCACCGTGATGCTGACCGGCGACCGCAGAGCCGTAGCCGAACAGATCGCCGGGGAGCTCGGCATTGATGAAATCCACAGCGACCTTCTGCCCCAGGACAAGGTCGCCCGGCTGGAAGCCCTGATGGAAACCAAATCCGGCCGGGAAATCCTCGCCTTTGTGGGGGATGGCATCAACGACGCGCCGGTGCTCGCCCGGGCGGACCTGGGCATCGCCATGGGCGCCATGGGCTCCGACGCGGCCATCGAAGCCGCGGATATCGTGCTGATGGATGACAATCCCCGCAAGATCGCCAAAGCCATCCGGATTTCCCGGAAATGTATGGCCATTGTGTATGAGAATATCGTGTTTGCCATCGGCGTCAAAGCCGCCTGCCTGGTGCTCGGCGCGCTGGGCATCGCCAATATGTGGCTGGCGATTTTCGCGGATGTGGGCGTCATGGTGCTGGCGGTGCTGAACGCCATCCGGGCGCTGTTCACCGGCCGGGAAACCCTGAAGGGAGGCACTGCAGCTTGACGGAAAACCATCTTCCCCACCACCATCATGATGAAACGGAGCAGATGTTTGACCATATGCCGGCGGTGGAAGCCTTTTCGGCCACGGCCGACCTGATGAAACTGCTCAGCGATAATACCCGGCTGAGGCTGTTCTGGATCCTCTGCCACTGCGAAGAGTGCCCGCTGAACCTGTCCGCGCTGCTGGGCATGTCCAGCCCGGCGCTGGCGCACCATCTGAAGCTGTTGAAAACCGCCGGCCTGATCCAGAGCCGGCGGGAAGGAAAGGAAGTCTATTACCGTGCGGCGGACACGCCCTGCGTCCGCGCGCTGCACCCTATGATTGAGCAGATTGCTGATCTGTCCTGTCCGGAATAACCGTCTCTTTTTCTTCCGCCTCTTTTTCCCTGTCCTGTTTTTCCGCTTCCTGTTTCTTGGCCCTGCGGATGGCGGCCTTTTCCACAAACAGCATCACCACGCCGACCAGCAGGAATAGGTAATAGGTGAAGAACCGCCAGACCAGCAGGGCCAGGCCGATAATCCCGCTGTGAAAAATGCCCTTGAAATACAGCAGGAATCCGCCCTCCTGGGCGCCGCTCGCCCCGGGAAGGGGCGTATAGCTGGCGCTGACGAACAGAAGCGCGCTCAGCGTAAAGATCTGCCAGGCCGGCGTCCCGGACTGCCCGAAGGCATAATACACAAACACAATCGTTGAAAACAGGCCCGCCAGGCTGGCCGCGCTGCACAGGAACTGGACCAGAATCCGCCCCAGGGAACGGCTCAGTTCCATCATCGCCGTATGGTAGTCGTCCAGCGTCTCCGTCAGCTTGGCCATCGTCCTGTCCTTATCGCGGACCAGGTGGATCCGGGCGAGAAAATCGATCAGCTTCTGGGCCAGTTTCTGCACCCAGTTCCGCTTGAAGGCGGCCAGCAGGATCATCGGCACCGGCACAAAATTGCATACCAGGCCAAGCCGGACAAACCAGACCGCGTCCCCCAGCTGGCGGTACACGAAATCCCGGTTGAACACCATCAGCAGGATCCCGGTCAGGCAGATCAGGATCTGGTTGGAAATAAAGCGCACCGAAACCGCGACGGTTCCGTATCCCACCGGAATGCCGGCCTTCCGCAGCGAATTGATCTGCATGGGCTGCCCGCCGGCGGCACTGGGCGTGATGTTGCTGTAATAAAACCCGATCAGGGTGCAGATCAGCGTCCGGAACGGGGAGATTTTGAAGCCCTGGGACCGCAGGTAAAAGCAGGTCCCCAGGCTTTCGCACCCCGCGTAAACCAGCCAGCAGAAAAAAAGCCCCACCGTCCAGCGCCAGTCCATCTGGCGCAGCGCAGACCAGGCATCTTTGAACTCTGTATTGCTGAAAGCGATGATTACCACCACGGATATGGACAGAACGACAAAGGCGGCGCTCAGAATCTTCTTCAGTTTCGGATTCATGTCGTCTCCCTTCCTGCCGCGCCCGCGGCGGTTTTTTGCAGCTTATTGTACCGTTTTTTTCCTCCCCTGTCCAGTCATCCCCTTTCTTCACCCGTTCCTATCCTTCGCCCATTCCTTTCCCGTCTCCACTCCTTCATCGTCCCTTATTTCATCCGACACATCCGGCCCCTTTTCTTCCGCCTCCATTCTTCCCTTTTCTTCCGTTTCTTTTCATGGTAGAATAGATTTGTTGCGTTCCGTTTTTCGGTTTCGTTTCGAGCTTTTCGGAAAGAGAGGGATTCGCCCTGTTGAATGCCCCCCCGCTGGTCAGCGTCATCATTCCCGCCCATAACGAGGAAAAAGCCCTTCCCCGCCTGCTGGACAGCCTTCTGGCCCAGTCCTATCCGTCCCTGCAGGTTTTTCTGGTGGATGACGGCAGTACCGATCAGACGCTGGCCGTTGCCCGGCAGTATGCCGAAAAGGATCCCCGGCTCACGGTGCTGTCCCAGCCCCGTTCCGGCGTTTCCGCCGCCCGGAACCGGGCGCTTAACCTCTGCACCGGGAAATATATCCGTTTCGCCGACGCGGATGACAGCCTTCCGCCGGATTCCCTCCGGCTGCTGGTCCGCCGGGCCGAGGCGGATGCCGCCGATCTGGTCCTTTCCGGCTATACGGAATACATCGGGGACCATGCGCGCTATAAAAACCTGGCCAACCGGGAGGATACCGTTTCCGGCCACCGGATGCTTGAAATCCTCAATCGCCGGTCCAACAGCTACTTTTACGGCGTCCTGTGGAACAAGCTTTTCCGGCGGGACCTGGTGGGAAGCCTCCGCTTTGATGAAACCCTTTTCTGGGGGGAGGATTTTTCCTTCGTGATGTCCTATCTGAAGCAGGCGGACACCATTGCCTTCATGAAGGATTCCGTCTACGATTACCGGCGCACCCCCAGTAGCACTTCCTTCCGCCAGGTACTGGATTCCGTCCTGCACCCCCTCAAAAATATCCGGATCAAAATCCGCCTGTACCGCGTCCTGAAGGACCTGTATGTCTCCCGGGGGGAATATGAGGCCCACCGGAGAACCCTCTGGATCTATCTGTTCCGTTTCGGTTTGGACCTGTGAAAAACGGGCCCCGGCGCTTGGCCGGGGCCCGTTCATCGGGTCATCCATCATCCAATCAGAATCTGCTTCTTGGTGTTCACCTTCGCCGGATCCTTCTTCGGGATTTCCAGGCTCAGGACGCCGTTTTCGTACTTGGCCTTGATATCCTCTTCCGTGAGGTTCTCGCCCACATAGAAGCTGCGGCTCATGGTGCCGGAGTACCGCTCCTGGCGCAGCACCCTGCCCTGCTTGTCCTCCTCCTTGTTTTCAATCCCCTTCTGGGTGGAGATGGTCAGGCAGCCGTTCTCCAGGGTCAGGTTGATTTCTTCCTTCTTGAAGCCGGGCAGGTCCACGTCCACCACGTAGCCTTCCTCGGTTTCCTTCACGTCGGTCTTCATCATGCGGTCCGCGTGTTTGCCGTACAGCATCTGCTCAGGCCGGCCGAAGCCCCGGAAGAAATCCCGGTCAAAGTCATTGAACACATCCATCAGATTCTCACGAAACAGGCTGGGAAGATAGTTACTCATACAAAAACCTCCATTTCATCAGGGTCCGCCCCGGCGGGTTTCCGCCGGAAGGAACCGTTTGGTTTCAATCTTGCTGCGGTCTTTGGCCGCCCCCGTTCTCCCGAACGCTGATTATAGTATACACTAAGGTCAAAGAAAGTCAAAGTAATAAAAGGTCAAAAAAAGAAGGGAAGTCCGGCATTTTCCGGGTTTCCCTTTGTTTTTCTCTTTAAATCACATTTTTTCTTCGTTTTTCATTCGGCCATATACTGCTCGTATTCCTGCCGGAGCATGGTCAGGTTTTCATCGTGGTCCCCGCCCTCGGCATAGCGTTCGTTGATGGCATCGATCTCCGCCGTCCGCAGCGCCGGCCCGCAGTAGGGGCAGAACTTCAGCTTCGCAAACGCTCCCTCATCCAGCTCCGCATAGGTGAAGGGGCTGAAGGTCAGTTTTTTGGCCATGTAGCAGGTTTCCGCCCGGTGGTAGTAGTCGCCCCCGTTCGGGTTGTAGTACAGCACCGTGTCCGGGTCCGGATAATCAATCTGCCGCCCCTGCCAGTCTTCCCAGATGACAAACTTGACGCGGCTGCCGCTTTTCACCTGGTTCCATAGCCAGCCCATGTTAATGCCTTCCGGCGTTTTGTTCCGCTGCACGCGGATGCAGCCGTGGCTGCACTTGGTGCCCAGCTTCGGCTCGGTGGAGTTGTAGTTCTTGGTCTTCCCGTCCGCTTGGATCACATGGGGAACCTCATGGACCATATCCCCGCTGTTGAAGCGGATCGCCATATCGCACAGCAGGCGGTCGCTTTTCAGGGTGCCGACCTTGCTCATCAGCATGAACTCCCCGGACCGGGTCTCGTTGTAGGGCTGCCATTTGCTGCCGTTGTGCTGCACCAGGCCCGTGGAGCACAACAGCGTCGTCAGCAGTTTCCCGTCCTGGAAAATGTACAGTCGCTGGGTCAGCTTGTCCACCACGATGCCCAGATTCGGATTCGGCTGCACCTGGGTCAGGTATTCCGTTTTAATGTAGCCCTGCACCAGCATGTTCCAGGCCTTCACCTTGGTGTCGTGAAAGGAACTGGAATAGCATTCCACCAGGGACCATCCGCTGTCCAGCTTTTCAATCACGCGGACGCCCTGGCTGTCCCGGGTCACCACGCCGACCTTTTTGCTGTTTTCGTCCGGCTCCTTGTACAGATAGGTCTGCTTCTTTTCCTGGTTGCCGCTGCCGATCCTCACCACCGTCATGGGTTCCATCAGCATCTTCCAGACCGCTTCCTCATCGGTGATGTCCATCGGCAGGGTCCAGTAGGAAGAGCCCAGGTCCGAGGAATAGGGGCTGCCGTAGGAAGGCGTGAAAACCGTCTTTTCCGCCGCGGCCGGCGCTTCCGTGGCCTCCGGCAGCTTGCCTTCCGGATTCTCCTCATCCAGGATGACTTCCTCGATCACCAGGTCCCCGTCCCCTGAGGATTCCGCCAGGGCCAGGGAGAAAAGCATCAGCACTGCCAGCGCCGCTGCAATCAGTTTCTTCATATAATCTCCTTCCGGGGACCGGTTCCCGTACCGGAACAAATCCCCTGTATATCATATCCGGTCTTCCCCGAAAACGCAACAACTTGACAGAAAAAACGATCCCTGCTATGATCTCCCCACACACATGCTTGCGTGAATGCCCGTAAGCCTCTGCAATCCTGAATTTCAGACCTTCTGCAGAGGTTTTTTCTCTGCCGGGAAAGGAAACCTTCCATGAGCTACATCACCGTGGAACATCTGCGCAAAACCTTCACGGTCCGCAAAAAGAAGGACCGCGGTTTTCTTGCGCGCGAAAAAACGACCGTGGAGGCCCTGAAAGACGTATCCTTCACCGTGAAACAGGGGGAACTGGTCGGCTATATCGGCCCGAACGGCGCCGGGAAATCCACCACGGTCAAGGTGCTGTCCGGCATCCTCACGCCGGACAGCGGCGCCGTCCGGATCGGGGGCCGGGTTCCCTGGCTGGAACGGAAGGAGCATGTCCGGCGGATCGGCGTGGTCTTCGGCCAGCGCACCCAGCTCTGGTGGGATGTTCCCCTGCTGGACAGCTATGACCTTCTGCGGGAAATCTATCGGGTTCCGGAAGCGGATTTCCGCCGCCGGATGAACGAGCTGTCGGAGGCCCTGGACCTGGGCAGCCTTCTGCGGACGCCGCTCCGGCAGCTGAGCCTGGGCCAGCGGATGCGGGCGGAGCTTTGCGGCTCCCTGCTGCACTGCCCGGAGCTCCTGTTCCTGGATGAGCCCACCATCGGGCTGGACGCCGTCAGCAAACTGGCGCTGCGGGACTTCCTGCAGTGGGAAAACCGGGAGAAGGGCACCACCATCCTGCTGACCACCCATGATATGGAGGATATTGCCGCCCTCTGCCGCCGGGTCATGGTGCTCGGCCATGGCAGCAAGCTGTTTGACGGCGCGCTGGAGGATCTGTATGCCCGGTACCGGAACGCCCTGCCCGTGCAGGAGCTCACCGTCCAGTACCCCAATATCGACCATGTGATCGCGGCCATGTATCAGGAGCTGGGCCTATGAGAGCATACTGGTGTGTTTTCCGGATGCGCCGCCGGATGGAACTGCAGTACCGGGGCGCCGCGCTGGGCGGCTTCATCTGCCAGCTGTTTTTTGGCCTGATCCTGATCGCCCTTTACCGGGCCCTCTATGCCGGAAAGCCGCAGGCCGTGCCCATCAGCCATATTTCCTCCTACGTCTGGCTGCAGCAGGCCTTTTTCCGGATGCTGCTGGCCACGGACCCGGACCTGGCGGACAAAATCCGGACCGGCAGCATCGCCTATGACCTGTGCCGCCCTCTTCATCTGTATACCTATTACTATGTCCGGATTCTGGCCCAGAAGCTGGTGGGCAGCCTGCTCCGGGCGGTGCCGATGCTGGCCGTCGCCTGCCTCCTGCCGGAAGGCTGGGGGCTGGCATCTCCGGCGGGCGCATCCGCCCTGCTCACGAGCCTGCCGGCCCTGTTCATCGGCCTCCTGTGCGTTTCCGCCCTGGAAAATATTACGATGGCCTTCACCATGCGCACCCTGGATCCCCGGGGCATGCAGGCGCTGCTGAACATGCTGATGATGGTCTTTGCCGGCAACATTCTGCCGCTGACCCTGTTCCCGGACAGCTGGCAGCCGATCATCACCCGCCTGCCCTATGCCCAGCTGCTGGATGCGCCGATTCGCCTCTACACCGGCGACTATGCCGCCTCCGCCGCCCCGGGCATTCTGCTGCTGCAGTCCGCCTGGACGGTAGCGCTGGCCGCGGCGGGGCTCCTGTTCTGGCGAGTGAACCAAAAGCGCATGGTAGTGCAGGGAGGCTGAAGCATGAACACGATCCGTCTTTACTGCCGTTCCATGGGGCTCCAGATTCGCAGCCAGCTGCAGTATCCCGCTTCTTTCCTGATGCAGACGCTGGCCCAGCTGGTCATGGAAGGCGGGGAATTTATGGCCCTGATGCTGGTCATCGACCGCTTTGACCGGCTGAACCAGTGGATGCCCGGCGACCTGTTCTTTTTCTACGGCCTGATGAGCGTGACTTTCTACCTGACGGAATGCTTCGGTCGGGGGATCACCGGCGCCTTTCCTTATATGATCCGGACCGGCCAGCTGGATACGCTGCTGGTCCGTCCCCGGGGCGTGCTGATCCAGGTATTCTGTTCCGCCGCGGATCCCCGCCGGATCGCCTGCATCGCTGTCGGCGTCGCATCCATGGTCCTCGGCAGCATCCAGGCCCGGATTGCCTGGTCCCTTCCCAAAGCCCTGCTGCTGCTGGAATCCATCGCCTTCGGGTTCCTGCTGATCCTGGGGCTGTTCCTAATCGAGGCGTCCCTGGTCATCTGGAGTGTCAAAAGCGTGGAGCTGACCAACACCCTGACCTACGGCGGGCGCAGCGCCTGTGATTACCCGATTGACATCTATCCCCGCCCGCTGCGGATTCTGTTCACGGTCGTGGCGCCCTTCGCCCTGGTGCTGCATGTTCCCGCCGCCTGGATTCTGGGAAAGCCCCTGTACGGCTGGCCGGCCTGGGCCGCCTTCCTGTGCCCACTGGCCGGTGCGGTTTCCTTCGGCCTGTTTTACGCGCTCTTCCGTCGGGCGCTGCGCCATTACCGGTCCACCGGCAGCTGAAAGCCGCCCGGTATGACCGGCCCACCGGCAGCTGAGCCGCCCGGCCTGCACGATCTTTCCGGAGGTGATGTTTTTGAAGCGCCTGCTTTCCCTGATGCTGGCCCTTTTCCTGCTGCTGCCCGGCCTTTCCCGCGGCGAGGATCTCAGCTTTCTGCCCCTGACGGTGGGATCCAAGGGGAATGAGGTCACTCAGCTCAAAAACCGCCTGTATGAGCTCGGATATTTCAAAACCTCCAACTTCAACAAAAAATATACCGAGGACACCGCGAAGGTCGTCCGCCAGTTCCAGCAGGCCAACAGCCTGCCGGAAACCGGCGAAACCGATGCGGATACCTGGCTCACCCTGTTCTCAGACCGGGCCGTGAAAGCGCCCCATCCGACCCTGCCCCCGCTGGCAACCCCGGCGCCGACCCCGGTGCCGGACTGGCCTGCCCGGGACGCGGAAGGGTATCTGGCCGGGGAAGGCGAGTATTTCTATGAGAACGACGAGGAAGGCCTCTGGATCTACCTGGGGCAGGACCTGCAGGTCGTCATTACCCGCCGGGTCGACTCTTCCATCCCGCTGGAGTGGTTTGAAACAGAAATATGGGCCCGGAACGGGGAAGCCTTCCGCACCGTGGTCACGGATCCGGCCCATCCGGGCAGAAAATTCCAGTATCCCTTTGTGATCGCCCGGGAAGCCAAAGCAGTCCTGGCCTTTTCGGACGACTTCTATGCCAACCGGATCCAAGCCAAGGAAACCGTGGGCATTATCATTCGGGAAGGGCAGCTGATCTCCTCCAAAACCAATAAGAAAACCGGCCACCATCTGCCCAATCTGGATATGATGGCCCAGTATCCCGACGGAACGCTTCAGGTGTACCAGTGCAACGAGATCACCGCCGAGGAGCTGCTGGCCCGGGGGGCCCGGAACGTGTTCAGCTTCGGCCCGATCCTGATCCGGGACGGGGAAATCAACGACCTGGTCTACACGTACTATAAAAGCATCGAGCCGCGGCATGCCCTGGGCATGATCGAACCGAACCATTATTTCCTTCTCTCCGCCCAGGGCCGGAACAGCGACAGCAAGGGAACCACCCTGCAGCGCATGGCCGAAATCATGAAGGAGCACGGCGTCACCCAGGCCCTGAACCTGGACGGCGGAAACACGATGGCCCTGGTGTTCCGCGGCCGGATGCTGAACAAGCTGGCCGTATACAAAGACCGGAAATTTGTCCGCACCGTCACCTCCGTCATCGCCATCGGCGCCACGGAAAACCAGGCCACTGATTAAATTCAAAAAAACCCTTGACAATTTTACGGTACCGAACTATAATGCAATCGTTCGGTACCGTACTTTATTCTGAAAGGAGTTGCATTGATATGGATGAAACCAATATGTCCACAGATTCCAACGTGATTTTTGCCATTCTGAAGCTGTCCCGGGCCATGCGGCGCTGTCCGCCGGATCCCGGCAAGCCCCCGTTCCCGCCGGCCATCGGCCGCCTGCTGGCCTGTGTCAGCGAAAACAGCGGCATTTCCTCCCGGGAACTCTGTGAAATGCTGGACCTGCGCCCCTCTTCCCTGAGCGAAATGCTGTCCCGGGCGGAACAGGAAGGCTGGATCACCCGCACGGCAGATGAAGAAGACCGCCGGTTACAGCACGTAACCCTGTCCGAAAAGGGCAGCGCAGTCATCCAGGACCTGACCCGGGCCCGGGAAGCCGACGCGGCGAAAAAGACCGCCTGCCTGACCCCGGGGGAGAAGGAACAGTTCTGCGCCCTCTGCAACAAGCTGAGCGCGCATATGGAATCCCTGGCCGCGGATCTGCCGGAAGGCATGCGGCACGGCCCCTGCGGCCCCCGCCCGCCCCATCATGAACCGCCGTTCCCCAAGGATCGCCCGTTCCCGGAAGATCATCCGTTCCCGGAAGATCGCCCGTTCCCGGAAAACGGTCCGTTCCGGAAGCCCGGTAAGCCCGGATTTCCGCCGGATGTCCGGTTCCGCTGCTGAATAAAAAAGAGGGGGGAATCATCCCATGGGAGAAAAGCCGGAAACCCCGGAAGCCGCCCCGCTGGATCCTTTCAGCATGGAGCAGGCATACAAGACCTACCAGAACAATATCCGCAGGTCGGAAGAACTGGTTTATGAAATCACCAAGGGCGCCCGGGGGGATGTCAGCGAGCATGACCTGCTGCTGATGGCGGTGGAAGCCATCGCCCGGATGACCGACAACACGGCCTTCCGGGCTGTGGTGGAGAAGGCATTACAGGAACGGAGCGGCTCATAAGCCGCTCCGGTTTTTGTTTTATTCCGCTTTTTTCTCCGGTTCCTCCGCCGGTTCCTCCGCGTCGGGGGCCTTCTCCGGTTCCGGGCTCACGACCACATGGGTCACCCGGAAGCCGTCCATCTCCGTAACGGTGAAGCGGTGTCCGTTCACCACGAAGGAATCCTTCGGTTCCGGCACCTTTTCCAGCATTTCCGCCACCCATCCGCCGACCGTGTCCGCGTCGTAGGTGTTGGGAATATCGTATTTCTCCAGCAGCTCCTGCAGTTGCATGCTGGCATCCACTTCCAGGCTGCCGTCCTCCTTCTCGACGACCTCCTCGTTCACCTCGTCATGCTCATCATAAATCTCGCCCACGAGCTCTTCCAGCACGTCCTCGAGGGTCACAATTCCCTCCGTTCCGCCGTATTCGTCCAGCAGAATCACCAGGTGGGTCTTGGCGGTCCGGAACTGCTTCAGCAGGTTGCCGATGGACAGGCTCGCCGGCGCAAAGCTGGGCTCTTTCATGATCTGCCGGATATCAGTGCAGCCTTCATGGGTCTTTTTGTAGAAATCCTTTTCATGCAGGATGCCCACGATATGGTCCAGGTCTTCATGGTATACAGGGATCCGGGAATACCAGGTTGCCCGGAACAGTTCCGCCGCTTCCTCCAGCGATGCCGTATCCTCCAGGGCGGTCACGTCCACCCGGGGTGTCATGATATCCGCTGCGTTCGTTTCTTTGAATTCGATGGCCGAGCGGATCAGCTCGCCTTCTTCCTCTTCAATGTCCCCCTCCGTCTGGGCTTCGTCGATGATGGTGATCAGCTCATTCTCGATCTGGTTCTCCTCCGGCGCGGGCTTCACCAGTTTGCTCAGCAGCTTCCGCCACAGGCCGAACAGCCAGTCCAGGGGCTTCAGCAGAATCATCAGCACCCGGATCACGGGGCTCACTGCCATGGCGTATTTTTCAGGCTGCTGCTTAGCCAGGGTTTTGGGCCCGACCTCGCCGAAAAACAGCACGAGCACCGTCATCACCGCGGAAGCCACGGTGGCGCCCATATTCTTGTCACCGGGCAGTATCCGCGTGGTAAAAATCAGCGTGGCGATGGCCGTGCCGGCAATATTCACGATATTGTTCCCGATCAGCACCGTTGTCAGCAGAGAGTTGTATTTTTCCAGCAGTTCCAGTGTCAGGAGCGCCCTGGGTTTCCGGGGGCCCTCAATGGTTTTCAGCTTGACTTTGTTGCAGGCGGAAAACGCCGTTTCCGTAGCGGAAAAGAAGGCAGAGAGGGCAATGCACAGGATCAGGGCGAGCCATAGATCCACGAAATAATCAATCCTTTCGATCGTTCAGCCACAGGGAAAAAAATCAATGTTCCGCCAGCGGAACACGCAGATTATATCACGCCGTGCCTTGATTTGCAACATTTCCGGCTTTTCCGCGGTTGAGAAACCTCCGCCGCTGTGGTAAAATAGATCAAAAATGATCTCCGGTTGAAAGGAGGCGCAGCCATGCCCATAGCCCCTCGGATTGAACTGGCGACCCGGTTTGCCTGCGCCGTCATTCATGATGATCAGATCGGCCGGCTGCCGGTGAACCCCTTCGATGTGGCCGCCATCGCCGGTATTTCCCTTTTGCCCCTTTCCCAGGCCATGCAGGATCCCGGCTGGATCCCCTGGAACCTGCCGGCGCTGATGGGCATGACAGACGCGGTAACCATCGCCTATCCCGTCTTCTGTATTATCTATCGGGATGATGTCAGGGATCCCGGCCGCCTGCGCTGGGTCATGGCCCATGAGCTGGGCCATCTCTTCATGAACCATTTCCGGGATTTTCCGGACCAGATGGGCCCCGGCCTCCGGGCCGACAGCGGCCTTGAGGCGGAAGCGGATATGTTTGCCCGCAATCTGCTGGCGCCGGTCCCGCTGGTCGACGTCATCCGGTATAACCGGCCGCAGCAGGCCAAAGCGCCGCTGTTCGGCCTCAGCCGCTCCGCCTGGATGCGCCGGCTGGATTCTCTAGCGGAAGACCGGAGCTTTATCACCGCCGAAATGGCGGACACGGTGCTCTTCTCTTTCCGGAGCTGGCTGCTGGGCCGGCGGTGCCCGTCCTGCGGACTGTGTTTTGAGGACACGGCGGATACCGGCTGCTGCCCTTCCTGCGGCTGCACCGAACTGGAATGGCTTCTGGAGGAAAACCCGGCCTGATCAGTGGATGCCGGGCGCCGTCCCTCCCGCGGCTGCACCGAACCGGAATAGCTTCTGAAATTCCATGCTGAAACGCAAACCCGGCCTGAGCAATGCCCGGCCGGGTTTTTCTGTCCGTTTTTTCTCACAAAACCGCTGCAACCAGCGTCGCCCTTACAGCGATCGAGCCGCAACCCGCTCCGCCCTCGCAGCGATCGAGCCGCAGCCCATGCCGCCCTCACAGCGAATCGATATACCGGCAGGCCGCCAGCGCGGCCACGGCCCCGTCCCCCGCGGCGGTGGTCAGCTGCCGCACGGCTTTGCTGCGGCAGTCCCCCGCCACAAAAACCCCGGGCGTCCGGGTTTCGCATTTCTCGTCGCTGTCAAAGTATCCCCAGGCATTCAGGTCCGCCAGCGGGCGGAAAGCCTCGTTCTCCGGAATCAGCCCGATGGCCACAAACAGGCCGTCGCAGGCCACCGCCTCCGCCCGTCCGGATTTGTCCTCGATGCTCACGCTCCGGAGTTCCCCGTTTTCCGTATTCAGCGCGGTGATTTTCACGCCGGTCCGCTTTTCCACATTGGAGCGGGCGAACAGGATCTCCTGCAGTTTCTTCTCGCCGGTAAAATCGTCCAGGTCCTGCAGCATGATCACCTTTTCGCACTTTCCGGCCAGAAGGATCGCCTCCTGCAGCGCGGAATTCCCGCCGCCGGCCATGCATACGGTCTTCCCGGTATAGAAATCCCCGTCGCACACCGCGCAGAAACTGATGCCCTCGCCCACCAGCTCCTGTTCTCCCGGCAGGCCCAGCATCCGGTGCTTCACCCCTGTGGCAATGACCACTGCCCGGGCTTCCCGCACCTGTCCGTCGTCCGTGTATACGGCCTTGGCGCCTCCCCGGTCTTCAATCCGGATCACCTCAGCCAGGTCCACTTCCGCCCCCTGCGCCATGATCTGGTCCAGCAGGGCATCCGCGTACTCGTTCCCGCTCATCTGCGCGGTTCCGGGCCAGTTCTCCACCTTGGGGCTGTATGTAATCTGCCCGCCGAAGCCATGCTTCTCGAGCACCAGCACGGATTTTCCGTTCCTCAGCGCATAGAGCGCCGCCGTCATTCCGGCGGGGCCGCCGCCGACGATAATCACATCTGTCATGGTTCTTCTTCCTCCGAAAAACGGGGACGTGCAGCACGTCCCCGCATTTGCTTTTGCGCGGTTTCTCAGCTAACCTGCTTCTTCATCAGCATCCCCTTGATCTCGGAAACGCCCTTGTATTTTTCATATTCGTCCGGATTCTGGCCCAGCACCACCAGCGTCGGCGCCTGCTTCACGCCGTACTTGTTGGTCAGTTCCACGTTTTCCGTGGCCAGCACTTTCTTGAACAGGAAGCCTTCCTTCTCCAGCATGCTGATGGCCAGCTTGCAGTTCGGGCAGGTCTGGCTCACGAACAGCAGCGCCCGGACGCTGGCGTTCCTGGCCTTCTCCTCCTTCGCGCAGGTCTTCTCTTCCTTCGCGCAGGCTGCCTCCTCCGGAGCAGCTTCCGCCGCGGCCGGTTTCGCCGTAGCGGGTTCCACCGGGGCCGGCCCCTTGTGGGTCAGGCGGGAATGGCCGATATCGTACACCAGCCGGTCCTTGAACTCCTGGGCCTTGCCGTCGTTCCAGTTCTGCACGGGGCGGTAGTATCCGGTAATGCGGCTGTATACTTCCGTCTTCGCGCCGCAGTGGGGGCAGGTATACTGTTCCCCGGTCAGGTATCCATGGTCCCTGCACACCGAGTAGGTCGGGCTCATGGTGTAGTAGGGCAGCTTATAATTTTCCGCGATCTTCCGCACCAGGGTCGCCGCGGCTTTCCAGTCCGGCAGCTTCTCGCCCAGGAAGGCATGGAACACGGTACCGGAGGTATAGAGGGTCTGCAGCTCGTCCTGCACGTCCAACGCGGAGAAGATATCTTCGCTGTATCCGACCGGCAGGTGGCTGGAGTTCGTGTAGTAGGGCGTGCCGTTCTCGTTGGCCGTGATAATGTCCGGATACTGTTCCTTGTCGTGCTTGGCAAAGCGGTAGGAAGTGGATTCCGCCGGGGTGGCTTCCAGGTTGTACAGGTCGCCGTACTGTTCCTGGTAGTCGCTGAGGCGTTCCCGCATGTGGTTCAGCACGTCCTGCGCGAACTTCTGGGATTCAGGATGGGTCAGGTCTTTCTTCAGCCATTTGGCGTTCAGCGCGGCCTCGTTCATGCCCACCAGGCCGATGGTGCTGAAATGGTGTTCAAAGGTGCCGAGATAGCGCCGGGTATAGGGATACAGGCCGCCCTCCAGCAGCTTGGTGATGACGGTCCGCTTGGTCTTCAGGCTCCGGGCGGCAATGTCCATCAGGCGGTCCAGCCGGCGGTAAAAGTCCTTCTCGTCGGCGGCTTCGTAAGCCAGCCGCGGCATGTTGATCGTCACCACGCCGATGGAGCCGGTGGATTCCCCGCTGCCGAAGAAGCCGCCGCTCTTCTTGCGCAGCTCCCGCAGGTCCAGCCGCAGGCGGCAGCACATGCTGCGCACATCGCTGGGTTCCATGTCGCTGTTGATATAGTTGCTGAAATAAGGCGTGCCGTATTTGGCCGTCATTTCAAACAGCAGCTTGTTGTTTTCGGTTTCGCTCCAGTCGAAATCCCGGGTGATGGAATAGGTGGGAATCGGATACTGGAATCCGCGCCCGTTGGCGTCGCCTTCAATCATGATTTCGATGAAGGCCTTGTTCACCATGTCCATTTCCTTCTGGCAGTCTCCGTAGGTGAAGTCCACTTCCTTGCCGCTGATGATGGCCGGCAGGTTCTCCAGGTCCTTCGGGCACACCCAGTCCAGGGTGATGTTGGAGAAAGGCGCCTGGGTGCCCCAGCGGCTGGGGGTATTCACGCCGTAGATAAAGCTCTGGATGCACTGCTTGACTTCCTTCTGCGTCAGGTTGTCAATCCGCACAAAGGGCGCCAGGTAGGTATCGAAACTGGAGAACGCCTGGGCCCCGGCCCACTCGTTCTGCATGATTCCGAGGAAGTTCACCATCTGGTTGCACAGGGTGGACAGGTGCCCGGCCGGGGAGCTGGTAATCTTTCCGGGAACGCCGCCCAGGCCTTCCTTGATCAGCTGCTTCAGGCTCCAGCCGGCGCAGTAGCCGGTGAGCATGGACAGGTCATGGATGTGGATTTCCGCGTTGCGGTGCGCCTCGGCGATCTCGTTGTCGTAGATTTCGCTCAGCCAGTAGTTGGCGGTGATGGCGCCGGAATTGGACAGGATCAGCCCGCCGACGGAATAGGTGACGGTGGAGTTTTCCTTCACGCGCCAGTCGTTGATCCGCAGGTAGTTGTCCACCAGGTCTTTATAATTCAGAAGTGCGGAATTGACATTGCGAACTTTTTCCCGCTGCTTGCGGTAAAGGATGTAGGCTTTGGCCACGTCGGCGTATCCCGCTTCGGACAGGACCTTTTCCACGCAGTCCTGAATCGTTTCCACGGCGATCTGCCCGTCCCGGATCAGCGGCTCGTACTCCGCAGTCACCCTCAGGGCCAGCATGTCGATCACGCTGGGGTGATACTGCTTGTCCAGCGCCTCAAAAGCCTTGGTGATGGCCATGGATATTTTGCTGATCTCAAAATCCGCTACTTTCCCGTCCCGTTTGACAACCTGATACATAATGACCGCTCCATTTTTTTGATTTTTTCGTCACAGCGAGACAAACACGGCCTCGCAGCGTGCCTTGATAATATACCACGGAGCGATTTTAAAAGTCAATATCTTGTACGGGAAAAACGAAAAATAAACTACATCTTGTATATTTTGCAAAATTCCGGCCCAAAGGGCCGGAAAACCTTGTCAGTCAACGCCCCGCAGGGAAACCTCCTGCACGAACGCCCGCATCATCTCCGCCCAGCGGCGCAGGTCCTCCTCCGCCGGCGCGTGGAATCCCCCGAAGGGAACCGTTTCCCGGTCCGTGAATTTCTGCAGGAAATAGCGCCTGGCCCCCCGGATCCAGGGGCCGATCTCCCGGAAGGAATCGTCGTCGTGCAGTTCCGCCACCACGGTGGTCCGGAACTCGTAGTCCGTCCGCCCTTCCTTCAGCAGTTCCACGCTCTCCTTCACCGGCCCCAGGTCCATCTCCGGCACGCCGGCGGTTTCCCCGTAGCGCTCCGGGCTGTTTTTGATATCCATGGCCACGTAGTCCACCAGGCCTTCCTCCAGCAGCGCCCGCAGGCGGTCCGGATGCGTGCCGTTGGTATCCAGTTTGACCGCGAATCCCATCTCGCGGATGCTCCGGAAAAGCGGCGCCAGGTCCGCCCGCAGCAGCGGCTCCCCGCCGGTGAAGGCGACGCCGTCCAGGAGGCCGCTCCGGGTAGACAGGAACTTCTTTAGTCCCTGCTCGTCCATCACGGCTTCCGCCGTGCCGTCAACAAGCTCCGCGTTATGGCAGAAAGGGCAGCGCATATCGCACCCGCCCAGAAACACCGTGCAGGCCACCTTCCCCGGAAAATCCAGCAGGGTCATCTTCTGCAGTCCGTGAATCTTCATGTTTCCTCTCCTCCTTCGCCGGCTGCCCCCATTGTAGGATCCTTCCGCCCACCCGTCAAGAACCTGTGCGGGCTGAGCATCGTCCCGATTCCTCCAGTCGCACCTCCACACTGGAAACAAGCTTTTCACTTCAGCCACATCAGGAAAAAAATAATTCTCGGCCTGAAAAGACTGACAAATGCTGTTTTATATGATAGAATAAAAAGGATATTGCTTCCCGGAAACGGGAGACGCAAATTAAGAAACTGGAGAGATGAACTGTGCACTATTTTGTCGGTAAACTGCTTCCGGAGGAACGGGGTTCCATCCCGTACCTGCCCACGACCGCGGACCTGCTGAAATTCCTGGAGGAAAAATATCCTGAACAGACAGCGCTTTCTGACGAGAACCGTACCGTATCCTACAGGGAACTGGTTCATCATGCCGGCTGCCGGCGGAACCTGCTGGCGAAGAAGGGCATTCAGCCCGGAACGAATATCGGCATTCTCGGAAGAAACAGCATTGAAGCAGCGGAGTGGTTCCTGGCCGTTACGAGTTATGGCTGCACAGCGGTGATGCTTCCCGCGGTGCTGCAGCCGGAGGTGCTGGCCGGAGCAATCCCCTTCTATGAAATCGTGGCTGTGATCCCGGACGCGGAGCAGCTGCCGAAGCTTTCGAATATCCGGGTTCCCTGCATCGGCATGACAGAAGAGGGCGACAGCCCCGCTGATGCGAAAACGGTGAAAAAGACGGACAGGGCAGCCATTTTCTTTACCGGCGGCACGACTGGGAAGCCCAAGGGCGTTATTCTGAGCCACGGCGCGATTATGCGCGGATCACTGAACGGAACTTACCGCCCCGGCACCATGTACGGGCAGACAATGATTGCGGTGCTTCCCTTTACCCATGTTTTCGGCCTGATCTTCAGCATGCTGAGCGCGCTGTATGCCGGATCCCATGTGTCGGTCTGCGGGAACATGAACATGCTGTTCAATGAAATGATGCGCGTGAAACCCACGACCATGATCGCTGTGCCCGGCATGGCGGAAATCATGCTGAATATCGCGAAGATCAAGGGGTCGGCGGTGCTGGGCGGAAGGCTGAAGACGATTATCTGCGGCGCGGCGCCGGTGCCGGAAAAGCTATATGAGGAATTTCTGCAGTTCGGTGTGGAGGTGCTTGCCGGATACGGAATGACGGAGACAGCCAACCTGGTCAGCGGCAACCTGAGCATGGCGCTTCATCCCACGAGCGTGGGATGCCAGTATCCGGAACAGGAAATGCGCGTTGTGGACGGGGAACTCCAGGTGAAGGGCGATATGCTCTTTGACGGATACTGGAAGGATCCGAAAGGAACGGACGCCGCCTTTACCGAAGACGGATGGCTGCGCACAGGGGATCTTGCCCGGATTGAGCCGGACGGGTTCCTGTACATCGTTGGAAGAATCAAGAACCTGATCATTCTTGACAACGGAGAGAACGTATCGCCCGAAGAAGTGGAAGCTTTCTATTATCGGAGCAACCTGATCCGGGACTGCCTGTGCTCTGAATGCGTCATCAACGGAAAAGCGGCAATCCAGCTGGAAGTCCTGGCAACCCCCGGCGTTACGGATGAGGACGTGACGAAGGAAACGGAGCGCATCGGGAAGGAGCTGCCTTCCTATATGCAGCCTGCGAAGATCGTGCTTCGCCACGAGGAGTTCGAAAAAAGCCCCAGCATGAAGATTATTCGAAAGCAAGGTGGATCAAATGCCTCAGGAACTCATTGATATCCTGCTGAGAACCGCACCGGATACGGATATTTCCAAACTCACAGCCGAAAGCCGCCTGAAGGCGGACCTGGGCCTTACTTCCCTTGATTTTATCATGATCATGTTTGAGATCCAGGATAAATACGGTGTGACCTTCACCGGAAAGGAATCTTTTGAAACTGTCGGCGATGTCCTCCGTTTCCTGCAGGAAAAACCCGGAAACTGACAAACACAGGGGTAGAACAGATGAAAACAATGTCGCTGCGCCACCGGAACGGTATGGAGCATCTCACGATGCGGGTGCTTGTCCGATCGTTGTCCCTGTTTATGCACTGCCGGTGCGATTCCATGATAGACCTGCCGGAAGAGCCGGTCATTTTCTGCTGCAACCACTATGAGCTGTTTGGGCCGATCGCTGTCGCCGTCTCCCTGCCGGTTCGGTTCAGGTTTCTGATGAATGCGGATATCCTGAAGCCCGGGGAGAACATGGAGGAATTGCTGACCGGCGTACGGAAGGCAATGCCGCGGCTGAATGAAAAGCAGATCCGCCGTCTCTACAGCATTGTCAGCCCGCGGGCGGAAAGGGCATTCAGGCAGCTGGATCCCGTTCCCATGACCCAGGGATGGGCCAGCGTGATTTCCGAGATGCAAAGAGCCACAGACGAGATGGTGAAAGGCAACAGCATTGTGATCTTCCCGGAATGCGGCACACCGACCTACTCCATCGGCAGCGTGACGGAGTTCCGCCAGGGATTCGCGATCATCGGGGAATTCTACCGGAAACGGACAGGGAAAGACGCGCTGTTCTGCCCGACCTATATTGACAAATGGGAAAAGCAGATCCATTTCGGGGAGCTGATCCCCTACGGAAGAGGGCCGGCCAGAGAGGAATGCATGAAGGTTTCACAGAAACTGTATCACAGCATGACGACCATGGCGGAACAATACGGCCACGCTCCGGAAGAGTATGAGGACGAGGAAGCCCTGGAAGAGGGGATCCGCTCTGTTCAGGGATAAGCCGCGTTCCCGGACGAAAAGCCCAGGCCGCAGTCATTGCGGACCTGGGCTTTTCCTTTAATCAGTTTCTTTTCATCATCCAGTCCCTGACAGCGTCCAGCACCTGATCCAGGTGATAGTCGTAGCAGTGCGTATCGCCGGGAATCAGCACCAGCTTGCAGTCCTGGTATCTTTCCGCTGCCCGGATCCCGTATTCCACGGGCACCGCTTCATCCTGATCCCCGTGAACGATGAGGACCGGCCCGGTGTATCGGTCGATCGCTTCCTCCACGTGGATCATCTGCGCAGCCCGTACATAATTTCCGTTCAGGCCGCGGTCTCCCCATGCCGGCAGCATTTCCGGAATATGGTCCGGATCAAATTTCTGTCCCAGCAGGGTTCCCTTCCGGGCGCCTTCCGGAATCATCCATGCCGGCGACAGCGGGATAATCCCCTGGATGGCGTCATGCTTCATCGCGCCTGCCAGCATGACGGTCATCCCGCCCTGCGAATGGCCGCACAGATAAAGATCCGTCACGAAGTCAAGCCCCCGCGCATAGTCAATCACGGTCATTGCGTTCGTCAGCCACTTGAACAGCGTGTGGTTCTCAAACTTCCCGTCGCTGTTCCCGTGGCCGTACATATCCACCCGCAGCGTGGCATACCCGATCTCGTTGAGCGTCTTTGCCACGGCAGTGATATGCCGTTCCTCCATATGCCCTGTGAATCCATGGATCACAATCACCAGCGGGCATTTTTCCCCGTGCTTCTCCGGCATATCCAGCTTTGCGTTCAGTCGGATTCCGTCATCCATAATATACATATTCTGTTCCTCCGGTTTGTTTTCATGTATCGTCATAAAACCGTCTGCGCCTGGTCCGCCGTCTGCCGGCATGGGTAAACCACAGGGCGGTTCGTCCGGCTCATCTTCACCATCATAGCAAAAACCCCGCATTCTTTCAATGTTCCCGGCGGTTTGTGTCAAAGGGGAAAACAAAAGAACCCCGCAGCCATTGTGTCCCGCCCGGCATACTGCGAAAAAGGCGGCCCGCCGGGCCGCCTTTCCTGTAATTTGAAGATGATGTTTTTCAGAACGTTCCGTAAATCGCCCGGTAACGGGAGGGTGTGCATCCCTTGTTCTCCCGGAACACCCGGTTAAAGGTGGCTACGCTGCCGAAACCGCTCTGGACCGCGATATCCTTCATCGGGCAGTCTGATCCGATCAGCAGCTCCACCGCCACCTGCAGCCGCTTCTGGCACAGGTAATCCTTGAAGGAATACCCGGTCTGCTTCTTGAAAGAACGGGAGAAGTAATAGCGGCTGAACCCGGCGAAGTCCGAAACCATGTCCAGCGTCAGGTTTTCCTGATAATGGCTGTTGATATAGTTCATGGACGCCGCAATCACTTCAGAATCCACATTATGGGCGGACACGTTCCGCCGGGACATGGAGCCCGTCAGATACTGCTGGCCCAGAATCACGTAGATCCGCATGACGTAGCTGTAGCATACCGTATTCCACATCAGGTCCCGCTTTTTGTACACTTCCGTGGCTTTCAGCAGCATTTCCCGGATCCGGGTATGCGCCTCCGACCCGTCATGCAGGTAGAAGGTGCGGTTAAAACTGTTCAGCATGCCCCGGATATCCCGCATGCCCATAATCGCGTCCGGCTCAAACAGATAGAGATACCGGCTGCTTCCCTCCCCCATGCTCAGGGCATGGGACGCGTCCGGGGGAATAATCAGCACTTCCCCCTTCTGCACGGTATAGTTCTGGCCGTCCACCTGGTATTCCACACTGCCCTCCAGCGTCAGCACAATCTCGACGGCGGAATGGACATGCGCGTCATACTGCCAGGGAATATCGGAAAACCACATCCGGAAAGACGAATCTTCCAGATAGGTCACATACTCCCGGCGCCCCTGAAGCACGCGAAATCCGTCGTCAAAACGGCTCTTCCGGGCAGGCGCTTCCTTTCTCACTGTCGCTGTCATGGTGTTCCTTTCTGATGGAGGGTTCAGAGAATGAATTCAGGAAGAACGATAGTACTTAGCCCTTGACGGAACCTAGGGCCATGCCGGTAACGAAATACTTCTGCAGGAAGGGATATACCACCAGGATCGGCACAGCGGAAACCACGGTGATGGCCGCCCGGACCGTCACCGGCGCCACTTTGGAAGTCTGGGCCAGCGCGTCCGCAGAGGTTGCAGCTGCGTTGGACTGGTTCTGGGTGGTCGCCAGCTTCATCTTCAGCAGGTACTGCAGGCTGTACAGGTCCTTCTTGCTGCCGTTGTACAGATAGGTATCGAACCAGCTGTTCCAGGCGCCCACCGCCACGAACAGGGCCACCGTTGCCAGCACGGGCAGGCACAGCGGCAGGATGATCTGGAAGAAGCAGCGAATGTCGCCGGCGCCGTCGATTTTGCCGGATTCCACCAGCGCGTCCGGTAGCCCGCCGATATAGGTCCGGATCACGATCATGTTAAAGCAGCTGAACATGGTCGGGATAATATAGACCCAGTAGCTGTTCCGGAGGCCCAGCACCTTGCCCACCAGCAGGTAGTTCGGAATCAGGCCGGCGTTGATATACATGGTCAGCACCAGCACGACCGTGATGAACCCGCGGAGCACGTATTCCTTCCGGCTCAGGGCATACGCCAGCATGCTGGTGAAGAACAGGTTCAGCAGCGTGGTCAGCACAGCCTTGGAAACGGAGATGCCGAATGCCTTGTAAATGGCCGGGTCCCTCAGCAGGGATTCGTAGGCTTCGGTGCTGAATACCCGGGGCCAGAGGCCGATGCCGCCCCGCAGAGCGTCCATCCCCTCATTGAGGGAATAAGCCACGGTGTTGATAACCGGGTACAAGGTTGTGAACATAATCAGGATCAGGATGATCGTATTGACGATCGGGAAAACGACATCCCGTCTCTTTCCTTTTTTCTTCACTGTTATTGCAGTCACAGGATATCCCTCCCCTTAAATCAAAGTTTCTTCATCCATCACCTTGGCGATCTTGTTTGCGCCGAAGAGGAGGATGATACCGACGATGCTCTTGAACATACCGGCAGCCACGCCGCGGCCGTACTGGGGACGGGCGCCGAAGCTGTACAGCAGGGACATGATATCGATCGTGTCGGAATACTTCTGCACCATGCCGTTCCGCATCAGGTACTGGATCTCGAAGCCGGCTTCCATCAGGTGGCCGATGTTCATGATCAGCAGCACCATAAAGGTGCTCTTGATGCCCGGCAGCGTCACGTGCAGGATCCGCTGGAACCGGCCCGCGCCGTCAATGGCCGCCGCCTCATAGAGGCTCGGGTCAATGGACGTCATAGCCGCGATATAGATGATGGTGCCCCAGCCGACTTCCTTCCAGACGTTGATCGCCCCGACCAGCCACCAGAAGTATTCGCCCTTGCCCAGGAAGAATACCGGTTCCTTCACCAGTCCGAGTCCCACCAGCAGGTCGTTGGCCGCGCCGTTGCTGGCGAAAATATTCTGAGCCATGCCCACAACGATAACCATGGACAGGAAGTGAGGCAGATAGGTCACGGTCTGCACCGTCCGCTTGAACGCCTTGTTCCGGACTTCGTTCAGCAGAATGGCCAGCAGAATCGCCGCCACTGTGCCGAAAACCAGGTTGATCAGGCTCATCGCGAAGGTGTTCCGAATGGACAGAAGGAAGTCCTGCTTGCTGAACAGGAACTTGAAGTTGTCCCATCCGACCCATTTGCTGTTCAGCAGTCCCAGTTCCGGCTTGTACTCCTGGAATGCAATGACCCAGCCCCACATCGGCGCATAGTTGAACAGAAGCACATACAGCAGCATGGGAACGGACATGATCATCAGTTGGTACTGACTTCCGAGCGTTCTGAAAAAGCCTTTCTTTTTCTTCAGCCCCACTGCTCCCGTATTGATCACTTTTGTGGTCATGGTTCAAGTCTCCTCTCAAAAAAGTCAAGGGGAGAGACAAGTCCCTCCCCTTGAGGTAAACGATCGATTATTTGCCTTCCACCAGAGCAACCAGCTTCAGGATTTCTTCGTTCATGAACTTGCCGTAGATTTCGCCGTAGGGAGCAACTTCCTTAACGAAAGCATCCCACTTGGCGTCGAACTCAGCGTCGTCAGCCGCCATGATGATGCCGGGCAGCTGTTCATCCTGGATGCGCAGGAAAGCGTCCACGTCGTCCTGGATCGGTCCCTTGTTGATTTCCCAGGCTTCGCCGTAGGGGGCCAGGGGGGTCACCGGTCCGAAGAACTGGATCCAGTCGGTCTTGCCGCTCTTGGCCAGGAAGTCCTTGTCATAGTCGGAGCGGAATTCGTTCCTGATTTCGGGCTGCTGGTCGGGAGACCAGGCGTTGCCGTCATCCATGGTGCCCTGCTTCTTGGGCAGAGAAGTCCAGATGGCGTTCGCGGTGTTGGCGCGCTGCCAGTCGGAGTTGGAGCGGTTCTCATACTGTTCCTTGGTCATGAGCATCCGGCCGTTTTCGACATAGTAGTCTTCGCCTTCGATGCCCCACTGGAGGATCTTCTGCCACTCGTCGGACAGCAGGGTCTCATACAGTTCAACCATCCGTTCCGGATACTTGCAGCTGATGGAGATGCCGGCGCCACGGTCCTTGTTCATCACGGAACCGTTCACATAGTGCTCTTCAACCTTCCAGTCAGCGGAGGGCAGTGCGATGCCTTCGAGGTCGTCCGCGTCATACAGCAGCGGCAGGGCCAGGTAGGTGTTCTCATACTTCTTCGCAGCGTTCAGGGAGTTGGTGGCATCGCCGAAGTCCCAGCCCTGGTCGAACATACCGATCACGGTGCCGTTGGACAGGGCGGCGATGTACTGGTCATAGTTCATCGCGAAGGTGTCGCGGCTGATCAGGCCCTTCTTATAAGCCTCGTTCAGCTTCTTGTAGTAGGGCTTCGCATAGGGCTTGTCGATGAATGTTTCGGTGTGGTAGCCGGGATCGTTGATGTCAACCACAACTTCACCGTCGTTGGGACGGCCGATCAGGTGCTGCACGGGGTTGATCAGGCAGAAGTGCCGCCAGCCTTCGCACAGGATGGCAAATCCGGTGTAGGGAGTACCGTCTTCGGTGGTGGGGTTCTCAGCGATGTACTTTTCGATCAGGGCGAAGTACTCATCAACGGTCTTCGGAACCTGGTAGTTGTTCCAGGCGATGACTTTCTTCTGGATGTGGAAAGCGGGACCGTTGTAGTCCTTGATTTCCTGGTTGTAGTTGATGCCGTAATTCGGGATGATGTAGAGTTTCCCGTCCTCGCTCAGCAGCTGCTTGATGCGGTCATCAGTGTAGATGTGCTTGTAGAGGTTCGGGGTCTTCTCTTCGCTGATGTAGGGCAGCAGGTCGATCAGGACGCCGCCGTCTTCCAGCATTTCAGCGCTGTTGCTTCCGTCGAACAGGTCCGGCAGGTTGTCACGGTCGGACATCTTGATGCCCAGGGTCTCATCCAGGTTGCCGGCCAGGAATTCGAACTCGAACTTGATGCCGAGTTTCTCCTCGATCAGCTTGTAGATCTTGTTGTCTTCAGTGGGCTGATCGCCGGGATCTCCCTTGAAAACAGTCACGGTGATGAGTTCAGGAGCGCCTTCCGCCATCACGGCAGGAACGAGAGCCAGAACCATCGCCAGCGCCAACAGGACAGCCAGGATTTTCTTCATTTTGGTTTCCTCCCTTTTAAATTTGTGCACATTCCGTGCTTGCTGTGTAAATTATGACGCATTTGTCCGTACTTTCGCAATGTGTCATAAGGTAAATTTTCCTCACAAATTGTCCTGTTTTTTTGCAATTATTGCGTTCATGGTTTGGAAACGTTTGCGAAGCCTTTTCATTTCTTGTCAGGCCACAAATCCTTGTATTTCCTTGCTTTCCCGTGTTTTTTTCCTGTTTTCACTATATTTTGTACAGCAAGAAATGAAGCGGCACAAGAGCAGTCTGCGCTCTTTTTGTCACGAATCGTACGTTTCACGGCTCTGCAAGTATTGCGCTGTAAGGGTTTTCCGTTGCCGGGATTCGAAACACGGAGAAACAGCTTGATTTATTTCCATGCCTGGTTTATAATCTGGTCAGAAGACTAACCTGGTCTGATGGTCAGAGAGGAGGCCTTTTTATGCAGGTGAATATTCTCGAGGCGAAAACCGGTTTTTCCAAACTGATTCGCCTTCTGGAGTCCGGAAAAGAAAAGTCCATCACCGTTGCCAGAAACGGAAAACCGGTCGTTAAAATCATACTGGCTGATCAATCCTCGGTTTCGAAAAGAATCGGGGTCGCGAAAGGAAAGTTCACAGCTCCCGAAAATTTTGATGAAAATAATGAAGAAGCAGCTGCAATGCTGACGGAGGGTGTTCTGTGAATATTTTGTTGGATACCCACATTGCTGTCTGGGCAATCACGGATGATCCGCGCCTGACCGGGCCTGCCCGGGAAATGCTGCTGGATCCGGATAATAATATCTTCATCAGTGCCGTTTCCACTCTCGAAATAAACAACAAGCGCAAAAGCAAAAAGAACAATCTTGAATTCACGACAGAAGATTTCATCAACTGCTGCATGGAAGCGGGTTATATCGAACTGCCTCTGCTGTCCAGGCACTTGGCGGCTGAGAACAATCTCCGTTGGGGTGGCGAAGGAGAAGAACATAAAGATCCCTATGATCGCCTGCTTCTGGCGCAAGCCAGGATTGAAAAGATGCACCTGATGACACACGACCATATGATTTCCCTTTTTGACGAAAAATGCATCCTTTCGGTGTAAAGGGGCACGTTTTTCCTGCTTCCCGAGATTGCCAGAATGCCCGGCCTATGGTAGGATAACAGCAACCACAGCCTGACCAAGCAACCTTTTTCAGAAAGGAACCCGGATCATGACAAAAGAACAGCTTCAATCTTTGCTGGAAAGCCTGACCCTGGAGGAAAAAGTCGGCCAGCTGGTCCAGTGCAATGCCGGCCAGTTTATTAAAAACCAGATGGAAATCACCGGCCCGGAGGGGGAAATGCTGCCCGCGGAGGATCTGAACCGCGTCATGGGCAGCGTGCTGACCTTTGAAGACGCCTCCCAGGCAAAAGCCCTGCAGGAAAAGCACCTGGCAGCGGACCCGAAGAAAATTCCCCTGCTGCTGATGCTGGATGTTATCCATGGCCTGCGGACCACGTATCCGATTCCGCTGGCCATAGGCTGCTCCTTTGACGACAGCCTGATGGCGGAATGCGCGGACATGGCCCGGAAGGAATCCGCCGCCTGCGGTGTCCATGTCACCTTCAACCCCATGGTGGATACCGCCCGGGACGGGCGGTGGGGGCGCATCATGGAAACCAATTCCGAAGAGCCCCTGATCAACAGCCGGATGGGCGCCGCCGTCGTCCGGGCCACCCAGGGGGAGGACCTCGGGAATCCGGAAAACGTTGCCTGCTGTGTCAAGCATTACGCAGCCTACGGCGCCGGGGAAGCCGGACGGGATTACAATGGGGTGGAGCTCTCGGAGCGGATTCTGCGGGAAACCTATCTCCCGGCCTATAAAGCCTGCCTGGATGCGGGCGCCCGCCTGGTCATGCCCTCCTTCAACTCCCTGAACGGCGTTCCCTCCGTCGCCAACAAATGGCTGATGAATAAAGTGCTGCGGGAAGAATGGGGCTTCGGCGGCGTGGTCATCAGCGACTATGACGCCGTCGGCGAGCTGGTTACCCACGGTGTCGCGGAGGACCTGAAGGATGCCGCCCGCCTGGCCATGGAAGCCGGCTGCGACATCGACATGGTCAAGAACGCCTACTACCTGCATCTGGCGGACCTGGTCCGGGAAGGCGCCGTTTCCGAAGAGGCGCTGGACCGGGCGGTTTTCCGGGTGCTGTCCCTGAAAAACGAGCTGGGGCTTTTTGAAAATCCCCTGCGGGGCGCGGACGAAGAAAAGGAAAAGGCGCTTTACCTGTGCCCGGCCCATCGGGAAATCGCCCGCCGGGCCGCGGAGGAGAGTGCGGTCCTGCTGAAAAATGATGGGATTCTTCCCCTGCCGCGGACAGCCCGCCGCCTGGCGCTGATCGGCCCCTTTGCCGAAACGCAGCACCTGGTCGGTTTCTGGAGCCGGCCCGGCGCGTGGAAGGATGCCGTAACGCTGCCGGAAGGCATCCGCGCCCTGGCGCCGGATACCGAGCTGCTGATTGAAACCGGCTGCAGCGCAGCAATCGGCGATACGGATGAAAGCGGCATCATGAAAGCCGTTGCCGCCGCCCGGGCCGCGGAGGCCGTCATCCTGGCCCTCGGCGAAAAAGAGGATGACAGCGGAGAAGGCCGGAGCCGGGCGGAACTCACGCTTCCGGGCATGCAGCTGGAGCTCGCCCGCAGGGTGATTGAAGCGAATCCCCATACCGTGGTGGTGCTGTTCAACGGCCGCCCCCTGGCGCTGACGAAACTGGAAAAGATCGCTCCCGCGATTCTGGAGATGTGGTATCCCGGCACCGAAGCCGGCAATGCCGCTGCCCGGCTGCTGTTCGGCGAAGCCAATCCCTGCGGAAAACTGTCCGTCAGCCTGCCCCGGAGCGTCGGCCAGCTCCCCATGTCCTACAGCCGGATGAATACCGGCCGGCCCAAGCCCGGCCCGGACAGCCAGGCCTTCCCCTTCTCCAGCTGCTATCTGGATACGCCGAACCTGCCGCTGTATTCCTTCGGCTACGGCCTGAGCTACACGGACTTCGCCTATAGTTCCCTTACCCTGGACCGGGAAACGCTGGAAAAAGGCGGCTCCCTGACTGTGACAGTCACCGTCGCCAACCGGGGCCAGGCCGCCGGCAAGGAAGCGGTCCAGCTGTATATGCGGGATCTGAAGGCCTCGGTTGTCCGTCCGGTGCAGCAGCTCATTGATTACAAAAAAGTCTTCCTCGCCCCCGGGGAAACCGCCCGGGTTACCTTCACGGTCACCGAGCCGCAGCTTCGCTTCTGGAATTTCGATTGTGAGTTCGTTTCCGAGCCCGGAACCTTTGCGCTTTCCACCGGCTTTGCGGACCATCTGATTCTGACAAAAACCTTTGAGTTTCTCTGAAGGCAATGAAAAAACCGGCTGTTCCCTGATACGGGAGCAGCCGGTTTTTTTGTTTCTTACAGCAGGTGCGCCCGGAGTTCCTCTCCGCTGAGGGGGCTCAGGTCCGCCGGGGCCAGGTCGAACAGGGTCTTGCAGCCGAAAATCCCGCGCCCGTGCATCCTGCCCACCGCCCTCGCGCAGGCGATCAGCACGGAAGCGGTGAATTCCGGGTTGGAATCCAGCTTCAGGGAAAACTCCATCACATGGCGGTGGCCGTTGTCCGCGCCGGTATTGCCGCAGCGGATCACCTGCCCGCCGTGGGGCAGGCCCTGGTGGTCCCGCTTCATCTCCTCCTCCGTGATGAACGTGACGGTGGTGTCGTAGTCGGCGAAATAGTTCGGCATCTCCTTGATCTGCTTTTCAATGAGCGCCTTGTCCGCGCCGTCCTCCGCCACGACATAGCACTCCCGCGTATGCTTCTGGCGGGTGGTCAGTTCGGGGTTTTCCCCGGCCCTGACCTGCGCCAGCGCTTCCGGAACCGGCACGGTATACTGGCGGGCGTCCTTCACGCCGGGAATCCGGCGAACCGCGTCGCTGTGGCCCTGGCTCACGCCCCGGCCCCAGAAGGTATAGTCTTTCCCGTCCGGCAGCACAGCGTTCATATACAGCCGGGCCAGCGAGAACAGGCCGGGATCCCATCCGGCGCTGATCAGCGCCGTGTGCCCGGTACGGAAGGCCGCTTCATCCACATTGGCGAAATGCTCCGGAATCCGGGCATGGGTATCGAAGGAATCGATCACGTTGAAGTGCCTGGCCAGCATCGGCGTCATCTCCGGCAGGTCTGATGCGCTGCCGCCGCAGATAATCATCACGTCGATCTCCCCAGCATAGTCTGCCGCCCGGTCCGCCGCATACACCTTAGCGCCGGTCAGGGTGTGGACCGTTTCAGGATTCCGGCGCGTGAACACGCCGAACAGTTCCATGTCCGGGTTCTGGCGGATGCCCAGCTCCACGCCCCGACCCAGGTTGCCGTATCCGTAAATGCCGATTTTCATGGTGTTATTTCCCTTCCTTCAGCAAATCCTTCATATCATACAGGCCCGGTTTCTTTCCGATCAGGAAAGCCGCCGCCTTCAGGCTGCCCTCAGCGAAAACGCCCCGGCTGAATGCCTCGTGCTTCAGGGTGATCCGTTCGTTCTGCGTCCCGATCATCACCTCGTGCACGCCGACGATGTTTCCCATCCGGATGGCGTGGATGCCTACATCCTGCGGTTGCCGCTTTCCCTGGCCGGAGCGGCCGGTAACCGCTTCAGCGTCGGGCCGGACCTCCTTCACCGCGCCGAACAGCGCCAGCGCGGTGCCGCTCGGGGCGTCCAGCTTCCGGTCGTGGTGCTGTTCCACGATTTCAATCTCCCCGTCGGGATAGAGCGCCGCGGCCCGTTTGACCAGGTCCGTCAGCACGGCGATGCCCAGGCTGTAGTTGGCCGCCAGGAACACCGGTACAATCCCGGCCGCCCGGCGGATCCGTTCCTTTTCCTCCTCCGTCTGGCCGGTGGTCGCCAGCACCACAGGCAGCCCTTTTTCCTCCGCGTAGTCCAGCAGGGCGCCGGTCATGCTGTGATGGCTGAAGTCGATGACCACATCCGCTTCCGCTTTCACTTCCCCGAAGGTTTTCACGCACAGGGGATCCGCGCCCGCCGTCATCGGGTCGACGCCGGCCGTGATCTCGCAGCCCGCCGCCCGCTCCGCGCAGGTTCGGACTTCCCGTCCCATATGCCCGTCATATCCGCACAACAGAATTCTCATGCTTTGGCCTCCAGTCCGGCCTTCCGCATCAGTTCTGTCAGCTTCGGCCGGTATTTCTCATCCATTTCCACCAGCGGGAGGCGGAGTTTGTTCGCCCCGTATCCCAGCGCGGCGCAGGCCGCTTTGACGGGAATCGGGTTGGTTTCGATCATCAGCTGGTTCATCAGCTCCAGCATGTCCAGCTGCAGCGCAGCGGCGCCGGCAACGTCACCCCGGAAGAATCGCCGGCAGATCTCAGCCGTCCTGGCCGGCAGGATGTTGGACACCACGGAGATAATTCCCTTTCCGCCAAGGCTCAGGGTCGGCACGATCTGGTCGTCGCAGCCGGAATAGATGTCCAGGTTCTCCCCGCAGAGCAGGCGTTCCTTCGCCACCTGGCTCAGGTTGCCGCAGGCTTCCTTGACCGCCGCAATCCGCTCGTGCTTCGCCAGCTCCGCCAGGGTTTCCGGCAGCATGTTCAGCCCGGTGCGGGACGGCACGTTGTACAGAATGCAGGGAACCGTGCTTGCGTCCGCGATGGCGGAAAAGCTGGCGATCAGCCCCCGCTGGGTCGTTTTGTTGTAATAGGGGGTCACGAGCAGCACGGCGTCCGCCCCGGCGGCGCAGGCCGTCTTCGTCCGCTCAATCGCGTGGGCGGTATCGTTGGACCCGGACCCGGCCACCAACGGCACCTTTCCGTTGATCCGCTTCACGGAAAAAGCAATCAGCTGCTCATATTCGGCGTCGGTCAGCGTACTGCCCTCGCCGGTGGTCCCGGCGGCGACAATCGCGTCAATTCCCTCCGCCAGCTGAAAATCGATCAGCCGGCCGTAGGCATCGTAATCGATCTCCCCCCGTGCGTCAAAAGGGGTGATGATGGCAGTTCCGGCCCCTGTAAACACTGTGTGCCGCACAGGCAAACACCTCCGTCTGAAATGGTAAAACCCATCTTACCGCATGCTCCCCCACTCCGTCAATACAGCCGGGGTGCATCCGGTCTGATGGGTTATTTTATCACAGTTTCCCGCTTCCGCGTTGTTTTATGATTGTTTTCCCGTTTTCATTTTCTCAGGAGCATTCTGTCGTTGTCCAGGGTCTTGCCGCTCAGCTGGCGGAATTTCTCCGTCAGGTCCCCGATGGTCAGTCCGGCCCGTTCCTCCCCGGTCACGTCATAGATGATCTGCCCCTGGTCCATCATCAGCGTCCGGTTGCCCAGGTCAAGGGCGGATTGCATGTTATGGGTGATCATCAGGCAGGTGATCCGGTGCTCGCTGACAATCTGCCGGGTCAGGGCCAGCACCTTTTCCGCGGTGCCCGGGTCCAGGGCGGCGGTATGCTCGTCCAGCAGGAGAATCTTCGGAACCTGGTAGGTTGCCATCAGCAGCGTCAGCGCCTGGCGCTGGCCGCCGGACAGAAGGCCGACGGGCTGGCGCATCCGGTCCTCCAGCCCCATGCCGAGCAGGCTCAGCCGTTCCCGGAAAGCTTTCCGGTCCGAAGCGGAAACCCGGGACAGCCAGCCGCCGATGCCGGCCGCCAGCGCCAGGTTTTCCTCAATGCTCATATCCGGGGCACTGCCGCGCATCGGGTCCTGGAACAGCCGCCCGATCACCCGGGCGCGCTGGTGCTCCGGCGTCATTGTTACGTTTTTCCCGTCCAGCAGGATGCTGCCGGAATCGACAAAAAAGCTGCCGCAGATCGCGTTGAACAGCGTCGATTTTCCGGCGCCGTTCGCCCCGATAATGCTGATGAAGTCCCCGTCCGCAACCTGCAGGGACACGTCAATCAGCGCCCGTTTCTCGTCCGGCGTTCCCGCATGGAAGGTTTTGCAGACGTTCCTCAGCTCCAGCATCAGGCGTCCCTCCCTTCCCGGGAATACTTCCACCGCCGCAGGATCAGCGGCAGCTGGCTGCGCAGGTACGGGCCGGAAATCGCCAGAACCACGATCACCGAGGACACTGCCTTCAGCATGAAGGCCGGCATATTGAACCGGAGGGCCAGCGCATAGACAATCCGGAACAGGATCGCGCCGAGCACGGCGCCCAGCGCGCGCAGCGGCACCGGCCGGTGTTTCGCAACGAACACGCCGCCGATCAGCAGGCTGGCCAGGGCCACCGTCACCATGCCGGAGCCCATATTGATTTCAAAGTTTTTCTGCTGCTGGGCCATCAGGCATCCGCTCAGCGCCGTGAACGCGTTGGAAACGCAAAGCCCCACGGTCGTCGTGAACGTGGGATTGATAGAGGAGGACCGCACCATATCCGCATTGCTTCCGGTGGCGCGGATGGCCAGCCCCAGTTTGGTCTTCAGAAAGGCGCAGAGGAACCAGGCGGCCAGGGCGACAATCACCAGCATCACGATCAGCGTGCTCTGTCCGGCCAGAGGCGTATCCTTCAGGGCCGTTTTGGCCATGGAAAACACGGTCGGCACCTTGTTCATGCTCAGCGTGGCCTTGTTGCCGGTCAGCGCCATGTTCACGGAGTACAGGGCGGTTTTCACCACAATGCCCGCCAGCAGGCTCTGCACGCCCATCCGGGTCTGCAGGGTCGCCGTCACAAAGCCGGAAACCACGCCGGCCAGCATGGCGGCCGGCAGCGAAAGCCAGGGAAACCCGGCAATCGCCACCAGCGCACCCACCGCCGCGCCGAGGGTAAAGCATCCGTCCGTGGACAGGTCGCAGACATTCAGCATCGAATAGCTCAGGAACAGGCTCAGCACGGTCAGGGCGTTCACCAGCCCCAGCTCTGCCGCCGTCTGCCCCAGCGCCAGCCATTTGTCAATACTCATCATGATTACTCAAAGCTTTCAGCGGTTTTGATTTCTTTCACCTGGGTGCAGTAGGGGGCGAACGCTTCCCGGATCGTTTCTAAGTCGAATCCGATCGCCGCGCAGATCTCGGTGTTTACCGTGGCCGTGCCGTTGTCAAAGGTTTTGACCGGCGTAGCTGCCGGATCCGCGCCGTCCACCAGAATGGCGGCGATCATGTCCGCGGTTTCGCGGCCCAGGTTCGCGTAGTCGACACCGTAGCCCAGGAACGCGCCGTTCAGGGCGAAGGAGTCGGCCCCGGTATAGTGCGGAATCTTCGCCTCGGCAAACTTTTCATAAATGGAAAGCTCCGCGCTCATGATCGTGTTGTCCGTGGGAGTGAACACCGCGTCCATCCCGTCGTTCACGATCGCGTCAGCCGCGAGCATAACCTCGGAAGCGTTGCTGCCGGTGTATTCCTTCACTTCAATGCCTTTTCCGCCCAGGATCTCCTTCGCGGCGGCAATCGGCGCCGTGGAGGCATCCTCAGAGGGGTTGTACAGGAGCGCTACCTTCTTCGCGTCCGGATTCGCGGCGAAGATCAGGTTCAGCACGGCGCCGGTGTCCAGGTAGTCCGATGTGCCGGTCAGATTGGCGCCGGGCGCCTCCAGGCTCTGGACGATTCCGGCGCCGACCGGGTCGGACACCGCGGCGAATACCACCGGCACCGGCTTGTCTTCCGTCATTCCCTGCATCGTCAGCGCCACCGGGGTGGCCACGCCGACCATCAGGTCGACTTCATCCGCCAGGAAGTTGGAAATAATCTGCTGCATCACGCTGCCGTCCAGGTTGCAGTTGTCCTCTTTGATGTCGAAGGTGACGCCCTTTTCCGCGGCGATTTCGCCCAGGCGCTCCCGGATGTTCGCGATAATCTGGTTGAGGCTCGCGTCATCCACAAAGTTGCAGATGCCGATGGTGAAGTTCGTTTTCGCTTCCGCGGAAGCAAGGGAAACCAGGGAGAATGCCATGATCATGGAGAGAACCAGTGCCAGTGCCTTTTTCATTGTTTTGTCCTTCCTTTCACCTGAAATAGTAATGTGTTGTTCAGGGGAAGCGAAACAAAAAACCCCAGCGCGCTGTTTACAGCGTACTGAGGCGGATATTTCGCGGTGCCACTCAGCTTGGCCTTCCCGGAGGAAAACCTTCTCTTTCTTCACGTACCCCTGATACGTGCCGCCCGGATAACGGGTACGGTCCCCGTTGCATCCTACTCGCTGCCTTTCGGTGCACCCTCGGAAGTCCATTCACATCCTCCGCACGGACCGCCGTTCCACTGTCGGCGGCTCCCTGTACCGTGCCGCGGGGAAGCTACTCTTCTCCCTCATCGGTTTGAGGAAAGCATACGCTTCTGTCCGGATTCTGTCAAGCGGCCGATTGTTTTTTGCCTGTATTTTGGATCGCGCCGCCGTCTTCAGTTCCAGAATTCCTTCAGGGCAGCAATCAGGTACTCCAGGTCCGCTGTCCCGGCGGTTTCACAGACGGAATGCATCGCCAGCTGGGCCAGGCCGATATCCACGGTTTCCATGGACACATGGCGGACGGAATAGGTCGCCAGCGTGGAGCCGCCGGGCAGGTCGCTGCGGTTCGCAAAATGCTGCACCGGCACGCCCGCCCTTTCGCAAATCAGGGAGAACCGGGCGCCGGATACCGCGTCCGTGGAATATTTCTGGCTGGCGTTGTGTTTGATTACCACGCCCTTGTTCATATACACCCGGTTCTGTTTGTCGAATCTTTCCGGATGGTTGGGATGGACCGCATGGGCGTTGTCCGCGGAAACCAAAAACCCGCCGGCCACCGCCGCCCGGATTTCCCCGTCAGAGGCGCCCAGGGCAAAGCCCAGCCGCGTCAGGGTATCGTACAGGAAGCCCGAATCCGCGCCCTGCCGGGTGCCCGAGCCCACTTCCTCATTGTCGAAAACGGCGCAGACGTTGATCGCGTCCCGGGCCGGGCTTTCCGTCATCGCCGTCATCGCCGCCCAGGCGCATTCCAGGTCGTCAATCCTCCCGCAGGAGAAGTAAGCGTCCTCCGCGCCCCAGATGCTGGCGTTCTGCCGGCTGTAAAGGAACAGGTCGTGGCTCAGCACGTCCTTTTCCTCCACTCCGGCCGCTTCCGCGATCTCCTTCATCAGGGCGCCCGCTTTTTCCTTCGGCCCGTACAGCGCCATCAGGTCCGTCTGGGGGTCGTATTTAAAGCCGTCGTTGATCTCCCGGTTGAAATGGATCGGCTGGTTCGGAATCAGCAGCGCGTCCCGGTCCAGGTTCACGAGCCGGACGCCGACCCCGTCCCCCTCCCGGACCGCCAGCCGCCCGGCGACCGAAAGGGGCCGGTCCAGCCAGGAGGACATGATCATCCCGCCGTACTTCTCCACATTGATCCGGCAATAATCCCCGGAAGCGTCCTCAAAATGCTCTTTCAGCTTGAAAGCCGGCGAATCCGAATGCGCCGCTGCGATCCGGAAGGAAGCAAAGCCGGTTTCCGGCACGCTGAAGGCGATCACGGCGGAATCGTTCCGCACCACATAGTACTTTCCGCCGGCGTCCACCAGCCACGGGTCTGTTTCCGTCAGGCGGGCAAAGCCGTGCTTTTCCAGCATTTCCGCCAGGTTGGCCGCCGCGTGGAAAGCGGTGGGGGACTGTTCCGCGAAGGTTAAAAACCGTTCCAGCTGATCCATAGGATTTCTCTCCTTCTTCATTGCAGGCAGGGCGGACGGTTGCCCGTCCGCCCTGTTTATTTCTGTTCATTCCATTGCAGCAAGGAAGTCAGCACGGTGGTCTGCTTCTGGTCCACGGTCAGCAGGCCGTTCCCGATCTCGCCTTCCTTCCGTTCGTCCTCCGCGGTCACCAGCGTGCACCGGCCCTTCACGATCCCCGTCACAAAGGGAACATGCCCGGCCATCACGGCCAGTTCGCCCTCCGTGCCGCGGACGATCAGCATTTTCGCCTCGCCCCGGTAAAGGTCCCCGTCCGGCGAGGAAATGGTCAATGGGAAGGTGTTCATGCGTTTCCGCCTTTTCTGGCCTTTTCGACCGCTTCGTCAATCGTTCCCACATACAGGAAGGCGCTCTCCGGCAGGTCATCATGCTTGCCTTCGATGATCTCACGGAAGCCCCGCAGGGTCTCATTCACAGGAACATACACGCCGGGGATGCCGGTGAATTTTTCGCTCACGAACAGGGGCTGGCTCAGGAACCGCTGGATTTTCCGGGCCCGGGTCACCAGCAGCTTGTCCTCTTCCGCCAGCTCGTCCATGCCCATGATCGCGATAATGTCCATCAGTTCATTGTAGCGCTGCAGAATCCGCTGCACTTCCCGGGCAATGGCATAATGCTCCTCTCCCAGCACTTCGGGGCTCAGAATCCGGCTGGTGGAATCCAGCGGGTCCACTGCCGGATAGATGCCCTGGCTGGCGATGGAACGGCTCAGCACCGTCGTGGCGTCCAGATGGGCAAAGGTCGTGGCCGGAGCCGGGTCCGTCAGGTCGTCCGCGGGCACATACACCGCCTGCACGGAGGTGATGGAACCCTTGTGGGTGGATGTAATCCGCTCCTGCAGCGTGCCCATCTCCGTCGCCAGCGTCGGTTGGTATCCCACAGCGGAAGGCACGCGGCCCAGCAGCGCGGACACCTCGGAACCCGCCTGGGTGAAGCGGAAGATATTGTCGATGAACAGCAGCACGTCCTGGTTTTCCCGGTCCCGGAAATATTCCGCCATGGTCAGGCCCGCCAGGCCCACGCGCATGCGGGCTCCCGGCGGCTCGTTCATCTGGCCGTAGACCAGGGTGGTGTTGGAAAGCACGCCGCTTTCCTTCATTTCAAAGTACAGGTCGTTTCCCTCGCGGGTCCGTTCGCCCACGCCGGTGAACACGGACAGGCCGCCGTGCTGTTTGGCGATATTGTTGATCAGTTCCATGATCATGACCGTCTTGCCCACGCCGGCGCCGCCGAACATGCCGATCTTGCCGCCCTTGGCATAGGGGCAGATCAGGTCGATGACCTTGATCCCGGTCTCCAGGATCTCCGTGGAGGTGGACAGTTCCTCATAGGCGGGAGCAGGGCGGTGAATGTCCCAGCGTTCCGCGGTCTGAACCGATTCGCCGTCGTCCACCACGTCGCCGAGGACGTTGAAAATCCGGCCCAGGGTTTCCCGGCCGACCGGAACGGAAATGCCTTTCCCGGTATCCGTCACGGTCACACCCCGCTGCAGCCCGTCCGTGGAGCCCATGGCGATGCAGCGCACGGTGTTGTCCCCGATATGCTGGGCCACTTCCACAGTCAGCGTCCGGTCTCCGACGGGCAGCGTCAGCGCGTTGTCAATCGGCGGAAGATAATCCTCTCCGAAAAGAACGTCCACCACAGGGCCCATTACCTGGGCGACTGTTCCGGTATGTACCTTGTCCAATGCTTCTTCCCCCTTGCTGTCCTTCGCCTCCGGCATCACAGTCCGCTGCCGGCCACGATCTCGGTAATCTCCTGGGTAATGGAATTCTGCCGCGCCCGATTGTACTGCAGCTGCAGCCGGTCAATCATCTCCTGGGCGTTCTTTCCCGCGGAGTCCATGGCCATCCGCCGCGCCGATACTTCGCTGGCAAAGCTTTCCCGGATGCAGGCCGTCAGCACGCCGCCCACATAGGCCGGCACCGCGGTGTTCAGCACCGTCTGCTCATCCGGTTCGAAGATCGGCCCCGCGCTGTTTTTTCCTTCTTCCTCCCCGGTCTTTTCCAGCGGCAGCACCCACAGGATGTCCGCCTCCTGGCTCATCAGGGACCGGTACCGGGTAAAGAGAATCCCCAGTTTGCCGAATTTGCCTTCCCGGAAATCCCGGCACTGCTCATCCGCCCATTCCTGGGCCTGGGCGGCCGAAAAATGTTCCGAGGAAATAGGCGGTTTTCCGTACCGTTCGCAGGCCCGCCTGCCGATCGGCAGGATCTCCGCCTCCGGCACCGTCGCCGCCAGGCGGAAAACATTGGCGTTGTATCCGCCTGCCAGCCCCCGGTCGCCGGCGATGACGATCAGCCGTGTCCCCTCTCCCGCAGAAACCATGTACGGGCTCCGTTCGCATTCCGGCGCCGCCCGCAGCACAGCCACCAGTTCGTCCATGGCCGCGGTATACTGCCGGGACTGGTTCATGCTCTTGGTCGCCCTGCGGATCTTGGAGGAAGCCACCAACCCCATCGCCTTGGTCAGGTGCAGGGTCGAGTCCACGCTGCGGATCCGGATTCTCAGGGATTTGATATCCGCTCCCATGGCTTACCTCCGCAGCCCTTCCAGTGCTTCCTTCAGGGTATTGATGTCGCTGTCGTCCCAGTACCCGTTCCGGATCCGGTCCAGCCAGTCTGAATACTTGTTTCTCAGAACGTCGAAAAGCTTGGCCTCGTATTCCGGCACATCCTTCGTTTCCGTATCGTTCAGGTATCCGTTGATGACCGCGTACACGATCGCTACCTGGCAGCCAACCTCCGCCGGGGAGGACCGCTTCTGCTTCAGCACTTCCACGATGCGCTCGCCCAGGGCCAGCCGGGCCTTGGTATCCGCGTCCAGGTCGCTTCCGAACTGGGAGAATGCCTGCAGCTCGCGATACTGGGCATACAGAAGCTTCAGTTCGCCGGCCACCTTCTTCATTGCCTTGATCTGGGCGTCGCCGCCCACGCGGCTCACGGAGATGCCCGGGTTGATGGCCGGGCGGATGCCGCTGTGGAACAATTCGGTCTCCAGGAAGATCTGTCCGTCGGTAATGGAAATCACGTTGGTCGGAATATAGGCGGACACGTCGCCCGCCTGGGTTTCGATAATCGGCAGCGCGGTAATGGAACCCCCGCCGTATTCCGGTGCCACGCAGGCCGCCCGTTCCAGCAGCCGGCTGTGGAGATAGAAGACGTCGCCGGGATAGGCTTCCCGTCCCGGAGGCCTCCGGATCAGAAGGCTCAGCGCCCGGTAGGCCACCGCGTGCTTGCTCAGGTCGTCATAGACGATCAGCACGTCCTTCCCCTGCTCACGGAAATACTCCGCCATGGCGCAGCCGGAATAGGGGGCGATGTACTGCAGCGGCGCGCTCTCCGCGGCCGACGCGCAGACGATAATCGTATAGGGCAGGGCGCCCGCCTTCTCCAGGTCCTGGGCAATCTGCACCACGCTGGTCTGCTTCTGGCCGATGGCCACATAGATACAGATCACGCCGGTGTCCTTCTGGTTCATGATGGTATCCACCGCGATCGTGGTTTTGCCGGTCTGGCGGTCCCCGATGATCAGCTCGCGCTGGCCGCGGCCGATCGGGATCATGCTGTCGATCGCCTTGATGCCTGTCTGCAACGGCACGCTGACGCCCTTGCGCTGAATGATTCCGGGCGCCGGTGCTTCCACCGGGCGGATCTCCGTCGTTTCCGCCGGGCCCTTGCCGTCGATCGGCTGCCCCAGTGCGTTGACCACACGTCCCAGCAGGGCCTCGCCCACGGGCACGCTCAGCGCTTCCCCGGTCCGGTATACTTCGGTGCCTTCCCGGATGCTTTCCCGGTCGCTCAGGATGGCGACGGACACCGTTTCCTCCTCCAGGTTCTGGGCCACGCCGTAACTCCCGTCTTCAAACTTCAGCAGCTCATTGGCCATGCAGGAGCGCAGCCCGTATACCGTCGCGATGCCGTCGCCGACGGTAATGACGGTTCCGTTCTCCTTCATTTCAATTTTGGTCTCGTACTGCTTGATCTGTGCCTTGATAATGCTGCTGATTTCCACTGCCTTGGAGCTCATGCGTTCATCACTTCCTTGATTTGCTGCAGCTTGTTCCGAATGCTGCCGTCGATCACCTGGTTGTCTACTTCCACGCGCATCCCGCCGATCAGGGCGGGATCCACGGCGCAGTGGAGCACCACCTTCCGTCCCAGCTTCTTTTCGAGGGCCGCCCGAAGCGCGACTGTTTCCGCCTCTTTCAGGGGAACCGCGGAAGTAACCAGGGCCAGGGATTCTCCCTGGTAATGCCGGGCCAGGATTTCATATTCCCGGACCATTCCGCTGAAGGCGTTCATCTGTCCCCGGGATACCATCATCTTCAGCAGCACCAGGAGCACGTCCGGGATCTTCCCCTGAAACACGTCTTCCAGCGCGTGGGTCCGCTCCTGCTTCTGGATGGCAGGGCTCTGCAGCAGCTGCCGGTATTCCGGCGCCTGAAGCAGGGCGCTCTGTACGGTCACCAGCCCATCCATCGTTTCCCGGATGATGCCGTTCTCCGCCGCCAGGGCAAACAGCGCGTGCGCGTATTCCTTACTTGTCGTCGTCATGGTCTATCTCCTGCAGGAAGGAGTCGATCAATGCGCGGTGATCTTCCTCGTTGATCTCCCGCTCCAGCAGCTTGCCGGTCAGCCGCGCGGATACGTCGGCGATTTCCCGCTTCATGTCGTCCGCCGCCTTCTTCCGCTCCAGCTCCGCGTCGTTTTCCGCCTGACGGCGAATCTCCGAAGCCCGTTCCCTGGCTTCGGCCACGATGTCGTTGCCGCGGCGCTCCGCGGTCCGGGCGGCTTCGGAAATCATCTGGTCCGCCGTCTGATGGGCCGCTGCCATGGCAGCCTCATAGTGCTCGCGGCTTTCCTCCGCCTGCTCCCGGGCAGTCTTCGCCCGGTCATAGTCCTCATCAATGGCGGCGCGGCGGCTTTGCAGCACTTTCTTTACCGGCTTGAAGAGGAACTTCTTCACGATCAGCGTCAACAGGAGCAGATTGGCCAGGGAAGCCAGAATCGCCCAGATGTTGACGGAAATCACTTCTAAGTTCTGCATGTCAATCCCCGTTCTGTCCGCAGTGGGTACGGACATTCTCTCCGGTTATTTCCCGACGGCTTCCTTCAGAATGGCAGTAAAGGATCCGGGCGCCACAAAGATCAGCAGAATGGCAACGATCAGGGCGTACAGGCCGGTGGTTTCAGCGATGGCGCAGCCCATGATCAGGGTGGACGTCACAGCGCTCTTGCTCTCCGGCTGGCGGCCGATGGCTTCGCAGGCCTTGGCGACGGCTTCGCCTTCACCGATTCCGGGGCCGATACCGGCGATCATCGCGATTCCGGCGCCCAGCCCAAGCAAACCCAGCATGATTCCGATTGCAAGTTCCATTTTCTTTTCCTCCGTTTTTTCAGCCTCAGGCGGCTGGATTTTCCCTGTTGACTTCAGGCAGTTTCCGTTTTTTTCTCCGGACGTTCCAATCGTCCCACGGCACGGCCTCCGCGATGTTCAGCATGGTCAGGATCGCGAAGATGAAGGCCTGCATCAGCCCGCTGAACACATCGAAGTAGATGCTCAGCACCGCCGGAAGGCCGACCCGCAGAAGCGGCATGTCGGACAGAACCCCCGGTAGCCAGCTGAGCAGGGATTTGCTCAGCCCCGTCAGCGCCGAGCCGATCAGCGCGGCGATCACCGAGCCGGACAGCACGTTGCCGTAGTGACGGAAGGCCATGGACACCGGGGTCGAAATTTCACCGATCAGGTTCATGGGCGCGAACAGCGGAATCGGCTTGAACAGCCCGATGAAGTAATTCCAGAAGCCGCCCCTGAACTTGTAGTACATGATCAGGAAGAACACCAGAATCGCCCATCCGAAAGTCACGTTGACATCGCCGGTTGGTGAGAACAGCCCCAGCAGGCAGATCAGGCTGGAAAAAGCGCTCAGCCCCATGATCGCCGCGATGAACGGCGCCCATTCGCTGAAGAAGCCGCCCATGTTCCCGTTCACCAGCTTCTCGCACTGCTCCACGATCCATTCTGCTGCCAGCTGCCGTTTCAGCCCCGCCCGGGGCGTCAGCCCGTGGGTCAGGTACAGGCACAGGCCCAGCACCGAGATGATTACGGCCCAGCTGTTGACCTGGCTCTCACTGATGTACAGCGGCATCAGCGGCGCGTCCGTCTGCCAGAACACCAGTGCGCCGGAGATGGGCACGCCCTCCGCCTTCGGCGTAAAGACAATCTTCAGCACCATGCAGGCCAGGATCGGCAGGACCATCATCGCAATCAGCAGCCCGTCCACCAGCTTAAACCGGCTGCTTTTCACGTCCGGCGTCGCTTTTTCAGTCAATCAGATCACTTCCTTCAGTCCCCGTTTCCGGAGAGGCCGCGCCGCGTTTCCGGTCGATCATCGGGCGGAACATCAGCCCGATCCGGGGAAACAGCAGCGGAATCAGCGTAGCATAAACATTGGTTTTCAGCACGGCAATCAGCAGAACGCAAACCAGGGCGGAACCCGCCAGGCGCAGGCCCGCGGATGCCTTAACCATCTTCGCGGCGTCCTCCGGCGTGCCTTTTTCCACCGCCCGGCTCACCGTCCGGGCCAGCAGGTAATAGCTGCCGATCGCCGCTGCGGCGCCGCCGAGGTTCCCCAGCAGCACGGACAGATCCCATTCTCCGATGACCAGGAATACTGCCTGCAAAAGCAGGCTGAGCAGAATCACCCAGGACGCGGTGTACAGCGTCTCCTTCTTGACTGCAGGATCCATCCCCGCCACCGGCCCATTCCTCCCTGTTGACACTTTATAGATTATTTTACCAAATCCGCAGGGGTTTTGCAACGATTACCGCACCGCTTCAACATCCGCGATTTTGTTTCCCTTTTCGTCGGAGATGAATGCGCTTTTTCCGGTTCGCTTGGCGGTAATGTTCAGGGTATCGTCCACATGGATATTGCGCCAGTCAGCCTCTGCGAGCCGGTAAGTAGTCGTGGTATTCTTCTTCTGGTCCTCCACGGTGAAGCGGTATTCCTCCGTCCGTCCCGCTTCCCGCTCGTCTCCGCCCAGGTTCAGCTCCGGCCAGTAGGCGTTATGGTCATTGCCGGCCGCCTTCTCTTCGCGGTCCTGCTTCCATCGCCAGATTGTGTAATAATATTTCGTGGCGTAACGCGCAACCTGTTTATAGACCGGCTCCGAAACCGTCTCGGTATAGTACTCCGTGGTATAGACCGGCCGCTCGTTCGGTTCCTCCGTGAAGGTGCCGTTTCCGTTGTCCTTGTAGGTGTAGTATGTCTCATAGTGGTCCACCACCTGCCGGGATCGTTTCACTTCCCGCTTTTCATAATGGTCAACCACGTTGTCGTAGTGGTGAATCTCTCTCTTTTTCTCCGTGAGCTCCGCACCCTCCGGAAGCTCCCAGCCGGATTCGCTGCATTGGACGTTCTTCTCAATGCTGATGGACCTGTCCCAGTTCAGGGCGGTCACCTTCAGATCGCCGGACGTCTTGTTGCTGTTCAGGAAAAAGACAACCCCGGCAATAATGGCAGCGATAATCAGAAGGATGACCAGGGGATTCCGGCGCTTCTGCTCGGGCTGCTGTGCTGCGGCTGCGGCGCGTTCCCGCTCTTCCTTTTTCTGGAGCATGTCAAAATAGTTGCTTTCCGAATCCGCCCGGGAAGCACCGCAGTTCCCGCAGAACTGGGCATTGTCGCTGTTCAGGGAATTGCAGAAGGAGCAGTACCAGTCCGGGTTCTTGCTGACATATTTTGCCTGCTCTTCCTTCAGGTATTCCACATCGCCCCGCTCGTTCTGCTCCCGGATTTCCCCTTCGGCAACATTTTTCATATAAAACTTGACGTCACCCCGGGCACGGCCGCAGGCTGGGCAGTTCATCGTCGTGCCGGCAATGCCTTTCGACCCGCAAAAAGGGCAGTCCCAGTATCCCATGACGAGATTTCCCATAGCGATCTCCTTTTCTGAAACTCCCGGCAGGCGCTTTTTCCAGGCCCGCCGGGAGAATGTTGCTGTTTGTTATTTCACGCCCCGCCACTTGTTGAAGGGGAAGACAATCTGGCGGACATGGCCGACGATCATGCTGCGGTCCACGGCGCCGACGCTCCGGCTGTCGTTGGAGTTGTTCCGGTGGTCGCCCATCAGGAAGAAATAATCCCGGTCAATGGTGAACTCGGTTTCAGAAAGGGTTTTCAGCAGGTCCGTGAAACCGGGTTCCGAGTTTTTATAGGTAGTTCCCTTATACACGATTTCCGCGCCCCGGCTGGAGAAGATCATGTCCTTTCCTTCCGGATCCTTGCAGAAAAGCCGGGTATTCCGGACGTCCCAGAGTTCCCCGTTCAGCAAAAGCATGTAATACCCGTTTCCTTCCTTGAAGGTCAGTTTATCGCCCTTCTTCGGAACGACATAGGAATTCATCTCGTTCAGGCTTCCGGTCCGGTACGCGTCATTCAGGAAGGCCTCCTCCTGTTTTTCCCCGTTCCGGTACAGCACGCCCTCCTTCAGCTCCAGGGTGTCCCCGGGCAGGCCGACCACCCGCTTGACGAAATTCGTGTCGCCCCGGTCCGGATAACGGCAGACCACCACATCGTTCACGGACGGGTTTCCGCCCAGCGTGAGCCGGGGAGCGTTTTCCTTCGTTTCATCATCCTGCCAGAAGAAGCTCAGCCAGTTGCTCGAATAGTCAAACTTGCTGACAAACATGATTTCCCCGTCCGCCAGGGTATCGTCCATGGAATGGCCGTCCACCCGCACCGGTTCGAAAATAAATGCCCGGATCGTGAGAGCAATCAGCACGGCGCCCAGCAGCGTCCATACCCAGCTCAGGATTTCCTGCCCCAATGTTTTTTCCTTCCCATTCTTGCCTTTTCTGCGCTTTTTTCCGTTGGTCGGAGCCTTTGCTTCCGCCGCCTGCGGTCCCTCCGCGGGCTTTTCCTGTGCATTTTCCACTGGCTGTTCCGACGCGGGCTTTTCCGGAACGTTTTTCGCCGGCTGTTCCGCCATGGGTTTTTCCGGAACGTTTTCCGCCGGCTGCTCCTCCGCAGTCCTCTCCTGAACGTTCTCCGCCGGTTGTTCCGCCGCGGGCCTTTCCTGAACGTTCTCCGCCGGTTGTTCCGCCGCCGTGGTTTCCTTCGCTTTATCGGTCTCGTTCATCGTCTTATTCTCCCTTCAGCCGGGCAATTTCCTGCTCCGCCATGTCCTTCGTCAGATAATTCAGCGGTGAGAACCGCCCGGTCAGCGCCTTTTCGAGTTTTGCGACAGCCGCTGCCCTGTCCCCGGCTTCCTCGTCATAACGGGAAAGGAAATACAGGGTATCAATCTGGGTGTCCTTGATCGCCAGCGCCTTCTCGAAGTAAGGTTTCGCCGCCGCTTTATCCTCCTTCACCCGATAGAGAAACTGCCCCATGTTGTCCAGGCAGATCGCGTCCTCGTCATCGTATTCCACGGCTTTCTGCAGGAAAGCTTCCGCCTTCTCCACGCCGGCGTTCCATTCTTCTTCCGGTGTCAGCTGCTTTTCTTCCGGTGCGGAAGCCGCCGCCGGGCCGGATTCCTCCCCGGGCGCTTCCGCGGCCGTGCCGCCATCCTCTGCGGCCTTGTTTCCGGCCCCCTCCGCGGTCTGGTCCACGGTTTCTTCCGCCGGCGTCTCTCCGGCGGTATCCCCGGCTTCATCTGCCGGTGTCTCCGTGGCCGTATCCCCGGTTTCTGCCGCCGCAGTCTCCGCGGCCGCTGTCTCCGCTTCTGCCGCTGCGCGCTCCGCCGCGAAGTCTGGTTTTTTCGCCGCGTCGTATTTTTCCACATACAGGTATCCCAGCGTCTGGTAAATCAGGCCGGTTTCGCCTTTCCGGAACTGCTGTTCCAGGGTGCTGATCCCCTTGTCCAGGTCCCCGAGGCGGAAGCAGCACGCCGCGTAATCCACCAGCAGGTTGACCCGCTGCTCTCCGGTCATGCCCGGCGCCTTCTGGTGCTTCACCAGAAATTCCTTCGCCCGCTGGTATTCCCCGTCCCGGATCATCAGCAGGGCGTAGGACAGCACATACCGTGCGTCGTTCAGCCCTTCGGCAAAGCATTCATCATACAGGCGTTTTGCCTCTTCCGTCGCGCCGCTTTTCTGCAGCCTGTAGGCCTTGTTGGCCTTGATTCCCGTCATAAAACTCATGGTCTCTGCTCCTTCAGCTTGCGTTTCAGCCGTTGATAGCGGTATTGTACCTCATTTTTGGCTTCTTGTACAGCAAAGCCGTTTTCCAGCCCCGGCTCGCTGAGCAGCGCCAGGGCCTGTTCCGTCAGCCGGAGCGCCGCCGCCGGGTCCTTCCGGACATGTTCCTCATACTTGGCGAGCTCGATATAGGGCTCCGCGCCGCCCTGGCGGCAGGCGATCATTTCCCGCCAGACCCGGGCCGCTTCCTCCCGCTCTCCGCTCCGCCGGTGGCTGGCGGCCAGGGCGCGGCCCGCGTCCGTCCCCATCCGGCCTTCCCGGGCCAGCGTGTAGCAGCGCCGCGCTTCCTCCGGATGCCTGGTTTTTTCCAGCGCCCGTCCCATGGAGTAGACGTCCTCGCTGAAGGCGATTTTTTCCGGATGCAGATACAGGTACGCCATGTGGTTCAGCAGCACGCAAAGGGAGGCGATGTCCTGCGCGTTGTGTTCCAGCACATCCTTCAGCAGTTCTTCCTGCCTTGTTTTCAGATAAGCAAAATACCTTGCCGGCACCTCGCTGCCCGGCAGGTCCTCTTCCCGCGGCCTGCCCAGGATCACTTCCTCCAGGCGCCCCAGGTTACACCGCCCGAGCCGCAGTTTCCACAGCCGGCGGCACAGGTGCAAAAGGTCCAGATGGGGCATTTCCAGGCAGCTCCGATCCATCCGGTTCATCAGAAAACGGCTTTCCAGCAGCGGAATGTCGAAGGCCGCCCCGTTAAACGTGCAGACCGCTTCAAACTTGCCCAGCCCCGCAGCCACATGCCGCAGAAGATGCGGTTCCTCCGGATAATCCCGCATCAGAAACTGGTGCACCTCAAAGCGGTCCTCTGTCAGGTAGCCCATCCCCACCAGAAAAGCCACGCTGCCGCTTCCGCCCAGGCCGGTGGTTTCCGTATCCAGATACAGGATTTTCCGGGGATCCAGGTTCTCCGGCATTTCCTTTTCCGTCATCAGGCTCAGGGTTTCCCCGGTCAGACCCTCCGCGCCCGGAAACTCCTCCAGCGGGCGGTATACCGCAAAGTGGCGGCAGTCTTCGCTCTGTTCCCGCTGCGGCCGGGCGGTCTTGCCGGGTTCCCCGCCCACCGCTCTCAGCTTGTCCCGCAGGTTCATTTCGTCAGCTCCCTCAGCAGGCGGATGGCCGTCTTCTTGCCATCCTCCCCGATCTCGCCCACCGGGCCAACGCAGGAGGGGCAGCCGTATTCACAGGGGCAGTCCTCCGCCACCTGCAGGGCCTTTCCCAGCAGCACGTCCCGCATGCCGAAAGCCTTCAGGGCCAGCCCGATGCCTCCCGGGCAGTTGTCGTACAGAATCAGGGTCGGCTTGTCCGTCAGCGGGCTCTTGACCTGGTATACCACGGCGATATCCTGCGGCCCGCACATCAGATACAGCGGGCAGACGATCCGCAGCAGGTTGGCGATTCCCATCATGCCGTTTTTCAGCGTATCGCTGGAAAAGGAAGCTGCCAGCCTGTCCGGCAGCGTCCACCAGGCGGCCGTGGTATGCATGTCCGTCTCCGGCAGGCGCACGTGGCCGAAGCCCAGGGTTTCATGGGTATCGAAGCGGATTTTTTTAAACATGGTCACCAGGGCGGTCACCTTGATCTCGCCCAGCGCGGCCGACGCAGTCCCCGCAAACGGCTCTTCCTTTTCTATATCCAGCAGGCTCAGGTTGATGTTCAGGTCCGCGTCGGTATAATAGCCGGTTTCCACGGTGCGGACGAAGGCCTTGCAGGCGTCGAAATCCAACTTCTCGACCTGGTACTGCCTGCCTTCGTGCATGTAGATCGCGTTCTCATGCAAAAGCATCGGCGCGGTAAAGCGGTCCATCTCCCCGATCACCCGGTGGTTGGCCGGATCGGTGATGTCTGTAATAATGAAATTTTCCGATGCGGCGGACCGCAGGCTGATTTCACTGGCGGGGAAATCCTCGGCGCTCCAGTGGTATTTTCCCTCCACGTGGTGCAGGATTCCCGCGTCGCTCAGGTATTCCTTCAGTTCCTCCGCGCCCGGCGCGTTGCCGAAGGCTTCCCCGTCGGCAAAGGGAAGCTCGAAGGCGGAGCACTTGAAGTGGCTCAGCAGGATATACAGGTTGTCCGGATTCAGCAGGGCATTCTCCGGGCTTTTGTGCAGGAAATAATCCGGATGGTTCACAATGTACTGGTCAATCGCCGCCGAAGACGCCACAAAGAAAATCAGGCTCGTCCCCTTCCGGCGGCCCGCCCGGCCGGCCTGCTGCCACGCGCTGGCAATCGTTCCCGGATAGCCGCACATCACGCAGGCGTCCAACGCGCCGATATCGATGCCCAGCTCCAGCGCGTTGGTGGACACCACGGCGTCCACCTGCCCTGCCCGGAGGCCGCGCTCAATTTCCCGCCGCTCCCGGGGCAGATAGCCTCCCCGGTATCCGCGGACCCGGCCCGCGTTCCCCAGCGGGTCCCGAACCATATCCTTCAGGTACCGGGTCAGCACTTCCACCGTCAGCCGGCTCCGGGCAAAGGTGATCGCCTGAATACCGTTTTTCAGCAGAAGCCCGGAGATGAAGCGGGTCACGGGAATGCTCCCCTCCCGGATGCCCAGCTGCCGGTTCACCACCGGCGGGTTGTAGAAGACGAAGTGCCGCTCGCCCATGGGCGCGCCGTTGTCGTCCACCAACGTCACCGGCCGGCCGGTCAGCGTCTGCGCGAGCTCCGCCGGATTGGCGATCGTCGCGCTGCAGAGAATGAACTGCGGATGGCTTCCGTAAAAATCGCAAAGCCGCATCAGCCGCCGCAGCACGTTCGCCAGGTTGCTCCCGAAAACGCCGCGGTAACTGTGTATCTCATCGATCACGATATATTTCAGGTTTTCAAACAGTTTGACCCACTTGGTGTGGTGGGGCAGAATTCCGGAATGCAGCATGTCCGGATTGGTCACCACAATATGCCCTGCCTGGCGCACTGCCTTCCGGGCCGCCGCCGGCGTATCCCCGTCATATGTATAGGTTTTGATGTCGGCGCCGGTCTCCTCGATCATCTCATAGAGCTCGCTGACCTGGTCCGCCGAAAGGGCCTTTGTGGGAAAAAGATACAAGGCCCGGGCATCCGGATCCTTCAGGATGGCGGAAAGGACAGGCAGGTTATAGCACATGGTTTTCCCGGAGGCCGTCGGCGTCACAACCACCACGTCCTCGCCCCGGGACACGGCTTCCAGGCTGTGCACCTGGTGGGTGTACAGCTGGTGAATCCCCCGGGCGGCGAGCACTGCCTTCAGCCGTTCATCCACGCCGGAAGGAAAAGGCAACGTCCTGGCCGGGCGGGCAGGCAGCACCTCCCACCGGGTCACATTTTTCATGAAATGGTTGTCGCGTCTGAGCTGGTCCGCCAGCTGTGCTGCGTTCATCGCCGCATCCCTCCGCCCTGCTTTTTCGTTTCCGTCCTGTTTGCTTCTATATTATAAAAGCAGGCATGGGGCAATTCAAGGCGAACAAAAACTTCTTTTTACAGGTATTTTGCCTGGAATTCGGCAAAATACTCCTCGAAATGGTGCGTATGGTCCTGCTTGATCGCGCCGCTGAGCTCGTGCACGTCCATGGCGTTGTCCTCCAGTTCGACAATCACGATGGCGATATTCGAGCAGTGGTCGGACACCCGCTCAAAGTCAGCAATCAGGTCGTTGAAGACATAGCCGTTGCCGATGGTGCATTTTCCTTTCTGCAGCCGGGCGGTGTGGCGCTCCCGCATCTTGCGGCAGATCCGGTCGATGACCTGTTCCAGTGGTTCCACCCGGCAGGCGGTTTCCGCGTCGTCGTTCAGGAAGCTTTCAAAGGTGATATCCAGAATCTCGCTGATCGCCGCTTCCAGGTTCTGCATTTCCTTCGTGCCCTTGTCGCTGAAGTGAATGTTCTTTTCCTGGATTTCCTGGGCCCGTTCGGCAATATTCAGGGCATGGTCGCTGATCCGTTCCAGGTCCGTGATGGCCCGCAGATACTGGCTGACGGCCCGGTTCTGGGTTTCGGTCATTTCCTGGCCCGTCAGGCGCATCAGGTAACTGCCGATCTTGTCCTCGTACCGGTCCACCACGCTCTCCAGGGTTTCAACCTCCAGGAACCCCTTTTCACTGTAGTCCTCCAGCAGCCGGATCGCGCATTCCATGGATTTCCGGGTCAGCCGCGCCATCTGGTTGATGGTCAGCCGGGTCTGCTCCACCGCCAGCGTCGGATACGCAAGGAAACGTTCCTCCAGCCGGTTCATGTCCTCCGTTTCCGCCTCGTCATCCGGGCTGTCCGGAATCAGCCGGTTCATCAGCTTTTCGAAGAGCGGAATGAAGGGCGCCAGCACCAGCACCGTCGACAGGCGGAACAGGGTGTTGGCCAGCGCAATGGTGAACATGTTCATCGTTTTGTCCATGAAGGAAAAATGCAGAATGGCATTCAGGGTATAGAACACCGTGGCAAACAGCACCACCCGGATCACTTCCAGCACCAGGTAGAACAGCGCTGCCCGCTTCCCGTCCTTCCCGGAACCGACGCCGGAAATCAGCACCGGCACTGAGGCGCCGATGGCGATGCCCAGGATCATCGGCAGAGCGGCCTCCAGGGTAATCACCCCGGTGTTGGACAGGGCCTGCAGAATACCGATGGAGGCGGATGCGCTCTGCAGCACCGCCGTAAACAGCGCGCCGATCAGGACGCCCACAAGCGGATTGCTGAAATTGGTCATCAGGTTCAGGAAAGTCTGATTGTCCCGCAGGTCTTCCACCGCAGTGCTCATGGATTTCATGCCGAACATCAGCACCGCAAATCCCATCAGGATGTCTCCCGCATGCTGGATGCTCTTCTTTTTGCCGACCATCCGCATCAGGATGCCCGCCACCGCGGTAATGGCACTCAGGGACTCCGTGCTCAGCAGCTTCAGCGCCGCCGACGCCCCGTCGCCGCCCACACCCGAAAGGCAAATCACCCAGCCGGTAATGCTGGTGCCGATGACTGCGCCCATGATCACCGCAATTGCCTGGCGAAGCCGCATCATGCCGGAGTTCACAAAGCCGACCACCATCACGCTGGTGGCGCTGGAGCTCTGAATCACCGCGGTCACGCCCGTACCAAGCAAAATGCCCCTCAGCGGCGTGCTCGAAAGCCGGTACAGAATCAGTTCGAGCTTATTGCCCGCCACCTTCTTCAGCCCGTCTCCCATCAGCGACATTCCGAACAGGAACATCGCCACGCCTCCGAGGAGCTTGATTACGTTCGAAATCTCCATTGTTTTCCCGTTTCCGCCGGCAGGCTTCCTCTCGCGTTCCCGGAACGCCCCTGCCGTTCCCCTTCATTCTTTGTTCCGGGCGGATTATACCATAGGCTCCGGGGTTTTCACAAGGGGGAAAAACAGGATTCCGTTTTCTTCTTGACAGATACCCCACGGGGGTATATACTATCCCTGTCAGATACCCCATGGGGGTATTTTGAAGAAAGGACCCGCTGTATGAAAGAGAAAGATAAAGAGGATAAAAAATGCCCCTGCAATGAACCACGAAAGAAGAAAAGGAGCCCGAAGGAGCAGAAGGCGCTGCTGAAGCGGCTGCGCCTCGCGGAAGGGCAAATCCGCGGGATCCAGGCCATGGTGGAAAATGATGCCTGGTGCCCGGAGATCCTGGTCCAGGTTTCCGCCGTTACCGCCGCCCTGAACAGCTTCAGCAAGGAGCTGCTGGCCTGCCATATCAAAAGCTGCGTCGCAGAGGATATCCGTGCCGGAAATGATGAAGCCATTGACGACTTTGTCAAAATGCTTCAGAAGCTGATGAAATAAGAAAGGAATCTCAATGGAACAGTATCTGGTAACCGGAATGAGCTGCGCAGCCTGCCAGGCAAGGGTTGAAAAGGCGGTCGGCAGCGTGCCGGGCGTAACCTCCGTTTCCGTCAGCCTGCTGACCAACTCCATGGGCGTGGAGGGGTCGGCCGCGCCGGCAGACATTATCCGCGCCGTGGAAAAAGCCGGCTACAGTGCCGGTCTCAAAAGGGCTGGCGCAGCCGAAGCTGCCCCGGAAAGCAGCTTTGCCGCCGAGGAAGATGCCCTGAAGGACCGGGAAACCCCGAAGCTGAAAAAGCGGCTGGCATGGTCGCTGGGTTTTCTGCTGGTGCTGATGTATATAACCATGGGCCATAACATGTGGAGCTGGCCGCTCCCCGCCTGGCTTGTCCATAACCATCTGGGCCTGACCCTGACCCAGATGCTGCTGGCGGCAGCGGTGATGGCCGTCAATCGCCAGTTCTTTGTGAGCGGTTTCCGTTCGCTCCGGCACGGTGCGCCGAATATGGATACCCTGGTCGCCCTGGGTTCCTCTGTTTCCTTTGGCTGGAGCCTTTTCGTCTTTTACCGGATGTGCGGCATGGTCACGGCCGGCGCCGCCAATGCGGAGCTCATGGATCTGTATCACAATCAGCTCTATTTTGAATCCGCGGCCATGATTCCGGCGCTGATTACCGTCGGCAAGATGCTCGAGGCCAGGTCCAAAGGCCGGACGACGGACGCGCTGAAAAGCCTGATGCGCCTGGCGCCGAAAACCGCCGTGCTGCTCCGGGACGGGCAGGAAACCGTTGTACCGGTTGAAACCGTTCAGGCCGGCGACCTTTTTGCCGTCCGTCCCGGCGAAAGCATTCCGGTAGACGGAATAGTGGTGGAAGGCAGCAGCGCTGTCAACGAAGCAGCCCTGACCGGTGAATCCATCCCGGTGGACAAAGCAAAAGGCGACCCCGTCAGCGCGGCCACGATCAACACCTCCGGCTATCTGGTCTGCCGGGCGGTGCGCGTCGGCAAAGACACAGCCCTGGCGCAGATTATCCGCATGGTCTCCGATGCAGCCGCCACCAAGGCACCGATTGCGCGGATCGCAGACCGGGTTTCCGCCGTCTTTGTTCCTGCGGTCATCGGCATTTCCCTGGTCGTTCTTGTCGGCTGGCTGGCCGCTGGGGAATCGGTAAGCTTCGCGCTGGCCCGGGCTATCTCCGTGCTGGTGATTTCCTGCCCCTGTGCCCTGGGCCTGGCCACCCCCGTCGCCATCATGGTCGGCAACGGGCTGGGAGCGAAAAACGGCATCCTGTTCAAAACGGGCGAAGCGCTGGAGAATACCGGCAGAACGCAGATCATCGCCCTGGACAAGACCGGGACCATCACCTCCGGGGAACCGAAGGTCACCGATCTTTTCCCTGCGCCGGGGCACGATGAGGCCGAATTGCTTTCCAAAGCCGCCGCCCTGGAACAGAAGAGCGAGCACCCGCTGGCGAAAGCCGTCGTTGCCGAAGCGGCTGCGCGGCAGATAGTTCTTGAACCGGTGTCCGGTTTTTCCGCCCTGCCGGGAAACGGATTGGCCGGCACGCTTGGGGATCATACGCTGCACGGGGGAAGCGGAACCTATATCCGCACCCTTGCCGTTGTTCCCGGGGAACTGTCCGCCCTGGCGGAGCAGCTTTCGGAGCAGGGAAAAACCCCTCTGTTCTTTGAAGAGGACGGGTCGCTGCTCGGCATTATCGCCGTGGCGGATACCGTCAAATCCGACTCGGCGGAAGCGGTCCGCCAGCTGCGGGGCCTGGGCCTCCGCGTGGTCATGCTGACGGGTGATAATGAGCGGACAGCAAAAGCCATCGGCCGCACCGCAGGCGTGGATGAAGTGGTGGCCGGCGTGCTTCCTGAGGGGAAGGAAGCCGTCATCCGGACCCTGCAGCAAAGCGGAAAGGTCGCCATGGTCGGCGACGGCATCAATGACGCCCCGGCCCTGGCCCGGGCCGACACCGGCATCGCCATCGGCGCGGGAACAGACGTGGCCATCGATTCCGCCGATATCGTCCTGATGAACAGCTCCCTCACGGATGCGGCGGCGGCCATCCGCCTGTCCAGGGCAACCCTCCGGAACATCCATGAGAACCTGTTCTGGGCCTTCTTCTATAATGCGGTCTGCATTCCCCTGGCAGCCGGCCTGTTCTCCTGGAAAATGAACCCGATGGTCGGTGCCGCGGCCATGAGCCTCTCCAGCTTCACGGTATGTATGAATGCCCTGCGCCTGAACCGTTTCCGGCTCCGGGACGCATCCCACGATAAGCCCCTGCGGAACAAGGCTGCCGCCGTTTCCCCGGCCGGCGGCCCCAACGAGAATAAAACAGAAAGGAGGCCCGATCCCATGACCGCTACAGTCAAAATCGAAGGCATGATGTGCAGCCACTGCGAAGCCAACGTCAAAAAGGCGCTGGAAAGCCTTCCCTTTGTGGAAAACGCTGAGGCCAGCCATGAGCAAAACCAGGCGGTTCTGACGCTTTCCGGCCCTGCGGACGCGGAAGCAGTCAAAGCCGTAGTGGAAGAAAAGGGATATACTTTCCTCGGAATCGCCTGAGAATCCCTTCTTTTTCTTTCGAAACCATGGTATGATAAAGTCCTCCGGGAATCCGGAGGGCTGCTTTTTTGTTTCGGAGTCCTTCAGAGAGGGAACAGGGGGAAACCATGGTGCAGAACAGAAAAATCATCCGGGATCTGACCGTCGACAGCGTGCCGAAAACGCTGCTGAGTTTTTCGCTGCCCCTGTTTCTGTCCGGCCTGCTGCAGATGGTCTACAACATGGTGGATATGATCGTCGTAGGCCGCTTCGTCGGCACGGAGGGCCTCTCTGCCGTTTCCATCGGCGGGGAAATCCTCATGCTCATCACCTTTGTGGCCATGGGTTTTTCCAATGCCGGCCAGATCCTGATCTCCCGCTACGTGGGCCAGAACCGGACAGATCTCGTCGGTGAGATGGTCGGCACGCTGTTCACCCTGCTGGAGGGGCTGGCGGTTGTGATTATGGTCATCTTTCTCTTTTCCTATCAGGAGATCATGCGCTGGCTGAATACTCCCCCCGAAATCTGGGACTACACCCGGCAGTACAGCGTCACCTGTGTTTACGGGGTCGTATTTATCTATGGGTATAACCTGGTTTCCGCCATTCTGCGGGGAATGGGCGACTCCCGGCATCCGTTCCAGTTTATCGCCCTGGCCTCGGTGATCAATGTGGCGCTGGATATCCTTTTTGTCGGCCCGCTGGGCATGGGTCCCCTGGGTGCCGCGCTGGCCACCGTGCTGGGCCAGGCTGTCAGCTTTCTCTTCGCCCTGCGCCTTTTGTACCGAAACCGCGAGCAGATCCATTTTGATTTTCAGCCCCGGCATTTTCGGATTCACCGCAGCGTGAGCCGGCCGCTTTTGTCCCTGGGCATTCCCATGGTGATCCAGAGCGCGGCGATTACCTTCTCCATGCTGTTCGTCAATTCCTATATCAACGCTTACGGCACCGTTGCCGTAGCAGTGACCGGCGTGGCCCGGAAGCTGGAAAACATGATTGGCGTCGTATCCCAGGCCATCTCTTCCGCCGGCGGCGCCATGGTGGCCCAGGCGCTCGGTGCCGGGAAGATAAAAAGGGTGCCGAAAATCGTCTTCCACGCCCTGTGGATAGTGGCAATTCCCTCCGCCATTTTTGCGGTAATCACCTGGCTGAAGCCGGAATGGCTGTTCGGCCTGTTCTCCTCGGACCCGGATGTGCTGGCCATGGCCATCACGTATATTCCCGTCGCCATGGTTCAGTATCTCGGCTGCACCCTGCGGCCGCCGAGCTTCGCCCTGATTAACGGGTCCGGCAATTCCCGGATGAATCTGCTGGTGGCGCTGGCGGACGGCATCTTCTGCCGCATCGGCCTGTCTCTGCTGCTGGGCGTGGTGCTGTCCTGGGGCATCCGCGGCTTCTGGTACGGCAATGCTCTGTCCGGGCTGGTTCCATTTCTGTGCGGCTTCGGATACCTTCTGTCCGGGCGTTGGAAGAAGATGGCAATTCGGAAACCCAAAACCGATTCGGAAGAAGGAAAAGCATGATGAAAACCATCGGAAAACAGCTGGCGGCATTGCTGCTGGCGGTTCTCTGCCTGGCCGGCGCCGCGGCCCTCGCCGCGGATGAGCCGGTCTATCAGGCCGCGGAAGCCAACGCGCCGCGGTTTGGGGATCTGTTGGGCTGCCTGGTCAAAGCCTACGAGCATCCTTCCGGCCAGGACGCGGAAACCATCGATGCGCTGCTGGCGGAAATCCGGGCGGAAAATGAAACCGACGGCCTGGTAGCGGACCTCATCGCGGGCCACTGGCTGGAAACCTACCTGAACCCGGATTTTTGTCTGTATCTGTGGCAGTCCGGCGAAAAGGAAGCATCCGCGCTGGAGGATGCCGGCTTTGAGGACAGCGATACCCACGCCTTCGTCGTCCTGGGCTACAAACTTAAAGACGGTGAGATGACCAACGAGCTGAAAAACCGCTGCAGGGCAGCGGCCGCGGCGGCCCGGTCCTTTCCCGGCGCCATTCTGGTCGTCTCCGGCGGGGCTACGGGGTCCAACAATCCCCAGCGGCACACCGAGGGCGGGCTGATGAGAAGCTATCTGATCAAAAAATGCGGCATTGAGCCCTCCCGGGTTTTTTCAGACGAGAAAGCGCTGAGCACCCTGAAAAACGCGGTGAACACCTTTGCGATCCTGGAAAGGCAGGGAATCGAAACCATTACCCTGGTCACCTCCTCCTATCACCAGCGCTGGGGCCAGATGATTTACTACACCCTGGCGGAAATCAACCGGATGCGCGGAGGCTATGCGCCTGAAATCCTGGCCAATTACAATTTTGAAACCAAGGCCCCCAAAACCTACGAGCACGATGCCCAGTTCGCCGCGAACCAGCTGGCGGATATGGTCGGCCTCCCATCGGACGTGATCCGGAAAATGCAGAAAGGTTTTAAATAGAACTTCCCTTCCCTGTGGATGTGCCGTTCGGCAGAGCTGCCCATCACGATCCCGATAGAGTTCAATGGCTCCCCCCATCTCTGTGAATGAGCCTTTCCGCAAAGCCGCCCATGACCAGCCCTAAAGCCGTCATAGCTATAATAATCATCGCCCTGACCCCCTGGTCGGCGCCCAGCGCCGTCTGCCCCTGCCCCAGATACGCCATCATCCGGTACAGCCCCAGTCCGGGCACCACCGGCACAATAGCGGACATCAGAAAAACCGTATTGATCATGTGTATCCGCCGGGCACATACATGCCCTGCCAGCGATCCGAAAAGCGATCCCAGGAACACCGCCATGCTTTCCGAAACCCCGGCCTGCGGCAGCAGCCAGTAAATCATATATACCACGGCGGCAATGATGCCGGATGGTAGCCAGGCTCTTTTCGGCACACGGGTCAGCCAGGCAAAGCCGATCGTCCCGAAAAAGGAGCCCAGCAGATACCGCAGCACATCGGAGAAGGAAATCATAATCCTCCTCCTTTCAGCAGCCGAAGCAGCGGCGGGGAAAGCAGCGCCCCTCCGGCGATCAGGCAGGCAGTCAGCAGGGCCTGCGCCCCATGGGACAGGCCCGAAAACATATCGCCCCGCAGGCTGTCCTGCACCGCGTTTGCCATAGCCACGCCGGGCACCAGGGGCATCAGCGCCCCGGCAACAACGGCTTCCGTCATAAGTTCGGGAATCCAGCCGGCGGCCAGCGCCGGCAGAAAGGCGGTCAGCAGGCCGCCCAGAATATTGGAAATAATTCCGTGGCCGTGCATCCTCTCCGAAAAAAGTCGGATCCCCTGCACCAGTGCGGCGATGGCCGCGGCCAGCAGCGCTTCCGGCCAGTTGCCGCGAAACAGGAAGCAGAAGCCGGCGGCGCAGACCGCCGCGGCCCCCAGGGCGCCGAATCCTGCCGGCGTTTTCCGCAGCATATCCAGCGCTTTCAGTTGCTGCAGCGCTTCCTCAGCTGAAAGCCGCCCTGCCGCCGCCTGCCGGGAAATGCCGTTGACCTGGTTCACCTTTGTCAGATCCGTCCTTCCGGGATGGACCCGCCGAACGCTTGTTTCCAGCCGGCCGTCCGCAGTGCGGTAACTGATGAACAGGCCGCTGGGAACGGCAAAGCTTTCCACCTGCTGCAGGCCGAAACCTGCTCCCATGCGGCAGACGGTTTCCTCCGCCCGGAAGGTTTCCCCGCCGCTTTCCATAATAATCTGGGCAGCCAGCTGCAGCGTTTCCATCATCTGATCCGGGGAGAATGACCGGTTTTCCGTTTCCAATCGGCGCCGCCTCCCTTTTTGCTCAAAAATCAGCCTTCATTATACACGGGAATCAGGGAAGTTCAAGGAGGGGAAATTCATGGACCGGGAAGATGCCTACAGGGAAAGCGAACGCCGGCATCCGGGAAGCCGTTCCCTGCGCTGCATCTGGCACTGCGGGATCATCAACGGAAAAATCCGGAGCGCGGCAAAGCTGGGGGAGAAGCAGGTAAAGCTGGATTTTCCGCCGAAGCATTACGTGGCGCAGCACCGGGACCTGTTTCTGAAGCTGTACGAAGGCCAGGGATATCGGGTAAGCTTCGAATCGGATTTTCACTATATCCGGCCCACGAAATGGACCCTGTCCATTGACTGGAACCAACCTGCAAAGTTATAGATTGAATCTATAACTGCTTATTGTTTTCGCATATTGGACAAACTCCGCTGCTTTGGCTACAATACAGGACATCAAAACACGAAGGAGGGAGTCACCGTGAACGGAAAAGCGGTCTGGCATGACGGCCGAATGTGCCTTGAAGTCCGAATGCGGTGCTTTGCCTGAACCTGATTACAATACTGTTTTGATATACTGAAAGGAGATTTCCCATGAAAAAGATTCTTGCTCTGGTCCTGGCCCTGGTTCTGACCCTGTCTGCTGCTGCCGCCCTGGCGGATACCGTTACGATTGCTGTTCCCAATGACCCCACCAACGAAGGCCGTGCCCTCCTTCTGCTGCAGAGCGCCGGCGTGCTGACGCTGAAGGAAGGCGCCGGCCTGGAAGCCACCAAGGGCGACATCGCCTCCACGGTGGAAGGGGTTGACATCGAGCTGACCGAAGTGGAAGCCGCCCTGGTGCCGGAAATCCGCACCGATGTGGACTATGCGATTATCAATAACAACTTCGCTCTTCAGGCGGGCCTGAATCCCGTGTCGGATTCCCTGCTGATTGAAAGCGCCGACTCGCCCTATGTGAACGTGGTCAGCGTGAAGGAAGGCAATGAAACCACCGATGCCGCCAAGGCCCTGGCCGCTGCCCTGCAGAGCCAGAAAGTGGTGGACTTCATCAATGAAACCTATGCCGGCGCCGCGGTTGCCACCGTGGAAAATGTGACCGACGGTTTCGATGCCACCGTGGATTACGAAGCGCTGAAGGGCACCACTATCTCCGTAGCCGCGACCCCCGTTCCCCATGTGGAAGTGCTGAAAGTCGCCGCCGAAATCCTGAAGGAAAAGGAAATCACCCTGGACATCAAGGAAGTCACTGACTATGTGACCCCCAATGAGTTTGTGGAAAACGGCGACGTGTTCGCGAACTACTTTGCCCATCAGCCCTATCAGGATTCCTTCAATGCCGGCAACGGAACACACCTGGTCACCATCGCCGGCATCCATGTGGAGCCCATGGCGCTCTACGGCGGGAAGCAGGCGGACCTGAGTGCCCTGAAAATCAGCAAGTAATTCCTGACTGTTCTGCCATCATGCCACACCGGCAGCATTTTCGCCGCCGGTGTGCTTTCGTGTTTAACCGGAGAAAAAAATGATTGAGATTAAAAACCTGAGCAAAAACTTTGAAACATCGGACGGCACAGTCAGCGCACTGAGCCATGTGAACCTGACCATCCGGGACGGGGATATCTACGGCATCATCGGCATGAGCGGAGCCGGGAAAAGCACCCTGGTTCGTTGTATCAATATGTTGGAGCGGCCAACCGAGGGTTCTGTCGTCTGGGACGGAACCGATCTGGGGGCCCTGGACAAAAAAGAAATTCAGCAGGTCCGCCATCAGATCACGATGATTTTCCAGAGCTTTAACCTGCTGATGCAGCGCACCTGCCTGGAAAACATCATGCTGCCCCTGAAGCTGATCCATATGCCCCGTGCGGAAGCCAAAGCCAGGGCCTCCGAGCTGCTGGAAACAGTCGGCCTGCCGGACAAGGCCAATGCCTACCCGGCGCAACTGTCCGGCGGCCAGAGGAAGCGGTTCGCCATTGCCCGTGCCCTGGCAACGGAGCCGAAGGTGCTGCTGTGCGATGAAGCCACCTCCGCCCTGGATCCGAAAACGACCCATGCCATTCTGGAGCTGATCCGGGAAATCAATCGGACCATGGGGATCACGGTCATTGTCATCACCCATCAGATGAGCGTGGTGCAGGAAATCTGCAACCGGGTAGCCATCCTGGAAAACGGCGCCGTCGTGGAGGAAGGGGACGTCAGCGAGGTCTTCAGCCATCCCAAAGCTGCCGCCACCCGGGCCCTGGTCTTCCCGGAAACGGTGGACAGCATCACGGAAGCGCTGGAAAGCGGCCAGCATATCCGGGTCATCTTCAACGGGGCAATCGCTTCCAAGGAGCCGCTGATTGCCAAAATGGCGGTGGACTGCGGCATCCTGGCCAGCATTCTCGGTGCCTCCACCCGCTCCATCGGCGATCGGGCCTACGGTTATATGGTGCTGGGCATTCCCGGAGGCCCGGAGGAACTGGCCCGGGCGGTCAAATATCTATCCGGCACCCCGGATGTTACGGTTCAGGTGGAGGCGGAGTACGCGGGCACTGCGTCCGGAAAGGGGGAAGCGATTCATGGGTGATTATATTGCCACATACTATAACCCGGAAAAACTGGCCAAGGCCTGGGATGTCATCCGGGAATACTTCCTTCAGGAAACAGCCGTCACCCTGTATATCACCCTGATGTCCACGCTTTTCGCGATTCTGATCGGCCTGCCCCTGGGCGTGATCCTCGTGACAGGCGACAGCAAGGGAATCCGGCCGCTGCCCAAGCCGCTGATGGCTTTCCTGAACGGCTTGATCAACCTGCTGCGTTCTGCGCCCTTCATCATCCTGATTGTCGTGCTGATGCCGATCACCCGGGCGATTGTCGGCCGTGCGGTCGGCAATGCGGCCGTCATCGTTCCACTGATTATTGCGGCGTTTCCGTTTGTTGCCCGGCTGGTGGAAGGCTCCCTGCGGGAGGTCAACCCGAATATCATTGAAATGTCCCTTTCCATGGGTGCCAGCACCTGGCAGACCGTGACCCATGTCATGCTGCCGGAAAGCGTTCCATCCCTGATTACCAGCTTTACCACGGCGATTACCACCATTCTGGGCTATACTGCCATGTCCGGCGCGGTAGGCGGCGGCGGCCTGGGCAACCTGGCCATTACCCAGGGGCAGCAGCGGTATAACCAGGCCGTGCTGCTGGCCGCGCTGATCGTGCTGGTGATTCTGGTGCAGGTCTTTCAGAGCGTCGGCACCCGGCTCGCCCGGAAGTGCGACAAGCGGCTGAAACAGTAAAAATCGTAAAATACAGCAAAGGAAAACAAAAATAACATGAGAATCTGTATTTTCGGCGCCGGTTCCCTGGGAACGGTACTGGGAGCTTACCTGGCCAAAAACGGCGTCCCCGCCGATCTGGTCAACCGGAATAAGGCACATGTGGAAGCCCTGAACGCCCGCGGCGCCCGGATTACCGGAACCGTGGACCTGACAGTCCCGGTCACCGCGCTGCTACCGGAGCAGATGTCCGGCGTCTATGATCTGGTCTTCCTGATGACCAAACAGCTGAACAACCGGGAAACCGTCACCTTCCTGAAAGATTACTTGTCGAAGGACGGCCTGATTGTCACTATGCAGAACGGGATCCCGGAGGACGGGATCGCCGAAATTGTCGGCCCGGAGCACACGGTCGGCTGCGTGGTGGAATGGGGCGCCACCCGAACCGCCCCCGGGGAATGCCTTCTGACGTCCGAACCGGACAGCCTCTCTTTCCATATGGGCAGCATGCCCGGTATCTCCGAAGCGCAGCTGCTTTCGGTCAAAGAGGTTCTGGAGCATATGTGCCCCGTAGTGCTGGAGCCTAACCTGCCCGGCGCCCGCTGGTCCAAGCTGCTGATTAATGCCACCTTCTCCGGGCTGGGCACGGTCATGGGCGGCACCTTCGGCAGCGTCACCGGGGATCCCCTGGGCAGGAAAGCCGCCACCGCCTGCATGAAGGAGGTCATCGATGTGGGCCGGGCTGCCGGCGTCACCTTCGCCCCCGTCCAGGGCAAGGATATCGTCAGCCTGTTCTACTGGAAAACGCCCCTGAAAAGGGCGCTGGCCTCCCTGATCCTCCCTGCCGCCATGAAAAAGCATGCTGCCATTGAGCCTTCCATGCTGCAGGACCTGAAGCACGGCAAGCCCTGCGAGGTGGACGCCATCAACGGGGTCGTCTGCGCATGGGGCAAAAAAACCGGCGTCCCCACCCCTGTCAATGACCGGGTTGTCTGCCTGATTCATGAAATGGAAAAAGGAAAAACAAAACCTTCTCAGAATCTCTTGCAGACCTTTGACAACTTGTGATATCATATGTCTGTTGTATTGGAAAAATGCGCCGCCTTCCGGAGGCAATCCGAAAGCGGTCATCTTCTGAAGGAGGCTAATTATGACCATCACTAAAACCATGAATGACAAAACCCTGAACATTGCTCTTGAAGGCCGTCTGGATACCATGACTGCTCCGGATCTGGAAGCGGAGCTGAGCAAGTCCCTTGCCGACTGTGATTCCCTGGTGTTTGACTTCAGCAAGCTGGACTACATTTCTTCCGCCGGCCTGCGCGTGCTGCTCTCTGCCCACAAGGCCATGGTTTCCAAGGGCGGCATGAAGATCACCAATGTGAACGAAATGGTTCGCGAAGTGTTTGACGTAACCGGTTTCTCCGATATTCTGAATATCGAGTAATCCCGGAAGGCAAACTGGATGGAATTGGAACGGGGGGACGAAAGGACTGTCCCCCCGTTCCGTTATTACGTGCGTCCGAAGGGGGAGGCTAACCTGAAAGCCCCCTTTAGGGAAAGGCCGAAGGGGGCTTAGGGGGCGCTGCCGCGCGAGACGGGAATCCCGTCCGCAGTGCGTGTGCGAAACCTTGCGGAAAGCCCCCAAAGAAAGGAGGCATTCTGGTGCTCGGTGCGGTTATCGGCCTGGCGGCCCACGTGGACGCCGGCAAAACCACTCTGTCCGAATCCATGCTTTATCTTTCCGGCGCCGTTCGCCGCCAGGGCCGGGTGGACCATGGCGACGCCTTTCTGGACACGGAACAGATGGAGAAGGAACGGGGGATCACCATCTTCTCCCGGGAAGCCCGCCTTTCCTGGAAAAAGACGGACCTGACCCTGGTGGACACCCCCGGGCACACTGATTTTTCCGGGGAAACCGAACGGGCCTTGCGCGTGATGGATGCGGCCGTATTGGTGATCAGCGCCCCCGAAGGCGTCCAGAGCCATACCCGGACCCTGTGGGCACTGATGGCCGCTGCCGGGCTCCCGGTGGTTCTTTTTGTCAATAAAACCGACAGCTTCCACGGAAACCGGGATGATCTGCTTTCCTCCCTGCACGACCAGCTGTCTGAGGGAATTATTCCTTTCCCGGATCCGGATCCCGAAAAAATCGCCCTGTGTGATGAAGCCGCCCTGGATGCCTTTCTTCGGGAGGGCACGGTGCCGGATCACCGAATCCGGGCCCTGTTCCGGGAGCGGAAGCTTGTTCCCTGTTTTTTCGGTAGCGCCCTGCGGAATGAAGGGGTGGAACCGCTGCTGGATTTTCTCTCGGGATGTGAGCCTGCCGCGTCTTCCGGCCCTGATTTCGGGGCGCTGGTTTATAAGGTCGCCAGGGATCCCCAGGGCGCTCGCCTGACCTTTCTGAAAGTCACCGGCGGCCTCCTGAAAGCCCGGGATCCGTTGTCCCTACGTGATGAATCGGGCGAAATCCTGTGGACGGAAAAGGCGGCGGAAATCCGGCTCTATTCCGGCGCCCGGTATACCGCTGTTTCCCAGGCGCCAGCCGGCACATTGTGCTGTGTGGTCGGCCTGAGCAAAACCCGCCCCGGAGACGGGCTGGGTTCCGCCCCGCCCCGCCGGGACCAGAAACTTCGCCCCTGCTGGCAGTGCCGCCTCGTTCCCGCCCCCGGCGCCGACCTGCACTATGTGCTGGATTGCCTCAGCGCCCTGGAGGAGGAAGAACCTCTGATTCAGGTGGAATACCTGGAACCCCGGCGGGAGATCCGCATCCAGTCCATGGGCGAAGTCTATCTGGAGGTCCTCTCCCGCCAGCTGCGGGACCGGTTTGGCCTGGAGGTTTCCTTTGCGGACAGCGGCGTGCTGTATCGGGAAACCATTCTGGAGGAAACCGAAGGCGTCGGTCATTATGAGCCGCTGCGCCACTATGCCGAAGTTCATCTCCTGCTTTCGCCGCTTCCCCGGGGCAGCGGGCTTCAGTTCGCCTCCGCTGTGCCGGTGGACGATCTGGCGCTGAACTGGCAGCGGCTGATCATGACCCACCTGCGGGAGCGGGTGCATGTCGGCGTGCTGACCGGTTCTCCGATCACGGATATGAAAATCACGCTGGTGGCCGGCAAAGCCCATCTCAAGCATACCGAAGGGGGCGATTTCCGCCAGGCCACTTACCGGGCGCTGCGCCAGGGGCTGATGAAAGCCCCTGCCATGCTGCTGGAACCAACCCTGGCGCTGGAAATCATCGTCCCGGAGGAAAACCTGGGCCGGGTGCTTACGGACCTGAACCGCATGGACGGCCGATTTGATCCCCCGGAAGACGCCGGGGAAGGCATGAAAAAGCTTTCAGCTGAGGCGCCAGCCTCTGCCTGTGCCTCCTGGGGTCGGGAATTCCGGGTGTTTACCCGGGGCCGGGGTCAGCTGGTTTCCTCCTTCAGGGCCTGGCAGCCCTGCCCGGACCAGGAAGCAGTGGTTGCCGCGAAAGGGTATGATCCCCTGCGAGACCTGCAGAACAGTCCGGACTCCGTCTTCTGTTCCCATGGCGCCGGCTATACCGTTCCCTGGAACGAGGTGGAGCAGCACATGCACCTTCCCTCCTGGAAAGAACTGCGGGAACGGCGGGAAGCCGCGCCTTCCATGGTTTCCGGTGCGCCTCCCTCCCGCATGGATCCCGCCGAGGAGGATGCCGCGTTGCAGCGGATCTTTGAGCGCACATATGGCCCGGTCAAAGCCCGCAGCCTGGTTTCTCCGGTCCGGGAAAATCCTGCGCCGTCCGTGCTCCCTCCGGCCGCGCCCCCTTCCGGCGATCGGGAGATTATCCTCGTGGACGGCTATAATGTGCTCTATGCCTGGGAGGAATGGAAGCCCCTTTTGAACTCTTCCCTGGATTCCGCCCGCAAAGCGTTGGCCGACCTGCTCTGCAACTATTCCGGCGCCACCGGCCACCGGGTCATCCTCGTTTTCGATGCTTACCGGGTCCCCGGCAATCCCGGTTCCGCCGAAAAGTACCAGAATATTTTCGTCATCTATACCCGCCAGTCCCAGACAGCGGATGCTTTCATCGAACAAACTACTTTCCTGGGCAGGAATACCGGCCGGATCCGGGTGGTGACATCGGACCAGCCGGAGCAGCTGATTGCCGGCGGAAATGCGGCGATGCGCACCTCTGCCCGGGAATTCCGGGAGGAAATCATCAAGGTTCGGGGAAGCATCGCCGCATTCCTGGAAAAGAACAACCGCCCCGGAGCCGAAAAAGCCCTGGAGCGGGCATATAAAGAGGCTTGGAAAAAGCAACACGAAAAAACATCATCCTCAGGAGGTCCCCATTCATGAACTTCACAGAACTTCTCGCCCGGGAATTTTCCCTGCGCCCCGCCCAGGTTCAGGCCGTCATTGATCTGCTGGACGCCGGCAACACGATCCCTTTCATCGCCCGCTACCGCAAGGAAGCCACCGGCTCCCTGGATGACCAGATCCTGCGGGAAATGGCCGAACGCCTGGAATACCTCCGGAATCTTGAAAAGCGCCGGGAAGAGATCGAAAAAGCCCTGACCGAACAGGATGTGCTGACGGAGGAACTGTCTGCGCGCCTGGCCGCTGCGGCCACCCTGTCGGAATTGGAGGACCTGTACCGGCCCTTCCGCCCGAAGCGCCGTACCCGGGCCACCATCGCCAAGGAAAAGGGCCTGGAACCGCTGGCCCTCTGGCTCATGCTCCAGAATCCGAAGGGGGATCCCGAAGCCGAAGCCGCGAAGTATATTGACCCCGACAAGGAGGTCCCCGACGCGGAGGCCGCCCTCGCCGGCGCCCGGGATATCCTGGCGGAAACCGTCAGCGATGACGCGGATGTGCGCAAAGCCCTGCGGGAGCTGCTTCTGCGGGAAGGCATCCTTCGGACGAAGGCCGCAAAGGACGAGGACAGCGTTTACAGCATGTATTATGACTTCTCCGAACCCGTCCGTTCCATGGCTGCCCACCGGATTCTGGCGGTCAACCGCGGCGAGCGGGAGGAGTTCCTGAAAGTCACGCTGGAAGGGCCCATGGACAAGGCGGATGCCATTGTGAAGAAAACCTGGGTCCGCGGGGAAAGCGCCTCCTCCCGGCAGGTGGCGCTGGCCTGCGAGGATGCGCTGGAGCGTCTGGTTTTCCCTTCCCTGGAGCGGGAAATCCGCAACGAGCTGACGGACCGGGCCAATGTGTCCGCCATCCGGGTCTTCTCCCAGAACCTGCATCAGCTGCTGATGCAGCCGCCGTTCAAGGGAAAAGTAACCCTGGGTGTAGACCCGGGCTTCCGCACCGGCTGCAAGCTGGCCGTTGTCGATGAAAACGGCAAGGTGCTGGATACGGGCGTCGGCCATTTCACCCTTCCCGGCGCGGAGGCCGGCAAGGCCGCCGCAGCCCGGCTGATCAAGGGGTTTGTCAAGAAATACGGCGTCACGGCCATCGCCATCGGCAACGGCACCGCCAGCCGGGAAAGCGAGCAGTTCATTGCCTCCCTGCTTCCGGAGCTCCCCGGCGTCGCCTACATGATCGTCAGTGAGGCCGGCGCCTCCGTCTATTCCGCCAGCAAGCTGGCCGCGGCGGAGTTCCCGGATTTCGACGTGACCCAGCGCAGCGCCGTTTCCATCGCCCGGCGCATGCAGGACCCGCTGGCGGAACTGGTCAAAATCGACCCGAAAGCCATCGGCGTCGGCCAGTACCAGCATGACCTGAAGCAGGCGGAGCTGACCGATGCGCTGGACGGCGTTGTGGAACAGTGTGTCAACCAGGTGGGCGTGGAGGTATCCACCGCTTCGGCGGAGCTGCTTTCCCATGTAGCAGGCATCGGCCCGGCCCTGGCGAAAAATATCGTGGCCTATCGGGAGGAAAACGGCATTCCTTCCCGGGCCACCCTGAAGAAAGTGCCGAAACTGGGGCCCCGCGCCTATGAGCAGTGCGCCGGCTTCCTGCGGGTGGCAGACAGCAAAAACCCGCTGGACGCCACGGCCGTGCATCCGGAAAGCTATGATGCAGCCAAAGCCCTGCTGGAAAAACTGGGCTATGACCTGAAGGAAATCCGCGGTGGCGTGCCGGATATTGTTCACCGGGCCTCGCAGTACGGCCATCAGAAACTGGCGGAAGAAATCGGCGTCGGTCTCCCGACGCTGAATGACATGCTCTCCGAGCTCGCCAAGCCCGGCCGGGATCCCCGTGACGAGCTCCCTCGCCCGGTGCTCCGCACCGATGTCCTGGATATGAAGGATCTGGTCCCGGGCATGGAGCTGACAGGCACCGTGCGCAACGTGATCGATTTCGGCGCCTTTGTGGATATCGGCGTGCATCAGGACGGGCTGGTGCATATTTCCCGCATGTCCGACCGTTTCATCCGCCATCCCTCCGAGGTCGTCAAGGTGGGCGATGTCGTCAAAGTCTGGGTCGTGGAAGTGGATGAAAAGAAAAAACGCATCGCCCTGACCATGGTGAAAAACAAGGTGTAATCGCGGAAAGGAGGTTATCTCCAAGTGAGCCCGAAATCCCATCTGAGCATTCTTTTCCCCTGGCAGGAGGAAGTGGAATACCGGCCGCTGCCGGAAACCGCCTGGCATGACCTGGGGCTGGACGTCCTGACGGAAAAAATCGCAGCGCAGCCACAGGAAGTTCCCCTGATCCGCCGGGTCATGACCAGCCTGACGCCCGATCCCCGGGTCAGCGCCTTCCGTGCGGACGTGTTTGAGGATCTGCTGGCCCATCCGGAAATCCGGAACCGGCTGATGAAGCTGCTCGAGCAGGTCAAAACCTTTTATGATTACGGCGTCACCGTCCGCCCCAACGACCGGGACGACAGCCTCTGGGACCTGTTACACCGCCTGGAGGAATACCACGATTATATCATCACCGTGGAGGAAATCCGGGAATGTCTCTCCGATGCGAGCCTATCCTCCCGGGGCCTGGTCCAGCTGAAGGAGACCGTGGATGGCATCTATGCGGAAAACGGGTTTGCCGCCCTGAAAAAAGACGTGGAGGAGATGCGGGTCTCCGCTTCCCAGGTCAAAAGCCTGACGCTGGGCGTAAACCTGAATGACCGCTTTGAAGCGGTCAGCATGGGGCTGATTACCGTGAACGCCAAGCCCTTCTCCTATTCCGGCATTCTGCGCCACTTCGTCAGCGCCGTGAACCCCAGGGATGACATTCATCAGGAGGCGGACTGGAATGGCAGCTATTCTGCCTGGCCTGCCACCCTGGGCTCCGCGCTGTCCTCCGGCCTGGACCAGCTGAGCCATACCGCGGCGGTTCTGCGCAATCCGCTGCTGGGGCTCACGATGGCCTCCGTCCCGGCAGCCGACGGTTCCGCCAATGTGCCGCGCCAGATGGATTCCGCCGCTTCGATGCTGGTGTCCCGCCTTGTCCGGAAACTGAAGGCCACCCTGGCCAAATATGTCAATATCAGCGTCAAGGAAATTGCCGATCTGATTCCCGAACTGGTTTTCTATACCCGCTGGGCAGAATATTTGTCCGTCCTGAATGGAAAAGGCTGGCGCTTCTGCAAACCGCAGGTGCTCCCCGGGGAGAAAACTGCCACCCGAATGGATGCCCGGGGGTTCTATAACCTGAAGCTAATCGGTGCGGAGCCGCCGGAGCGGGTGGTTCCCAACGACCTGTCCTTTGACGCGGAAAAGCGGATCTATGTGCTGACCGGCGCCAACCGGGGCGGAAAAACCACGGTCACCCAGGCCGTGGGGCAGCTGTTCCTGCTGGCCCAGAGCGGGATTTTTGTTCCCGGCGAATCCTTTGCCTTTGATCCGGCGGACCAGGTGCTGACTCATTTCCCCGCTGACGAGGACAAAACGCTGGACCTGGGCCGCCTGGGGGAGGAATGCCGCCGGTTTAAGGAGCTCTTCTCCCTCTGTTCCGAAAACAGCCTGGTGCTTTTGAACGAAACCTTCTCCACCACATCCTTCGAGGAAGGATACTATATTGCCGTGGATTCCGTCAAAGCCCTGCTGGATCGGAACTGCCGTGCCATCTATAACACGCATATGCATAAGCTGGCCCGGGATCTGGACCAGGCGGTCAATGATCTTTCCCGTCCCGGCAGGGCCCTTTCCCTGGTATCGGAAACCGTCAACGGCCGGCATTCCTTCCGGGTCCGGATCGCGCCTCCGGAAGGAAAATCCTTCGCCCGGGACATCGCGGAAAAGTATGGCGTCACCTATGAGGCATTGACCGGACATTGACTTTTTCCGGGCCGCATGATACCATTTTCCCGGCTTTTTTCCCTGATATTGTCGGAAAAGCACTGATTTCGGAGGCAACCGCATGCACAATAAAAGCAAACTGCTCTGGCTGATTCCCCTGGTCATTCTTCTGCTGCTGATTCCCTTTATCATCCCTTCCGGCGCCCTGGATGCCTATGCCGAGGGCAGCGATTCGGATACGGACATCGAGGAAATCGTGATGGAGGAGCCCGCCGGGGAATCCCTCATGACCGACGACGGCCACCCGATCGGATGGACAAAGGAGGATCTGCCGGAATATGTTCCGGTGGATCTGGCCAATCCGAATCCGGATCCGTTGCCGGTAGGCGAAAGCAAGAAGAACGTTGCGATCCCCGCGCCCTATGCCCCGCACAGCGGCGCCTTCCTGCCGGACCATGCCGGCTATACGGACAGCACGATCTCCGTCCGGATCGAAACCCGGACCATCATGAACACCAAGGTTTTCTTTACCTTTGTCCAGATTGCGGACCCTTCCCAGCTGCGCACGGAAACCTTCGGCGGCGAAGCCTCCGTCAAGGACCGGGCCGGGCGGGTCAAGTCCGTCCTGGCCATCAACGGCGACTGGTTCAAAGCCAAGGAGAAGCAGGGCCGCGGCGTCATTTACCGCAACGGTGTCCTGAAGCGCAATGTGGACTACGGCTATTATGACGGCCTCTTTATTGATACCGCCGGGGATTTCCATATCCTCCGCCATGCCAAAAAGGAAACGGTCGCTTCTTCGGATTTTGCGGATAATATTGTCAACAGCTTTGTCTTCGGGCCGGCGCTGGTCATTGACGGCGAGCTGGTCCATCTGAACACCTCTCCCGGATACAGCAAGCAGAAAGGCACAGAGGTGGACGACACCCTGGTCCGCCAGATCGGCTCCTTCAAGCAAACCCAGCGTACCACCCTCTGCCAGATGGGCCCCCTGAGCTATCTGATCATCACTGCCGAAGGCCCAGAGCAGTCCGAAGGCGGCGGCTTCTCCACCGATCAGATGGCCCGCATGGCCTGGGATATGGGCGCCTTGCAGGCCTTTAACCTCGACGGCGGTTCCTCCGCCGCGCTGGTGCTGGGCACAGACCGGCTCAATGCCCTGGGCAACGGCGGCAAGAGCAACCGCGCCATCGGCGATATGATTTATTTCGTCACCGCAGAGCCCTGATCGGAAAAGGAGCGTATTGTTATGGATTCGAGGGAACCGATTCTGGCCCTGGGGCCGCTGCTGGTAACCCCTTACAGCCTGCTCATGTTCGCTGGCGCGCTGGTGGGCGTCCTTCTGGCCGCCCGGAAAAAGGCTGTCCGTCCCGCGCTGCCGGCAGTGCTTCTCTTCGCCATTCTCTTCGGCCATTGGTTCTGGAGCCTGTTTAACATGGAGGATGCCGAATCTCCGTTGATGCAGTTCCTGGAGCTCTGGCGGGGCGGCTACACCCTTTACGGCGCTGTCATCGGCGGTTTTCTGGCCGCCTGGATTTATTCCCGTGTGCTGAAGCTTCCCCTGGCGGAAATCACGGATGCGCTGGCCCCCGGTGCCGCCGCTGCCCTCCTGTTCGGCCGCCTGGCGGAATACTTCTCCGGTGCCGGTTACGGCATCGGCGTGGAGCCGGACAAAGCGAAATTCTTCCCCCTGGCCTATATCACCTATCAGGAAGAGGACTGGGTGGAATGGTCCTATGCCGTCTGGTTCTGGGAGGCTGTGGCTGCCCTCGTCATTCTCGCTGTCCTGCTTTCTCTGGGCCGCCGGGCCCGCCGCGGGGAAGTCACCGCTGTCTTCGTCACGCTTCTGGGCACGACCCAGATGCTGCTGGAGCAGTTCCGGCGGGATGAGTATGTCTGCACCTTTAACAGTTTTGTCCGGTTTTCCCAGGTGGCGGCCCTCGTCTCCCTGGTGGTGCTGTTGGTGCTGCTGGTGGTTCGCCATAAGCCCGGAAAAGCGCAGGTCATCCTGTCTTTCCTGACGATGACCCTGGCCGCCCTGACGGTGGTCTGTGCTGAGTTCGCCTTTGACAAGCCCCGCTTTGACGTATGGATGCGGATCTGTGTGCTGGCTTCCGCCGTCAGTTTCGCGGCCCTCGCCTGCGCGATGCGCGGCCAGGCCGGGAAACTGCCCGGCGGGCTGATGATTCTCTGCGGCGTCCTGCTGGCGCTTCTGCATTTTCTCGGCGAATGGAACTCGGATTCTCTCGTCCTCTATGCCATCATGGCCTATGCCGTCACCGCGATGGGCGCTGTCCTCTCCATGAACATGGGCCGCGAGCATCCTGAGCAGCCATGCCTGTGACGTAAACAAAACAGCCCGGAAACCTGCTGCGGTTTCCGGGCTGTTTTGTTTTCATTTATCGATGGAACTGGCTCATAAACTGCCAGGCGTGCTCGCACGTGTGCTCCCGGCACTCATGTCCCTGCCCGCTGATATCCGCCAGCACCGTTTTGCACCTGCCATCCGTGCTGTCGTACTCATGCAGCCTCAGCACGCTTCCCCGTGAGGGATCCTGAATTTCCTTCACCCGGTCTGCCGCCATGCCCCACAGCGGATCCTCCCACTGGTCTTTTTCCGCGAAAACGGCTGTAAAAGGCTTTTTGACCTGGTTTACGCCGAATACGTAGGCAATCCGGTCCAGGCACTTTTCCGCCTGGCACGGTAGCTCCGGCAGAGGGGTCTTTTCCCCGGCTGCATAGAACACAGGTACCGGCACCATCCGGTTAATCAGCTTGTCCGTATACTCGCCCCACTGGTTTTTCCCCACTTCAAAGGTGGCGTCCATCGGCGCCAGCGCCGCAAAGGTCGCCGGGTATTCCTGGTACAGGTCCCAGGTTTTGCAGCCTCCCATGGAAAAGCCGGTGGCATAGATTCTGGTTTCGTCAATCGGATACTGTTCCCTGAGCTGGCGGATGATATCCTGAATCTCCGTGGCGGAGCAGTTCAGATGGTTGTCCACCGCCGCCAGCAGGAAGTCGTTCCGCATCGCCACGCGCCACCAGCCGGACACCCAGCCGATGTGGAAGGCGGAGTCGCCGCCGCCGTGGAAGGCCAGCACCAGCGGCATCGGCCCCTGGTCCCGCAGCTCATGGCGGTACCAGACCACCATGCCTGTCTGATGCTCTTTGGTGCCGGTGAAATCTCCCCGGTTGTCCTCTGAGGTTCGGACTGTCATCACGAGGTCGTCTTCCGCCATGCCCAGCGCTGCCAGGTCTTCCTCCTGTTCCAGCACGCCGCACCAGCGCTTGTACCGTCCCAGGAAGGAAGTAAACATTTCGGGATAATCCGCATGCTCACACATCCGGAAATGGTCGCAGGAAGCTTCCAGGGCACGGTTGATTTCCGGGGAATTGTTCACGGATACCACTGGAATATCACGGCGCTCCGGCGTGGGAACCGTGCTCAGGTTCTCCAGAATGACCGCCGTCGGCGTAATCTCTCCCGGGCCCCACAGATACTGGCCCTGCAGCGTTTTCATGCAGCAGCGGGCAATATAGTCGGCGCTCGCGCCAAAGCCGAACAGGAAGGTCCGGAAAATAGCGCCCCGGATCTGCCAGTCCCCCATCTCGCCGGTAAACCGTTTTCTCTCCCGCACCAGGCCATCCTCGTAATCCTGCCGGATGGCCGAAGCGGCAATCAGTTCAGTGAATAGTTCCTCCGTCGCCGTTTCCCATCCGCCTTCGTTCAGTGGGCGGATAAAAACCACGCTGCCGGAAAAACTTGCCGCCATCCGGGCCAGCCCGCTACGCTCCGCGAATTCGATCTTTTCCCCCAGCCCGGTCTCCTCTTCTTCGAAGACCAGCAGATACGGCGCCTTAAAGCCGTAATTAATCATATTTGCCCGGGGATCTTCTTCCGGCACATAGGCCTGTGCGCTGAATGATTCAAACTGGGCTGCCCAGGTCCGGCTCCCGTCCGGCAGCAGCTGAACCTCCGGCTTATGTTTCATACCCATGGTTTCCTCCTGAATGTCCAGTCCCAGACTTGTTTTCAGTACAAATGTGTAATTGTATTTTACTATATTCCTTCCCTTCCTGCAAGCGCATCGCCCGTTTCCCGCGCCGAGGGCGGCCTCCGGCCGGCATGATGGCCTTTTTTGCAAGGGTCAAAAATACAAAAGTCAATAGTAGACAAGACTAACCAATTGGGATATAATAAGCCGGATTTCATCCAGAAAGGAAGCGGAAGGGAAGCAATGATGAACCTGAACGACCTGAAGCCGGGCCAGTCCGCCCGTGTTGAAACTGTTGGCGGCAGCGGTGCCCTGCGGCAGCATTTTCTGGATATGGGGCTGATCCCCGGGGTGAAAGTTACACTGGTCAAACTCGCCCCGCTGGGAGATCCCATGGAGTTCCGCCTGCGAGGGTATGATCTCACCCTGCGCCGGGATGACGCGAAACAGATCGAAGCAGTACTGATCCCTTCGAAGCCGGCCACCGGCCCGCTTCCGGGCCCATCCGCTTCCCGGGAAAAAAGCGCAGTCCATCATCCGGGCCTCGGCGAGGAAGGCCGTTTTCACCCCAAAGGCACCGGCACGCCGCTCCCGGAGTCGGAAAAGCTGACCTTCGCCCTGGTCGGCAACCAGAACAGCGGCAAAACCACCCTGTTTAACCAGCTGACCGGCGCCAACCAGCATGTTGGCAATTTCCCCGGCGTCACCGTGGACCGGAAGGACGGCCCGATTCGCGGCCAGCCCAACACCTCCATCACGGACCTGCCCGGGATCTATTCCATGTCCCCCTATTCCGGGGAGGAACTGGTCAGTCGGGACTTCGTGCTCGTGAATCACCCGAAGGCAATCATCAATATCGTGGATGCGACCAACATTGAACGGAACCTGTACCTGACCATGCAGCTGCTGGAAATGGATGTTCCGGTCGTCGTAGCCCTGAATATGATGGACGAACTGACCGGCAACGGCGGCACAGTGGATGTCAACGCCATGGAAGCGATGCTGGGCGTGCCCGTGGTGCCGATTTCAGCCAGTAAAAACGAAGGCGTTCATGAGCTGGTGGAGCATGCGGTACATATCGCCCGCTATCAGGAAAAACCCGCCATGCAGGATTTCTGCAGCGCCGATGACCACGGCGGTGCGGTCCACCGGGCGATTCATGCCGTCTCCCACCTGATTGAGGACCATGCCAGGCAGGCGGACCTTCCCCTGCGTTTCGCCGCCACCAAGGTGCTGGAGGGCGACCCGCACATTCTGAAGCAGCTGGCGCTGGATGAGAATGAGCGGGATATGCTGGAGCATATCGCCCTGCAGATGGAAAAGGAGCGTGGCCTGGACCGCAGCGCCGCCATGGCGGAAATGCGCTTTGACTATATCCGCAAGGTTTGCGACACCAGTGTCATCAAGCCCCGGGAAAGCCAGGAGCATCTGCGCAGCCGGAAGATCGACCGGGTGCTCACCGGCCGGTTCACTGCCATCCCCATGTTCATCCTGATCATGGCTACGGTATTCTTCCTGACCTTTTTCCTGATCGGCCCCTTCTTCCAGAATCTCCTGGAGCAGGGCATCTCCGCCCTGGATACGCTGGTGCGGGACGCCATGGTCCGGGCCGAAGTCAATCCGCTGATCCAGAGCCTGGTTTCTGACGGCCTCTTCGCCGGTGTCGGCAGCGTGCTGAGTTTCCTGCCCATCGTAGTCACGCTCTTCTTCTTCCTGTCCCTTCTGGAGGACAGCGGCTATATCGCCCGGGTGGCGTTCTTCATGGATAAGCTGCTCAGGAAAATCGGTCTCTCCGGCCGCAGCATCGTTTCCATGTTGATCGGGTTCGGCTGCACGGTGCCCGCCGTCATGTCCACCCGCACCCTGCCCAGTGAGCGGGACCGCCGGATGACGATCCTGCTGACGCCCTTTATGTCCTGCACCGCAAAGCTCCCGATTTATGGCTTCTTTGTGGATGCCTTCTTCCCCGGCAATGCCTGGTGGATCATCACCTGCATCTATCTGCTGGGCATCGTGTTCGGCATTCTGGCCGCCCTGGTTTATAAGAAAACGCTCTTCCGGGGCGAGGCGGTTCCCTTCGTCATGGAACTGCCGAACTACCGGCTCCCCAGCCCCCGCAATGTGGTTCAGCTCCTGTGGGAAAAGGCCAAGGATTTCCTGCAGCGGGCCTTCTCCATCATTCTGGTCGCCACCCTGGTCGTTTGGCTGCTGAGCCACTGCAGCTTCCGGATGAATCTGGTCCTGGATCCGCAGGACAGCATCCTGGCCGCGCTGGCCGGGCTTCTGGTGCCGGTCTTCCGGCCGGTCGGCCTTGGGGACTGGCGGCTGATTACCAGCCTGGTCAGCGGTTTTATGGCCAAGGAAAGCGTGGTTGCCTCCCTGGAGAGCATGTTCCCGGGCGGAATCGCCGCTGTTTTCCCCTCCCTGACGGCCTGCGTCATGCTGGTCTTCTCCCTGCTCTATACTCCCTGCGTGGCTGCCGTGGCCTCCGTCCGCCGGGAGCTCGGCCGCAAATATGCCCTCGGCGTTGTCTTCGGCCAGTGCGCTCTCGCCTGGCTGGTTTCCCTCGTGGTTTATCAGCTTGGCTCCGCCCTGGGCCTTTGATTCCCGGGAGCAAAGCCGGCAGGTTGTTTGATGAGGAGGCGGCAATATGAATATTTTTGATATTCTGATTCTTCTGGCGGTCCTGGCCCTCGTGTTCCTGGCCCTCCGCCGGGTCCGCAAAGTCAAAAAATCCGGCGGCTGCAGCTGCGGCTGTTCCGGTTGTCCAGGCTGCTCCGGCTGTTCCTGCCATGGCGGTTCCTGCCCCTGAGCCGCCCTTCATGCCTGAAAAAACGGATTCCGGAAGCTTCCGGAATCCGTTTTCTTCGTTTTGCGGGCGATTGGCTGCCTTTTATTGGAACCAGGCTTTCGGCAGATAGGCCCGCTGGTTTTCCAGCATGTCGTCAAACAGCTTCTGCCCGTCTTTCAGCGTCACTGCAGCCAGCTGTGGGTCATTCATGAATGTGGTGAAGCCCAGTTTCCGGTCGCAAGCCATCGCGGCCCGCAGGGTATTCTCCTGGTTATGCACATGGCGGGCCACCAGCGGCAGGATATTCCCGGGAATCGGTCCGGCAAGCACCGGCTCAATCCGGTCCCGTCCGAACAGCGCGTTCGTTTCCACAACGGCGCCCAGCGGCAGATTGGCCACCTGTCCCCGGTTGGGAACATTCACATTGGAAGTCAGGTCTCCCAGTCCCAGGATGGCCTTCAGCAGCAGGTGGCCTTCCTCGCCGGATCCCTTCAGTTCAATGGCCTCGACCCCGCTGATCAGGTCATCGGAATGCTTCAGACGCTTCTTCAGGTCTTCCTTGCGCCAGGCAACCGTCGTCAGCGAGAACATCCATTCCTTTACGGTCTCCGGATCCTTTGTGTACCAGGGCGCCATAAACTCCGCCAGATGCCGGTCACCGGCGGCGGCGATGGCGCCGTAACGGCGGAACAGGTCCATTTTCACCCGGTGTGCGCAGGCGAACATGTTGTTCATCCAGTTGTCGTCCTGTCCCTCCGTATAGCCGGATTCAGCATACTTGTCCGCAAACGCCGCGTACAGGGGCATCAGGTCCATCCCCTTCCAGCTGGCCCGGGTTATCCAGGTGAAATGGTTGATACCGGTCACGGTGGTATACAGTTCCTGCCGCTTCACGCCCTCGATCCCCAGCTCGGATTTGAGCATGAAGCAGAGCAGCTTCTGCGTTCCGAACACCTCATGGCAGCATCCGAAAGCCTTGATTCCCGGGAATACTTCGTACAGGGTCCGTACGCAGAGGCTCATCGGGTTGGTGTAGTTGATCACCCACGCCTCCGGGGCATAGTCCCGGATCGCCTCAGCGATCGTCACAAACATCGGAATCGTCCGCATGGCGCGCATAAATCCGCCCGCGCCTACAGTATCGCCCACCGGCTGCCAGATCCCGACCCGTTCTGGCAGATGAACGTCGCTCTCCATCTCGTCGAAGGTGGCCGGAAGAATAGAGATCACCACAAAATCGGCCCCGGTCAGTGCTTCCTTCAGGCTTCCGCTCACTTCGTATTCCCAGTGAGAAACCGCATCCGGATGGACGCTGATCTTTTCCCCGATGGTTTTGTTCCGCTCCGCGGCCGCCCGATCGATGTCGTACAGGCGGATCGTTCCGCATAAATCCGCGTCCATGGCCAGATCTTTCATAAATCCCCAGGCCCATCCCCGGGATCCGCCGCCGATGTAGGCGACGGTTAATGTCTTTGCCCGTTCTTCGCTGGTCATTTTATCCTGCTTCCCTCACTTTCTTCGTTTTAGCCTGATCATTTTATCATATTCTTTCCCGCCTGTGTATGCGCATTTCTTTTGCGGATCAGGTCAGATTCAACCATTTTCGTCCGCCCGCTGCCCCGGACGGAAAAACATCGTTTTTTTCCTGATTTATATCGTTTTTTTCACTTGTTTTCCCCCTGCAAACATGCTATAACCTTTCGGACAGCCCCGAAAGCTGTCCTTGGCGGTTGCCTGTTTCGCCCGCGTTCCGGCCTTCCCGGCATTCGTCCGCGCGAAGGAACCGCTGAGATCGTCCGTTGGTTGCTGAGAAAGGATTTTTACAATGGCCCGTACATTAACCCGTGACCTGACCGAAGGAAAGCCCCTGAAGCTGATTCTTTCCTTCGCTGCCCCCCTGCTTTTCGGAGTGCTTTTCCAGCAGTTCTATTCCTTCGTGGATACGGCCATTGTCGGCCGTTATCTCGGGCCGGACAAGCTGGCCGCCGTCGGCGCCACCGGCTCCGTCAACTTCCTGGTCATCGGCCTCTGCCTGGGCCTGTGCTCCGGCTTTGCGATTCCCGTCGCCCAGGCCTTCGGCGCCCGCAATGAAGCCGAAGTGCGCCGCAGTGTTTTTCATGCGATCGTCCTCAGCGCGGTGCTGTCCGTTATTTTCGCGGTCTCTGCTTCGCTGCTGTGCAAGCCCCTGCTCCGGCTGATGAACACGCCGGAGGAGATTATCGACGATTCCGCTTCCTATATCAGGATTATCTTCGCCGCGATTCCCTGCTGCATTTTGTATAACATGGCCAGCGGCATCCTCCGTTCCCTCGGGGACAGCCGGACGCCCGTGCTGTTTCTGGTCATGGCCTCCCTCATCAATATCGTCCTGGACCTGTTCCTGATCATCGTCGTCAAAATGGATGTGGCCGGCGCCGCTGTTGCCACCGCGGTCAGCCAGCTGCTGTCCGGCATCGGCTGCGTCATTGTCATGGTCCGCCGTTTCCCGATTCTGCGCATGTCCCGGGAGGATCGCGTCTTTTCCCTTCCGATGGCAAAGCATATGCTGGGTGTCGGCCTGCCGATGGGCCTGCAGTTTTCAATCACGGCCATCGGCGCCGTGGTGGTCCAGTGGTCTGTGAATGGCCTGGGCGTCAGCGCCGTTGCCGCCATCAGCGCCGCCTCCAAGCTCAGCATGTTCTTCGCCTGCGTTTTCGACGCCCTTGCCACCACGATGGCGACTTTTGCCGGCCAGAATGTCGGGGCGAAGAAGCTGGACCGGGTGCATGAGGGGCTGAAGGCCGCTTCGCGGATCGGCGTCGTTTACTGTATCGGCGCCTTTGTCGTGGTTCTCTTCTTCACCCGGCCAATGCTGGGCCTGTTTATTGATCCCGCCGCCGCGCCGGATGTCACGGATATGGGCGTCCGTTATCTCACGATCTGCGCCGCATTCTATATTCCGCTGCTGTTCGTCAATATCGTCCGCTTGACCATCCAGGGCATGGGTTTCACCCGGGTGGCCATGTTTGCCGGCCTGTTTGAGATGGTCGCCCGTATCCTCGTGGCTCTGGTCCTGGTGCCAGCCCTGGGCTTCACCGGCGCCTGCCTGGCCAACCCCGCCGCCTGGATCGCTGCGGATGCCTTCCTCTTTCCCTGTTATTTCCGCACCATGCGCACCCTGCGGATGCGTCTGATGCCCGGCCAGGAAGCCGGAAAACTCCCCGAAAAGCGCGGCCTCCGCGTCCTGAAGCGCGCCGCATGAAGCGGGCGTTCCTCCCCTTTGCCCATCCCGCACCGGAGATTGATTAATCTCCGGTGCTTTGCTATAATAAGGCATCAGAAAAATAAGCCCGGCTATTTTGCCGAAAAAGGCCTTTATCTGCCGGGAAATATTCGGTATGCTTGATTCGGAATCGATCGAGGAAAGGAGGAAAACGTCATGGATCTGATTGCATCTAATCTGCTGCTGATTCTCTGCTTTGTCGTGGGAACCGGGCTGGTCATCACGGAAGCCTTCATTCCCGGATTCGGTATAGCCGGGATCTCCGGAGTCGTGCTGGAAATCGTCGCAATTATCCTGACCGGCCGGCGCTTCGGAACAGTTCCCGCGCTGATCGCGCTCTTTGGCGTGCTGCTCGTGATCGGGCTGGCGGTATTCATTTCGTACCGGAGCGCCATGAAAGGCCGCCTGAGCAAAAGCCCGCTGGTGCTGAAGGATACGGAGGAACCGGTGGAAAATAATCCCTCCGCCGGCAGCAATCCCTGGATCGGCCGGGAGGGCACGGTCGTAACGCCCCTGCGTCCCGCCGGCTTCATTGAAATCGATGGGCAGCGCCTGAACGCTTCCAGCGCAGGAGATTTCCTGGAAAAAGGGAGGGCGGTCCGCGTCATCGGCACGGAGAGCGATCACCTGCTGATTAAGCCCGTGGAATAAATGCCCCTGCCGCTTCCCGCAGCAAAACCATTGTTCATACAGATGTCCGACAACCGAAGGAGGTTAATACACCATGCTGGAACCTGCAATCATGATTCCCCTGATTATCGTCGTCGTGCTGATCGCCCTGGCGATCTTCCTGCACTTTGTGCCCATGGGCCTGTGGATTTCCTCCCTGGCCAGCGGCGTGCATATTCCGATCAGCGCCCTGATCGGCATGCGGATCCGCCGCATCCAGCCGCAGCGGCTGGTCTATCCCCTGATCAAAGCCAACAAAGCCGGCCTGAACCTGACCATCAGCCAGCTGGAAACCCACTACCTGGCCGGCGGTAATGTGGACCGGGTGATCAATGCCCTGATCGCCGCCCAGCGCGCCAATATCGAAATGGCCTTTGAAAAAGCCTGCGCGATTGACTTGGCCGGCCGCGATGTGTTCCAGGCCGTCCAGATGAGCGTTACCCCCAAGGTCATCGAAACGCCCGTGGTCGCGGCTATCGCCAAGGACGGTATTGAGCTGCGGGCTAAAGCCCGGGTCACCGTACGCACCAATATTGAGCGCCTGGTCGGCGGTGCCGGCGAGGAAACTGTCATCGCCCGTGTCGGCGAAGGTATCGTGACCACCGTCGGCAGCTCGGAAACCCATAAACAGGTGCTGGAAAACCCGGACCTGATCAGCCGTACCGTGCTGGACAAGGGCCTGGATGCCGGAACCGCTTACGAAATCCTTTCCATCGATATCGCGGATGTGGACGTAGGCCGGAACGTCGGTGCCCAGCTGCAGATGGACCAGGCTGAAGCCGACCGCCGGATCGCCCAGGCGAAGGCGGAAGAGCGCCGCGCCATGGCAGTCGCCCGGGAGCAGGAAATGAAGGCTTCCGTTCAGGAAATGCGCGCGAAGGTCGTCGAAGCCGAAGCCGAAGTGCCTCGGGCCATGGCCACCGCGTTGCGGGAAGGCAAGATGGGTGTCCTGGATTACTATCAGATGAAGAACACCATCGCCGATACGGAAATGCGCGAATCCATCGCCAAAGCCAGCGCGCCCCAGCAGACTGCTGAACCGCAGCAGGCTCGTCCCAAGAAATAAGCCGCCTGCCGCCCGATGAAGAAAATGTTGCAGTAAAGGAGGGGATTTCCGGTGACTGAATTTCCGGTGCTGCTTGCACTGGCGCTGATCTGGCTCCTTATCGGGCTCCCGCTTTCCAAAGTGGCCAAGCAGAAGAACCGGAGCGGCAGCCGGGCTTCCGCCCCGACGTCCGAGGATCACCAGAAAGCAGATCCTCAGATGAAGGAGGCGTCGGAGGGCTCCGGTGAAGGCCTGTCTCCGCAGCAGGTATATCAGACGATTCAGCCCACCGTCGGCCTGGGCCGGCATGATGACTCCCTGTACCGGGGCAGCCTGAATGCCGAAACCGGCGAAGGTTATGATCCCTGCCATGATGACCAGATGGAACCCCTGACTCGGATTTCCTCGGAGCCGGTCCCGCGCCCCGCCCGGCCTTCGCCGGCGCTGCAGCTGGATTGGAGCGCGAATGATATCGTCCGGGGTGTAGTCATGAGTGAAATCCTGAACCGAAAAAACAGGCCCTGCCGCTGAAAAGCAAACCGTGCGCGGTTCCTTGCGCCCTGTGCTGGTTCGTCCCGCTCTGCCCCTTGCTGTGCAAGGGGCAGGCGTTTTTTCCCGGGGTTGCATTTTCACCGCATGTAGTTTACAATAAGGTTTGTTCATTTTTTTATTCTATTATTTGGCTCGAAGGAGGATTCCTTATGGCTCTGGATTACGTTTTCATGACAGACAGTGACAGCGATCTCCCCTACCATCTGAAAGAGCAGTACGATATTCCCGTCGTGTACATGCCCTATGCGCTGAACGGCAAGGAATATTTTGACGATCTTGGCCAGATGCTGGATCATAAAAGCTACTACGACGCAATGCGGGCCGGTGCCGTGCCGGTGACCTCCGCCCTGAATGAGGAAGCCTATCTGGAATATTTTGATCCGATCCTGAAGGATAAGGATCTGCTCTTTGTCGCCTTCTCCAGCAAGCTGTCCTGCACGCTGCAGGCGGTTTATTCCGCCAGGGAAAAGCTGCTGAAAACCTATCCCGGCCGCAAGTTCGTTGTGGTGGATACGCTGAGCATTTCCGGGCCGCAGACCCTGCTGGTGCTGAAAGCCCATACGATGTACCGCAACGGCGCCTCCATTGAAGAGGTTGCCGATTGGCTGGAAAACAACAAGATGCGGGCCCAGGCGCTCTTCGTTGTGGATGACCTGAAATACCTGAAGCGCGGCGGGCGGATCTCTCCCATGGCGGCCACGGTGGGTTCCATGCTGGATCTGAAGCCCGTCATCTATGAAGCGAAGGATGGCAGCCTGCAGGCCATTGAAAAAATCCGCGGCCGCAAAAAGGCAATCGGCTTCATCGTGGATAAGATGCTTGAATTCGAGCCGGATCCGAAGGAAAGCCCCCTCCTGATCCTGCACGCTGACAGCCCTGAGGACGCGGAACGCGCCCGTGCCCTGGTAGCCCAGAAGCTTCCCGGCGCGGATATCCTGGTTGAAAACGTGGGGCCGGTCATCGGCGCCCACTGCGGCCCCGGCACCGTGGCCTTGTGCTATATTGGCACCAAGCCCCGGAATATATAAGAAAATCAATCGGCTCCGGCTTGTCCGGAGCCTTTTGATGCTTTTTGATGCTTTTTTGAGTGATGAAACGGTTTGTCGTTTTCTGGCTCAGACGGCTTCGTTGACCACCGAATAATAGTCTTCAAGTTCCTTCCGGCAGCACAGGAATGCATTCCGCATATTGGGATCGAACTGCGTTCCCATTCCTTCGCACATGATTCTGGCTGCTTTTTCATAGCTCATCGGCTCTTTGTATACCCGCTTGCTGACCAGTGCGTCGTAAACGTCCGCCACAGCCATGATCCGGGCCTCCAGAGGGATCATCTCTCCAACCAAGCCGTCGGGATACCCTTTCCCGTCCCAGCGTTCATGATGGTGCCTTGCCAACCGGTAGGCAGTCTCCACCAGGCGGTCCTCCTCAACCCCGTCCAGCAGGATTTTGACCATCTGTCCGCTGATGGTGGAATGGGTTTTCATAATATCGTATTCTTCCGGCGTCAGCCGTGCCGGTTTGTTGAGAATTCCGGAATCGATGCTGACCTTTCCAAGGTCGTGCATGGGCGCGGTTCGGATAATGTCCCGTGCCAGGGCTTCATCCAGCGGAAAAAGGTTGTTCTCCGTGATGGTCCGCACCAGGATCGCGACGATGTCGCTTGTGCGCCGCACATGGCCGCCGGTATTGCCGTCCCGGTTTTCGACCATGTCCGCCATGCTCAGCACCAGTTTTTCCTGCATGGCCTCAATGTTTCGGGTCTTCTCCGCAACTTCCCGGTTCAGCCGGTCGTTATAGTCCGTGAGCAGCTCCAGGTTCTTCTTTTCCTCCGTGGCGTCGCGGATATCGATCAGGTAGCCGCGGACAGCGCCGCCTTTCCGCACGGAAAAGCCGGAGATCCTGTAAGCAAGGGTTTGGTTCCCGAATGGGAACGAGCCTGTCCCGATCCCGTTTTCCGTATAGTTTCTGATGATGCGGGCAAACCGTCTCCCCAGCTCGCTGTCCTCCGTAAACCGGGTTTCGGCTTTCCTGTTCCGGAGTTCGGGAAAAAAGTCGTAGCTTTTCTCGTTTGCCCCCAGAAATCTGCCGTTCAGCCCGATGGCCACATAGCTCCTGACCGCGTGGTCTTTCTGGTTTTCCGTAATCAGGTTGGAAATGTCATGGGTACGCATCTGGTCATAGGACGCCATAAGCAGGAACTGGGTCAGCACATACAGGAACGGAAGATAGGAAAGCTCCGTTTTCCCCGCGGCTTCCACCGTGTACATTGCGATCCATATTCCAATGAAGGCCAGGTATCCCAGAACGGAGCGGCGGGAAATCTTTTTCTTTCCGGACAGGATCAAAGCGATGATGCAGGTGATAAAGATAATCGCTGCCAGCAGGTAGGGAAAATGCTCAAAAGCGTTGAAAATGCCTGTCATCCGGGAAACATATCCGTCACCGGTGTCCGTAATCTCAACGCTGCCCGTGCCGACCCTGTTGGCAAAGATTCTTCCGATGGGAAACAGCGTCAGCCCTATGGCCCCGTACACGATCGCCTTGGTCCACAGGCGCACCCGGATCCCGATGCCGTGAAGCATGGAGAACAGGACCACCGCCAGCAGCAGCGAGGTCATCAGCTCAATGAACACAAACAGGACCAGGCTCGCTTCCTCTTCGGAAACCTGTGCTTTCAGCCAATAGGCTATGATCAGGAAAGGCAGCAGAATTGTGATGGTCCAGTCATAACTGTCAATATGGTCATAGCTCCTCAGCGCCATAATCATCGTCACCAGGACCGAGATCACGGCACAGATCCCATATCCGGTGATAATCATTGGTGTAACTCCTCCGCGGTGGTCTTTCCGGCCGGAGTAAAATCTGCGGCCTGCTGTTCGATTTCAAAATACAGGTCCTTCCAGGCGTCGGTGGAACGTACGGATTTCAGTTCAGAACCCAGGCTGGCCAGCACCGCTCCGGCAACCTCCAGGTCCAGGTCGGAATCGGCGCGGACTGCCTTCCCATCCACCGGGCCGGCGGAGAATGCCTCCTTTTCCGGCAGCGCCCGGATGGAAACCAGCAGATGGACCGTCTCCCCCAGGATCTTTCCAAACACGGAGAGCCTGACAGTTCCGTCTGAGCCGTGGCTGACCGCGTTGGCCAGCAGAGACGCTGTCGCTTCCTTCAGCTTTTCCGCGTCGCCAATCAGGGCGTCCGGGATATTCTCCTGGATTTCTGTCTCCAGGCGAATCTGTTTCTTTTCCGCCATAGGCTGTACCGCTTCGACCGCTTCTGCCGCAATCTGTTTCAGGGAGTAGCGTTTCACGGCAGCTTTCCCCTTCTCGCGAACCGCTTCAGCCCGGTGGGCCAGCCCGTTGATCAGATAAAGCATCCTGTCCGCGGTTCCGTGGATGCGTTCTGCGTATTCTCTGATCTTTTGAGGATCGGCCTCGCCCAGGATCTGTTCATCCAGGGCCAGCACTTCCTTCACGGGGGCCTGCAGATCCCGGGATGCGCCGGAAAGGAATGAATTGCTGGCCGTGGTCGCGGCTTCTGCCCTTTCAAGGCGCTCCATCAGGTTCTGCGCTTCGCTTCGTTCATCGTTGATATCCTGCACGGCGAAGATTACGTTGTCCAGGGGTTTCCCTTCCGTCCGGTCCATGGCAAAGAAACGGATACGGCACCATCCGTGTATGCTGCTGAGGAACTCATGCGTGATACTGTCCCGGTCCTTCAGCCGCTCAGCCACCGTATCCGTATCCACGAACGCCAGCGTAGCGTCCAGTTCGTTTTCATCCGCGTCGCCCCGGACGGCTGCATCCAGCAGGTCCTTGGCGTTGCTGTGTTTTTGCCGGAGTTTTTCGATGTATTCGCCCGATGAAACCGGTGTGATCTCGCCCGTGGACAGGGTGATGATATAAATCGCCTCATAGAGTTCCGACATGTATGAAAGCCCGGATTTGCGCAGCTCCCGCTGCTTCTGCGTATTGCGGTAGATCATGATGCTGGTGCCGTGCATCACCAGTGCCAGGACCCACAGTACCGCCGCCGCGATGAATGGGATAAAGCTCCATCCCTGATGGAAACCGCGGTTGAAATGGATCGTCAGGTCATAGTCCGATAGGTCCAGTTCCTCTAAATAGTAGAAGATCATGCCGATTGTGACCTTGTCCCCGCTGCGTACCGGCATCTCTGTATAGTATTCGTTGGGGAAGTAGATCAGGTAATCCCCCTTCTGCAGCGGAATCAGGAGATCCCCGTCATAACGGTACGCCAGTTTCACGTCGTCCAGGGCATAGTCCTGCAGGTTAATCCGCTGCACCTGTTCCTGGTCGCTTCCCACAAACTGGTGGATCTCCACTTCGCCGGTCCACGCCTGGTTGATAAAACAGTCGCCGGCGATATTGATCCGCAGCCCCCAGTCCCGGATCGAATCCCCGCTGTTGTTGTACAGGGTCTGGTCGATGGTCTCGCCGAACAAGGTGACCGTCCGGTCCTCCGTCAGCGGGTAATCCCGCTTCTCCCAGCGGCTGGTACTCTGGCCCCGGGTGTTGATATCCAAGTAGGCCGGGCTGCTGCTGTCGTTTCCGTGAACGTTCAGGACCTTCCGGTTGAACGTCACCAGGATCTGGACATGTACGATGAACATCACCAGCATCACGATAAAACAGATGATGCTGATCCGTTTGAATCGGTTCTGGTCTTTCATCTGCATCCCTCCGAACCATCGATCGCAGCAAAAGAAAGAATCTTTCAGGAGTCGGGAAACCGCCGGCCCTTTTTCCGGCAAGGTTTCACCGCATGCCATTATGCCAGAAAATGTTCTTTTTTTCAATGGACAAAAAAGCTGCATGCCGGAATCTGCCCGTGACATTCTTGTCCCTGTATGGTATACTGACGATGTCAGCAATCAGGAAAGCCATCTCCGTTCAGAACAGCATGTACACAGGAAACGGAATTACGATTCGAAGCACCCATACATATGAAAGGAGGGCGCTCCGCTGTGAAAAGCAAATCGGCCCGAAAGCGGCAAATGAGGAAGCTGCTTTGCGTGCTTCCTGTGCTGCTTTGCCTTATTTGCGCTGCAGCTGCCTCCGAAGGCACCGGCGAAGTGCTCTCTGTCGGCGTGCCGGTAGACCGGTGTCCGATTTTCTACCTGGATGAAAAGACGAACGAAATCATCGGCATCGGAGCGGACCTGATGCGTGCCGCCGCTGAGAACGCGGGCTATGCCGTCGAATTCAGAAGAATCACGGAGGGGACGCTGAAGGAGGCGTTGGACAACGGGGATTATGATGTTGTCATGCCCTTCGGCAGTGCGATTGCCAGCGCCTCCGGCCATCCGACCGTTGTTTCGGATAATCTGTTCCAGACGCCGTTTACCATTGTCACGGAAGGCAAACGGGCACTTCCGGAGTTCAATCATCTCCGGGTCGGGATGCTCAAATCCCAGGGCGGCGTAGCGGAAACCGTCCGCCAGCTTTATCCCGGCATGGAGATCAATATGTATGAAACCATGGCGGAATGTGTAAAAGCGCTCCGCGATGGACAGGTGGATGCGCTGCTGCAAAACTCGTACATATGGAGCTATGTGCTGCAAAAGCCCGCCTATGAGAATCTGGCCGTTCAGCCGTCCGCCATGTTTACGATAGATTTCCGGGCCGGCACACAGAATACGCCGGCCGGGCGCGCATTGATCGATCGCCTCAATGAAGGAATCGCCGCCCTTTCCGAAACCCGCCGTCAGGCGATCGCCCTGGATTATACTTCCCGCAGGCTGTACCGGTATGATTTTTCGGATTATCTTTTTCAGTACAGGTGGGTCCTGGTCACCGGCGGGCTGCTCATCGCCCTCCTCCTGCTGGTCCTGATCCAGAAGCAGCGGATGAATCGGATTCGCCAGGAAGAAAAGATGCGGCAGCTGCTGGATACGGATCCGCTGACCGGCGCGCTCAGCCTGACCGGTTTCCGGAAGCGCGTGGAGGAGCTGCTGCGTGCCCATCCGGATATCCCCTATCTGCTTTCCTATAATAACATCAAGAATTTCAAATATATCAATGACAGCCTGGGCCGAAAGGCCGGGGATGACCTCCTGCGCTTCTGGGTGCAGAAAGCCAGGGAACATTTGACCGAGGAGGAAGCCATCGGCCGTCCTGCGGGGGATCGTTTTGCCATTCTCCACCGCGCGTCGGGCGATGAGAAGATCCTGCAGGATATCCGGGATGTTGCCGATCCCGTAAGGGATTATTTTATCAGCCAGGGAAAGGAAAACCATGTCCGGATCTGCAGCGGCATATATGTGCTGACGCCGAAGGATTACAGCGAAATTGACGTGGATCGCATGCTGGATTGCGCCAGGGTCGCCGCGCGCAAGGTGCGCGACACCCGAAAGGAAGGCTATGAGTTCTATAACCCGGAGCAGTGGCAGAAAGGCCAGAAGGTTTCGGATATCTGCAACCACCTGCCGGCCGCCATGCAGAACGGCGAAATCCAGGTCTGGTATCAGCCCCAGGTCAACTTTGAAACCGGAAAAATCATCGGCGCGGAAGCGCTCTGCCGGTGGAACCATGCCAGCCTGGGCTGGATCTCTCCTGCTGAATTCATTCCCCTGCTGGAAGAATCGGATCTGATCTTTGATCTGGACTGCTTCGTCTGGGAAACCGTATGCCGGGATCTTCAGAAATGGAACGGGCAGGGAATGCGCCGCTCCGTTTCGGTAAACCTCTCTCGCCGTGATATCCGCGAAGACCGGAATATCCCCGAAAAGTTTTCGGAGCTCATCCGGACCTACGGCCTCTCGCAGGACCAGCTTCGGATTGAAATCACCGAAACCGCGTTTGCGGAAAATGCCAACCTGGTGCTCCAGACAACAGTCCGGCTGCGGGAAATGGGCTTTCTTGTGGAGATGGATGATTTCGGCAGCGGCTATTCCTCCCTCCATATGCTCAAGGAAGTGCCTGTGGACCGTATTAAGCTGGACCTTCATTTCCTGTCAGGCAGCGGCGACCCGGAAAAAGGCCGGATCATCATCAGTTATATTATTCAGATGATCCGCTCCCTGGGGCTGCACGTGATTGCCGAAGGAGTGGAAAACATTACCCAGGCCGATTTCCTCTTGAGCTATGGCTGCTCTGAAATGCAGGGTTTCTATTTCCATAAGCCGATGCCGGCGGATGAATATGAGCAAATCGGATAACGATTTGCCCATTCTCAGGAAGTTTCAGTTTTGATTTGGGGATTTGGTTTCAGTGCTTATTTCACGGAATCCGCGCTCACCGGGAAGGTGAAGTAGGTATCCGGATAGGGTTCGTTCTCCAGGGTGAAATGCCACCATTCCGAATCCAACGGACGGAATCCGTGCTTCATCATGGCCGCCTGCAGCAGCATGCGGCGGGCATATTGTTCCTCCGTAATGCCCCGGAAGTCCGGATGGCTCAGCTCGCCGAACCAGTCAAACGGGCCGCCCATGTCCTCTTCCTTCCCTGAAGCCATGTTGAACAGGGTCAGATCCACGGTGCTGCCCCGGCTGTGGCCGGAATGCTCAGCGATATATCCCTGCGGAATCAGCATGTTCTTCTCCAGGTCCGGATAGAAGCACGCCTTCATCCGGACATCTTTTTCGTCCTGCGCCCATCGCATGAAATGGGTCACGGCCTTCTGCGGGCGGTAAGCGTCAAAAATCTTCATCCGGTATCCCTGCAGGGCCAGTTCGTTGCCGGCAGCCCGAAGCGCTTTCGCGGCTTCCTTCGTCAGCAGGGCCACAGGCTGCTCGTAGCCGTCGATCCGCTCCCCGATAAAATTGTAGGTGGAATAATACCGGATTTCCAGGATCGCGTCCGGCACGGCCTCGGCCAGCAGGACGAATCCGGAGGCGTCGTCCGACAGATTCACTTTCATCCCGTTCCCCTTCTTCCCTGTTACTGCAGGAAGCCGTTGATAATCTGTTCCTCCGCCTCCGCCTCGGTCAGGCCGAGAGTCATCAGCTTAATCAGCTGCTCGCCGGCAATCTTACCGATGGCCGCCTCGTGCACCAGGGCCGCGTCCACATGGTTGGCCTCCAGGCCGGGCACCGCCAGAATCCGGCCCTGGTCCATGATAATGGAGTCGCACTCCGTGTGGCCCTGGCAGGGGGCGTTGCCCGCGATCTTCGCGTCAAATTTCTGGAAGGAGCGGTCCCGGGCCACGGAGCGGGAAACGATATCTGCGGTCGCGCCTGCGCCGTTCAGGTTCACGCTATAGGTACTGATGGCCCGCTGGTCCTCGTGGGTCATCAGCCGCTCCCGCACCACCAGCCGGGCGCCGGCCGCCAGCTCCGCCACCGTCGTCCGCTCCGTGTCATCCACGCCCTTGATCTGGACCATTTCCATTTCCATGGAGCTGCCCTCGTCCATATAGACTTCGGTGCCGGGGTTCAGGATCCGCTTTCCCTTTCCCTCCCCAGAGCCGTAGTGCTTCTCCACATATTTCACCTTGGAATTTTTCCCGACCCAGAACCGGTGGATTCCGTCGTGCTGCGAGTCCTGGTTCCCGCAGTTGTCGATGCCGCACCCTGCCACGATCACCACATCGCAGTCTTCTCCGATATGGAAATCGTTGTAGACCACTTCCTTCAGGCCGCTCTGGGTCAGCACCACGGGAATATGCACGCTTTCCCGCTTTGTACCGGGTTTGATATGGATATCCATGCCGCTGACATCTGTCTTGGAAACAATCTCAATATTCGCTGAGGAGCGGCGCCCGATCGACTGGCTGTTGGAGCGGATATTGTATGCGCCTTCCGGAACCTCATGCAGGTCTGCGATTTCCCGCAGCAGGCGTTTCTGAATCTCATCCATTTTCAGCATCTGTCTCCCGCCTCCATTCCCAGGGCCCGGGTCCGGCCCTCGCATTCCCGCATTGTCCCGGAAACCGCGTCCCCGATCAGCTCCGGATACACTTCTTCCCGGCTGCCCTGTTTCTGTACCGCGCCGTCCTTCAGCACGATAATCTCGTCGGCGATGTTCAGGATCCGTTCCTGATGGGAAATGATCAGGATGGAGCTGTCCCGGATCTCCTCCCGCATTCTCTCGAATACCTCAATCAGGTTCCGGAAGCTCCACAGATCAATCCCGGCCTCCGGCTCGTCGAACACCGACAGGCCGGCCTTCCGGGCCAGCACCGTGGCGATCTCGATCCGCTTCAGTTCCCCGCCTGAAAGGCTCGCGTTCACTTCCCGGTCCACATAGTCCCGGGCGCACAGGCCGACCGCGCTCAGATACACGCAGGCATCCGCCGCGGACAGGCTGGTTCCCGCCGCAATCCGGATCAGGTCCAGCACCCGGATGCCCTTGAAGCGCACCGGCTGCTGAAAAGCAAAGGCGATCCCCCGCCGCGCCCTGTCCGTGATGGAAAGGTCCGTGATATCCTCGCCCTGAAAAAAAACCCGGCCTTCGGTCGGCTTTTCAATCCCGGCAATCAGCTTCGCCAGAGTGGATTTTCCGCCGCCGTTGGGCCCGGTCACCACGACCAGTTTCCGGTCCGGAATCGTCAGGCTGACATTCCGGACAATTTCCCTGTCCGCCCCGCCGGCGGGCACCTGAAAGGAGATATTTTTCAGTTCCAGCATGTTTTCAGGTTTCCTCTTTCCGCTGAAGTGCGTTTTCCTTCAGCTGTAATGTTTTCGGATATATCCGTCCAGATTTCCGTATTCGCTCACGGTGATGTCTTCCGCCTCCAGCCGGTTCATCACCGCCAGCAGGATGCAGATACCGTGCACCACAATGTCCGCCCGTCCGGGCTGCAGGCCGGGCAGCTGTTTCCGTTCTTCCAGATTCATGTCTGCCAGGCTTTCCCCGATCCGGCGGATCTCCTGCGCGGTCACCCGGGTCCCGTGCATGCCCTCCCGGCTTTGCCAGGGGATGTTTTTCGCCATGGCGGCCAGCGTGGTGAATGTTCCGCCGGTGCCGACCCAGGTGCCGGGATTCCGGAATTCCGGATGCTTCCGCAGGTTGTCCGCCAGGATGGCGTCTGCCTCCGCCTCCACCGCCGTCATGTCCGCCCGGCAGGTAAGCGGAATGGCCCTGAAAAGCCGCACCGCACCCATCTGGCAGGAAAACGCGCAGTCGGTTCCCTGGCCCTCACCCGTCACGATCTCCGTGCTTCCGCCGCCGATGTCAATCACGCCGCACCGCCGGCCGTCCGGGAAAACATCCCGGGCCCCCAGAAAACTGAGTTCCGCCTCTTCCTCCCCGCTCAGAATCTCCAGCGGCACGCCGGTAGCCTGTTCTGCCGCTGCCATGAATTCCTTTCCGTTCCGGGCGTCCCGTGCCGCGCTCGTTGCAAAGGCGTGCAGCCGCTCCGCCCGCCGCCGCCGGGCTTCCTGCGCCATCTGGCTCATGGCTTCCAGCGTCCTTGCCATGCTTTCCGCGCTCAGGTTTCCCTGTTCGTCCAGACCTGCGAAAAGGCGCGTTCCGGCCCGGTCCCGGGCCATCCGGCGGAAATCGCCGCCTTCCGCCTCCGCCGTCAGCATGCGCACAGAGTTGGATCCGATCCCGATCACGGCAAGTATCATGGAAGCCTCCTCTTATTCCGTCATCTCGTCCATCAGAATCCGGATCTCCTGCTCGGAATAAGCATAGAGCGCTTCCGGATTCTCATATTCAAACCGGATGTCGTTCTTGTTCATGAAGTCGTAATTCTGTATCGCGCTGGACACGACGTATTCGTCCGTCCCCACCACGTTCAGCCGGGCGTTCAGGTCTTTGTTCTGTTCTTCCAGGGCGGTCAGGGCCACCTGCAGCGCCCGCTCCTGTTCTGTTTTCCTGCCCAGGGAGTTTTGCAGGATCAGATGAAACGTCAGAAAAATGATCAGTGCAATCGCGAGGATCAGCACAAACCCCTTCAGGTTCATGGTTCTGTTCACGGTTCATCCTCCTTTCCCCGGCTTCCGGAAATGGGTTGTTGTAGATATTTCTCCGTGCCCTTTGACAAATCCTTCCTCACCTGTCAGAACATGCTGAGCTGGTTGGTTTCCGTCATCCCTTCCAGCGCGCCGTGGGCCCGCAGCAGCTCAATCACCGAGGACCCGACCCGTCCGCGGGTCTTCAGATCCTCCACGCTCAGGAAATCCCCGTTTTTCCGGGCTTCCACAATCGGCACCGCGGCGCTTTCCCCTAGCCCGGGCAGGCTGGTGAAGGGGCAGCGGATGTTCCCATTCTCGATCCGGAAGCTGTTCACCTCGCTGCGGTACAGGTCCACCGGCAGGAAACGGATGCCCCGCATGTTCATTTCCAGCACCAGTTCCAGGCAGGTGGCGATTTCCTTTTCCCGGGCGCCGGGCTTGTCCATGTTCCGTATTTCGCGGATCCTGGCCCGGGCGGTATCCGGGGAAATCAGCATCGTGCTTGCGTCGAAGCCGTCCCCGCGGACCGTGAAATAGGCGCAGTAGTAGGCCAGCGGCTCATGGAGCTTGAACCACGCCACCCGCAGGCTCATGGTCACATAGGCCACGGCGTGTCCCTTCGGAAACATGTATTTGATTTTTTTGCAGCTGTCCATGAACCAGTCGGGAACCCCGGCGTCCACCATGGCCTGTTCCATCTCCGGCTTCAGCCCCTTGCCCTTCCGGACGCTTTCCATGGTGGTGAAAGCCAGTTTCGGCGCAACCCCCTGGTCCATCAGGTAGTTCATGATGTCGTCCCGGCAGCAGACGCATTCGCTCAGCGTCGCCACGCCGGAGGCAATGATCTCCTGGGCGTTGCCCAGCCATACATCGGTGCCGTGGCTCAGGCCGGAAATCCGCAGAAGCTCCTCCATCGTCTTCGGCCGGGTTTCCTCCAGCATCCCGCGGACAAAGCCGGTCCCGAATTCAGGCACGCCGTAGGTTCCCGTGTTGCAGAGGATCTCCTCCCGGGATACGCCCAGCGCCGCCGGGGAGGTAAACAGGCTGCGGACGCCGGGGTCATCCAGCGGCACGTCCTGGAAGTTGATCCCCGTCAGCTTCTCCAGTTCATGCATCATCGTGGGATCGTCGTGCCCCAGGCAGTCCAGCTTGACCAGGATGTCATGCATGGAGTTGAAGTCGAAGTGCGTGGTGGTGAAATCGCTTTCCAGGTCGTCCGCGGGATGCTGCACCGCCGTGAAATCATAGATCTCGTATTCCAGCGGCACGACCACCATGCCGCCCGGGTGCTGGCCCGTAGTCTTTTTGACGCCGGTGCATTCCAGCGCCAGCCGGTCCTTTTCCGCGTTTCCGGCCTGGATTCCCCGCTCCTCCAGGTATTTGGAGACATAGCCGAAAGCGGTTTTGTCTGCCAGGCCGGTGATTGTTCCCGCGCGGAACACGTGGTCGTGGCCGAACAGCTCCTCCACATAGTGGTGCGCCCTGTTCTGGTATTCTCCGCTGAAGTTCAGGTCGATATCCGGCACCTTGTCTCCTTCAAAGCCCAGAAAAACCTCAAAGGGAATATCAAAACCGTCCTTGGTCAGCCGCCTTCCGCAGTCCGGGCAGTCCCGGTCGGGCAGGTCGACCCCCACGTGGTATTTGCTCTTGTCGACGTCGAAGAAGCCCTTGTGGCAGTGTGTGCAGCGATAATGCGGCGGCAGGGCGTTCACCTCGGTAATCCCGCACATGCGGGCCACCAGGCTGGAGCCCACGCTGCCCCGGCTGCCCACCAGGTATCCGTCCAGCAGGCTGCGGCTCACCAGTTTCTGCGCGATGGCATAGAGCGTGCAGTATCCGTAGCCCACGATGGATTTCAGTTCCTTGCGCAGCCGGGCGTCCACGATCTCCGGCAGCGGGCTGCCGTACATGTCCTCCGCGGTGGACCAGCTCATCTCCTGAATCATGTCCTCCGCGTCGTCCCAGAAGGGCTGAAAAGTATCCTCTCCCTTGGGATGCACGGGAAAGAGCTGCATTTTTTCCACCTGGTCCGCGATTTTCCGGGGATTGTCAATCACAACCTCCCGCGCTTTCTCCTTCCCCAGATATGCGAACTCCTCCAGCATCTCGTCCGTCGTCCGGAAATACAGGGGTGGCTGGCGGTCTGCATCGTCGTAGCCTTTGCCGGCCTGCAGAATCGCCCGGCCGATCGCGTCCTTGGGATCCAGGAAATGCACGTCTCCGGTGGCTACCACGGGCAGGCCCAGCTCCTCCCCGAGCCCCACGATCACCCGGTTCAGGTTTCGCAGGTCCTCCTCGGAGGATACTTCCCCGTCCCGGATCATAAAGGCGTTGTTGCCGATCGGCTGGATTTCGAGATAGTCGTAGAAGGAGGCGATGGCTTTCAGCTTCTCCCTGTCCGCCCCGGAAGCCACTGCCCGGAAGAGTTCTCCCGCCTCGCAGGCGCTGCCCAGAATCAGCCCCTCCCGGTATTTGCTGATGACTTCCCGGGGCATATGCGGCTGCTTGTTCTGGAAAAAATCCAGATGGCTGATGGATACCAGCCGGTTCAGGTTCACCAGCCCCGTCCGGTTTTTTGCCAGCAGGATGATGTGCCAGCTCTTTCCGATAGCCCCGCCCTTCAGCATCCGGTTCAGGTCCAGGTCCGTCTGCAGTTCCGGATACCGTTCCCGGGTTTCCTCCTCCATCCGCTTCAGGCACAGGGCCGTCGCGGTAGCGTCGTGCACCGCCCGGTGGGCATTCTTCAGGCTGACCCCCAGATGCCGGCACAGGGAGGAAAGCCGGAAGCTTTTCATCTCGCCCGCATACAGCTTCCGGGCATAGCTCAGGGTATCCATCACCGGCGCGTGAAAGCGCAGGCCGAGCCGTTTCAGCTCCGCCCGCAGCAGGTTGGCATCGAAAGACGCGTTATGCGCGGCAATCGGCATATCCCCGATAAAGTCCATCAGCCGGGGCAGAACCTCCGCTGCCGTCGGCTGGTTCTCCAGCATCCGGTCCGTAATGCCCGTGATCTCCGTGATTTTTTCCTTCAGCAGCTCGCCCGGGTTCACCAACTGTTCAAAGGAATCCGTCACGATGCCGTTCTCCAGCTTCACCGCGCCGACCTCAATAATCCGAGCCGTGCCGGTGTTCAGCCCGGTGCTCTCAAAGTCCAGCACGACGATCGGCCCGTCAAAGGGCCTCCCGTCCGGGTCCTCCATGATCGGTTTTTCCTCAATCAGGTATCCTTCGCAGCCTGGAATCAGCTTGATTTTTCCCTTCGCGGCCCGGAAAGCCGCCGGGAAGGACTGCAGCACGCCGTGGTCCGTCACGGCTACAGCCGGATGTCCCCATTTCACCGCCCTGCCGATCAGGTCTCCCACGTCGGTCAGCGCGTCCATGGTGGACATGTTGGTGTGCATGTGGAGCTCAATCCGTTTTTCTTCCGCGGTGTCCTCCCGCTCCTCCTTCTCCGTCTCCACCATGTCCCGGACGCTGACGGACAGTTCCCGGGCATAGCTGTCGTACAGGCATTCTCCCCGCAGTTTCACGTTCATCCCGATTCGGATCCGAGCCACCTTGTCCATCACGGCTTTCCGTTCCTCGTCGGTGATTGGTTCCTGTGTGCCGTCTTCGTTCCTTCGGGCAAACTTGGGCCGGTAGCGGAAGAAGATTTTGCAGAGCACGGAGGAGGTATAGTCCGTAATCGCGAAGGTCATCAGCAGCATCTCGCCGCCTTTGAGCTCCTTGGTCTCCAGCTTGAAAATCTCGCCCTGGATCACCACGAGGCCGCTCTCCCCCGTCAGTTCCTTGATCTCCACCGGATGGTCGGCGATGGACCGGCCCAGAATCGGTTTGCCGACCGTTGGGGCGTTCATGTCCATCAGCGGGTTTTCCGGTGCCTTCGCTGCCTTGGGTTTCGGTTCGCGCCGAACCGCCGGTTCCTTCTTCGGCTTCGGTTTTTCCTCCTTCTCCGGAGCGATGCCGGTCCCGTAGCGCTCCGCCATCTCCTCCCGGGTCATCATCAGGGCGGCCGCTTCCTGCCGTTCCTGCAGCATCCGGCGCACCCGTTCCTCCCGGTCTCCCGCAACCGTCAGCTCCACCCGCACCCGGGCGGCAAAAATCTCCTTGATCGCCACGCCCAGCCGTTTCCCCACGTTCTGCCGGCTCATCATGTGCAGCGAAAACTCATCGGGAAACACCAGGGTCAGGATGCCGTCCGCATCCTCCACCGCCGGGTCGTTCCGCAGCTGGTTTTTCTCAATCTGCCAGGTAATTTTCCCCAGCCATCCCCGGCTGGAGGGATAATTGCGGCGCAGAAAATCGTCCAGCACCTGCCGGAAGGGTCCCGGATCGTCCAGGAAGGATTCCTTCAGGGCCGGGCTGATCACGCGCAGCGCCAGCGGCCGTCCGGGAAATGCTTCCCGCAGAATTTTCTCCAGTGCCAGAAACTGCTTCTCCCCTGCCAGCACGGCGCTTTCGAAGGTGATATAGGTTTTTTGCAGAGACTTGACATACGTGATCCGGGGCGCGGACAGCGCCCCGGCCAGCTCGGGAATCTCCCGGGCAATCCGTGCCATCAGATCTTCATAGCTCATGCGCGTTCCTTCAGCAGCTCCCGGACCCGTTCGATCAGAATCGCCCCCAGGTCCCCTTCCACTTTGACCGGTTCCTGTCCCTTGACAAACAGAACGCCGCCTGTCTTTCCGCCGGCAATGCCGACATCCGCCTCCCGGCCTTCGCCGAGGCCGTTCACCACGCAGCCCATGACTGCCACCTTCAGCGGCACAGTCACGTCGGCCAGCTCCTGTTCGACCCGCTTCCCGATGTCGGCCACGGGAATGCAGGTGCGCCCGCAGGTGGGGCATGCAATCAGCTGCACCCCGCGGATCCGCAGGTCCAGCGCCCGCAGAATATCCCATGCGGCCGCCGCCTCCGGCAGCGGGTCCCCGCTCAGGCTGACGCGGATGGTGTCCCCGATGCCGTCCAGCAGCAGGGCGCCGATGCCGATGGCGCTCTTGACCGTTCCCTGCCCCGGCAGTCCTGCTTCGGTCACGCCGACGTGGAGCGGATAATCGCAGCGCTTCGATGCCAGCCGGTAGGCTTCCACCGTCAGCCGTACATCGCTGCTCTTCATGCTCAGCACAATGTCCTCAAAGCCGGCCTTTTCCAGCAGCCGGGCATGGCCCAGCGCGCTTTCCACCAGGCATTCCGCCGTCGGGCCGCCGTATCTCGCCAGCAGGTCTTTTTCCACGCTGCCGCTGTTCACGCCGATCCGGATCGGAATACCGTGCGCCTTCGCGCAGTCCGCCAGTTCCCGCACCTTCGCTTCCCCGCCGATGTTTCCGGGATTGATCCGCAGCTTGGCAATCCCGTTTTCCGCCGAAAGGATCGCCAGCCGGTGGTCAAAATGGATGTCCGCCACCAGCGGCACGGGGCTTTCCGCCGCCAGCACCTTCACCGCTTTGGCGCAGGCTTCGTCATATACGCTGACCCGCACCAGGTCGCAGCCGGCCGCGTGCAGGGCCCGGATCTGCGCCAGCGTTTTCTCCGTATCCCGGGTATCGGTGTTGGTCATGCTCTGCACGAGCACGGGATTCCCTCCGCCCAGCAGCAGATTCCCGATTTTCACCGTTTTCGTCATTCCAGGGCCTCCTCGTTCTTATCGCTGAAACAGGTTAACGATATCCTTATAGGTGAAAAAGATCATTAATGCAAACAGCACAACCATGCCTGCCATATGCACCATTGCTTCTTTCTGCGGGGGCACCGGCTTGCCGCGGATGACCTCGATGATGCCGAACACCAGCCGGCTTCCGTCCAGTCCCGGAATCGGCAGCAGGTTCATCAGCCCAAGGTTGATGGAGATCAGCACCAGCAACTGCGTAAAGGCGCTGAACCCGCCTTCCTGAACCTCATCGGAAACCAGCCGCACGATGCCCACCGGGCCGGAGGTCTGGTCCAGGCCTTCCCCGGTTGTCACCAGGTTTTTCAGCGCGCGCAGAATCGCACCCGAGGCATTCAAGCACATCCGCGCGCTTTCCGCGATGCCTCCGGTAAAGGTCACCGGCTGCTGTTCCGTCCGGTAGCGTCCGCCGATCATGATTCCGACGCGCATCTTTCCTTCCGCCTCGTCCCATACGGGCGTCATACTCAGCGTCAGGGTTTCCTCGCCCCGTTTCACGGTCATTTCCAGCGGCGGGTCCCCCTCCTTCCAGGAGGCAATGGTTCCGCTCAGCGTCTCCGTCGTGCCGTCCAGCATGTTCACACCGTTGATCTCTGTCACGATGTCTCCGGCCTTCATCCCGGCGCTGTGGGCCGGGCCGGCAGCCATCACGTCCGCAATGTAGGGGTCGATGCCGGTGATGATGGAAATGCCGTTCACCCAGTAAAACACGGCGGCCACCACAAATGCCAGCACGAAGTTCATGGCCGGCCCCATTAGAATCACCAGCAGCCGCTTCCATACGTTCTGTTTCGGAAAAGCCCGCGGATCGTCCTTGGCTTCCCCTTTGATGTCGTCCTCGCCGTAAAAGGCGCAGTATCCCCCCAGCGGCACAGCCCGCACCGCGAAGGTCGTTTCATATTTCCGGCTTTTCCAGCCGAACAGCTTCGGCCCGAAGCCCACAGAGAACTCCCGGACCTCGATTTTCATCAGCCGCGCCGCGATAAAGTGGCCGAATTCATGAACCACCACCAGAATCGCCAGCAGCAAAATTGCCCAAATGATTGACATATTTTCCTTTTCCTTATACTTGTGTTATTTCCCCGAAGGGGGTTAAGGGGGGCGACCGGAAAGCCCCCCTTATCCTACCAGCCTGCTTCTCCTGTCCGCTTCCCAGATATCCTCAATACTGTCCGCCTTCAGCCCTGCCAGTTTCTCCAGGGCCCGTTCCACCCGGCAGGCAATCTCCCCGAAGGGAATCTCCTTCCGCAGGAAGGCAGCCACCGCTGCCTCGTTGGCGCCGTTGAACACGGTGCAGGCGGCGCCGCCGGCCCTGAGGGAAGCCCTCGCCAGCCGCAGCGCCGGGAATTTTGCTTCATCAGGCTGCTCAAACGTCAGTTTTCCCAGGCTGAACAGATCCGGCGCGGGCACGCCGGTTTCCAGCCGTTCCGGAAAGCTCATGGCATAGCCGATCGGCACCCGCATGTCCGGCTGCCCCAGCTGCGCCAGCACGGCGCCGTCCCGGAAAACAATGCCGGAATGCACGATGCTCTCCGGATGGATCACCACCTGGATCCGGTCCTCCGGCATGTCGAAAAGCCACCGGGCTTCCATGATCTCCAGCCCCTTGTTGAACATGCTTGCGGAATCGATCGTGATCTTCGCGCCCATGTTCCAGTTGGGATGCTTCAGCGCCTCCTCCGGCGTGGCTTTCAGGATCCGCTCCCTGTCCCAGGTGCGGAAGGGTCCGCCGGACGCGGTCAGCAGAATCCGCTCCGCCGGATTGGGGCCCGCGGCCTGCAGGCACTGGAAGATCGCGCTGTGCTCGCTGTCCACCGGCAGCAGCGGCTTCCCCTTTTTCCGGGCCAGATCCGTCACCAGATGCCCGCCGGTCACCAGCGCCTCCTTGTTGGCCAGCAGCACCTGTCTCCCGGCCTCCAGGGCATCCATCACCCCGGAAAGCCCGGCGATGCCGACGATGCTGACCAGCACCATGTCCGCTTCCACCTCCGCGGCGGCGGCATGCAACGCTTCCTTTCCGCTCAGGAACCGGCAAAAGCGGAGATCCTCCGGAATATCCTCCGGGCGGATCCCCTCCGTCAGGCCTGCCGCTTCCGGGCGGAACTCCCGCACCTGTTCGAACAGCGTCTCTTTGCTGGCCCGCGCCGTCAGCGCGGTCACCCTGTACCGGTCCGGATGGCGCCGGCAAAGGTCCAGCGCCTGCTTTCCGATGGACCCCGTGGATCCGAGAATCGCGATTTTTTTCAGTTCATTCATCCGTCCCTTTCCTCCGCGCACACCCGTTATGCCGCAAACAGCCGGTAGCAGTACATCAGAATCGCCATGAACAGCACGCTGTCCAGCCGGTCCAGCATGCCCCCGTGGCCCGGAAACAGGTTCGAAAAATCCTTGAGCCCGCTGTGCCGCTTGACCAGGGAGGCAAACAGGTCTCCCATCTGTCCGATCGCGCCGCCGAAGAGGCCCAAAAGCAGGTATTCCCACCACAGCGGCAGCCGGGCCAGCGTCGCCTCATTACAGGTCAGCAGGGTGATTCCCCAGACCGCCGCGGCCGCAAGCACACTGCCCAGCAGGCCGCCCAGGCTGCCGGCGATCGTTTTCTTCGGGCTGACGGCGGGGCAGAACTTCGCCCCGCCGACGGCGCTGCCGATAAACAGGGCGAAAATATCCCCCACCAGCGGCACCGCGAAGGTCAGGCTCAGCAGCACCACTTCCAGGGCCTTCTGGTCCACCATTGCCATCGCCACCAGGCTCAGCCCCGGCAGGGCCACGGTCAGCAGCGGCAGCGTGCTCATGCTCAGGTCCGTCAGTTCAGGCTCCTTCCGAAACAAAACCTGGACCACCATCATCAGCATGGCGCCCGCCAGCAGTGGAATAATCACCTTTGCTCCGAAAAAGTGGGTCAGGGGCACGGAAGCGCCCATCACCACCCAGGTCGGCCAGCTTACCACCCGGTGGTTCGCCAGCGTCAGCGCGTGGTATTCCTCCCACACGGCCAGCCCGACACAGATAATCGTCGCCAGGGCCATGCACCAGTTCGGCAGCCACAGCATCGTCGCCAGAAAAACCACCAGGCCGGCTCCGGTAATAAAACGTTGTTTCATCTTGGTTGCTTCCTCTCTTTCCGGGCCTTTCAGCGCCCGCCGAACCGGCGCTGCCTGTGACTGAAGGCTTCCAGGGCCTGGTCATAGTCATGTACGGTAAAATCCGGCCACAGGGTCTCGGGAAAGGCAAATTCGGCATAGGCGCACTGGTACAGCAGGAAATTACTCAGCCGCTGCTCCCCGCTGGTGCGGATCAGGAAATCCACATCCGGCTGCCCGGCGGTGTACAGATGGTTCGCTACCGTTTCCTCCGTAATCTCCCCCGCCGTAATCGTCCCGTTTTTCACCAGGGTCGCGATTTCCTGCACAGCCTTTACCAGCTCCGCCCGGCCGCCGTAGTTGATGGCGATGTTCAGCCGCAGCCCGGTGTTGGAGCCTGTCCGGCGCTCCGCCTCCAGCAGGGTTTCCCGCTGCTTCTCCGGCAGGCGCCCTTTGTCGCCCAGGATCAGGATCCGGACATTCTTGGCGTCCAGCTCGTCGATTTCGGAATGGAAAAAGTCCAGCATCAGCTGCATCAGTGCGCTGACTTCCTCCTCGGATCGGTTCCAGTTCTCCGTGGAAAAGGCATAAAGGCTCAGGGAGCCAATCCCCAGGTCGTCCGTATGCCGGATAATCTCCCGCAGGGTTTCCGTGCCCTGCCGGTGGCCCTTGGATACGCTCAATTTGTGTTTTTGCGCCCAGCGCCCGTTGCCGTCCATAATAATGGCCACGTGCTTTGGCAGCTTGTCAAACTCGTCTGCCGTCCTCGGCGCTTTCTGCAGCGTCCGGGAGGCGATTTTCAGCCAGCCTTTCATATTCACCCGTTTCCCGCGCCGACGCGCGTTTTGCTTCCTCCTCAACTGCCAAAACCCGCCGTCCGGCGGGTTTTGTGCTTCAAAGCGGCGCAGCTGTCAGACTTCCATGATCTCCTTTTCCTTCCGGGCATAGACCGCCTCCACGTCCTTGATGCCGTTGTCAGTGATCTTCTGCAGCTTTTCCTCGGCATCCCGCTGGTCGTCTTCGGTAATCTCGCTGTTCTTCTTCATCTTTTTCAGCTGTTCCATGGCGTCCCGCCGGATGTTCCGGACAGCCACCTTGGCTTCCTCGGCGCCCTTGCTGGCGACCTTCGTCAGCTCCTTGCGGCGCTCCTCGTTCAGTTCCGGAAATACGAGCCGGATGATCTTTCCGTCGTTGGAGGGATTCAGTCCCAGGTCGCTCTTCTGGATCGCCTTCTCCACCTGCGGAATCATCTTCGCCTCCCAGGGGGCGATAATCAGCATCCGGGGTTCCGGGGAGGAGATGTTGCCGATCTGGTTCAGCGGCGTGGGGGTTCCGTAGTAGTCCACGGTAATCCGGTCCAGCAGCTGCGGATTGGCGCGGCCGGCGCGCAGCCCCTGCATGTCCTGCTCGTAGCTGGCGCAGGTTTTCTTCATTTTTTCCTTTGCGGTATTCAGAACCTCGTCCACCATTGTTTTCAGCCTCCCTGTATTGTTTTCCTTCCTGACTCAGGAAGGTTCAGATTCTGTGCCTTATTATACCGGTTTTTTCCCCGGCTGACAATAGGAAGCCTTCTCCGGCGCCCGCTTTTTTATGCTTTGTTTTTTCTTTGTTTTTTGGATGCTTTTTTGCTGTTTTTGTGGATGATTTTGCGAATAAACCCTTTTCTTTCTACTATATATGGGTTTTTATGGCAAACCGGGCCGGGGAAAAACCGGGCCTCCCGCGGGTAAAAGCGGTTTTTTTCGTTGCAAACTTTCCGATGAACATGCTATAATACGCTTTACAGCAAAGGCGTCTTATCCGGGAATGAATCATGAATCCCGTGGCTCTGTGCTTTGCTTCCTACTGCCCCCGTCTCGGGGCAGAGAAGAATAAATTATTTTCATGGAGGGATTACCTATGAAAAAGTTCCTCGCGTTGGCCCTGGTTTTAGCCCTTGCGCTGAGCTGCATGAGCTTTGCCGCGGCTGAGGGAACCGCACCCGACACCTATTCGATGATCGACACCTTCGACATCACCACCCTGGACTATGTGTACAACAACAAGTCCTCCAACGGTGACTACCTCAGCAACTTCATCGAAGGCCTCCTCACCCAGGACAGCCATGGCAAGCTGATCGCCGGCATGGCCAAGGAGTGGAGCCACAATGATGATGCTTCCGAGTGGACCTTCACCATTCGTGAAGACGCCACCTGGTCCACCAGCGAAGGCGAAGTGTATGACAACGTGAAGGCGGAAGACTTCGTGACCGGCTTGCAGCATGCGGTGGCGACCCAGTCTGAAACCCTGTCCCTGGTCGAGAACCTGATCGTGGGCCTGAAGGCTTACATCGAAGGTACCGGCACCTGGGATGACGTCGGCATCAAGGCGGAAGGCGACAAGCTGACCTACACCCTGACCCAGGGCTGCGCCTATTTCGACGGCATGACCACCTATTCCATCCTGTGGCCCATCAACGCTGAGTTCCTTGAATCCAAGGGCAGCGATTTCGGCGCCGTGGACGCTTCCAGCATCCTGTACAACGGCTGCTATATCCTGAGCTCCCTGGTTTCCGCCCAGGAAGTCCGCTTCGACGCCAACCCCAACTATTATGACAAGGACAACGTCCATGTGCAGCATGTGGTCGTTTCCTACACCGATGCCAGCGACCCCGCCCAGAACTTCAACATGTTCGTGAACGGCGAAGTCACCGCGACCACCATCAACTCCTCTCTGCCGGACGTGGTCAAGAAGGCGGACGAGCTGTATAAGGACAATCAGTATAAGAGCCTGACCACCGCCACCACTTACTGGGGCGCTTTCAACTTTGACCGTCAGTCCTATGCGCTGTACAACGATCCTTCCGTGGTCACCACCACCAAGGACGATGCCCAGAAGGCGGACGCCAAGGCGGCCATCCTGAACAAGTATTTCCGTCTGGCCGTCTATGCCGCTTACTCCACCAAGGCCACCCAGGCCATCACCAAGGGTGAGGAGCGCGCGCTGGATGCCGCCCGTAACACACTGGTGCCCTACACCTTCGCTGTCAAGTCTGACGGAACCAACTACGGCACCCTGCTGACCAAGTATGTGGAAGAGCTCGAGCCCGCCTTCGCCGGCATCGACCTGAACGACGGCCAGGATGCCTGGTACAATCCGGAGCGCGCCAAGGCTTTTGCCGAGAAAGCCAAGGAAGAACTGGGTGACAAGGTCAGCGCATGGCCCGTCATCCTGGACTACCCGGTGTTCGCCAGCAATGAAAACAATAAGAACGCCGCCCTGGCCATGAAGGATTCCATCGAAAAGGCCATCGGTGATTATGTCCAGGTCAACCTGGTCTACCTCGAGGGCAACAGCTCTGTGTACTACTCCGCGTTCTATTCCATCTCCACCGGTGAGGAGAACTCCATTGACTTCGCCTTCAGCGCCGGCTGGGGTCCTGACTACGGCGATCCGCTGACCTACATCAACTGCTACAACATCAGCAATGGCGACATGCTGAACTACTCCGGCCTGAACCTCGTGAGCGAAACCGAGAGCGAATCCGGCAAGGCTGCCAAGGAAGCAATCGGCCTCTATGAGTTCCAGAAGGTGCTGGACCAGGCCATGGCGGCTGTCGGCGACGAGCGTGTTGAACTGTTCGCCAAGTGCGAAGCCATGCTGCTGACCGGCGGTATCATCCGTCCCTTCACCACCAGCGGCGCGAGCCTGACGGTGAGCAAGGTGGTTCCTTTCACCCGTGCCTATGGCCTCTATGGACAGGCTGCTTACAACGCTGTTCCTTACTTCAAGTACATGCAGCTGCAGAGCGAACCCGTGACGACCGAGCAGTTTGAGACCGCCAAGGCGGCCTGGCTCGCCGGCGAATAATTTTCGGTCCGGTCGGAACAGAACCTCTGTAGGTTCAACCAATGAAACCAAGGCGGAAGCCGGAAGAGCATTCTCCCGGCTTTCGCCTTTCCCTGTGGGGAAGCATGTTTAAAAGGCAGCTTGTCTTAATAGGAAGCTTGTTGTAAGAGGAAGGTTTTGGTTTTATGAAAAAGGGGTATATCCTGAAACGCCTCCTCCGTTCCGTCATCTCCATTATCATCATCATGCTGGTGGTGTTCACGCTGGTCTTCGCCCTCGTTCCGAGGGATAACATTTTTTTTGAGGACGCCACCTACCGGAAACTCGGCGGAAAACCGGACGAGAAAACTGACTACGTCTATAATACCTGGCAGAAGCTGGGCTACCTGGACTATGTCAGAATCAATGATTACTGCCTGGAGCTGTATGAGGCCGGCAGCGACGAAATCAAAAACGCGCTGAATCCCGATTCGAAGGAAACGGCGGATTTTGTCGCGCTTTATGAATCGAAGGGATATACCATCGGTTATTATACCGTCAGCAAGCGGGCCTATGCCTATAAAGATGTGCCGCTTCTCCAGCGCCTGTGGAAATGGTTCAGCAACCTGGTCCGCGTTGATACCATCTACAGCGTGCAGGATCCCAATAATCCGGATCTGGAGCGCAAGGTCTATTTCGGCCGGACGCCCACCGGCGGCCTGGCCCTGATCGGCAGCGGCACCTATCATAAGTATCTGCTGTATACCGATTCCCATTTCCCGTTCATCCATCAGAATTTCATCACCCTGAACATGGGGGAATCCTACCCCACCTATCAGGGGCTGGAGGCGCTGAGCGTCATGTTCTCTTCCCAGGGAACGGAAGTCAAGCGCGATGTCACCTATGAAACCGGGGAAACCGGTTCCTCGGCAATTAATTTCGGGTCCCTGACCTATAAGGAAAACCTGGACCGCATGGATAAGAAGAAGTTCACGGATCATTACGCGAACTATACCACCTTCAAGGACCAGTCTTCCATGGTCGGCACCTCCTTTACGATGGGAATTTTCGCCCTGCTCCTTGCATACGGCATCGGCCTGCCGGTCGGCGTGGCCATGGCCCGGAACAAGGACGGCGTGATTGATAAACTGGGCATGCTCTATATTATCTTTATCACCTCGGTGCCCTCCCTCGCGTATATCTATATCTTCCGTTATCTGGGCACCACCCTGTTCGGCCTGCCCTCCGTGTTCACCACCTTCGGTCCCTCCGATATCCGGAGCTGGATCCTCCCGATCATCTCCCTGGCCCTGCCGTCGATCTCCTCGCTGATGCTGTGGATCCGGCGCTATGTCGTGGACCAGATGAATTCGGATTATGTCAAGTTTGCCAAGGCGAAGGGCCTGAGCCGGAAGGAAATCTTCCGTTCCCATATTTTCAAGAACGCCAGCATTCCGATTGCCCACGGCATCCCCAGTTCCCTGGCCGGCTGTATCACAGGCGCGATTATCACCGAAGCAATTTATTCCGTCGGCGGCATGGGCAAAATGCTTCCGAACGCCATCAACCAGTATAACAACACCATGATCATCGCCCTGACCTTCCTGTTCTCCACCATCTCCGTGCTGTCTGTTCTTCTCGGAGACATTATCCTCACCAAAGTGGATCCCCGTATATCCCTGACAGATAAGGCAGGTAGATCATGATGGAAAGAATCGAAGATAATCTGTTTGAATTTGCGGAGTTTGACGAGCGGGAATCGGAACATATTGCGGCTCCGCGGTATTCCTACTGGAAATCCGTCTGGCGCACGTTTATCCGGAGCAAGGTCACGGTATTCCTGTCGATCTTCGTGATTGCGCTGGTCGCTTTCGCGCTGATCCAGCCCATGCATTCCGGCTATTCCCCCACCGTCGCGCCGAATATCAATAATTCGGAAATGAAATACCTTCCCCCCAGCAGCGAGCACCTCTTCGGAACGGATAATATCGGCAACGAAGTCTGGGACGTGGTCTGGGCCGGTGCGCGGAATTCCATCCTCGTCAGCTTTGTCAGCACCGCCATCATTATGGTGATCGGCATCCTGGTCGGAGCGGTCTGGGGGTTCAGTAAGAAGATGGATAAGTGGATGATTGAAGTCTACAACGTCGTCTCCAATGTGCCCTACCTGCTCCTGGCCATGATCCTTTCCTATGTGCTCGGCGCGGGCCTGGGCTCCCTGATCTTCGTCATGGTCTGCATCGACTGGATCTATGTCGCCTATTTCATCCGCACCCAGGTCATGATTATCCGCGACCGGGAGTATAACCTGGCCAGCAAGTGCCTGGGCACAAAAACCTTCACGATGATCATTAAGAACATTCTTCCCTATCTGGTCTCCGTCATCGTGACCTATATTTCCCGGGAAATTCCCAGCCTGATTTCCTATGAGGTGTTCCTCTCCTATATGGGGCTGGGTCTCGGCACCAACTACGCTTCCCTCGGCCGGACGATTTCCCAGTATAAATCGTTTATGACCGGGTATCCGCACCTGTTCTGGATTCCGGTGCTGGTGCTGGCCGCCATCGCCATTTCCCTGTATGTTGTGGGACAGAAGCTGGCGGACGCGACCGATCCGCGCACACATCGGTAGGAGGGCAGACATGAGCGAGATTATTATTTCAGCCAAGGACATTGAAGTCCAGTTCCGGGTTCGTGAGAATTATCTCACGGCCATCCGGAAAGTCTCCCTGGACCTGTATACCGGGGAAACCTTCGCCATCGTCGGCGAGTCCGGCAGCGGGAAATCCGTTTTTACCAAAACTTTCACCGGCATGCTGGAATCCAACGGGAAAATCACGAACGGCTCCATCATGTACCACGGCCAGGACCTGACCAAACTGAAAACGGAAAAGGAGTGGGCGTCCATCCGCGGTGTCAAAATCGCCACCGTCTTCCAGGATCCCATGACCTCCCTGAACCCCATCCGGACCATCGGCTCCCAGATCACGGAAGTCATTGAAAAGCACCAGAAGCTTTCCAAATCGGAAGCCAAGGCCCAGGCCATCAGCATCATGGGCCGCGTCGGCATTCCCAACGCCGCGGAGCGCTTCGACAATTATCCCTTCCAGTATTCCGGCGGCATGCGGCAGCGGATCGTCATCGCCATCGCCCTTTCCTGCCACCCGGAAATCCTGATCTGCGATGAGCCCACCACCGCGCTGGACGTGACCATCCAGGCCCAGATTATCAAGCTGATCAAGGATTTGCAGAAGGAGCTGGGCTTCACCACGATTTATATCACTCACGACCTGGGCGTGGTGGCCAACGTAGCGGACCGGGTCGGCGTCATGTACGGCGGCCAGATCATTGAATACGGCACCGTAAATGAGATCTTCTACGATCCCCAGCATCCCTACACCTGGGCGCTCCTGTCCGCCCTGCCGCAGCTGGGCGTCAAGGGCGAAGACCTGTACTATATCACCGGAACCCCGCCGTCCCTCTTTAACAAGATCGATGGAGATGCCTTCGCGCCGCGGAATCCCAAAGCCCTGAAGATCGACTTCGCCAAGGAACCCCCATTCTTCAAGGTCAGCGATACCCATTATGCCAAGACCTGGCTGCTGGATCCCCGGGCCCCCAAGGTGGAAAAACCCGCCGCGATCCAGAACCTGCATGAAAAGATTGCCCGCATGACGTCGAAAGGAGGCGCTTTCCATGTCAGAACAGAATAACCGGGAAGTGCTGCTCTCGCTGAAAAATGTGGAGATTTCCTTTGATAACGGCGGAAAGCAGAAGTTCAAGGCTGTCCAGGATGCCAATTTTGATATTTACAAAGGGGAAACCTTCGCGCTGGTGGGCGAATCCGGCAGCGGAAAAACCACCATCGGCCGCGCCATCATGCGGATCAACGAGCTCAGCGCCGGGGAAATCACCTTTGAGGGAAAGCGGATTTCCGGCAAGCTCAGCAAGCAGGAGGATACCCAGGTCATCCGGAATATCCAGATGATCTTCCAGGATCCCGCCGCCTCCCTGAACGAGCGCGCAACCATTGAATATATCATCTCCGAAGGCCTGTATAATTTCCATCTGTATCAAAACGAGGAAGACCGCATTGCCAAGGTGGATCGGGCCCTCGAGGAGGTCGGCCTGCTTCCGGAGCATAAGTCCAGGTATCCCCATGAGTTCTCCGGCGGCCAGCGCCAGCGCGTCGGCATCGCCCGGGCCCTGATCATGGAGCCGAAGCTGGTGGTCGCGGATGAGCCGATCTCCGCTCTGGATGTTTCCATCCGCGCCCAGGTGCTGAACCTGATGAACAAGCTGAAAAACGAAAAATCCCTGACCTACCTGTTCATCGCCCATGACCTGTCCGTCGTCCGCTTTATCGCGGACAGGATCGCGGTCATCCATCTGGGGCGGATTGTGGAAATCTCCGAAACGGAAGAGCTTTTCGCCTATCCGCTGCACCCCTATACTGTCTCCCTGCTCAGCGCGGTCCCCATGCCGGACCCGATCATTGAAAAGCAGCGTGAGCCGATCGTTTATGCGGATGCCACGGAAGAAAAAACCGGCCCGGATTACGCCATGCGCGAAATCCGTCCGGAGCACTATGTCTATTGCACGCCTGAGCAGGCAAAGCGGTATGCCAAGCTGGCCGGTCAGTAAACGAAAATCGTCAGCAGCGCCGAAACCGCCAATAATGCAAGTCCCGTCCAGAAAGGATAGTTCAGGCTGTCCTTTCTTTCTTCTTTTTTGTCCTCTTTAAAGGCCTTGAACGGCTTCACGTTTCCCTTCCGCACGCTCCGCCGGGCCATGTATTCCGTAATGTCGAAATCCCCGCGGCGGACCATGGAATAGATGATGCCGAGAACGATGAACACCAGCCCGGTAATCGTCATGGCGTCCATCAGTTTCAGCAGGCTCCTCCCCGAAGAAAAATAGGCATACAACGGATAAAGCAGCGATGTAGCCAGGTAGGGCACAAATTGCAGTATCTTTTGGGATAAGTTATGCATCTTCATATTTGTCGGCTTTATTTTCATGCCATACCTTCCGTCTTCATTTTTTCAAACTGTACGAATGATCGCCACAGTTTTGTTCAGGTAATATTAGCATTCCATAATATTTTTCGTCAAATTTTCTGTTCTTTATTCGTTCTGCTTATCCGCTTCCTTGCGGATTATCAAGAAATATGATAAACTTAATTGTTTCCGTAACGACAAATATTTCCCCTTATTATTTCAAAGGTTTGGATGGTGAATATGAACGCGAAGTTCCTCTCATATCTGGTTAAGCGTCTATTGATGGCATTTCTGACTATTTTCCTCGTCATAGCCATTACTTTTTTTGTTATGCACGCCATTCCGGCTTCCCCTTTTTCCAGTGAAAAAGCAAAAAGTGATGCGGTAATAGCTGCTTTGGAAGCTAAATATGGTTTCGATAAACCGGTCACTGTCCAATTTTGGAATTATCTTGTAAACATCCTTCATGGAGATTTTGGTCTCTCAACCGGTTGGGTTGGAAATACTGTGATTGATTTGATTTTGGGGGGGTTCTCATATTCGGCTAGAATAGGGTTTACCGCGGGGATCATTGCAATTGTTTTGGGCGTTATCTTGGGCTCAATTGCTGCTCTTCAGCGAGATCGTTTTCTGGATAAAATCATTCAGATTATTACAACGGCATTGGTTTCTATGCCTTCTTTCGTGATGGCAACGATTTTACTGCTCGTTTTTGCTCTGCAGCTTGCCTGGCTTCCTTCCTTGGGAAACCAGCCTGGCGGTTTAATTCTCCCCATCATCAGCCTGAGTTTATATCCCATGGCATATGTGACAAAACTTCAACGTAGTTCTATGTTGGATGTGCTTGGTCAGGACTATATTAGAACCGCTAAAGCGAAAGGTGTCAAAAACAGCCAGATTATCTTCAAGCATGCTTTAAAAAACACCCTTACCCCTGTAATTACCTACGCTGGACCAATGATGGCTTATATCCTGACTGGTAGCATGGTGGTTGAAAACATTTTCAGTGTTCCTGGATTGGGCCGGCTGTTTACAAACAGCATGCTTCGAACCGACTACATGATGATCATGGGTGTTACCATCTTTCTTGCTACGATGATTATTTTGATGAATTTTATCGGGGATATTCTGTACAAAGTAATAGATCCTCGGATTGATCTTGGCTGATCAAATCACACGATAATTAACCAGCTAAACAACATGTATATGAAAGAGGAATCCGAATGACTGAAAAAAAGGCAGAAGGGAAAAAAATAAAAAACCTACTGAGTCTTCAGATTGATCCGGCACTGTTTGAAACCGCTTCAGAAGAAGAAAAGGCTCAGCAGGTTACCATGCGGGAATCTGTCTCCTTCATGAAAGATGCCATGAGACGCCTTCGAAAAAACAAAATTGCCATGATTAGCCTGATCATTATTGTTTTGGTTGCGCTGATTGCTTTCATCGTCCCAACTTTCTATCCTTATACCTACACAAAGCAGGATGTCACCGCTCAGAATCTGGGACCCTTTCAGTATTCTGCAAAAGAGCAAGCGAAAATAAATAAAGGCCAGAATATTTTTCCTCATATCATGGGAACTGATAACTTGGGTCGGGATTATGCTATTCGGGTCATCTATGGAACCCGCATCAGTTTGTTGGTAGGCATTTTCTCTGCTTTGATTGTTATTGTTATTGGTATCATTTACGGTTCAATTTCTGGTTACTTCGGTGGAAAAGTAGATATGGTCATGATGCGGATAGTGGATATTATCTACAGTTTGCCAGATGTCCTTATTGTCATACTGTTGAGTGTTGCTATAAAAGACTGGGTTTCCACTTCAAAAAATGAGCTGATCTCCCGTCTTGGCGCTGGGATGGTAAGTATCTTTATCGTATTTGGCCTGTTATATTGGGTCAGCATGGCGCGCCAGGTTCGAGGACAGATTCTGTCCATTAAGGAGCAGGAATATGTTCTTGCTAGCAAAGCAATCGGTGCCGGCCCTGCCCGGATCATTCGAAAACACATGATCCCTAACTGTGTCAGTGTCATCATCATCATTGCAGCAATGCAGATACCAAGTGCTATCTTTACAGAGAGCTTCTTGAGCTTTCTGGGTTTGGGGGTATCTGTCCCCATGCCAAGCCTTGGTTCATTGGCCAGCGATGCTCGCACATCCCTGCGTTCTTATCCCTATCAGCTAATTTTCCCCGCCTTAAGTATTTTCCTGATTGTCCTTAGTTTCAACCTGCTGGGGAATGGACTCCGTGATGCTTTTGATCCGAAACTGCGGAATTGAGGAGGTTTGATTTTATGAGTTTGCTTGAAGTCAAGGATTTACATACCTCTTTTTTCACAGCTGCTGGTGAAGTTAAGGCAGTAAACGGACTCTGTTTCAATCTGGAAGAAGGAAAAGTTTTGGGCATTGTTGGCGAAAGCGGCAGCGGAAAAAGTGTTACAGCTTATTCCATTTTGCAGATTTTGACCCACCCCGGCCGCATTGTCTCCGGCTCCATTAAGTTCAGGGGGGAGGAGTTGGTTGGAAAAAGCGATGAGGAAATGCGCCATATTCGTGGAAATAAGATTAGTATTATTTTTCAGGATCCCATGACCAGCCTGAATCCCACCTTTACAATTGGCAATCAGCTGCGTGAAGCAATCATGATGCATACGGACAGAAACCGGGAACAGGCTCACACGCGGGCCATTGAGATGTTGCGCCTTGTCGGAATTAATGAACCAGAAAAACGCATTCATCAATATGCCTACGAGTTGAGCGGAGGAATGCGCCAGCGCGTCATGATTGCTATGGCTTTGGCCTGTGAACCGGATATTCTGATTGCTGATGAACCGACAACTGCTTTGGACGTCACCATTCAGGCTCAGATTCTCGAGCTGATGATGCGACTCCAGAAGGAATTTGGTATGGCAATCATGATGATTACGCATGATATGGGCGTCATCGCAAATGTATGTGATGAGGTCATTGTCATGTATGCAGGTGGTGTTTGTGAACGCGGAACAACAGACGAAATCTTCTATCATCCGAAACACGAATATACCCGCGGGCTGATGCGTTCCATCCCGGACATGAATGATGATGAAAAAACTCCTCTGATACCAATCGCCGGCACGCCGATTGACTTGCTTCATATGCCTCCAGGATGTCCTTTTTCTCCCCGGTGCGAACGTGCCATGAAAATATGCCTGAAAGAAAAACCGAAAGAATACTGGGTAGCACATGATCATTTGTCAGCTTGCTGGATGAATGTTAAAGACGGTGTATGCTTTGATGCTCAGCCGTCAGAAGGAGAGCTCGGATGAATAAACTGCTGGAAGTCAAAGGGCTGAAACAGTATTTTCCCATCTCCACTGGCTTTCTGAAAACAACAATGTTGAAAGCGGTCGATGATGTATCTTTTGACATTGAAAAAGGTGAAACACTGGGTTTGGTAGGCGAAAGTGGTTGTGGCAAAACGACTGTCGGGAGGACCTTGCTTCATCTATATACCCCAACAGCCGGGGAAATATGGTTTGATGGAAAAAAAATAGGAGATAAATCATCCCTTCGAGAATTTCGTAAACGGGCACAAATGGTCTTCCAGGATCCATATTCTTCCTTAAATCCCAGAATGACAGTAGCAGATATCGTTGCCGAACCAATCGACGTTCATAAGCTTTGCACAACCAAGCAGGAACGGGAAAATCGGATTCGGGAGTTAATGACGCTCGTAGGCTTGAATACGGAACACGCAACACGTTACGCACATGAATTCAGCGGTGGACAGCGACAGCGGATCGGTATAGCAAGAGCCTTGGCGTCTCGCCCCGAATTTATTGTATGCGATGAGCCAGTCAGCGCTCTGGATGTTTCCATTCAGGCGCAGGTTATCAATATGCTTGAAGAATTGCAGCAGCGCCTGAGCCTGACTTACTTGTTTATTGCCCATGACATCAGTGTTGTCAAACACATCTCAAACCGTATCGCGGTCATGTATCTAGGCCATATGATGGAACTGGCTTGTGCAAATGAGCTGACAAAGCATCCCTTGCATCCGTATACGGTCAGCTTGATGAGCGCTGTTCCGGTACCGGATCCGCGTGAAAGCCGGAAACAACGCCGTATTGTCTTGGAAGGAGACGTACCCAGCCCGCTGAAAGTGCCAAGCGGTTGTCCTTTCCGGACTCGCTGTTCCAGAGCTACATCCGCCTGCATGGAAAGCTGCCCCGCCATGCGTGAATGCGCTCCCGGGCATTTTGTAGCATGTCATAATGTTTAGTTCTCGTTGATTCCGCCTATATGGCGTGAATACATTATTTCAAGGAGGAAAACCCTATGAAAAAAATCCTTGCTCTCGTGCTGGTCCTGGCTATGGCTATGGGTCTCTGCTCCTTCGCGCAAGCGGAAGGCAAAACCATCAGCCTCTTCCTGGGTGGCGGCACTCCCCTCTCTATGGATCCGGCACTGAATAGTGCTTCTGCCGGTTCCAACATTATCCGTTCCGCATTTGCCGGACTGATGGGCTACCAGCTGGATGAAAATGGCAATCCTGTCATGAAGCCTGAACTGGCTGAATCCGTTGAATTGTCCTCCGACGGTCTAACCTACTCCTTCATCCTGCGTGAAGGTCTAAAGTGGTCTGACGGCACGGATGCAACCGCCAGCCAGATCAAGGCTTCCTGGGAACGCGCTGCTTCCGCTGAACTTGGTGCCGATTATGGCTTCCTGTACGATGTCATCAGCCGGAAAGACGATGGCTCCCTGGATATTGATGTGGATGATGCTGCTCGCACGTTTGTTGTGCATCTCCCGCAGCCCTGCAGCTATTTCCTGGATCTTTGTGCCTTCGTTCCTTTCTATCCTGTCCGTACAGATCTTGCGGATAACGAAGGCATCTGGGCTACCAAGCCAGAAACCTTCATCGGACTCGGTGCTTTTATCATGACCGAGTATTCCGTAGACGACAAAATCACCTTTGTCAAGAATCCCTATTATTGGAATGCCGAGAATGTCAAATTGGACGGCCTTACATTCTATCTGTCTGAAGACAATACAGCTATCTTGACAGCTTATGAAAACAACACCGTAGATTATATTCAATCCATCTCTTCTTCTGAATATGAACGGCTGAATGCCACCTATCCCGGTGAACTGGAATTCTACCCCACTCAAGGTACATGGTATATCCTGTTCAATGTCCATAAGGACCTGAGTCCCGCGGCTAAGCAGCTGACTGTTCAGGAGCAGAGCAAAGCTCGTTTTGCACTGGGCCAGTTGATTAATCGTTATGAAGTAGTTACCTATGTCACTAAGGGCGGCGAAGCGCCTGCCACCGGTTTCTATCCGATCGGTTTAGCTGATGGCCTGAACACCGATGTGCGCAGCGCTGAAGGCTACAACACCTGGTATACTGGCACTAATACTCCTTCTGATGTAAATCCTGATTTGACTGTTGACCAGGTGGAAGCTTTGAAAACCCTGATTGATCTGGGTTACCCCTGCACCGGCTCGATTGAAGGCGGTGACCTTGTCTTTACTGACTTCCCCTCCATCGAATTTGCCTTCAACAATAGTGGCAATAACGCGGCAATCATACAGTATGTTCAGGAAACTTGGAATCAATTTGGCATTCAGGGTGTTGTGAACCAGGAAGCCTGGGCGACCCTGCAGAGCAAATTGAAAGCAGGCGATGCCGAAGCTGCACGTATGGGCTGGGTTTCTGATTTCAACGATGTTGTTAACTTCCTCGAGATTTTCATCTCCGCTTCCGGCAATAACTATCCGCGTCTCGGACGCAGCATCGGCGACTATACCCGTAATAGTGAGGTCACCAAAGATGCCGGTATCGGTGCTTACTGGGGACCTACCGGCGACAAGACCTGGGCAGAAGCCTATGATGCAGTTGTTGACGCCGTTAAGGCCGCAACTGATCCTGCTGAGCGTTCCAAGCTGGCTGCCGAAGCTGAGAATATCCTGATGGCTACAGGCGGCGTGAACCCCATCTATTTCTATACCACACCCCAAATGATGAAACCCACAGTACACAATGTCATTCGTCTGGCTGGCGGTGATGTCATTTGGACCTATGCAGATAAAGACTAATCATCTGTAAACACTGGAAAACATGATTGGAACTGCCTCAGAATGATTAAAAAGATCAAATGTGAGGCAGTTCCTTTTTTCATTGTTTTCGTTATTCTCAATAGCCACATATAGCAAAATATCACTCGTATATTATTGCTGTTTTTTCAGATGAGCTCTGTCGTCGCTACAATCGGCGTGAATATCATTGTATTGGATTTCTATATAAACGGCAGCATGTACATCGGAAGGGAAATCTTCTTGCCGAAAGTCCCTGCATTCTGATTGGCAAATTTGTATCCCAGTATGATATTTTCATCCGAAAGAATCTTATCAAGCGATTTTGTTTTACTGTTTCCTGCTTTAATTTCTATCGGAGTAACGCCTATTGTCCCCTCAATCAGAAACTCGATCTCGACGGTGCCGGCTTCATTGCGATAAAACCAGCACTTCTCAAAGTATCCTTTTTTGCAGAGCATATCGGCAGCAAGTGCCTCGAAAATTCCTCCCTTGGCGGTACGGAATACGATTAATTCTGACAAGTTGTCTTCAGATTGTTCAAAAAGAAATGCCCGTTTCAGGCTGAAATCATACGTCGAAATAAGGAGTCCGATATCCGATGGATATAGCCGGAAGTTTTCCTCCAGAATCTGATTCTTCAGCGGATATTCCACTTTATTCACATTATGGATTTGTAGTACCATTCTTGATGCCGTCAGCCAGTCAACAGAAGAACCGAATTTTTGTCTGTTTCCCCGTTTTTCCACTACGCCATACTGAAATTTATGGTTAACCTTGGTAAGCTGTGCAGGAATCGAATTCCAGCAGGCCTGTGCCTTGAGTCTGATTTCTGGTGCTGCGTAATGGGCAATATCTGCTGTATAGTCCCTGTAGATTCTCCGCTGAACCTGATCCGCCGCCAGATAATCCTTTTCCGGAACGAAAGCATTCACAACCTCGGGCATTCCTCCGATGACAAGATACTGCATCAGAAAAGAGTTCATTTTCTGATGGACTGCTTCCGGTATAATCATTTTTCCTGTCTTATAAGCCTTAATTACATCCATCAAATCCTCTTCAAGGCCAATTGCCCATAGAAACTCTTCAAAATCCAGCGCCCACATATCCAGGTATTCGATCTGCCCCACAGGCCAGGAGGATGTCTGCGCGTGGACCATTCCCAGGGATGAACCAGAAGCAATCACATCAAACCTGGAATCCCCAGCAAGAAACTTCAACGCGGTAATCGCGTCAGGACACGCCTGAATCTCATCGATAAAAACCAATGTCTTGCCAGGTGCCAGCCGCTGTTCGGGAAAGGAAAGTCGAATACCTGCCAAAATCGTATCCGGACTCAGGTCCCCCGTAAAAATGCTTTTCAAGGTAGGAGTTTTCAGAAAATTTAGCTCATAACAAGCTTCATAGGTTTCTGCTGCAAAAGCCCGAATAATAAACGTCTTTCCAACCTGCCTTGGTCCCTCAACCAGCAAAGGCTTCCGGTTTTCATTGTTCCTCCACGTCTTCAGCTGGCCCAATGCTTTTCGTTTCAGCGTGTCAGATTCCCCCCATCCAAAACAATGATTTGGCTATTTCATTCTACAACAGCCCAATTGTGAACGTCAATATTTTTTGCTCTATTTTCGTTCTTTTATCAATATTTTTTGTGCTATAAATATTATGGTATAGATGATTTTTTGCACGAAAAACATTCCACTCAACCAATTCACTTTCGCTTTATAATTTCCACAACGTCAAGTCCCACGCAGTCAAGTCCCACATATATTTCGCATTTGCTTGATTGTTGCCCCAAATTAATCATTTATTGTTCTTTGTAGGCATTGATACACAAAAAAACTGATACACAAAGCTTCCTTTTCCGCCCGTTTTCACGCTTCGGTCTCCAAATCCGCTGTTTTGAGTGTACTGATTCTTGAGTGTACTCGGGCGATTTGTTCGTATCTGTCCCCATCACAGGCGTTTTAGTAACACTTTTTTTGAGTGTCACCGGCTTCTGAGAACAGAACCACCGGGCATCTTCCTTTTTAGTAACACTTTTCTTTAGTATCACCGGCAGGTTCTCAAAGTGGTTTCGCCGTTTCGCCAATAACCCTATTCGCCGCCTATTCGCCTATTCGCCAATTTCCAAATCCACCTGGCGAATAGACTTTCCTTATTTTTCAAGGCTTGGAGGCTCCAATTCGTCAACTGCCTATTCGCCTATTCGCCAATTCGCCAAATTTCGGCGAATAGACTTTCCTTATTTTTCAAGGCCTGGAGGCCTCTATTCGCCTATTCGCCAATTCGCCGGCGAATCAAGGGGGGCTTTCAAAGGCACTTTTCAGATCAGCCCCAGGCTGAGCAGCGCCTTCTCGATCCCGTCATTTTCCGGCCGGTCGGTGACGAAGGCGCATTTCTCCCGGATTTCCTCCGGTGCGTTGCCCATAGCAATGCTGTTCGGCACATGTTCCAGCATCGCCAGGTCATTCGGCCCGTCGCCGAAAGCATAGCAGTCCGCCAGCGGCACGCCCAGTTCTTCCCGGATAATTTCAATGCCCCCGGCTTTGGAGCATCCGGCAGGAACAATTTCCCATCCGCCCCTTCCCCGGTCAATCGCCTCATAAGGATACCCGGCATCTTTCAGCTCCGCCAGCACTTTCCGGATCGGCTCCTCCGTATCCGCGAAACAGAACATCTTCACCGCCCGGAATTCCGGATCGTCCTCCCGGATATCCCTGGCAATCCCTGCGTTATCAGAAAACTTCCGGAACCGGCCGATCACTTCGAGCCGCGCATACGCCGGATCAAAATACATCGCCGTGTCGCATTCATACACTGCCGGAACGCCGCTGCGGGAAATCATTTCCCGGATCCGGAGCGAGTCCGGAAGCGGATATTCCAGCATGCGCAGCGTCTTCCCCCGACAGGTCACCCGGGTACCGCAGCCGGTAACCATCCCGTCCCAGGGAAGGTCCTTCAGCCGCGGATCCATATTGCATATGGTTCTGCCGGTGTTCAGGAACAGCAGGCACCCGTTTCCCCTGGCTTTCTCCAGTGCCGGGCGGACGGAAGCGGGAAGCCTGCTGCCGTCGTCAAAAAGGGTGCCGTCAATATCAAAGAACAGCAGCGCTTTGGCCTTCTCCGTCGCCGTTCCCTCCCTCCGCGTTTTCTCTGGCTGATTATACCATCCCGCCGAACCCCGGGCAAGGCGGATTCGCTTGAAAAATGAACCCCGCCCCTCTATAATATTTCCGAGAAAAGAGAAGGAGTCTTCCCGTATGCAGCAACAGCAGATGTTCTCCGATTCCACCTGGAACTGGCGTAAATATTTCAGCAAGCAAACCCTCAGGCTGGGGGAAACCGACGAGCAAAACGGCTGTATCGATGAATTTTACACCAGCCCGGACGATAAGCGCGCCCGTTGCAGAACCATCCGCGGCTTCTATGTGGAGGTCCATAATGCACCAACCACTCCGGAGGAGCTCGCGGACTATCCGGACTGGAATCTGCTGTACGGAGGAAAGCTTCAGACAAGCCGCCCGGATTACTATGCCAACTACTTTTCCTGCGACTGCTCTCAGGGAGAAATGGGGATTCTCTGCCGCCATCTGGCAAGCCTGATGTTCCATTGGGAGAAGGTTCATGGTCCCTTTACTATGGTTGAAACCCCGGAGGAAAAGGCCAAACGTACCGCGGCAGCCGCCCGGGAAGCGGTCATCCAGTCCAAGAAAAACCTGATGCTCCCGGTGGAACATGTTCTTCGGAAACTGGATCCGCTTCCCCCAAACACCTTTTTTAACCTGGATGAAGCGTTGAAAAAAGTGAACCTGAAAATCAGCCAGTTCGATTTCGAGCAGGCTGAGCAGTATGCCGCGAACAGCGACACCCGCTTTTTTTCGATAAAGCAGGGCTTTTTCCAGGACGGGGACCAGGCCCTGCAGGCCAATGACCAGATAGACCGGAACAGGGTCCAGCTGGTGCTCTCTCAGGAAGATATACAGGGCTTTACCTGTTCCTGCGGCAAATTGTCTCTGCGTTCCCGGTTTGCAGGTTATGGGCGTCCCGCCGTAGCACCGCAGCTCTGTGCCCATGGAATGGCAGTCTGGCTCCGCCTGCGGAAATACGTCGTGGATCGTAATCCCGGTGATCAGACAGATTATAACGGCTATGGTCTGCTGTCCATGCTGGCCGGTGCCGTTATGGAGGAGAAGGATGCGCAGGCGCAGCAGTCAGAGGAAGCATCCCCGGTATCCCTTGTGCCGGATATTGTCCTGACGCCCCGCCTTGCCTATGAGCGGTACAGTAATGAAATCAAGGTAACCTTCGATATCACCCGTTCGGGGGAGCGGGTTTATTTGCTCAAGGATTTTTTCGCGCTGGTGGACGCGGTGGAGGAAAAGAAGGATTATCCCCTCGGCAAAAAGCTGACCCTGGCCTTCTCCCGGGAAACCTTTACGGAGGAATCTCTCCCCTGGTATCAGGAAATCGAGTCCCATGTCCGGATGTTCCGCAGTCTGGGAAAAGCCCTCAACTACTATATCGAACCGGAGCATAAAAACGGCTGGCCGCTGGACAAATCCAGCCTGGACCGGTTTTATGATCTGGCCGAGGGAACGATGGTCCTTCTGCAGCAGAGCAGCGGCCGGAATGATACCTGTCCGGTCAGGGTTCAGGAAACAGAACCCCGGGCGGAAGTCAGGCTGTCTCCGGTAAAGTCCGGCGGCCGCCTGTTGTCGGTCATCGTAACCGGACGAATTCCCCGTCTGCTGCAGGGGGAGAAATACCAGTATATCCTGGATGATTTTTCCTTCGGCCGGGTTTCCGGGGAGGGGATGAATTACCTGAAGCCCTTTGCTCGGATCGCCCGCCCGAACGGCGAATTCCGCTGCGTCATCGGCGAAAAAAAGTTCCCGGAATTTGCCTTCCGGGTGCTCCCTGCCCTGCGGGAATCCAGACAGATTGACCTGAAGGATGAGGTCGGTCCCCTGCTGGACGCCGTCCTCCCGCCGGAACCGGAGTTTACGTTTTATTTGGATCTGGATCGGAACATCACCTGCAAAGCCATGATTCAGTATGGCCCGAACGAAATCCCCCTGGGCTTTTTTACCCTTGCCGAAACGTCCTTCCCCCGGGATCCGGACCAGGAGCGCCGGGTCCTCGAAACCGTTCAGGAATATTTCCCGGATGCCTCTCCGGAAAAACATCTGTTCTGTCTTCCCGCCGCTGATGAAAACCTCCTCCGTATCAAAACGGAAGGGGTCGCCGCCTTGTCCCGTTTCGGCATTGTCAAGGGAAGCGATGCCTTCAGCCGGATTTCGGTCCGTCCCGCCCCGCAGGCCGGGTTGGCTGTAAAGCTGGAAAGCGACCTGCTGGACCTGTCCGTCCAGACGAAGGACATGACCCGGGAGGAACTGCTGGAGCTGCTGTCCAGTTACCGCCAGAAAAAACGCTGGCATCGGCTCCGGAGCGGGGACTTCGTGGACCTGCGCAATCCGGAAAGTCTGCGGGAAATGGACCAGGCCCTGCAATCCATGAATCTGTCCCTGGAAGCGCTGCTGAAAGGGGACGTCCGCCTGCCGAAATACAGGGCGCTCTATGTGGATAAGCTGCTGGAAGCCCATGAGGAGCTGGCCGCTTCCCGGGACCGGGAGTTCAAATCCCTGATCCGTTCTTTCCAGACCATCCGGGATTCGGATTTTGAAGCGCCTGAGAATCTTGAAGAAAAACTCCGCCCCTATCAGCTCTATGGTTTCCGCTGGCTGTCCACCCTGTCCCAGTTCGGCTTCGGTGGAATTCTGGCGGACGAAATGGGCCTCGGAAAAACCCTGCAAATGCTGTCCTGGATGCTGGCGCAAAAGAAAGCCGGCTCCTCCGGCCCCTGCCTGGTAATCTGCCCGGCTTCCCTGGTATACAATTGGGGAGAGGAATGCCGGAAGTTCACACCGGAGCTGTCCTCCGTCCCCATAGACGGCACGCTTCCCCAGCGGAAGAAAATCTATCAGGGGATTCAGGAAGATCCTGCCGATCTGTATATTGTTTCCTATGATCTGCTCAGGCGGGATATTGAGCTGGTTCATCCGCTGCATTTTTCCGCCGTTATTCTGGACGAAGCGCAGTATATCAAGAATCAGAAAGCCAATGTCTCCAAAGCGGTGCGGGTCCTGAAGGCGGACCATCGCTTTGCCCTGACCGGCACCCCGATTGAAAACCGGCTGGCGGAGCTCTGGAGCATCTTCGATTTCCTGATGCCCGGTTTCCTGTATACCTCTTTCGAATTCGCCGCCCGGTTTGAAACGCCCATCATGAAACAGAAAAATCAGGAGATCACACAGCAGCTTTCCCGGATGACGGAGCCCTTCATTCTGCGCCGGAAAAAAATGGACGTGCTGAAGGACCTTCCGGAAAAGCTGGAGGAAGTCCGGACCGCGGATATGAAGGAAGACCAGCGGAAGCTGTATGATGCCCAGGTGGTCCATATGCGGGAAGTGCTGGCAGCCTCCTCCGACGACAATGAGGATAAGATGCGGATTCTGGCGGAAATCACCCGCCTGCGGCAGCTTTGCTGCGACCCGTCCCTGATCTTTGAAGATTATCATGGCACCAGCGCCAAACGGGCCGCCTGTCTGGATTTAATCCAGAGCGCAATGGACGGCGGCCACCGGATGCTGGTCTTTTCCCAGTTCACTTCCATGCTGGACCTGCTGTCCGCCGATCTGAAAAAAGAAGGAATCCCTTTCTTCACGATCACCGGCGCCACGCCCAAGCAGGAGCGTCTCCGCCTGGTCAACGAATTCAATGCCGGAACCACCCCGGTGTTCCTGATCTCGCTGAAAGCCGGCGGCACCGGCCTGAACCTGACCGGTGCCGATGTCGTCATTCATTATGATCCCTGGTGGAATCTCGCGGTTCAGAATCAGGCCACGGACCGGGCCCACCGGATCGGCCAGACCCGGCAGGTCACGGTGATGAAGCTGATTGCTGCGGAATCCATTGAGGAAAAGATTGTGGAGCTTCAGGAAGCAAAAAAGGAACTGGCGGATGCGATCATCAGCGGCCAGAGCAATTCCCTCATGAGCCTGTCCCGGGAGGAGCTGCTGGCGCTGATCGAATAAGCCCATACCACCTGCTTTTCGCGGCGTTTACCGGGCGCAGGCCCCGCGGGGCCAGAGAATTTCGTCGGTCGGTTGGTAGTTTGCATCCAGGGCCGGGATCTGGACCGGAAGCGTACCGCCGGCTTCTCCTGCGCCGAAGCAGGCCAGCAGTCCCGCCGGCAGGTTCGGCGATCAGGCAGCCCCTTCCGCGGGAAGCTCCCGCATGGCGCTGCCCCAGTAGGTCAGCAGGATCGCGTCCGCCTCCGGGAAGCGCGCTGCGTCGTAGGGCAGTTGGCAGCTGACCAGAATAACCGTTTTGCCGGCCGCGTGCACGGCGGAAATAAGCCTGTCAAAGGTTCCGGAGGAGAATCCGTTTTCCGCGGCCGGATCCATGCAGTCCTGTTGCCAGACCCGGTGGACCAGGATCACATGGTCGGCCTTCTTCGCAGCCTGGATGCATGCTGCCCCGTTGCCCCTGGTGTTCTTGAGTACGGTGATTTCCGCGCCTTCCGGCAGCGCTTGTTTTTCCTGGAGCAACTTCCGCGCCAGGTCTCCTGCTCCTGCCCGGCTGGCACAGGAATCCGCGAACAGGATCAGCGTCTTTTCGCCGGCTTTCACGTCCAGCGGGAAGGCGCCGTTTTCATTTTTCAGCAGCGTCAGGGCCTTTTCGGCAATCTGCCATTCCGTTTCCCGGTGCGCGGCGGAACCGATCCCTGCTTTGGCGGCGGCAGTCTGCCCCTCCGCCGCGGTGAAGTCGTTCTGGTCCAGAAGGCCGTATTTCTGCTTCAGCCGCAGGATCCGGCGAACGGATTCGTTGATCCGCTCCTCACTGATTTCCCCGCTTTCCACCAGCTTAACCGCGGTATCCACATAGGTGTCCGTCAGTCGGAAGAGGTTTGTGTTCTTCACGGCCGGAAGGATCAGCATGTCCACGCCCGCCTCGATCGTCAGCCGGACCGTGTCCTCCACGCTGAAGTTTTCCGCAACCGCGGCCATATCCAGCGCGTCGGATATGATGACGCCGTCAAAGCCCAGATCCCCCCGGAGGATACCCGTCAGGATGGTTTTGCTCATGGTGGCCGGCAGGTAGATCTGCTCCCCGGTCGAGATGGAGGTATAGGTTCCCTTTTCGATCTGCGGATACTGGATATGGGCCGTCATGACCATGTCCGCCCCCGCGTCGATCGCCGCTTTGAACGGGATCAGTTCAAACGCCTGCAGTTCCTCATAGGTGCTGTTGATCAGCGGCAGGCCGGTATGGCTGTCCGTGTTGGTGTTCCCGTGTCCCGGAAAGTGCTTCAGCGCGGCCATGGTGCCGGTGTCGTGCAGCCCGTCCATGTATGCGCAGCCGAAGGTCGCGGCCGCCTGCGGGTCATCCGAGAAGGAACGGATGCCGATCACGGGGTTCGCCGCGTTGTTGTTGATGTCCACCACCGGGGCAAAGTCTGCCTGGATGCCCAGCAGCGCAAGCTCCACGCCGTGAATCTGCGCCATCTTCCGGGCGTTTTCCGCGTCCCCCGTGGCGCCCAGGGCCATGTTGCTGATTCCCGTGGTGCTGTAGCTGATCCGGTTGATGGACCCGCCTTCCTGGTCCGTGAAAAAGATCTGGGGCGTCCCGCCGCCTTTCCGGTTGGTTTCCTTCATGTCCGAAACCAGCTGGATGGTCTGTTCCGCGTCCGTATAGTTCTCCGCGAACAGCAGAATGCCGCCGAAGTGGTTCCTTCCGATCATCTCGCGGATCGGATCATTCAGCTTTGTGATATTCTCCTTGGGCGGTTCTTTTTCCGGCTTCTCCTCCCCTTCCGCCGGAACTTCCTGCCATACGCGGAAGGAGGCGATCATCATCTGTGCCGCCTTGTCCCGCAGGGTCATGGAGGAAAGAATGCTTTCTGCCGGATCGCTTTCCGCGTATGCGGTCCCGGCCATGGCTCCGAAGGTGGTCAGAAGCGCCGTAATCAGGCTGATGTACTTTTTCACGATGGAAATCCCTTCCTTTCAAATGCAGGAATGCTTCCGGATGATTATATCATCCCGCCGATGCCCGGGCAAGGCGGATCCGCTTGAAAAAAAGGCCCTGCCTCTCTATAATATTCCCTGGAAAAAACTGCAAGGAGGAAACCCCGATGCCCTGTACTACTGTTCTGGTCGGCCGGAAGGCCAGCAATGACGGATCCACCATGATCGCCCGGACGGACGACGGCCATTATGACGTGAAAAAGCTGATCGTTGTGAACCCCAAGGATCAGCCGAAAAAATATAAATCCGTAGGCGCCCATCTGGAAATAGAGCTGACGGAAAAGCCGATGCGCTATACTTCCTGCCCCAATGTGGACCTGAAGGACGGCCTCTGGGCGGCCACCGGCATCAACGAAGCCAATGTGGGCATGACCGCCACGGAAACCATCACCTCCAACCCCCGGGTGCTGGCGGCGGATCCCATGGTGAAATACCGCAAGGCAAAAACCCGGAAGGAGAAGGATGTTCCCGGCGGCGTCGGCGAAGAGGACTTCCTCGTGCTGGTGCTGCCCTATATCCGCAGCGCCCGGGAAGGCGTCCTGCGCCTGGCCAGACTGCTGGAAACCTACGGCACCTATGAATCCAACGGCATCGCCTTTAACGATGATCATGAAATCTGGTGGATGGAAACCATCGGCGGCCACCACTGGATGGCCCGGCGCGTTCCGGATGACTGCGTCGTCATCGCCCCGAATCAGTTCGGCCTGGACAGCTTTGACCTGGACGATGCCTTCGGCAAGCAGGAAGCCCATCTGTGCTCTGCCGACCTGAAGGAGTTTATCCGCAATAATCACCTGGACCTGAACCAGGGCGGCCGTTTCAATCCCCGGGATATCTTCGGCAGCCGGCTGGATTCGGACCATATCTATAACACGCCCCGGGGCTGGTTCATGGGCCGGTACCTCACGCCCGAATCCCATCGCTGGGACGGAAACGGCGCGGAATTCACGCCCGAAAGCGACAACATTCCCTGGTGCCTGAAACCCGACCGGAAGGTAGCCGTGGAGGATGTGAAATACATGCTATCCAGCCACTTCCAGGGTACGCCCTATGATCCTTATAACAGCCGGGATACCGGTTGCCGCGGCATGTACCGTTCCATCGGCATCAACCGCACCGGGGTTACCGCCATCTGCCAGATCCGGCCGGATCAGCCGGATGCCCTGAAAGCCGTGGAGTGGATCTGCTTCGGGTCCATGGCCTTCGGCGCCATGCTCCCGGTCTACACCGCCGTCAGCAAAATGCCCGCCTATCTGGCCAAAGTCACCCTGGATACTTCCACGGAGACGTATTATTGGGGAAGCCGCCTCATCGGTGCCCTGGCGGATGCCTGTTACGCCGATGCCGTGCAGGAAATCGAGCGATATGAACTGGCCGTCGCCACCGAAGGCCGCCGGCTGGTCCGGGAATATGACGAAAAGATGGCCGCCAAAAAAGACTTCTCCCTCACGGAAGAAGCCAATGAAAAGCTCTGCGCCATGGCGAAGGAGAAAACCATCGCTACCCTGAATAAAGTGCTGCAGCTGGCCAGTGAAAAAATGAAGAACGGCTTCAATATGGAGGACCACTGATCCTCCGGCAGTACGAATGGCATTGCGAATAAGGTTTTCGGCAGCAAGGCTTGTTTTCTGTCCGTTTATTTCAGGATCGCCGATGTTTGCGGCCCCAGGGTCAGGATGCCGTCCTCCAGCCCGGCGCCGCCCTTCTCCGGATTCGCGGCCAGGACAGTGTCCACCTGGCTGAGCCCTGCCGCTTCCGTCCCGTTCAGGTTCAGCTCCTGCGGTTTGTTCGTCGTGTTGTGGAATATCCCCACCGTGCTGTCCTCCAACGTACAGAGATATCCCCCCGCCTTGGTGCCGTCGAACTGCAGGGCGGTGAAGCTGCCGCGGGCAATCTCCGGATGTTCCCGGCGGGCCCGGATCACCTTCCGGTAGTGGTTCAGGATGCTGTCCTGCATCCCGTCCAGGTCCTGGACCGTATACGGCGACTGGTTCTCATATGTGCTGCCCGCGGGATCCTGCACGGTGTCCCCGTCTCCCCACAGCATCGCCAGGCGGCGGCTCGCGTCCGTGTTCTCGCTCCCGCGGGAGCCTTTCATGCCGATTTCTTCCCCGTAATAGATGAAGGGGGATCCCGGCGCCAGCAGATACAGGTTCGCCGCCATCTGCGCCTTCCCGCCCGATACGGGCAGATACCCCGCCGCCCGGTCCATGTCATGGTTGGACAGGAAGAGGATGCTCATCGCGTCTGGGTTGGCCTCGTGGATCGTGTCCAGATAGGTCTGCATCGACAGCGCCCACCTGTTCACATTGCCGCCCCGCGCAGCATTTGCGATCGCCCCCTCCGCCTGGCTGGTGGAAAAGCGGAAGCAGTTCATGCAGGCTTCATACCGGTTGGCAACGCCTTCCCCATCCCATACTTCGGCGACGGTATAGACGTCCGGCTTAATCTTTTTCAGCTCCCCGATATACCAGGACCAGAAGGCAATGTTTTTGTCATGGTCCCCCAAATAGATATATTTTGCCGCGTCGAAGCGGAATCCGTCCACGCCGAGCGCCAGATAAGTTTTCGCGACGTCCAGCGTGGCCTGCCGAACCGCTTCCTGGTCAAAATCCAGCTCCGGCATATTCTCGGAAAAGTTTGCTTCCACCTGCAGGCCAGCCTCGTCCTCCTGGATAAACAGACGGCCGGCGGGTGTTTTTTCATCCTGGTCAATCCATAAATACCAGTTGTACTGCGGGTTTTCACTGTCTCCCGAAGCATGCGCGTTCAGGAAGCCCTGGTACCAGGGGTGCTGTTTGCTGGTATGGTTCAGCGCCAGGTCCAGAATCACCAGCATGTCCCGTTCATGGCACAGGCGGATCAGCTCCTTCAGGTCGTCCGTCGTCCCGAAGGCCGGATCGATCATATCGTAGTCCGCCGCGTCATATTTGTGGTAGGAAGGGGATGCAAAAACCGGCGTCAGCCAGATGCCTTCCACCCCCAGGGATTTTTCCGATGCCGGATTCCCGTCGTTCAGGTAATCCAGCCGGTTGATGATTCCCCGCAGGTCCCCGATTCCGTCCCCGTTGGAGTCCGAGAAGGATCCCACAAAGATTTCATAGAACACCCGGTGCATGTCCCTGCCCTCCTGGTCTGTTTTCAATGGAGTTTCCGATGGCGTTTTCGCCGGCGTTTCTGCCCCGGCGGTTCCGGCCAGGAAGAGCATCAGGCACAGGATCCAGATGGCGGCTGTTTTCATTGGAATGTTCCTCCCCGCTTGTTTTCATTTCTATCTTCCACCCGAACCGCCCCGCTGTCAAGGCACGAATTCCGGTGGCTGAATATCCTCATGGCCGCAAAATGTTGGTAACGTTACCAGTCAAGGAAATATAAGGGTTTTCAAAAAAATTTCTGTTGACAAAAACGATGCCTGCGACTACAATATTCCCAGCCTTAAGCGGAAGAAAACGGCGGCCTGATCCGGGTGGATAGGCGTTTTTTTCCGCCGGAAAAAAAGAGAAAGGATGATACTCCCATGAAAAAGTTCCTTGCTATTGTACTGACAGTCGTTATGGTGCTGTCCCTGGCCTCCTTCGCCTCTGCGGAAGGCTTCAGCGGCGACATCAAGATCTGGGTCGCTGATAAGGCCGTTGACTTCACCGTCAATCAGGTTGAAACCTTCAAGGCTGCCCATCCGGAATACGCCGGCATGACCGTCACGGTGGAAGCCGTCGGTGAAGGCGATGCCGCCAATAAGGTCATCACGGACGTTGAATCCGCTGCCGATATCTATGGTTTCGCTCAGGACCAGCTGGGCCGCCTGGTGCAGGCCGCCGCGATCGAAGTGGTGGAAGAAGAGAACGCCAAGAAGGTCGAAGCGGAAAATGATCCCGGTTCCGTCAGCGCTGTCAAGGTCGGCGGTGTGATGTACGCCTACCCCATGACCAGCGACAACGGCTACTTCCTGTACTATGACAAGAGCGTTGTGACCGATCCTACCGATCTGGACAAGATTCTGGCTGACTGCGCCGCCGCCGGCAAGAACTTCTATTTCGAAGTCAACTCCGGTTGGTATCAGGTTGCCTTCTTCTTCGCCCAGGGCTGTGAGCTGACCTATGAGACTGACAACGAAGGCGCTTATACGAAGCTGAATACAGACTATGCTTCCGATAAGGGCGTTGCCGCACTGAAGTCCATGATCAAGATGGCCAAGAGCCCCGCCTACCAGAATGGTTCCTCCCTGTCCACCGCCACCAACGTCGGCGCGATCGTGGACGGCGTGTGGGATGCCGGCGCTGCCAAGGAGCTCTTCGGCGAGAATTATGCCGCGACCAAGCTGCCCGTGGCTGACGGTGTTCAGCTGAGCGGTTTCGGCGGATTCAAAATGCTGGGTATCAAGCCCCAGACCGACGATGCGAAGCTCGCTGCCTGCGATGCTCTGGCCGCTTACCTGACCAGTGAAGAAGTGCAGCTGGCCCGCTTCATGGATCCCAACCTCCAGTGGGGGCCCTCCAACCTGAATGCGCAGCAGAACGAAGCCGTCAAGGCGGACGTAGCCCTGTCTGCCCTGGGTGCTCAGCTGGCCTACACCATCCCGCAGGGGCAGTACCCCGGCGGCTACTGGACCACTGCTACGGGACTGGGCGATGACATTCTGGCCCATAAGCTGGACGATGCGGATGACGCCGCCCTGCTGGAAGTGCTGAAGACCTTCGTAGCCAACTGCGAAGCTGCGATGAACCAGTAAGCAATCTTTCCCCAGGCCGGGAACAGCAATGTCCCCGGCCTGTTTTCTTCCTGAATCAGTGTTTTTCTTATCGATAAACTGTCAGAGAGGGGATCCTGATGGCCGATCTTGAATATTTTAAACTCAGCAAACCCCAAAAGATGCTGCGTGGTATCGGTTCCTTCTTCGCCCGTATCCCGCAGGGGATCGTCAACGGCCTGAAAAAGCTCGCTCAGCTGGTCGTATCCCTGTTCAAAGGCCTGGGGGCCAATATTGCTGATCTGTTCACCACGTTTAAAAACGGCGACTGGAAGACCCGGCTCAGCTACCTGGTCATGGGCTTCGGCTCCTGCGCCAGAGGGCAGTGGGGCCGCGGCATCCTGTTCTTCCTGTTCCAGACCGTTTTCAATGTCTATATGTTCATGCCCAACGCCGAGTTCTCCGGCTGCTACTATCTGGGCAAGCTTTCCACCCTGGGCACCGTTGAAACCTATAAGCAGGGACGGAAAACCGTCTACGGGGACAACTCCTTCTTCATCCTGCTTTACGGCGTGCTGACAATCTTCTTCATCATCGCTTTCATCTATACCTGGCGGGTCAATATCAAGCAGAACAAGATCAATGAACAGCTGCTGAAATCCGGCCATAAGCTGAAGACGGCCAAGGACGACCTGGACTCCCTGCGGGATGAGCAGTTCCATAAAACCATGCTGGCCCTTCCTACCCTGGGCGTCACCGTGTTCACCATTCTGCCGATCTTCTTCATGATTCTGGTAGCCTTCACCAATTTTGACGCCACACACCAGCCTCCCGGCAAACTGTTTACCTGGGTCGGCTGGGATAACTTCAACCAGCTGCTGGCCATGGACTCCGCCAGCTACGGCGATACCTTCCGCCATGTGCTGCTCTGGACGCTGATCTGGGCCTTCTTTGCCACCTTCCTAAATTATTTCCTGGGCATGCTGGTGGCCATCATGATCAACAAGAAGGGCATCAAGCTGAAAAAGATGTGGCGGACCATCCTGGTCATGACGATCGCCATTCCCCAGTTCGTCTCCCTGCTGTATGTCAGCAAAATGTTCGCGGCGGACGGGCTGGTCAATACCTATCTGATGAAGTGGGGCTGGATCTCTTCGCCCCTGCCCTTCTGGACGGATCCTGTCTGGGCCAGGGTCACGATTATCGTAATCAATGTCTGGATCGGCATCCCCTATCTGATGCTGATTGCCACCGGCATCCTGATGAATATTCCGGCGGACCTCTATGAATCTGCCAGAATTGACGGCGCCAACGCCTTCCAGATGTATCGAAAGATTACCCTCCCCTATATGCTGTTTGTCACCGGCCCGTACCTGCTGACCAGCTTTACGGGAAATATCAATAACTTCAACGTGATCTTCCTCCTGTCCGGCGGCAAGCCGCTCTCCCTGGACCTCGCCGGCGGCGCCGGGCATACGGACCTGCTGATCACCTGGCTCTATAAAATGACGGTCAACGATACCAATTACAAGCTTGCAGCTGTCATTGGTATTCTGGTGTTCGTGGTCACCGCGGTCATTAACCTGATCGTGTATAACATGATCCCGTCCGTCAAGAATGAGGAGGACTTCCAGTGATGAGCGAGAAGAATAAGATTCCTGAAGTGGATATTGTCATCGATCAGGAAGCCGGCGTCATCCGGGAAGTGAAGCCGGATAAGCTGCGCAGCAAGAAAGGCCATGAGCGCCGGGTCAACACCTCCATTTATGTCACGCTGGTGCTGATGAGCATCATCTGGCTGGCCCCCTTCGTGTTCCTGGTTTTCCAGTCCTTCCGTTCCTACCTGACGGAATCAGGCGGCATGGTCAACTACCTGCTCCCGAAGCAGTGGTCCCTGGATAACTACACCTGGCTGCTGACCGACCCGAGCAGTGATTTCCTGCGCTGGTATGGAAACACACTGATTATCGCCCTGTTCTGCTCCGTGCTGCAGACCTTCATGGTCCTCTCCGTCAGCTATGCGCTGTCCCGTCTGCGGTTTAAGGGCAGAAAGCTGATCATGAACGTGGTTCTGGTGCTGGGCATGTTCCCTGGCTTCCTGACCATGATCATCCTGTATTTCCTGCTGCGCCAGCTGGGCCTGACCCAGGACGGCGCCGTTCCCGGTCTGATCCTGATCTATGTGGCCTCTTCCGGAATGGGGTACTACATCTCCAAAGGGTTCTTTGATACGATCCCGAAATCGCTGGATGAAAGTGCCCGCATTGACGGAGCCACCCGTTCCCAGGTCTTCCGCCTGATTATCATGCCGCTGGCCAAGCCGATCGTCATCTATACGATCCTGATGGCGTTCATGGCTCCCTGGGGCGATTACGTCTTTGCTTCCTATGTCGCCTTCGGCAGCAAACCGAACTATAACGTAGCGGTCGGTTTGTATCAGTGGGTCAACGTCAACGACTATCAGGGCTATTTCACCCGGTTCTGCGCCGGCGGCGTGCTGGTGGCCGTTCCGGTGACGGTCCTGTTCCTGGCGCTGCAGAAGTACTACGTGGAAGGCGTTACCGGCGGTGCCGTAAAGGGATAATCGCTCTGATAAAAAAACTCTGATGGCCGCCTGTGGCGGAAACTGGATCAGAGGCAGCGGAAGAAAGGAGAAAAAACATATGGCAAGCGTAACCCTGGAGCATGTCAAAAAAATATATGATAAAAATGTCGTAGCCGTCCATGATTTCAATCTGGAAATCAAGGACAAGGAGTTCGTGGTCTTCGTCGGCCCCTCCGGCTGCGGAAAATCTACTACCCTGAGGATGATCGCCGGCCTGGAGGACATCTCCGACGGCATCCTGAAAATCGATGACCGCGTCGTCAATGACGTAGAGCCAAAAGACCGTGATATCGCCATGGTCTTCCAGAACTACGCCCTCTATCCCCATATCACCGTTTATGAAAACCTCGCCTTCAGCCTCCGCCTCCGGAAAATGGATAAGGAGGAAATTCATCGCCGGGTCATCCAGGCCGCTGATATTCTGGGAATCACTGAATACCTCGGCCGCAAGCCCAAGGCCCTTTCCGGCGGCCAGCGCCAGCGCGTGGCCATTGGGCGCGCCATCGTCCGGAACGCAAAGGTCTTCCTGATGGATGAGCCGCTGTCCAACCTGGATGCGAAACTGCGGAACCAGATGCGTGCAGAGATCATTCTCCTGCGCAAGCGGGTGAACACCACCTTCGTCTATGTCACCCATGACCAGACGGAAGCCATGACCCTGGGAGACCGGATCGTGGTCATGAAGGATGGCTATATCCAGCAGGTCGGCACCCCGCAGGAAGTCTTTGATACGCCGGTGAACCTGTTTGTCGCCGGCTTCATCGGCAGCCCACAGATGAACTTCCTCAAAGCCCATCTGGTGAAGGAAGACAGCGGCTATGCCGTAGAGCTGCTGGGATCGAAGATCGCCCTGAACGAGGACCAGAATCAGGTCCTGGCCCAAAAAGGCATCGGCAGCAAGGATATTATTCTGGGCGTCCGTCCGGAGCATACCACCGTGCTGTTCGACAGCACGCAGAACGCAATCGAGTGCACCATCGACGTCAACGAGATGATGGGCAGCGAGCTGCACCTGCACCTCTCCAGCAAAAACGGCGACCGCATCATCGTCCGCCTGCCCACAGTGGACCTGACCAAAGAACAGCGCAGCAGCCTGGCCTACGGGAACAAACTCTACATCACCTTCCCGGCCAAGGTCGTTCACCTGTTCGATCCCGAAACCGAAGCCAGCCTGATCAACGGCTGACAATTTCCCGGCAAAACTACGGCGCTTCCGCCCCTCGGCGGAAGCGCCTTATGATCGACAAATCATTTTATGAGGAATCCCATTCTTTCCCCATCCTTTCAACAATGCCCGGCAGATCCCCCGGATGCCGGATCAACCGTTCCGCCCCGTTCTCAAGCAGTTCCTCCCGGGTTCGGAACCCCCATAGAACACCCACGGCCCGCATTCCCGCCCGGCTGGCGCAAACCATATCCACTCCCGAATCCCCCACGTAAATAAACCGTTCCGACGGGATACCAACTTTCTCCACGATGGCCAGCGCCGCAGTGGGATCCGGCTTGCGTGGAACGCCCGGCAGCTGGCCCTGCACATGCATAAAGGGGATGTCAGGGAAACAATCGGCTATCAGACTCCGGGTGTCCGCGTCCGGCTTGTTGGAGAGCACGCACAGCGCGTTCCCTCCGGCAGCCAGTTTCCTGAGCGCTTCCGTCATTCCCTCATATGGGCGGGTTTTCACCCGAAGATGCGTTTCATATTGATGCTGGTAGGTTTTCAGCACCTGACCAGCCATCTCCGGATGGTCTCCTACCGCCCGCTCCGCCAGAACCTTCGCACCATTACCCACCATGTAGCGATACTTCTCTGTCTCCCAGGTCGGGAGTCCCGCCGAACGGAGCGCGTAATTCATGGCGTCCGCGATATCCTCCAGAGTATTCAGCAACGTTCCGTCCAGATCAAAGAGAAACGCAAATTTTCCACCTTCCGGCGCCGGTTTTTCACCCCCACATTTTGCCAGCAGGCCTTTGCATCCTTCCAGAATCTGCGCGTACACTTCCGCGAACCTTCCCGTGTACCATGGATCGTCAACTTCTCCCGGATGATCCGTGAAATCCCGCATCCGGTACATTTTCCTTTCCGGATCTCCCCCGCAGATCCGTTCCATATTCCGCATGTTCATCCTGTCCATTCCGATCAGATAGTCGAACGTCCCGTAATCCTTTTTTTCCAGATGCCGGGCCGTTTTCCCGCTACAGGAAATGCCATGTGCGGCCAGTTCCCGCCTGGCCGGAGGGTAGACCGGGTTCCCGATCTCTTCACAGCTGGTGGCAGCGGACTCAATCCGGAATTCCGCTTCCCTTCCCACGTCCTGTACCAGCTTCTTCATGATGAACTCCGCCATTGGTGAACGACAAATATTGCCGTGGCAGATAAATAAGATTTTGACCATTTCCGAATTTTCCCTCACTTATTGTCATGAAAACCTTTATTTTCAATGGCTCTCGCTCGCCTCATTTTTTGACTATCGCACCAATTTACACGTTTTGGCACGTATTTACGCCACGATTTTGCGTCCAATTGGCGTACGATTTTGGGTTTTCGGCGTATCTGTGGCGTACGAATTCGGACAGCTTACATCGCGTTTTCATCCTTTTTCTTCGTGATCAACTTCAGCTGCTCCGCCGCATACTGATAATTGGAATGTGTATAAACATTCATCGTCACGGATGCATCTGAATGCCCCATTAGATACTGAAGCGCTTTCACTTCCATCCCCTTCTGAGCCATCCTCGTGCAGAACGTGTGTCGATACACATGCGGCGTGATGTGAGGTAACGGTTCGTTCGGATGCAGTTTGTTGTACTTGTACATCGCCCAGCGACATTCATTTTCAATGTGCAGTGCCACCTTTGGATTGCCGTTCGTATCCAGCAGAATGAATCCGGTATATCCGTTAACGATCAATTCCGTCTTCGGTTTCTTCCTCTTATCCACGATGCGCTTCAGGCTTTCGTAAACCTCGTCCGTCATCGGGATGACCCTGCATCCGCTGACCGTCTTGGTTTTTTCAACAAAATAACTGCGGTGATCCTTATGCCTTTCCTTGATCAGTTGATGATCTACATGGATTTCCCGCTTATCAAAGTCGACGTCCTTCTTGGTCAATCCACAGAATTCACTGACTCGCATTCCGGTACCCAACAAAACGATAAATTCGTCATAATACTTCGAATATGTCTTGTCATTCCGAATAAAGCTCATCCACCGCGTTTCCTGTTCCTCAGTTAAAGCCACCCGCGGCACAGTGTCATTCACCACCGCGTCCGTAATCTTAAAGGAAAAAGGATTTCTGCGAATGATCTCTTCATCCCACGCCAAGTCAAACGCCGGCTTGACTACACCGCGAATGTTTGTAATCGTGCAGTATCGCTTGCCTTCCTGCTGTAAACGAATAAACCAAAGTTTTGCGTCTGACACTTTGATACTCCTGATTGGCCGTTGAGCAAAAGGATCTTTGGTGAGTAGATTCAGAACTGTACTGTAATTGATCTTGGTGTTATACCGGGATGCAATCTTCAACGTAAGATAACGTTTTACCAGATCCAGCATCGAAATTTGACCTGCAGCATAGTTTGCACCTGATTCTTCTTCGAGCGTTTTCTTAATCTCGCGTTCTTTTTTTCTGAGTTCATCTAACGTATCTGCATAAACAGAGCGACGCTTTCCCCAAGGATCTGTATAGCGGTAGTCATAACGAAGATCCTTCCGTTGGCTTTCACCATCTCTCAGTATTCGACCTTTTTTATCTTTGCGCTTTCCAGACATAAACCCTCCTTTCCCTTATAGCGCAAAGAACTCTTTCGATTCATGGTGATTATACCATACCGAAAGAGTTCTTACGAGGATTTCATCTGTGCATTTTTTATTGTAATTATCAAACAGCGCTCATTGCATCGACTTTCTTTTCAAACAGCTTGCGTTTAATGGCCGCGTGGCTTCCTGTCCAGAGAATCCACTCCGCTTCCGGTTCGTCCCGGATCATTTTCCGTAGTCGGTTAACTCCAATATGGAAATAATCAGAAGCTTCCTCTGTGGACAGCACATACTTTTCATAAACTGGTATCTCTCTTTCCATCATGACGACCTCCATGGTTTCCTTTAAAACCAGGCACCGGAGGTCCGATGCCTGACCATATGACTATCGATCTAATTTGCTTTTGCCGTATCTTCCTTTCCCTCGGCAAAAAGGCGAACAACAGACAGCGGCTGGCAACCGCTCATAGTCCCACAGTACCGATGTTTTCTATAAAACTGTCATGCACCGCAGGATCTCCACCGCAAGTCTGGTGGGTGGCCGTGAGGAAGTATCATTATCGCCCGGAAAATATCGTCGCGCGCTGTCCTGCCACAGACAGTTCCATGCGTTGCGTGTATCGCTCGTTTTCCTTCATCGCGCCGCCGCATGCCCGCTCCTTCTCCCGGGGAACTGTATCTGTTGTCCGGATATTCTTCTGTCAAGGTTCGATCAACTGATCAGCTCATCTGTTCCTCAATTGTTCGGACCAGAATGCCGATCTGAAGGGTGATTTCCATCGGCAGTTTTGACCCTGGTATTATTTCCATGAGCTCTCTGCCATACAGATAATCGATCGGGACCTTGTAGAATTCGGAGATTTTCTGAAGCATGATCGCATTCGGAAGATATTCACCGATCTCCCATCCTCTAACAGCTGACCGGCTAATGCCAATTGCCGCCGCAAATTCTTCCTGCGAGAGTTTAGCGTCCAACCTCAGTTGAACCAATCTAACCGAGATGATCCTTTTCAGATCAATCATTACAATCACCACCTGTATTATATTCAGAATCCCTGTCGGTTGCCTGTACAAAATCCGTCAGGTTTCTGTTAGGCGGTGCTCTGATTGCCGGATAGATGGAATCCCATTGTGTTCTCCCATTTGCAAATCATCCTGCACTTATTTCACATGATCAGGATTAATTTATGTAACAAAAGAAAAGGATCTCAACCACTTGGGACGCCATATTTTCTTAACCCTACACTGCCGTTTTCGTCTGTAATTCTTATAACAAATCGCATGCTTGCTTTTTCAGCTAATTATTCCCTTTTGAATATGGAAGATTAACTGTCAACATTGATGATTTTAGTTTGTACACCAATTATCCGGATTATTTGATTCACCACATGGCTGATTCTGTTTCTGTTGTGTTCTGTTTTATAAGACTTGAAAAAGAAAAAAAGCGTTACATTCTCTCGTCTTCTCCTCAGATTTCAAAATTTTGCCAATTTTGTGGCAAAGCGGATCCTGAATTTTCTTTGCAAAGCAGGAGAAGAAAACGGGAAAAGATCTTATGTAACAAAATGCCAATACAAATGATCTATATTTATGATGTGAGCGTCAGAAGGGGCATCCGACAGAGGCTCACACACATCATATGAATAAAAGCTTGTAATATGTTTCATGTCAAATTAAATAATCAAAGGATAAATAATTCATGAGTACAATTAAAATAACTCCAATTGAGATTGAAGAATTGAGCCAACGTATTGAATTTGCAAGTGCTGAATTAGTGAATCTACAAAATCGTATTATTGGATACTTAAATACGCTTAAAAACCTGAACAACTCAGAAGCGCTACAAATAAGCATTAGCAAAACCATGGAATCCACAAATCATTTGTCTGAATTGGTAAATCAACTAAAGCTTTTATCTCAAGAAAACAGAGACATTGCATCTTCATACAAAGCAGCAGATGCGGAAATCTTAAGAGACTTTTTATAATGGTTTTGATTTGGTAATATATTGATTGCATATTCCCACAGGAAGTATTTACGATCCTCAAAGCGATGTATGGTCATAACGGATTGCATTACTGCTTCTGCAAGAGGATAGAAGGAAAAGAGACAATATCATTAACAAGGCAATCGCTTTTTTCATCATGAATTTTTCCGATCATCCTTATTTGTTTCATTCGCATTTATGTTTTTATCATAATAACAATTTGGAAGGAAGAGAGTGATGCAACATGGCCGAGCTAACAGATAACGAAAAAGCGGCTACCCAAGAAAAAGATATGCCTCGTTATAGTAATTTGCTCTTTTTAGTTTTGATGTTTTAATCATCAACATTTTAAACCCCATAGCCAACAGTACATGATCGACAATGCAGATATCGTCCATCAAGGGCCATTTTCTTTAGATATACAAGGCTAGTCGTCGATAAACTTCATCAAGTCATTTGCTGATTTTGCAGATATATAGTCATTCCATATTTCTGTATTATAACGATCTGTCTGAGCAGGATTAACGCATATAGTTTTTACACCAGTATCATGAACAGATTCATCATTATTCGAATTTCCAAAAAATACAATTTCATTGGGGGAGTATTTTTCTTGAAAGAATCCTTTAATATATTCTGCTTTACCTTCAAAATCATACTTCGTGCTAATAATTCTTTCTAACATGCCATTAACATCAAAATCCATCTTGTTTGCTTGAACTCGTTCAAACAAATTAATTAACGTATCGCCTAATACCATGCGAATAAGCTTGTCAACAGAACCAGATACAATAAAAAGTTTGATCCCCCTTTTGTGAAGGTTTTCAATTAACTCATTACAGTCAGTAAGTAAGCGAGTTTTTTTGGCAACGTCAGCTAATGTCTTTAAACTAAAGCCTCTTGCAATAAAATTCTCTGCAGTTTTGTCGCACCACTCTTGATGGGTAAACTGACCACTGAAGTATTGTTTTGCCAATTCTCCGCAATCCGTAGCAGAATAGCCGCATGCTTCCCACATTCTTTCCCAAGATGTTTTTTGAAAGTCTTTATCTGTTAAAGTACCATCAAAATCAAAAACGACAATCTTTGTCTTTGCAATAGGGAATGGATATTTTTTTAGGCCTTTATGTCTCTTATATTGTTCCATTCGACTTGTCTCATCTTTGTAATAAGATTTATTTCCTAGTAAACGCTTTTGATTAACTGATAAAGCACGAGATAATTTAATAATATGTTTTTCATCACACTTTGGATAAATATCAATTGAATCAATGCAATATTTCTCTTGTAAGTGTTCATACTTTTGAATAATCGAGTTATTGATATCTGTTCCAAACCCAAGCTCTGCAAGTGTTAGATGTTTCTTTCTTCTTGCAAGGAAAAGTTCACATGAGTTAATTCGCACACCTTTACGTGATATCAATCCTTGCAGTTTATAACCTTGATCATCAAAATAACTATTATATAATATATGATCTTCAAAAGATCCATCCATTTTATAAATATATGATTCAACTTTAAAGTCTTTGCTATCAGTGTCAATACAAATAACATTGTAACCCATATCAGCTTGTTCGCCATCATCCATCATTGCTGGGGAAATACAAATTGGCAAACTCCGGTCATCGTCACGTATTCCACCTACCGAGTATAATTCAGCATTATGAGCATGCCCACAGCAATAAATAAATGCCGCATTATTAACCAAAAGATTTATAAGAGTTTTTTTCTCATTTGGTAGTAACCAGTCAGGATCATGGTGCGATAAGACAATCATTGGTTTATCTTTATTGTGACGACGATTAAGTTCAAAAGTAATATCATTAGTCCCTAGAATTAACTTTCCAACATCTGTATCTGTTGTCGTGCAGGTAATAGAAGAATCCAAACAAAGAATATCAATCGGTCCTCTGTTTTCGGAACGAATAGCATGTTTATTCTGGTACTTTCTCCCAGTGACGTTTTTATAGAAAGACAAAAAATAATCGTTTGGGATGAGATTTCTCTTTTCAGAAGCTGCAATCTCGCCAACTGTACACCTATAATTATTTCTCGTTTGAAGAATTGCATCATTTCGTTCATTGTTTGATAAATCAATATCATGATTTCCTGGCACAATATATACTTGATTGTGCCTAATCCCCATAACATCACAAATTGTATTTATGAACTTAGCAGCTTCACAATAAGCATCTCTTTTATTCGTTGTTTTCCCATATATAATATCGCCGGTTACAAACAAACCAGAAAACTCCATGTTATGATTGACAAGTTGCCTAATAATACTAACTTTTATCCTTTGACGTAAGTTATCTTCCATCTGATTTGGCGGAGTTCCAAAATGTAAATCTGATAATTGTAGAAACATTTTCTTACACACTGTACTAGTCTCCTAGCATATAGTTTTATATACATAAAGATTCTTTGTGTCGGTATTTTGTTACATAGGATGTCTTACAATTTCTTCAATGGCACCACTTCCTTTTACATTCATTCGTCACAATGTGCCTCGACCTGCTCATTTCTCATTGGAATAATTGAAATCAGATAGCGCTATTTCTGGTTCTATCATTACAGTTTACTTCCTTTTAGTGATCGCGAACACAGTGTAACATCACAGAAAGGTCAGTTGTATGATTTTATTTAAACGGTCAGGAAAACGATGTGAAATGCATAATCCACTAAAAAAGACATATGCAATCAGCCGTTGAACAGGTGATCCGCCAAGATCCAAAATCGAAAGCTTTGCTCCTGTTCTGCGGAAGACGAAATGACAGAATTATAGCGCTTATGTAGAATGCCCGTTTTCTGCTTCAATCTGCTTGAGAGAAGCACACTGCGGACTAGAATTCTTAAGATGTCAAGTGACCTCGCTAGAAGTCCAGCGAAAACAAAACTGTAACAAGCGGCATTACCGGGCGGATTGGTCCCACTAGATATGGACGTCACTTTCTTACAATTCAAGACGATGAAAGAGGGCATATCCCGTACCTAAAAGGGTTTCGATGGTAAAACAAGAGAGAGTCCTCAATTGACATTATTTGGCATTTGAGGTTGCTCACCAAAATAAACAACCATTTGAGCATCTGTTAATTCGAATGTATGCCGGGTTGTCTCCATCCACATACCAGATCGGTAAACTGTACAACGCTTATCCTCACATGGAGAAACGAGGTTCCCGCTATCTCCGTTTTGCCTTGTTTAATGCTACCCGATTCGTCTGCAATTGGGACCCGACTTTCGCCTCATACCTGGCAAAGAAACGTGCCGAAGGGAAACATTACTACGTCGCTATATCTCATGCAGCCAAGAAACTTGTCAGGTTAATCTTCGCTCTGGTCAGATCTGGCCAAGTGTATTCTCCGGCAACCTGATGCTGTACCCTTCGGAGCCTGAGCTCTTTTTTCGCTGACGCTCAAGCAGCCGGCAAAGCGAACTTTTGACAAACCGAAGCATTCAAGTGCTACACTCCCTTTATGCGAGGGCAGCTGCAGCTTTGTTTACTGTACCCTCCGTCACCCTCGCTCGACCAATTTCAGCACTTGAATGAGGTTTGTCAAAAGCGACGGTGGTTTGCGAAACTTCTTTTGGATTTCTCCCCTCAAAGACTTGACTTTTAATAGTTGTCGGGTAGACAGATCCCTTACGAGACCTGCCCCTCACAGATCCGGACTTGCGGCTTGCCCGCATCCGGCTCTTTGCAAAGTTAATTCATCACTTCAGTTTCCGTATATACTGACATAGATTCTTGGTTTGGCCAGCGGGAAATTCTTCATAAGATCTACGAAGGCTCCCCACGTATAACTTCTCCTCTGGCTTCTTCTGTTCAGACATTTATAAAGGAGTTTTCTAACACACTGCACAAACCTCGATAGCATTACCGAATTGTCAGTTATACCGTAGTAATGGAAGTAGCCAACAAAAACTTGATTTAACCATTTAATCACATCCGGTACAGGCAATCCATATGTTATTAGCCTGTCTTGGATTTCCTTGTCCATTTCTTTGTCTTTCTTGTTGAATTTCTTCTTGCTGGTTTTCCTTTTCACTCTGAACTGTCCGTTCCGTCCTTCGGAACAGTAGTGCGTGAATCCAAGGAAAGTGAAAGTTTCCGGTTTCTTTCCATTCCGGTGCTTACTGTTTTCGTCAGCATATCTGCCGAATTCTATCAGTCAACTTTTCTCCTTTTCCAGGGATAGTCCAAAGTGTTCCATCCTATCTCCCAACATGTTGTAGAACGCCTGTGCTTCATCTTTGTGCTGAAAACAAACAACAAAGTCGTCAGCATATACTACAAGTCCACAGAATCCGCGCGCCTTTGGCTGAACTTAATGGCAGTCAAGAGACCGTTATTCCGTTTCAAGCAGAATAAGCGTTCAACGCTCCGTTTTTTACGGAATTTGCATTATTTCGCATAATAACAATAGGATAATGTAATCTGTGGCATTAACGGCTTATATGCGTAAGCATAGGCTGTATCTATTACAGTTTCTTCTAGATATAAAATCGGATTGCCATTTTCATCAAGTCTGTATTTGACTTCTGTTTTAATTAATTCTTGGTAAATCGTATATTTTTGATAGTATCTTCTCACGTATGCTCTGATAAATTCACCTATATTTAGTGCTCTGCTTGCTTTTGTTACTGTAAATGAATAACTCTGCCCAGCAGTAAAACCAACCGATAGTTCAATATCATGTAACGTTACACCAAACGTACCTGTTATTGATGCATTACTTTCTTGTGTATATGAAAAAGAATCTACTTCACCCGATTGTGTTGCTGGTTGTCCAACATAAACTAATTCCCAACCATATCCATTGTTTGTGTAGGAGACACTTTGAGATTTTATTACCCATCTCGTTCCAGCATCTCCTGGTTGCACCCTGTTGTTAGCTCGCTCTGTAGTGGCATATGAATAATTACATATAATCAAACAAAACAAAATTGCAAAAACAAAAAGTATGCAACGCTTTTTCATGGTTGTACCGCCTTTCTTTATGAATTAATAAGATGTAAAAATTGACAATTCCTCATGGTAGAATCCCCCATTTCTGTTTAATAAGAAACCTACAATTCCTCAGGCTTAGTCTTTTCGTTCGATCTCGTGCTTTTTCAGTTTCTCTGGTACTTTGCCTTCAAAGGATCCCCGGATGCTTTTCATTCCAGCATGCTTTCGCCATAGGTGTAAAACCAATTCGCCAGTTTTTTCCACAGCCCTTTCATTGCCATTCACCCCCTTTCCGTGATTGTAGCCACATCATAGCATCGCGATAAGGGTGGTAAACGGATCTGATCCGAAAGGTCGAAAAATCGATTTGAAATGCAGCTTTAGCTCCAAATTGGTGTCTGATTTACTCAGCTTGGGTGACTAAATTACTCATTATATGGTTGTTTACTCAATCATCCCGTCAGAAATTTTAATATTACGACTGCACCATTTGCACAAGTCCATGTTATGTGTAACCATGATAATCGTTTGGCCTTGCTTGTTTAGATTTGAGAAAATTTCCATAAGGTGTTTAGCGGAATCACTGTCCAGTGAACCTGTGGGTTCATCTGCAAGAATCAGGGGAGGTTGCATAACTATTGCTCGTGCTACTGCTACTAGCTGGCATTGGCCACCAGAAAGCTGATTTATTCTTCTTGCCTTAAGATGCCCTATGCCAACTTTCTCAAGTATCGTTAGTTAAATTGTCAAGGGTAGTTTAACCTACATTGAGGGATTCTCCAACTTCTTCCTCTGATTATCTGGACCCTGTGTGTTAGGCTTAATCATTTACTTATGTGAAAAAGTGCATAGAGACTTGGCTTAATGAGAATTTCATTTTTATATAATGGCACTAATAGACTAAACAAACGCATTATTCTTTGATCTTATTCTGGAAGCGAGTGACGGTGCGGTCGGCTGACCGTCAGGCCCTGTGGAGTTTATCATCTGCTCTGCAGGGCCATTTTTTTGTTTTTGAGGTAATGGAATGTGGAAGTTTTCTGCCGCTTTTTTATCGCAATACTTTGCTTAGGTCTGCACCCATATGTGTTTGCTCGTTATTTACTGATATCCAGATTGCTTTTCTTTGAAACATTTTTTCCAATCAGCCACCAAAACGGGAAGAGTTCTACCCCTTAGGGGAACGTACATTCTTTCCTTTTTAGATAACATCTCTTCGAAGGGAGGCGGAAAAATGATTGGTAAAAAGCTTCGAGAACTCCGGACGCGAAGAGGAATGACACGACAGGAACTCGCTAAAGTAATCGGAGTTAGTGTCAGATCAGTAAAGAATTGGGAGAATGATGTAAGCAATCCAGATCTAACCCACGCTTCTGCAATTGCAGACTTCTTTGGCATCAGCATGGACGAATTGTTGGGAAGAGACATCGATGGCATTTTTACGATTGGAAAAATGCGAGAAGACGATCGGAAAAAACTGGATGCAGTGATCCAGGCATTCTCCGCTGCTTGCCGGGATGACGAGAGGTGAACGGTCTGCTGAGGGCTAAAAGCTCTCAGCAAATTTATTTAGTTCGATTTCAAGCGTTGGCATCAAACATACCGAATCCTGAAAGGATGTGATTCTGTGGATGTGAAAGGATTTATGCCGCAATACTCATTGCTACAGTTGCCAATTCTGGCATTGATTTTGTTGAATGACTCGGATCGTGAGCTGGTCGAATCAGTTTACTTTCAGCATAGACAGCTCATGTTTCATGTCGCCAGAAAATACTTCTCTGACAAACCGGATGAACTTGAGGATGTAATAAGCATTGCTTTGGAACGGATGTGCCGGTATGTTCCGAAAATTCGCGAGGTGCCCGGTAACAAAATTCAGGCTTATGTGGTCTTAATTGTCGAGAACGTCTGTAAGACTCGACTTAGCCAGATTATCAAAGAACGAAAACTGCGGGTGGTTCAATATGACGATAGAATATTACAAGAAAATGAAGAGTATTCCGAGAATCCGTATGATCTGGTTTTCGATTATGCGGATACCAGGGCGTTACTGGCATCTTTTAAAGGATTGAGTCAACGCGATCAAGATATTATCTGGATGCGGCATGTAGACCAGATGGATTATCCAGAAATGGCAGTAGCATTGGGAATGCAAGAAGGTGCAGTGCGGACGGCGTTGACAAGGGCGAAAGCAAGGCTGGAAAAGGCCGCACGGGAAGGAGGAGTTGATAATGAATAATCAATCCAACCAAGCCCTGAAAGAAGATAAAACAGTCCAGGATCTTGCCTATGACCTTTTAGGAGAATTGCTGTTAAAGAATAAAGTTGAGGAACTACAGAAAGAAATTGAAGCAGAAAAAGGGACCAAAGCAGAAAAAGAAATGATGAATTTCTATGACCGTCATGAGGAAAAACATCTAAAGATCATAGAGAAAAGCTGTGTTCGACAATACACTGGCATTCGTCAGATGATACATGCTTTTCCTGGAATAATGAGGGTGGCCGCAATTTTGATTGTGTGTCTTGCACTGGTTGGAGGCGCAGCAATAGCTTCAAGTGCAACGGTACGTATTTATATTATGAAAATCTTGGCAAGCAGCACACCTGAATACACGGAGCTGTCATTAACGGAAGACAGAGTAGTGGATATTCCGGAAGGATGGCAGGGCAGATATTATCTTACACGGCTGCCAAAGAATGCTGCTATGTTGGAAAGCCGAAGTAACGAACTATATTCACAGGTGATTTATATTGATAATGGAAACTCAAAAGGATGGGAAGTATGGTTCAGCGAATACTCTGCAGCTTTTGATGTGCGAATTGACACCGAAGATGCGGATAGTATCCAAACAAGGATTAATGGAAATGAAACGAAGATCGCGGTGAAAGAAGAACTGACAACAATATACTGGACGGATGGACAACGGATACTTGTTCTTCAGACACGAGGCGTTTCATTGGAGGATGCGCTGGATTATGTGGCAAACATCCGACTGATAAAATAAAACAATCAAGATGTAACAAAAGTAAAAGTATTGAGGTCTATATGTGCGCATAAATCAAAAAAGGAGGTTTTCCCCATGAAACCCAAACTCTATCGAAACCCTGTAATCAAACTGCTGGCTGTGCTGACGACATTGGTGATGCTTTGCAGCGGAGCACTGGCGGAGACGATCGACACTTGGGAACCGGAACCTGATATTCAGGAATATGAAACGATCAATTCCATTGCCCTCGCGATTGCGTTCGGCAATGGAATGGCACAATGTGAAGTCAACGTTTCCCTGCGAGGAGACAAACAAGGAAGTGCGACGATGACGTTCTACAGAAAAAACGGCTCGAGCTGGGTCCGCATAAGCAGATGGAACGCAACAAGTACGCCGGGAGGAACAATTGCCTCATCCAGAAGTTTTTCGGTGGTGGCAGGAAATACCTACAAACTTGTAGTTGTGGTAACAACCAGTGAAGAAACACAATCTGCCAGCAAAACAGCGACTTATTGAGGATAGCTGACGATGAATCAAAGAATAAGACCACCGTAAACGCAGAGGAAAATGGAGAAGAAGCATAATAAAAAGTCCCTGTAAAACGAGCTTGGCCGCTGCCATCCCAAAAGGGATGGATGTTCTACAAGGACGGATTTATTGTAGCATGTTCTCCTTTGGCTGTAAAGCATGAAATAATTGAAAGAATAGACGCAAAGGGGAATACACAGATGAAAACTATAGCAGAATCGGAAATGCAGCCGATGGAAATTTTTGTTCGGCATGTATTGGATAAATATCTCAGTTACACTGCAGAGCAGAAAACCTATGAACACTGGCTGGCCATACGTGAGAACAAGGAAGTACGGGAAGCCCTGATTGTTGTGGATATGAAGGTGGCGATGATCCAGAGCTGGTTTGAACTGCTGAATCACGATGAGAAGTTTGTGATAGAGCAGCATCTGATCCAGGAACTGGAGTGGCCAAGGGTAGCATTCAGTTTTTCGGAACGGTGGAAAGGCGAATTTACGCGGGCAGAGCGAACGTTGGTAACATATCAGGCTACGGGACTGAAGAAGATTATCACATTTGCGGAGAACCACCGGAATATGGTAATTACACTGTTTGCGGATATTTGGGAGGAGGTTATGAAAGAAGAAAGATAGGCTGACGGAAACATATATAATGAAGAAATAGCTAAATAATGATAGGCGGCCCTGTATCTGTTTAGATGCGGGGCCGCTTTTTCTGTGCAATGGAAGTATCACAGTAAAAAGCAAACGAAATGGAAACTGCGGGTAGTTCTTCACTCGCAAAGATGAGTAGATTATCTTTGCTTGCGTGAAATCTTCCGGGAATCTGTCAGGAATCCTCAATTTTCAATGATCGTGAGCAGATTTACAATACAGGTGTCCTTAAAGGGAAATGAAAATTTCCAGAAGGAACAAGAATGAAGGAAGGTGATTCCATTGGTGTAGTTCATAGGCATGAAATGAGTCCCGCGGACGAGCTTGGCCGCTGCCACCCTGATTGGTGGATGTTCTGCAAGGTTCTCCTTTCATGCAACAGCGCTTGGCGCTACGGCTGGTATCTGTTACCGAGCCTAATGAGGGCTTAACCAAAATGAAATGGCGAGGGAAGATCACCCTCGCCGCGGTATGAAAGGAGATTTCTATAATGAAGAAGAATATTATCATGCGTATCATCGCGATTGCGCTTGTTGCAATGTCCATTATGACGGTTAGTATTCCTGCATTAGCTGATACCATTACTGGTACGTATAATACAGGTGCTGTTAAGCTCCGGTCTACAATTGGTGGTACTTCTTTGGGCTTGGTGAGCAAAGGAGCCACTTGTAACATTCTTGATGAGCAGACTGTAGGCGGTGTGAAATGGTACAAGGTAAAAATAACAAGTAATACAAAGAATACGCCGAATTTGAAAGGAAAAACAGGCTGGTCTCAAGCACAGTATATCACGAAAAATGGCAACGGTACTCCAGCAGGCATACAAAGTGCGACAGATGCGTTTGGAAGTGGTAATCTGACAATTGGCTCGAAGGGAAACTATGTGCGCAACTTGCAGTTGTGCATGGGGATTACTGTTGATGGTGACTTTGGTAACGATACCTATTCAGCACTTTGTTCTTTCCAGGTGAAACTTCATGTCACATCTGATGGTATTTGCGGTAAAAATACCAGAAATGCAATTTGGAATTATGTAGAGAATGGGAAATATATTTACCGTGAACTTCTGCAGGTCCAAGGTTATTAATTAAGTAGGCAGGGGCGCCAAATGACGCTCCTGCCTTATAATACTTCATACTTCAATAATATCGTTTTACCACACCTCACGCAGATACTGATAACCAACACCTTCCTTTGGCTGTATGGTGATTACCTCACCTGTCTTTGCATCAATCTGAAGTATATATCGCGTAAAGTCCTTTACAGAATAATCAAAACCAATTCTTAATCGCCAAATAGGCTTTGTAGCATCTGTTATATCTAGGGCGGCTTCTACTGTTCTGGAGTTAATGGACTTCATTTGGGCTCCTTGTTTTATGCAGGATTCTTTAGCAATGCCTATTGCAGCATCTATAGAAAGCATTGCGTTGGTCGGAACACCATATGTGTGTCGTGTCAACCAGTATAGTTCATTTAAGTAATCAGCGATATATGGGTTTTCAGCTTCCATTTTTTTGATTACAGGGATATATGTAGCGGAGAACTCAGCTTGCTCATCTTGAGTCCACATACCAAAGTCTGACAAACCATGGGGAAAAAGACCTTCTTGTTGCTCAACCCACTTTGGCAATCCGGCATGCTCGAATTCTTCATTCCAAGGAGCCATTGAGATATATTCGTAATCCCATCGAAGGACTATCTTAAATACACCTTCACCATTTTCATGATAAACGATCAGCCATACAGGTTCATTACCATAGCAGAAATTGGGACTAAGAATTAAAGTTGCTGTGGCTGTCACATTGTCTGCACTTATCCATGGTAAGTTGCCAATTTCGTTAAGTAAGATGTTAGCCTTAGCGATAGCACCTTCAGATGTACCGTCACATTCATGAGGTTCCATATATATTGCTCCATCTAAAATAGGAATGAAATCTGTTTGACTGATAGAGTCAGGAGATGCTTCAGCAGATAATAGATTGATGGAAAAAATCATCAGGATACATAGAAGAATCGTTGATATCGGTAACACCGGAGTTGAAAGAATGCGAATGGGGCTTGTCTTCATATGCTATTCCTCCTCGAGACTACTTTACAAAAAGTAAACACCTTCTGCAAATTATTAGACGAAAAATGACTGTGAAATCTTCATTGTCGGGTAAGAATTTACAGAAATTATGGATTCAATTCTTCCGTAAAGGATGCAGGAAATCTTCCAGGTATCTTCTCGAACACCTCAATTTTCAGCGAATATAGCCCGGAGTAGAATATAGGCGTTCCAAGGAAGCATAAGAAAGGCTTCCGAGGGGAACGAGAACGACGAAGGAAGGTGATTCCATTGGTGTAAGTTCTAGGCATGAACAGAGTCTCGCAGATATGAGCTTGGCCGCTGCCACCCCGAAGGTGGATGTTCTGCAAGGGCCTCCTTTCATGCAACAATAAAGTTACAAAAAGGATCAAGTGCAGGCGTTCTGTGTAATGCCGAAGGTAATTGATGGTTGTCTTAACGAATAAATTGCTTCAAGAGGAGGTTAGTTATGTCTACAAATTTGATTCGAAATGGTTCCTTTGACTCTCAGGGAAAATACTGGAAGTCATATGGTTGGTATTCTGGAAATACTATTCTGTTTCCAGAAAATGAGGGGCAGAGTGGCGGATGTGTTAAATTATCTGTGCCAAGTACGGGCGATCCTGGCCAAAGCTCAGTATATCAGAATATTCCTATGGTCACTGGTAATACGTACAATCTGACATTCTACGCAAAGAGAACGGGAGCAGTTGATGTATGGGCTGAGGTATCTGCCAATGGCTTACGCGTCGTTAGCCCGTCTTTCATTCCTCAGCTTGTTTCAGGGGGAGATTATGTGCAACTGAGTTATCAGTTTACTGTTCCGGGTACGGGAACAAATATTGTTCTTGCGCGAGTACGTTTAATTGCTGGTTCTGCGGGAGGCACAGCATGGTTTGATACAGCAGAGATCCAAGGTGATAAGATGTTCTTAAATTCCAGATATGTTGAAATTGGAAATAATGTAAGACTATACAAAAATGCTGAATTATCAAATAATAATTACGGTGTCCTTCCTGCTGGCGCAAAATTCATCTATGATGGGATCGTCAATAATATGGTTGCAGTGGATTGGGGAAGAGATGATGGCATGACAACAAATGCATATATACGTGTGGCTGACTGTTGGTGCAGTGAGATGTCGGTTGAGGAATTTGCAGAGGAACGTATGATTACGATAGCAAGCTCACTTGTTGGTGCCACAGGACCCAATCTCGGTCTGGGAGGCAATTACTGCGAGAATTTTATTCACTGGCTGTCTGGCGCGTGTGGATTATCCACAGATGTATATTGCGATTCCGGCTATTGCGGTCCCGCTGTTAAGCACTATGATCAGGAAGAGATCTATGATGTGCGCGGCACTTCTGGATATGCTGTTTCTCCAGGTGATCTGGCCTATTATGATGTGACAGGTTACGGGACTGAAAACGTTACGAGCGCACACGTAGGCTTTGTAATTGATAGATCAGGAGATACTTATACAACAATAGAAGGCAACGTCCCAGTGGATGGTAGAACTATTGTAGCACAAGTTAGCGGAAGTATCAGTAGTGGATTGAACAATGTCCATTCCCGTGTTCTTCATGGTGTTGCTCATGTCTTTGGAGTAGGTTAATGAGTCAAAAAGCAGGGGGGAAGGTATGCATGTGTTATGTAAAAATTACAAATGCAAGAGCCTCCCTCTGCTTTACCATTCGATTTCAAGTGCCTGGTAATCATAACTACGGTCTTTTATCTCTTCAATGTAAGATAAGGCTCTTTTACATTCGAAAGCGAATGAATTTATATCAAAATCCTCCAGAATTAACTCATCGTGTAAAAAAGGCCACTTGATTCGTGGATAAGCTATAGAATACACCCATACAGATAGTGTATCAACGTTGCAGTTACAAGTTAATCTCTCGCCTGACTCAAGGTTTTCTATTAATAGGGAAGCAACAAGCCATTCACCCAGATCATTTTTTTCCAATTCAATATACATCCATTGCTTGTCTGTCGTTATATCAAAATATGGGTGTCCATCTTTCATGTGATCAAGCAATAGGTGAGGATTGTTATAATAATCATCGAGTGGCAGAATGCCCGAGCTTATTGACACAATGGAATAATGTCCTACTTCATTTCTTTGTATGATACAGAGGTGTAACTTGTGATCTTCAAAGGATTCTACAACGGTCAGGGCTTCTTGAATTGAATCGGCAATCCATGTGCCATCCAAGACTTTAATGTTTTCTTGCACTATAGATAGTTTATTGGGATCAAACATAGAAGCGTCACTGGACAATGCACTGAAGGGAATTGAAAGAATGAATAGCAGGGTTGTGAATAACCAGAAGAGCATCAATACTTTTGACCTTAACTTATTCATCATTATGTCCCGATCCTTTCGTTCACCAATGGGTCATGAAAGAGAACTTTCAAACTTTCCACCTCCTGCACATTATTGGTGGCATAAACGCCTTACCAATAATATAGACGAAAAGAGTGAAGCTTTATCTTCGAGAAAATAGTGTCAGTTCATCCTTCTGTTTGTCTTTTTCAGTCAAAGCGAATTTCCTCCTGCGTAGAGTTAAAGATCTCAATACGATTTTCCACATCCAATCTGTTAACAATGTATCCTCTCAGCATGCAAGCTTTAATGAATTCCTCTATTCGATTAACCCCTTTTATGTCCCTGAGGGTAATAACCGCCCCAAAGTTCAGGCTTTTTTTCATCTGATTTGTCAATCTCTCCTTTGAAGTAACAGCAAATCCCCACAACCGTTCCCCATAGGATTTCTTTGGTTTCATCTGTGGCTTTAATATGGTGGAAATGAATTTGGTGTTTTCCCATTTTCGAAAGTCATTTCTTGATTTTCGTTCATCTGTGCGAGCCTCACTATCCTCTTGAAGGTTATCATTAATGTCATCAATCTTATCATTATCGTTAATTCTGCCAAAGGTTATCGACAATTCACGGTTCGTATAGTCAACTCCCTGTGATCGAGTGCACTCCGGGAAATAGCATAGCGTTGCACGGGCAATATATGGATACTTGTTATCCTCATCTCTTGGAACGGGGATTCCATAGTTTGCCGTTCGATATGTCTCCGATGCCCCATAGACAACAAACCGGATCTCGTCATTCTCTGTTGAAAGAATCTTTCGGATATCGATTGGTACGACCCCATATCCAATCATATCCATGCTGCGGTATGATGACTGCTTGTACTCCCATCCTGCCGCAGAATCGATAATCATTGCTTTTGCGACCTCTCTGGGAAGTTTCATGATGTCAATGAGATAGCATAGTTTTCGGCTGATCCATGGAGCAGCAAAGGAAGTTCCATAAACTTCTTCCTCTCCTGCAGATGAATAGGCCATGATTCGTTCGTCATAATCGCCACCGTAGTAAGAAACATCGGGTTTGTTGAAAAAATGGAGGACATTTCCTCTTCTGGTGTAGGTAGCGGGCTGACCATTTCTGCGCACTGAGTTTACAACCAATGAGTTCAATGAATCCGCGGGAGACGCTATCTTCAGTATATCCGGATGGGTCGTTCGATTATCATTCGTGCCTGATACAACAAAAATTACATTGTATTGTGTCTGAATCTCATCCAGGGCAGCGGCGTCGTATGAGATAAAATTCCGGGAGACCTCATCTTCTGTCCCTAATGATAGATTCCAAACGTGAATATCCGGATTGTTTCTGATAATCTCCTTTAGTTTTCGTACAAGCCTTGCGGTATGAATTCTCTCAGCGCACACACCAAAGTGACGGACCCGAAAACGTCCACAGCCATCGTCCAGCCAAGGATTCAGCCGAGGGCCATCAACGATAATGGATGACACCTGGGTACCATGATCCCTTCTCGCGTTCTGCAACTGAAAATGTTCTATTTCATCCAGATAATCAATATTCTCAACCCACTTGCTGAAATAAACACTTTCATCAAAAAAAGTGTCAACCACCCCAATGATTGGCTCGTGAACAGGATCGGGTATCTGAATTTTTACCTTCGGGTGGCATTCAAACATATCTTCCAGCCTGATTTTGGAAAAATCAGCTGAAATCATTGAAATCATGTACGGAATTCTTTCGTTCAGCACATGATACAGATCACGGTTCACAGAAATTGTATCGTTGCCGTACGATGTATATGAATATGGTTCTATTCCAAGCCGCTCTAATAGAACAGAAAGGGACAATTCTGTCTTGTAAAACGTGACCAGAAAAGAGTCACGATCCGGAGCGCTGGTTATCGCAGGTACGGAAAAAGAGTCGATGACAGAGCATTCCACGATCATATTGCGCAGTTTGGTTTTCGAGAGAGGATATTTGTTATATCTGAGCTTTTTGTTGCCATCAAAGTTTTCCGAAGTTGCTTTTCCGTTCAGTTCAGCCTCCACGAATTGCCTGACAATCCCCAGTTCATTGATGGTACGCTGAACGGTTTCGTCATCAATATAATATGTGATGATATGGTTCTCCTGTCCGGACGGTGCATCTGAAAACCTTGCGCCGACAATCATGTCATTTACTTTCCTACCGACAGGTTTCAGGATATCCTCAATCCTTTTTGATTTGGCAACAATATCGTTGTAATGAACGTCAATCAGGATGTCCTTCATTAGTTTGGGTGTATCCCGATAAAACCTCTGAATGACTTTGAGTCCTTCGATCAGGGATTCTATTTTTGCTGTGGAAACATCTGCACTCTTGCGTAGCTTTTTTCCTGTAACACGGGCAGGATTTGATTCCTTTTGAAAGGTGAGTTTTACCTGTAAAATGGAATTCATCTCACGCCTCCTTCAATTTGCGGGAAACACTGCTTTTTGGAATTTTGGACAAGATTTCTATCTCCCTGGTTGTATAACCCTGCTCTTTCAGCAACTGAATGTCAATGCTCTTTGGATTCCCATTCAGGGCAAGGTATATTTTTCGCAGGTAATCATATTCGCTCGATTCGTCGCTGAAGGCCACGGCTGTTTTAATGATTTGCTTCAGATCGCCTGGATAAGGAATCTCCTCAAGGTTATTCAGAATCTTGTTGAACAACCTTATATCCTTGTGTGAACTGGGAGATTTTTTCAACGACAGTGTTAGAAAGGAATCCGCAATCTCTATCAGATCGTCTCTCGAATATCGATTGAAGGAGATGGTCGCATCGAATCTTCTGATCAACGCCTTATCCAGGCTGTCATACAGGTTCGTCGTGGCGATCAAAATCACGTTTTCGTTTAAACTGTCGAGCCCTCTGAGAAACACAGAGGTTACTCTGCCCATTTCCCGGAGATCATTTTTGTTTACACGATCAAGTACTAAAGTATCGATTTCGTCAAGCAAAATCAATACTTTGCTAAAGGGCAGATGATTGATTTCGTCAAAGAGCAACGAAACATTCTTTGCTGTTTCCCCCATTTTGCTATCGACAAGCTGTTCAAAGGGAACAGTCAGGATATCCCGGTTCAATATCCGGGCAATCTGAAAAGCAGTCTCAGTCTTGCCTGTGCCCGGCAGGCCAAAGAACAGAAACTTTGAAAGTCCTGATCTGTTGTTGATTGCTCTTGTTATTCCCATTACATCTTCTTCGATGATACCGGGCAGGAGCAGTTGTCTGGATGAATAGTCGATCTTCTTTAGGTAATTCAAGTTTTTATAGCTTGATTGAGGCATATAGAAATTTGAATTGGAAATCAGTTCCATCAGATACTGGGCAACAGCTTCATCTCCGGCATCATCAAACTCTTTCGCGATCTTAGCAACTTCGGAGGCAAACGCGTCTTCATTCTTTTCGGCATGGTATCTGACAAGATTGATTAAATCCTGCTTTTTCATTGCAATTACGGACGGCTTCCTGGATAACAAAGGCTGCGGTCCTTCCTCCTTTCCTTACGACTTCGACGCAATACAATCGGGGGATCCATTAATAGAATAGCACAACCTGGGACAAAATTCAATAGTTTGGGACACATTTTATAAAATCATGAACGTTTTGTGATCAGTTTGTCATGGATGATGCTTTACAATTATCGTATTGAGAAAGGACCCATGTTAAAACTTTAGTATAATTTGACGAGTTTATCCTTGATTCTTTGTCTGGCACCTCGGACAGCGCCTTCGGAGATATGCAGGAGCAGAGCAGCATCGCGGGTAGTTAAATGATCCTTGTACACAGCCTGATAGACGGCGGCTTCTTTTCTGGTGAGCGAGGACAGTAACTCTTTTTCCTTTTGGAGTAGTTCCTGTGTAAGCAGCCATTCGGCAATGTCATTCCTGGGATTGGGGATGTTATTGGTTTCCTCGAATGGGACTGGATTATTCAAAATCCTGTTTCTTATAGCCAGTTTCCTTGATTCTGCACGGGAGATATTTCGGCATGTCTGTCGAAGCCAAAAGTAGGGGACTGAACTCGCTTTCAGGCTTCTAAGTTTCCGCATCGCTATTTCAAAGGTTTGCTGCACACAGTCTTCAGTGAGTAGCTGGTTATCGCGTCTGCATCCAAGAATTTCATAGCTTATCCAGAAAAGTCTTTGTTCATATTTCCGATACAACGCGTCCAGAAAATCGTTTTCTTCATTTGTCAACATTTATGCTCCTTCTTCCAGACGCAGATGTAGCGGAAACAGAGTAGAAAATGGTACAAACTGTTCAGTATTCCCTTGATTCTTCTTTTATTTTTGTTCTTTCATTCCTTTGGCCATTGTGACCATCAGTTTCAGTTGAGCAGTGGTCAACCCCTGACATTCACATCTTAAGGCTTCCAGCGTGCGCGAATGTTCGTCATCAGGAAGCTCAGATTTCCAGGCATCAGACAGTGCGGGAGTACATTCCCTCAGCAGGTCATTTGGAGTAACCTCGTACAATTCACAGCATTGAATCAATCTCCATAAACAAACGGCTTCGCTTCCACGTTAGGAATTTTTATAGGAGCTCATGTTCAATACTCCACAGACATCATCCTGAGTCATGCCCTTTTTGTACCGATACTTTTTCATATTCCTTCCGATTTGCTTGAAATCCACATCCATCTTGTCCTCCACAATCATAGTCTTCCCTCCCGCAACTACATTTCATAACGTTCGGTAAACGCCATGACATTACCATGAGGAAATTCTATGAAGCTTTGATTTTCAACAGAAGAAAGCTATAGCGTTGTTCCAATGCTATAGCGTTGATGTTCTAAAAGGTTGTTTTTATCAATAAACCGTGCAGATTTTATTTGTGGAGCAATATTGCTATAGCCTGGTTATCTATGACGTGATGCCCGTCATTTGAGAGCAGACAGATTTTGAAATCTGGAGGTTGTGGTCGAATGTTTCTTTTAACCCTTGGAATTGGATTGATGCCGACACATCACTTGGTGATGATTCCGCTGCTGGTGCTGGCTATGATGAATCATCTCCGTCATGAGGCAAAGCTGATAATCTTGTTGTGTGAAATCTTCTCCAAATCTGCCAGGAATCCTCAATTTTCAATAAATGCGAGTAGGCTTACAATACAGGTGTCCCAAGGAAACAGAAGAAAGGCTTCTGAGGGGAACGAGAACGAAGGAAGGTGATTCCGTTGGTGTAAGACCTCGGCATGAATA